>CAZHMD010000002.1:0-256915 GCA_964533735.1 uncultured Anaerolinea sp. | reverse complement strand
AACCTGTGAGACCTACCGCGAAATTGCCCTTTCGCAGCTCAGCGAGAAGGAGTTGGCCCGATGATGCACGATACCCGATCCCAACAACCTGAACGACCCCGCCGCACTGGCGGACCCTTCGGCGGACCTCCCGGCATGCTGCGCGGTACCGAGAAGGCAGTCAATTTCAAAGCCACCATGGCCAAATTGATGCAGTATCTCAAGCCCTTCCGGGCGCAGCTCATTATCGTCATCATCTTTGCCATAGCGTCAACCATCTTTATGATCATTGGCCCCAAAATACTGGGTAAAGCCACCACCAGGTTGTTCGAAGGCATCATGGCGCAGTTCGCCGGCACAGGGCAAGGCATCGACTTTGTTTACATCGGTAATATCGTCCTTCTCCTGATGGGCTTGTACCTGCTTTCAGCGGTGTTTGCTTACATCCAGGGCTGGATCATGACCGGTGTGTCGATGAAGATCACCTATAAATTCCGCCAGGATATTTCTGAAAAGATCAACCGCATGCCGCTGCGTTACTTTGACGGCACCAACCAGGGCGAGGTGCTCTCACGCGTAACCAATGATGTGGACACCGTCAGCCAGACCCTCAACCAGGGGCTCACCCAGATCATCACTTCAGTGGCCACGGTCTTGGGCGTGCTGGTGATGATGCTCTCCATCAGCTGGTTGATGACCCTGGTGGCTATCATCATTTTGCCCATTTCCGGATTATTGATCATGATCGTGGTCAAACGTTCGCAAAAGTACTACAAACAGCAGCAGGATTACCTGGGGCATGTCAACGGGCATATCGAAGAAATGTTCGGTGGGCACGTCGTTATGAAAGCCTTTAACGGTGAACAGCGCAGCGTTGAGAAATTCAACGGGCTGAATGTCACCCTGTATGATTCCGCCTGGAAGTCTCAATTCTTCTCCAGTTTAATGATGCCGATGATGAACTTTATCGGCAACCTCGGCTACGTGGCTGTGGCAGTCATGGGTGGTTGGCTGGCAATTCGCGGCATGATCACCGTGGGTGATATCCAGGCGTTCATCCAGTATGTACGCTCGTTCACCCAACCCATCGCCCAGATCGCCAATATTTCCAACGTTCTGCAGCAAACTGCAGCCGCGGCTGAGCGTGTCTTTGAATTCCTGGCTGAACCTGAAGAGGAAGCCGATGCCGCCAATCCGGTGGTGATGGAAACAGTCACCGGGCATGTTGAATTCAACGATGTGCATTTTGGCTACTCTCCTGAGAAGATCATCATCAACGATTTTAGTGCCGAGATCGCCCCCGGGCAGAAGATCGCCGTTGTCGGCCCCACCGGTGCTGGCAAGACCACCATGGTCAAATTGCTCATGCGTTACTACGATGTCAACAGCGGTTCGATCAAGGTGGACGGGCACGACATCCGCAATTTCACCCGCAATGGGTTGCGCAACCTGTTCGGCATGGTGCTGCAGGATGCCTGGTTGTACAACGCCAGCATCATGGAGAACATCCGCTACGGCCGCCTGGACGCAAGTGACGAAGATGTAATGCGGGCTGCCAGGGCTGCCAATGTTGACCACTTCATCCGCACCCTGCCGGATGGCTACAACATGGTGTTGGATGAGGAGACCGGCAATATTTCTCAGGGGCAAAAGCAGCTGCTCACGATTGCCCGCGCCATCCTCTCAAACCCGCAAATCCTCATCCTCGATGAGGCCACCAGCTCCGTTGATACACGTACCGAGGTCTTGATCCAAAAAGCCATGGATACCCTCATGCACAACCGCACCAGCTTTATCATCGCGCACCGCCTCTCGACCATCCGCAACGCTGACCTCATCCTGGTGATGAACAATGGCGATATCGTGGAGCAGGGCAAGCACGATGACTTGCTGGCAAAAAACGGCTTTTACGCCGATATTTACAACAGCCAGTTTGAAGCCGCTGACCTCTACTAAACAAAACCAATAACCCCGGTTACTCGACTAAACAAAACCAATATCCCCGGTTTCTTCAAGAAACCGGGGATTTGCACCTAATCGCCTTTACTTGTTTTTATTGATCTTTAATTAGAAGGCAGAATTTATTGCCAGCTGGAAAGCGGTTGCCAGCACAAGGTAGATCAGGACGGCGAAGATGGTGATCAACCCCGCCAGCGCATACTTGGAGAACTTGTTGATCCCGGACCGAAAAATGGAGGTACTGGCGGTGAACGCCAGCACACCCACAATGGCACCCAGTAACCCGCCTAGGAATACGAGGACGATGGGTAGACCCGCGAATACCACCTCGTGCCATTTGAGAGGCTCGATCAGTTGAATGGCTTTACCCTCAACCACAAGTTGGGGGGTATCAAAGCCCAGCATCTGTTGTTTCCACATCGCCGGCACGACCCTGCCGTCATTGCGGGTCAATGCCATTTCTCCCCAGCGTTGTCCTTTGGGCACTTTTTGATCGTTGAGGTACATCCTGGTGCCGCTCAACAAACTTGATTTAATAACGATATCCTGACCTTCAAATCCTTCGATGACGGGGCGAATTTCCATATTTCTCCTCTTGCTTCAATAGAATAATAACTATTTTGGTACTGAGTGAAACACCATAAACGTCAAAGGTTTCCCTTGTTGATCGTCAATCAAGAGTCCTGGATTCCTGCAATTAACTTACCTTTGCTCCCAGGACCTCTTTTAATTGTTTTTGCACTTTGTAGTAGTTGGAAATTTCAAACTTCAGTTTGTCAGAATTGGTCAGCACTTCCATCGTATCCGGAGAGCTGTCGTCCATGCCCGCCTGGTAGGTGTTGATCTTGCGTACCTCATCCAGTGGAATTGCAAAATTGAGCGGATTCTGCGCCAGGGTAATTTCCGGGGATTGGTGCATGATATCCAAACCGGTCTTATCCTGGATGGCGAATACCAGGCGTCTATCCGTGACCACCAGCCTGTAAGTTGCCTTGGAAAACAGTCCTGTTTTCCGGGAGATCTTCTCAAGAACCAGGCGCACAATTTCACCCTGCGCAAAGGGCGGTGTAGGCGGTGTGGCGGCAGGGGGCACTATGGGTGGTGGAGCAGATGGGGGTAATGGAGGGGGGATAGCTGACAATGTGATGCCTCCTTAATACAAGAAGTGAACCGGTATCCCAAAGAAAAACAGAATCCCGCGCAGCATTCCAGAACAGGGGAGTCTTTCTTTGTTCCATAATAAAAAAAACAGGCGAAGAGGTCTGCTCCGCCTGTTTTATGGTCGTTTTATTTTAATGAGAAATTGATGCCTGAAACGAACCATTGGTCCCCAGATTTGTCCAATACCAGGGTCACCAGGTACGTATCGCCTGCCAGGGTCGCTTCACCGTCCAGTTGGGCGCTGTTGTTCTCGATATTATTGGCATTGAAAGAGAAAGTGTCAAAGTTGCGCGGGGTGGCAAAATTCACCCAATCATCGTAACTCCCAACTTCTTCCTGTACGGCGGGTGTGAGCATGCTCCATGAGGCTGCATGATCTCCATCCCGCAGGGCTGCCATGAAGGCCTTCCCCCTGTCGCTGACATTGGACAACTGTCCAGCCACTCCGCAGGCTGATAAAACAAATGTAGAAATGATGATGAGTGTGGCAATTACTAATAATCGTTTGTGCATTGGTCCTCCTTTAATAGATACGCCTTTTATTATAGAGCAAATCTCTCCGAATTGTTATACATTCTTGATCGTTTCCAGTTCACTCAGGAGATATTCTTTATCCTCTTTTTTGGAGATTGCCTGTGCCGCCTGGGTTGCTTTATGCATATACTCATTCGACCGCAGTCCATCACCGCTTACCATGAAGGCTCTCGCCAGTGCTTCATAGGCAAATGCCAGGTCAAAATCGCCGATTTTGTTTTGAGTGCAGATTTGCAGGCTGTTATTGGCATGGTGGATTGCGGCTTCAGCTCGACCGCATTCGCTGTAGGCACGCGATACCTGCCATTCTCCCCTGGCCAGGTTTATCACCTCACCCACCAGGCTCCAATGGTACAGGGAAGCGTGAGCAGCATTGATCATCCGCTCTCCCTCCTCGCGCGTGCGGTTCTTATTGTCCAACAACACCCATACATCATTAAATAGGCTTACAGCAAGTTCACGGTGGAGCTCAGGAGTGATGGGGACCGTCATTTTGCTCCTTTTTCACTTCTCTTTCTGATGATCCAGTAGAGTACACCGGCCAACAGGAGCAGTCCTGCGCCAGTGATGATGATTGGCAATAACGACGCTGAAGTTGAGGTTGTTTTTGTTTCGCTTACTTGTGGTCTTTCGAGCACGAACACTGCTGTGGTGATGCCGGGAACTGTAAACGCATTGCTGCCGCTATCATATTTGGCTTTCAACAGCACCCGGTCATAGGAATTCTTCTGCACAGGGTGGAGTGTATACGCCTTCCCTGAAAGTGACGGGTCGCTAAAACTCACTGGCTCATGGTTGCCATTGATCAGCACTACGATTTCGCTGAATTTCGCGTCCAGGTTGTCAGTGTCCTCCAGTTTCATCACGATCAAACCGCTCTTTTGCTCCGCACCATTATTCAGGAACGTTAGCATGCGCATCACCTGGTCGGCAGTTTGCAGGCGGAACATTGGTGAGCTCTTGCGGATCGCCAGGAATTCGCGGAAAACCACAGCCGCGTTGGTGATGTCGCCCTGGATGGGTACCAGCGATTTGTCTGCGAGCAATGGTGCGTAGAATTCCCGGTTGGCACTGCCTTCGATAGGCAGACCGACGCCCCAGTTATTGCTGCTGTAAGACCAGTCGATGCGGTTGAACCAGTCACCGGAGTCGTACGAATTCTTGTCCAGCGACTTTGAGCGCAGGATGTCGTCGCCGGCGTGGAAGAATGGGATACCCTGGCTGAGCATGGGGATGCTTAGCGCCAGGTTGTTCATGCGGATGCGCACCTGCAGGTCGTCTTCCGCGCTGGCTTTCAGCTGGATGGCATCAAACAGCGTTTCATTGTCATGTGCCGAAACGTAAACGATGTTTTCCTGCGGGTCGAGCGTGTAACCGGCTGGTTTGCCGCTGTATAAAACATGAGCGCCATCTACGAGGTCGCCATTGGCTTTAACAATGGTATACGCGCTCAGGTTGCCTGCCATGCCGATCTTGATCCAGTTGGTGTAATCGAGTAGTTTCTCTTCCTGCGCCTCAGGTGTCCGCACCTCAACCGCATTTGGGCTGATCGCCATACCTGTGCTGAATCCTTGCAGCCGCGGATCGTCAAACGGATTCCCTCCGCGCACGCCGTCGCGCAACCGGTCGTTGAAAACGCCGATTCCCGTTCCGCCAATATTCAACTGCGTGGTGTTGATGCCGCGGGCGTTGCCGGCTACCTCACCGAAATCCCAGCCCTCACCATAGATGGTTATGGCTTTCCCGTCCACGCCGTCTGTTTCGAGCGTCAGGCTGTCGAGCGCTGCCCGTACCGCCTGCATGTTGCTCAGCATGTGGTGGCCCATCAGGTCAAAGCGGAAACCATCCACCTTGTATTCCCGCGCCCAGGTGACCACAGAATCGATCATCAGCTTTTCCATCATGCGGTTTTCGGTGGCAGTATTCTGGCAGCAGGTGCTGGTGGTCACGTTGCCTTCAGTATCCAGGCGGTAGTAATATCCCGGCACGACCTTGTCCAGAACAGACTTGGCCTCCTGCCCGCTTTGCGAGGTGTGGTTGTAAACGACATCCATCACCACGCGCAGGTTGGAAGTGTTCAGCGATTGCACCATCTCGCGGAATTCGCGGACGCGTGTACTGTCTTCCGGATTGGTGGCGTAACTCCCCTCGGGGGTGGTGAAATGGTAAGGGTCATAGCCCCAGTTAAAGCCATCCGTCCCCTTGACCAGTGAAACCGCCAGCGCCTGTTGGTCGGAATCCGGAGCATAGCTGGCGAGAAGTTTTTCGTCCACATCAGACCAGGTGGATTTGTCTTCATCCACACTGGCAATATCAAAAGCCGGCAGCAGGTGCACGGTGGTCAGGCCTGCCATTGCCAGCCTTCTAAGGTGCTGCATGCCAAGCGAATTCTTGAAGGTAAAGGCTTTAAAGGTACCCCGGTATTCCTCCGGCACTAAAGGATCGCTGATGCTGAAGTCGCGGATATGCAGTTCATAGATCACGCTGTCTTCAGGCGCATCCAGGGCAGGCTTTACAAGCGTATCCCATCCATTCGGTTTCAGCGCTGCGTCACTCAGGTCCACAATCTGGCTGCGCAGGCTGTTGGTGGAAAGACTGACCGAATAGGGATCGGTCACCATATTCTTCTCGATCTTGCCGGTTTTCGGTACGTACACTTCCACTTCGTATTGGTAATACTTGCCCAGCCAGGTGGCGTCACCTTTAGCACTCCACACACCGGTGGCATCGTCGCGGGTCATAATGACGCCCGCATCTGGATTTATCTGCGGGTCATCAGACAGCCAGAGCAATACCGACCTGGCGCTTGGCGCCCACAACCGGATCACCGGGCTGCCTTCTTCGAATGTGATTCCGAGCGGACCGTCATACCCATACACCGCGTCCAGCGCGCCCGCGGTTTGGATGCCCGTGGCATCCACCACTTTCCCCTTGTCATCGATTACAACCACTGCCAGCTGGGAACGCAGGGCGTCGGGGATCTTGCCAAATTCAGCCGCATCGATCTTAAAGGCTGAGTATCCCGAGAGGTATGGGTGTTTTGCAAGCACATCCCCGCCCGGTCCGGCTTTACTGAAGGTAAGTGGAATTGTTTCTCCTCCGGTAACCCCGCTGGCGGTCAATTCAAGTTCAGCGTTGGGGGAATAATAAATAGCATACGTATACCTGGGGGATCCAACCACATTCCAGATGAGCGTGTCCTGGTTGACCCAGATGGCTTTTTGCTTGGCCAGGCTGCCTTTGGGTGCGCCGCTGGAGCTCACAATTAATTCTTTTTTCACCATGTCATACCCAAAATACATCTCCGTGTTATCCGCAGGGACTGTAAAGGCAACCGCTTCAGTGGAAGTGGTCACCGTTTTTTGGCTGATGGACAGAGAGACCGAGTACTCGCCCGCCTTAATGGATTTTGTGACAAACGCATAACTTCCGTCACCATCCGCGTCCTGGAGCCACCCCCGCAAACATGCGGGATCGTTATCCGCTGTGCAGCCCAGCTGCGTCTGGAAGTCCCCCGTGGCGGTGATAATGGGGGTGTTGTAGTCATCTGCGATGAGGTGAGATTTGTTATCAAAATGGAAAGTGACCAGTATCGGGGCATCCACCACCAGAGGAATATCGGAGCCGCCCTGGCTGGCGTTCCTGCCGAAGTTCACATCCCAGGTGCCGTTCAGCGCCGCCTTGTATCGCGCACCGTTCTTGTCCTGGTCGTTCCCCGGAGTGACATTGAAACTGCCGCTCCATATATCGGAATTCGTGTCGTACACCAGGTACGTAAGTTCGCAGCCTGGCATCCAGTCGCCGCTGCAGCCTAATTCCGACTGCATTGTACCGGCGATGGTCACCGTTTCAGGGGCTTCACCCTCCTGGGCGCGCACGGTCAATGTGGTGATTGGCGAAAAAAGGATTAATCCCGCGGCCAATATGCCAAAACATTTCACCAGGAGCTGTTGTCTTTTCATCTCATCTCTCCTCGCGCAACCAGTAAGAAAACTTTAAATATCGATAATATCGAGGCTGGGGGGTTTTTCTGCTCTGGCATCCTCCCAGGCTGCAAACCTTGCCAGGTCTCCGCGTAATTGTGAGATCAAAAACACCAGGATGGCAGCATCATCCACAAAACCCGCCAGGGGGAACCAGTCCGGCAGCAGGTCGATCGGGGAAACAAAATAGATGATGCCTGCCACCACTGAAAGGAGAGAACCCCAGGCAATACGGGTATATTCCTTGCGTGTATAAGCCTTGAGCATGCGCATCAGTGTCTTAATGTCGCGCCAAAAATCGGGCAGGGCGCCGTTACTCTTCTCATAAGCCCCCGTTTTCTTGTACGCCCGATCCAATAGTTCCCTGGATTTTTCCGGATCGCGCACGTATTGTTCGGCGCGCGTTTTCGATCTTTCTGCCGCTCTGGCTACTTTTTCAGGGTCAGGTTGATATGGCATGTTTGACATTTTTTTCCTCTTTCTTAAACTGATATTCCGAAACATAATGGATCGGCCGGAAAGATACGATACCCAGGCTATGGAACTCCCCCTTGATCGGCTGGAACAGTTGTTGGGCAGTCCCGAGCGCTTTTTGGAACTGCCTGTCGGGTAGTTCGAACTCGATCGTGCAGTGCGGCACCCACTTGCCCGGATGGTAGTACGAGGATGAACGGATGGCTGCGCACTTCAGTTGTTCGTGGAATTCCCGGTGAATTTTCAGCAGCCTGATGGTTGGCACAGGGATGATAAAGAGCACGTTATCCGGTGTCGGAAAGGTGCCAATGGCGGATAGCTCAACCGGGAAGGTGCTCATCTTTGCGGCGAACTCCCGCGTTAGATCCTGCAGGCAAGCCTGGTCAATATCCGCGAAGACTGCCAGGCTGATGTGCGGACGGTCGCCGAGGCTGCCGAGCACGGGCTTGATCCCTTCCTTGTAGAAGGCATCGCGGAATGCTAATATCGATTTTTCAGTTTTGGCGTCAAAGTAGAGTTCTACGGCAAATCCCTGAGGTGTTTTTTGCGACACTTTAGGCATCATTTTTCCTTGATCAGCGTTTGGGCAGCAGCAGGTAAACGCCCGCTGCCATTACCACCAGCCCCAAAACCCGCGGAAGCGTCACCGGGATGGGTTCTGCGCCGCCCCAGCCGCGCGCGTCTGCCACCAGCGAGATGACCATCTGCCCGAGGATGATGGTTGCCAGTCCGGCAGCCACCCCCGCTCTCTGCAGCGAAAACGCCACACCCGTGATGATCATGATCCCCAGCGCGCCGGCAATCACCAGCAGCAGTGTTGCCACCGCCGGGATCTTGATATACGCCTTGCCGTTGATGATCAGCAGCACGACCAGGATCAAACCGGCGAGCACACCTCCGATGAAGTTGGTCAGCACCCCGGTGCGTATGCTGCCGATGATGGTACCCACCCGGCTGCTCAGCGTAGATTGCGCGCCAATGGCTATCCCCGTGAGCAGTGCGCCGATCACTCCCATGAACAGGTAAGTACTCAACCCTTTCCTCCCGCCAGCGTTATTTTCCATTTCATGCGCTTTTCTTTCAATGTTCAGCGCTGACTTCCTCCATATAATCCTTGATCGTCGGCAGCGCCACCAGCCTTTCATAGAAGAAGTTGTTCACCAGGTTGATGACCATCCCGCGGGCAGTTTCAGCCTCATGCGTGAGCACTTGTTTCCCCTGCGGGTTGGAGAGCGCGTCGCGCAGCCTTAACAGGTGGCTCACGATCTCCGTCTCTTCTACGCCTTCCAGCGCTTTGATCACCGCCATGATCAACTGGTCGGTGGATTCCACCAGTTGTTCGCGCGTGATGCTCGACCCTGGCGTACTGGCATCATCGATCGTGCGGATGAGCGACCAGACCTGGTAAAGCATGGTGGCGGGTTCATCAAACAATTCGCGCAGGAAACTGGCTTCTTCATACCTGCCGGTGAGGCGGAAGATGTTGTACATCCTTTTTGCCACCTTGCCGTAATTAATATCCTTGGTGAGGTACTTTTTTACTTCCTTGGTCAGCGCCGTCACGTATTCATCCAGCGCATTGGCGGAGACATGCTGCGACAGTTTGGAGAAAATGGGCACCGAGGTTGCGTCCAGGTAGACTTCCTGGAAGTATGGATCGAGATATCCGTCCAACGGAGTGATCGACCCATCTGGGGCTTCCCAGGTGACGTCGAGCATATTGCTGGCATTCGAGAGCTGCTTGCGGATCGGGTCAGCCACCACCCAGTCCAGCTTGCACCAGCCGGGGTCGTTGCAAACCGAATCCCAGGTTATGGTCACCGGGCTGCCGTCAGGGCGGAATCCCTCGATCTTGCCTTCCTTCACCTGGTCTGCCCGCCAGGCGATTGGTGAACCAGCCCGGGCTTTGTATTCACCGATCACCATTTCTTCGGGGAAGTTGCCGAACTTGATCTCGATCAACTGGTAATTTGGTCCCTGCATAAAATTGAGCGCTTTTTCCCGCATGATGCGCGCAAGGATGGCGCATGCCTTTTCGCGTTCAGGGGCGATGATATTAATGCGTTCAAAATAATCACAATCTCCGGGGTAGGTCTGGATCTTCGACTGGGCGGAGGAACCCGATAACGCCAGCGCGGTCTCCACTTCACCCGGGATATCCGGAAATTCCACGATCCTGCCAATCCGTTTAAAGTATTCTAGTTCCTTGTCACTGAAATCCAGCATGGTAATGGAATTGCCGAAAACGCCGGTGCGTGTGTTGAGAGTGATGTCGTCTGCGTCCTTGGTGGCTGCCATGCTCGTCAGCCACTGCAGGGCTTCTTCCTCATCAATGCCAACACCGAGGCGGTTGGCAGATTCGATGATCCTCTTTAGATCCTGCTGCTGGTCTTGTTTTGCCTTTGCCATGAGTAAACCTCCTGTGCAATAACACAACGGTTAATTAAATAGCAGTATAGCAAATTGTAAGGGGATTGTCTGCCTGGAGTTGACGATTAATCAGCCCGATTGTATTTGGGACTCTGTGCCAGTATCTTGCGGAAAATTTCAGCTTGCTCCAGGGCGTCTGTCAGCGCATTGTGCGCCAGTGGATGCTCCTCAAGGAAATGGGAAGAAATGTGCTTGAGAGAGGTTTCTCCCCAGTTAACCCCGGTTTGCCCCATAAAGTAGGCTTTTATATCCAGGGCGCTGTGACCAAAGGGATTTTCGCCCAGGTAGCGCTGGAAGTATTCATTGATGAACATCCAATCAAAGGGGGCGTTGAGCGCCACGAAGATGGCTTTGTGCGTTTCAGGGGTAACCCCTTTCACCCACGCGGCAAATTTTCGCATGGCTTCCTGCGGCGGGAGACCGTTTTGCTTAAGGTCTTCCAGGCTCAACCCGTGAATTGCCATCGCTTCGGGGGAGGTGGTTTCACTGTCCGGCTGCAGCTCAGCATAAAATGTGACCGTGGGGTCATCCACCAGGCACGCGCCGATGGAAAGCAGCGCAAATTGCCCGGGCGTCGGTCCGGCTGTTTCCACATCCACGCAGATGAACAATTCTTCAAGCATCGCCTGGATTATACCAGTGTCCCCGCAGCCATTCGCCATTCGCCTTACTTCGCGGGCGCTGACATATCACAGGTTGTGGGAAAGACTTTACAGGGTCATTTCGCAAAACTGCCGGGGATCAACGATCTCGAGGATGGAGGTTGCCTTTTCAACAGGTTCCAGTTGCACCTGGTTTGCGAACCAGTACGCGAGCAGCGCCGCCGCGCCTGAAACGAACTGCTCCACCTGTGTCCGCGTCAGGTAAACCCTTTCACGGTTGATCACTTCACGCGCGTGCTCATCCTCTCGCTGGTAATAGGTCTTGATATGCGCGATGCGCTGCCGCACTCCCTCCGGCAGCAGGAAATCCAGGTAGTTCACCGGGTAATCGCATTCCATGAACACCCGCCAATAGATTGAATCTGGATGGCTGCGCACGTATTCAAAATCAAGCCCGTACCAGTCTTTCTTGACCTCCCAGATGAAGTCCTTGTCAGCTTCGAAGTTGGCTTTGAAACGCTTCTGGGTGGGTTCACCGATCCACTGGTACCAAAGGTTGTCTGTGACAATATGGCAGAAATACCCCAGCAGGAAGGAATAGCGCGCGGCGTCAGTTCCCGGCCAGGGCAGGTCTGCCAGGTATAGCCGCTGGTAAGTCAAATCCGCCAGCTCAAAACTCTCATTGCCGGATAGTTTGAAGTGCGTCACTTCTCCGGGCGGGGTGAAAGTTTCCCATTTTTCGTCCGGCATGCCTGAGTCAGGGGCAATGTTCCCCACCGCGAAGCTCGCGGCATCCAGCCCCGGGATTGTTTCGAGGATTGCTTCCGCGATGCGTAAATGCACGATCCAGGTTGCCATGTTTCCCTCCACAGTAATCAACTCATGTCCTGATTATAAACGCCGGAGATATTTCGGTGATCAACCGCAGACAGCATCACGTCAGCAGTATACATTCTTGTTAAATTGGTAGCCCGGAAAGCTGTGAATACGTTCCAATGGGTATAATAAAATTAATCCACAAAAACAGGAACAAGGTGGTCCCATGCTCAACTTCGCGCTTTCCATTTTCCTCTCCGCTTTCCTTCTCTTCCAAATCCAGCCCATCATTTCAAAAACCCTGCTCCCCTGGTTTGGCGGCACCCCGTCGGTCTGGACCTCCGCGATGCTCTTTTTTGAGATCGCCCTCACGGGCGGTTATGCTTATGCCAATTGGCTGGTAAAACGAAAAACCACTCAAAGGCAGACCATCATTCACCTCATCCTCATGGGGATTTCTGTTTGCCTGGTCATTTATTTATGGAACGTCTGGCCTTCGCCCATCACGCCGGCCTCAGCCTGGAAGCCTGAGAGTATCACCTCCCCCTTCCTTTACATTTTTTTCCTCCTCACCATCAGCGTGGGGCTGCCGTTCTTTGTCTTATCCACCAATAGCCCGCTTATGCAGGCCTGGTTTAGCCGCAAAAACCCCGGGCGTTCCCCTTACTGGCTGTATGCGCTGTCCAATATCGGTTCCCTCCTTGGGTTGATCCTCTACCCGGTCGTCATCGAACCCATGCTCACTATTCAAAGCCAGGGTTGGATTTGGGCAGGCGGTTACCTCCTCTTCGTGCTCATTGCTGCTTATAACGCCCTCCAGCTAAAGCGCAATGTCCAGGCGACAACCCCTGTTGAAAACGACCCAATTCCTGAGGTCACGCAAAAACTCAAAAAAGGCAGCCAGTTCCTGTGGATCGTCTTGAGTGCGTTGGCTTGCCTCATGTTCTTGGCTGTAACCAATGAGATTGCCCAACAGGTGGCGGTGATCCCCTTCCTCTGGGTCCTTCCCCTGGGCATCTACCTGTTTTCATTTGTTCTGGCATTTTCAAGCAAGCGCTGGTACCAGCGCCAGATCTTTACCATTTTATTTTCGCTGGCGGTCGGCGGTTTGATCTATATCTACCTTAATCCGCTAACCAACTACGTTATTCAGATAATCATTTACAACTTCCTGCTGTTTACCATCACCATGATCTGTCACGGGGAACTGTATGCCCTTCGTCCGCATGCCTCGCATCTTACCCGTTTTTACCTTATGGTCTCCATCGGCGGCGCCATCGGCGGGATAATCGTCAATCTCATCGCCCCGTTCATTTTCCGCGGCTATTGGGAGTTTAAGATCGGGCTGGCTTTCGTCGGGATAATGCTTGTCATCTTATCCTTTCCGCGGGCGCAAACAAGGTCAGCTTCCATATACCGTGTTCTCATCGGGATCATGGCAATGGTGGTTACAAGTTCAGTCATTTACCTGGTTTTCTTTTCAACCAGCAAAGATCTCTTCGCCAGCAGGAATTTCTACGGCGTGGTCAATGTCCTGCAGAAGGAATTTGGCGCCGAACAACACAAGGCCAATGTGCTCGTGCATGGCACCACCATTCACGGGTTCCAATGGCTGGATGCGAATTTGCGCGACACTCCCACCAGTTACTACAGCCGGGAGAGCGGTGTTGGGCTGGCGATCATGAGCAATCCCCATTATGGAAATGGTCTGCGCGTGGGAGTCCTCGGTTTGGGCATCGGCACCCTGGCGGCTTATGGTCAGCCCGGGGATTATTACCGCCTTTACGAGATCAATCCGGTTATTGTTGACCTGGCGAACGGCGATGGCGGTTTTTACTCGTTCATTGAAGACAGTCAGGCTGACACCGATATCATCCTGGGCGACGCGCGCATTTCCCTGGAGAACGAATTAGACTCAGGTCTCAAAAATGATTTTGATATCCTTGTTCTGGATACCTTCAGCGGAGACGCCCCCCCGGTTCACCTGGTTACCCGCCAGGCTTTCGCCATCTATCTGCAAAACCTCGCGCCTGACGGCTTGATCGCTGCCAATATCAGCAACAATCACCTTGATTTCAAACCCGTCTTCTGGCAGTTGGCGCAGTTCTACGACCTGGAGATGGCCGTCTTATATGGTCAGCCCGTGGATAACCCCTCCGCGTTCCCATCCATTTGGGTGCTGCTCACCCGCAATCCGCAGCTCTTCGAAGCGCCCGCGCTCGCGGATAAATTGGACAGGATGGATGGGTATCAAACCGCTATCAAATTATGGACGGACGATTACAGCAATCTCTTCCAGATCATCAGGTAATGGATTGCAGCAGCCTCTATTAAGCCGTCTTAAATGGACGCTGGTGATGTTTGATCAACGGGTTGGATTGCTTTTAAGCGCCTGAAAACTGCGACCGTAAGCAGCAAATTCAATATTAAACCGCTTATTCCCATTAATGATGTGAACACCAAATTGTCCGGGAGTACCCCTGTTAGGATGATGAATCCCAGCATGTACTCTGCTATAAAAACGAGCGGCGTCAGGCATACCCAGAAGAAAACCAGTTTGTCCGAAAACAATTTTCTCTCAAAGAGGAATATCAGGAACGGGATGAGCACCATCGCCATGGGGATATTCGAGTGCCAGGTGACGGCGCAGGTGGCCGCCATTATCCCCGCCACCGCCACAACCCATTCCGCTGATCCCAATGGCGCCTTATGCCTCAGTATTTTGATGCAAAGGAGCAGTGTAAAGATTACCCCTATCCCCGAAATCACCCACCCAAACGAAGAATTAAAATAATAATTGAGCTGCAGTCCCAGCATGCGCCAATTCATCATGGTTTGCGGGCTCATCCCTGGCATATTGTTCGTCCACAAGTTCGCCATGGAGCTCATCCCCTCGAAACCGGATAGCAGCAGGGATCCCCCAAGCACCCCAATTGAAGTAACCGCGAACCCGCAGAGCACCTTCCAGTTTCGCAGCAGAAAGAGGCTGGGGATGATGAGGATTAACAACTGGGGATTCAACAGCAATCCCCCCAACCATGCGCCCGCCGGCAGCGGTTTTTTGGAGAGTGCCGCCCGCAAAAACTCGCCCATGCAGATCACAAGCAGCACCTTAACCTGCCCCTGCACGAAATTGGCAAAAACAGGGAATGAGATTAACGTCAGAAACAGGATGTTTTTAACGCTTGCTGATGTTTGATTTTCCCCGCGGATTTTCCGTTGAAAGAAGACCAGGTACCCGATCAACGCCGCCAGGTTGATCACCGTCCATAACAGGTATCCGCTTCTGGAGTTCAATCTGGAGAGGTACTGGAACGGAATGACAAAGATCGGCAGTATTGGCGCGGGTCTTAAGGACGCTCCTGAAAGCGCGTCGTACGCTTCAAGTTCGGCCATTTGCGTTTTTCTTTGCTCTTCGGCATCATAAATGAACGCGTAGCCTTTTTCGTCCGCGATCTTCCCCGCGCTCCAAAAAGCCAGGTAGTCCCCGCCAAAATCCGGTAAAAAATTGCCCTTGATAATGCCGTAGCCGATGTGCAGCAGATAGAACGCGCAAATAGCCGTAATGACCAGGCGTTTCCACGCTTCATAATTAAGCTGGGTAAAGGGGATCCTGAAGTGTTTAGCCAAAATAGATTTCCCCCATGAATTTCCGGAGACTGGCTAAATTTTACAATCAAAATGGAATTTTGAGTAATGCCTGCAGGGGGAGGTTGTCTCTCCAGCTATCCGCCTCTGGACGGAGGACGAAAGCAGCCTCTTTCAGATCATCAAGTGAGCAAGTGATTAGGTTTTGACTTCAAGGGGTGTGGAGCTTGCGACCAAGCGGATAAATACTCAATTCCGATTTGGGTTCAATAATTCACAATCATTTATTTCTAAATAATTTCGATTCTAGTTTTCTAATTATTACCCACTATTTCTTGGATCAGTTTTTGGGGGCAGGTCACTTTTTATTTGAACAGCTGATTGGCAATATTAAATCGCTTTTCCTTCCCCATCTCACGAAGTGCAACGATTGTATCCTTATCCTGTATTTTGAGTGATTTGATAACATACTCTACCAGCACGGGATTAAGTTCATCCGCATGCAAAGTGATGAATTTGGAAAGTCCGTATTCAGGTGATTGAGAAAGAGTGCTTGCTGAAGCCTCCCATGCTTTCCAGCTTTTGAATAAGGATGGAATTCTTTCGTAGCCGTAGTGATCCCATTGGCGTCGACACCTTAAACATCGAATTAACGGTAGGTTGGAACCTGTTACTTTTGCTTCCAAGACGTGTTTTTTGTGAAGAAAAGAACAGCTATCTGACATTTTTTGACTCCTTATAGGCAGAAATATGTATGTCATCAAAGTGTGTAGGGTGCGGCACTGCCGCACCACTCTTGGTACTAAGCGGGTAGGGTGGGTTGAAAACCCACCAATAATTGTTCGCTTATTTAAAAAACTACGCCCCTAAAACCAACTGCCTGGCACGGGCATAGTCTTTGTGCTTCACGTAAACTGTGTAAATGAACACCGGTTCAGGGGCTATCCCATGCATCACCGGGCTGGACCGCAGATTGGTGTGGCTCTCATACCTTGACCCCGTTCCTCCGCGGGCGATCATCACCTCAAACTTGATGCTGTTATGCGCCAGGAGCGTCTTGATCCTGCTGATCTCTTCTGCTGATGTATCCGTGGCGAGCTTCTTCATAAAAAGGTTGAACATTTGCTTTCCCTCCCCATCCAAATAATTATACAAAGTCCTCGCTAAAAAAGAAAATCGGTTAACCGCCCAAAATTATGAGTTACCTTAAAATTTCTAAAAACACTTGACAATTATAGAACTTATGTGCTATAATGTGTGTTGCAATGCCGCCAAATATTCTCAGGTTAATGGGTAAGTATTCTAATTGAATCTTTTTGATTCAAGGAAACAATTCGAACCGCTTTGCTACTTTTTGAAGTCAAAAAACATTCGCTTTCCATTCGTTCCCACTTTTAAAATAAAACAAAAACAATTTATTGAAAGAGGATTTCGATCTATTTAATAAAAAGCCATTGAAAAAACCTTTTCAATGGTTTTGTGGACCCGGCAGGGATCGAATTATTACACCCGCGGAGTGCCCTGTGGGTAAATGGTGCCTGCGACCAAAATGTAAATTGGCAATGGAAGGTGGACCTGGCAGGGATCGTAGCGGTTGTTGCACCCCCGAGCGGAGCGAGAGGGGAATATTACACCCCTCCGGGTGCCTGCGACCAAAATGTAAATTGGCAATGGAAGGTGGACCCGGCAGGGATCGAACCTGCGACCAAGCGGTTATGAGCCGCGCGCTCTAACCACTGAGCTACGGGTCCTATCGGACAGGCAAATTATATCATTTCTCTCACCCACTTGATTAATGTCATGGAGTTTGTACAATTAGATTGCTACAATCTTTCTGGTTTTACAGGCACCTAATTCAAGTAAGGAGGACATCATGCATTTATCCGAAGTGGTGTGGTGGATTTATACAGCCCTCGTCGCGCTCGTTGCTGTATTTTTCTTCATCTTTGCATTCCTGGTAAAGGAGAAAGGCAAATAAGATGGAAAAAGCAGAACGAAGGTGGCTTTACATTTTGATTGTTGTCTTTGTCATTGTCAATGCGGTCACGCTTTCCTCCCTCATCCCCTGGCAGACCTGGCAGCTGTGGCAGAACCCCGTTCCCGCCCAGGTGGTCAAGGTGTCGTACGCGGACAACGTCATCACCATGGAGTCTCCGGTGGAGGTCAAGGTTGGCGAGTACGTGCAGTTCTCCGCCACCTCCGCTGATGTCACTTACGGCTTTGGCGTCTTCCGCCAGGACAACAGCATGGTCTTCCAGATGCAGGTGCTCCCCGGCCGGGAAAACACCATCATTTGGAAGTTCGACGAGTCCGGCATGTACGATGTGCGCTCCACCGAGTACTCCGGACCCAAACATTCAGACATGGTCGTGCGTGACGCGATCGCGGTGAAATAAGGAGGAGGCCCCCATGAATAAACTTGGTTGGATGGAAAAATGGACCCTGCGCTTCGCGGTGGTGGCTCTCCTCTTCCTGGCGCTTTCAGGATTCGAAGGCATGCTCATGCGCACCCAGCAGTACGATATCGACTCGCTGCACGGCATGGAAACCTTCCTCAACTCGATTCGCCCTGGTGATATTGAACCGACGACCCCCGAACTGTATTACGCCATGCTCACCGCGCACCCCATCGTGGGCATTTACGGCTTTGTCTATATGGCTGTCTTCGGTGCATTCTATTTCCTCGTGCCCTTCCTCATCAAGAAACCGGTCAAGCACCCCAAACTGGTGGTCACCAACTTCTGGCTGCAGATCGTCGGGGTGATGGTGTGCTGGGCATCCGGCTTCTTCGGTCTCTTCAACGCGCTCTACACCCTTTACTGGCCTCTGCCAGTTGCCTTTGACCGTGTACCCGTACTCGGCAGCGTCTTCTTCATGCTCGGTGCCGCCGCCATCATGGTCAATATCCTCCTCTTCTCCTATAACATCTTCAAGACCGTCCTGAGCAAAAACGGCGAGGGTTCTTATACTCTCGGTCAATTCCTGCGCGCTGCCTTTGGCATCCCCCGTCTGATGAAGTTGCTCGGCAAAGAGGATAAAAAAGCCGTCAACATGGATTACAACGGCATGCCGGTATTCATCGTGGCGGTTGCCCGCGGCTCCATTGATACCGTCATCAACGCCATTGTCCTCCTTTCCGCAGGCGTGCTCATTCTTGTCTATGGTCTCTTTGCCCTCTTTGGCAATCCGCTTAACCCCCTGGCGGTGGATGCGCTCATCTTCAAGAATGTCTACTGGTGGGGGCTGGATATGGTGGCGGACGGCAACGCCCTCATCTACACCGCCGGAGTGTGGTACCTCCTGGTACCGCTGCTCACCGGGCGTCCCCTCTACGGAGCCAACGTGGTCAAGACCGTCATCATGGTCGACCTGCTGGTCTCCATGGGCGTTTGGAGCCATCACCTGCTGGGGGATACCTCCCAGCCCATGTGGATGAAACTGCTCTCCGGGCAGCTCATCACCTGGGGGGAGTACTTCACCATGGGGCTCACCATATTCGTCTCTCTTATGACTATCTGGCAGGCCCGCCCGGTGAAGATGTCTCCGCCGATGAAATTTGTGCTCGGGTCCATGTTCGGCTTTGTCATGGGCGGCATCGCCGGGCTCATCCAGGCTAATGTGGGGCTCAATATGATCTTCCACAACACCCAGTGGGTGGTTGCCCTGCACGCGCACACCTTCCTCCTCACTGGTGTGGGCACCATGCTCTTCTCGGTCATCTACGCATTGGTACCCATGCTCACCGGACTGGAGTTCAAGTACAAGAAATTGATCAACGTGCATCTGTGGTTCTGGTTGATCGGATCCGTGGGTATGGCTTACGCCATGGGTTGGGCTGGTTCAAAAGGCATGCTGCGCCGCACCCTCTACACTGGCGGTGAATTCACTCCCTTCACCCTGGCTGCCATCATCGGCGGCACCATCATCAGCATCGGCTTCATCGCCTTCCTCTACAACCTCGTCGCCACCCTCGGCATCAAGAATGTTCTCTCCCTGGTCATCCCCGAAAAGCGCTTGCCCAAACCTGAAGCGGCCAAAGAATCCGTATAACCCCCCGTATTTAATTCGAAACCACCCTGGAACTTGCTTCCAGGGTGGTTTCACTTCTACTCAATAGTTGCGGGCTATTCCCGGGAACCGCCATTGATGAAGCTGGTGATCTCCTCTTTGCCAGTGTAAATGTTCACCAGTTTGCCGTCCTGCATCTGCAGCACGCGGTCAACATAAGCACACATGCGCAGGTCATGCGTCACCATGATCCCGGCGCGTTTCTGCTCATGGATCAACCCGGCGAAGGTCTCGACCACCTGGTAGGCGCGTTCTGTATCCAGGCTGGCAGTGGGCTCATCTGCCAGTACCAGGCTGGGATTGTGAATCAACGCCCGCGCGATTGCCACGCGTTGCTGCTGCCCGCCGGACATCTGCCCCGGGAGGTTGTGCAGCCTTTCACCCAAACCCAGGCGTGCTAGCAGTTCCCGCGCGCGCAGTTTGCCGGCCTTATCCAGCCGGTTGTTGAGCCTGAGCATAAGCTCAACGTTCTCCACCGCGCTCAGGTAGGGCACCAGGTTGTTCGCCTGGAAGGTAAACCCGATCTTCTCGCGCCGCATGGCCACACGTTTGGTGTCATTCATGCCTGCCAGATCTTCACCATCCAGCAGGATCTGCCCCGCAGAGGGCTGCAGTAATGCTGCCAGGATGGAGAGCATGGTGGTCTTGCCGGATCCGCTGGGCCCCACCAGCGCCACAAACTCGCCCGCAGCCACCCTGAGAGACACATCGTCCACAGCCTGGATGATGCCGAAGTCTGTCTGGTAGGTCTTGACCACTGATTTGGTTTCGAGAGCGTAGGTGTTCATCATGCCAGCCCCAATGCTTTCAGCGGTTCAATACGCACCGCGTAACGGATGGATACCAGCCCGCCAAGGGGACCGATCAACAGCAGCGCGATCAGCGCGATGGCTGAGGTCGTGCCATTGAACACGATCGGCACCGTTGGAGGGAAACTGAGTGAAAAGAGGAACGTCAGGATACCCCCAATGGCGACGCCGATGATCGTGACCACAGTGATCTGGATGATGGATGCCAGTCCGACAACCGGGTTGGAAGCGCCGATCGCTTTGAGCACACCAATCTGGGCAACCTTTTGCAGGATTTGGATCTGGAAGAATCCGCCGATCACCAGGATGCCGATGAAAAGTGTAAAGCCGCCCTGTGTGTTCAGCGTGCTTTGTTGGGCAGTGTACCCGGGCAGGGCAGAGATCGCCTGCTTCAGTGTGGCTACTTCAACGTTCTTCACCTGGGCTGTGATGGCTTGCGTGACCTGTTCCACAGTTGTGGGATCTTCAAGCTTCACCAGCAGTACATTGGCAACCGGGTTGGAGTTGTTAACCTCGGCTTCCGATTTAGGCCTGATGCGGTCCCATGTGTAAAAGGGCACAAAGACAGATGGTTGCAGGGAGTACTGCTGGCCATCAGAAACACCCACGATGCGCAGCTTGTAAAATTCGTCTTCGGTTCCCTGCGTTACGCGCAACGTGATCACATCGCCGACTACAAGGTCAGTGCGCAGAGCGGTGCTGCGGTCGATGATCACTTCTTCTGCCAGGTCAGTACTGAGCTGCCGCCCCTGCACTACAGCAGGTTCCCCCACATGCCCGGGTTCAACACCCAGCAGGGCAACTTTAAGGGGTTCGGTATTAGCGTCGAATATTAGTGTGGCATTGGCAGTGCCAAGCATACCGGTATCTGCCACGCCGTCCACACGGCGAAGGGCTGCCAGGCGGTCGCGGCCGAGACGGCTGGCGGGAATGAGGAAATCAGATTTCGCCTGGTAGACAATCAACTCGCCACCCAATTTGGAGATGTATTCGCGGTTGCCGTTGCCCAAGCCTTCACCTAATGCGGCGATGAACAATACCAACAAGGTGATGAGCGCGATGACCAGGCTGACGAGCAGGAATCTGCCGCGGTTCCGCCAGACTTCTTTGAGTGCCAGGTAACTGGCAAGGGAGAGTGTTTTTCGCATGGATTCTCTTTCCTTACTGGATGAAACGCGCAGCGGCGGTCATTCCCCACAGCATGCGGGGATCAGTTTGCGTTAGGTTGATGGTGACGGTGTAAATGATATCGCCGCGTTTTTCTTCGTAGCGGGCATTGATGTGAGCGACCTCGCCGGTTAGGCTCACGCCTGGGATTGCGTCCAGGGTAATCTCAACAGGAGCCCCCACTGCGATGTTGACCACTTCTGTCTCAGTCAGGTTTTCGGTTTTCACCACCCAGAAGGAGAAGTCTGCAATGGATCCAACCGCGATCCCGGGGGTGACCTTTTGACCAACCTGCAGATCAAGGTCTACTATCGTTCCGCCCATATTGGCCTTCAAGACGGCAGCATTTTCGAATGCGCGTGCGCTCTCGAGAGATGCTTCTGCAGTTTCCAACTGCGCGTTCGCCAGAGCCACATCATCGACATCCGGATCATCCTGTTCTTCTAGATCAGCAAGTGCCTGCTGCGCCGCCAGCAATTCCTGTTTAGCCCTGGCTATTGCCAATACCGCCTCTGGTGACTTTTCCAGCCGGGCAAGTTCCTGCCCTTCGGTAACCAGGTCACCATCTTTGACCAGTATTTCCACCACTTTACCGCTGGTCGTGAAGGATAGTTCCAAGCTTCTGGAAGGGAGAAGGCGTCCTTCTGCGATCACTGCTGCCGGGGTATTCTCATTTACAACTATTGGAGTCTCCTCCACCTGTGTTGAGCAGGCTGCCAGGGTAGAAAGAGTAAAAAGTGCTGCTACTACTACTACGAATAATTTCTTTAACATCTTATATCTCCTATGTTTATTGTTTCTTTATGCCTGGACCCACAGGCCCATCAAAAGGCTTGTCCCAGCGCGTAGAAAGGACACCGGATAATAACAATTCCAGTTTGGGGTGGTCGGCAATATGGTCAAAGTAATACGGCAGTACGATCCTGCCTGCTCGGTTGATTACGAACAGACCGGACATCTGCATGGAATCCTGCCCTTCGGGTGGGGATTCAACAAAATAACCCTTCTTGCGGGCTCTCGAAATTGCCGCCCATACTTTTGGGTTCAAAAAGGTCTGGAAAATCCCTCCGCGCTCCAGCCCGAAAGCCTTGTAGGCTTTACGCTCCGGGTCGGTCAGGCACAGCAATCCCGGAGCAAACCGTTTTGCGAATTCAATCGAAGACTCAACACTCCCCTGCAGAACCACGGCGATGGAAAGCCCGGATTCTTCAATGCGTTTCCGGCTGCTGACCAGTTCATCCAGCATCTCCTTGCATTGGGTACAACCAAAATGACGCGTGAATGCCAGTAAGAGTGGTTTTGCCTGCCATAAACTGGACAGTCGTACTTCTTTACCAGAAGTATCGAGGAAGGACAGGTCGGGTGCTGGTTGGTTAAAATCTAAATGTTGTTTCAGTTTCATTATTTCTCCTTCACATTAATAATTGAGCGATCATCCGGTCCAGCCAGGTTGTAATAGGTGCGGCGAGCTGACCTAATTCATGGTGGATGGCGCTGTTGTATGCCTTTAGATAAGGAACAAGTAGAGCAGAGGAACCATTGCGTTTATTCATTAATTCATTCACCCACAATAAATCGGATTCCATATAAGAGATATCGCCGAGAGAGAGAGCGGCAGACAATCCGTCACCAAAGAATGTATTTACCTCGTTAAGATTTTGGACAGCATACGCCTGTTCTTTGAGCAACTCACCGGTTTTGTAGTCTATGAATGGGCGTTTCTCATCATATTGCAGTGCTAACCCCCGGTTGTGTGGCTCAAATATGCCCTTTTGGGAAACCCTATTGGGAATTGCAAGTAATTGTTTAATGGCAAAGATCGACGATTCGATTGAATCACCCAGGTAATGGCCAGCAATCACCAACTTAAGGGTGGGTATGCGACAAAAGATTGCACCGCCAAATCCCAGCTGCACTTTTTGCCCGGATAGATACATGGCTGTGTTTTCCAATGTGGCGGCTGTTGCCAATCTTTGTGCAGCAAGGATGACCAGATCAGGACGTATTTGACTGATTGATTCCGATAATTGCTCAAGCGGGATATCTGCACCAAGATTTATCACAGAATAACCCTCTCTACGCAGGAATAAATTGAGCAGGAGTAATGGAAAGGTGTGCAATTCACCGGGAGGGCAGCCCACCAAAATCGTTTTATCAATCACAGGATTGGGAGAGGCAGCGATCAGAGCCTGCATGCGATTTTGCGCAAGGGCGGAGGCGAAATGTTCTTGTTGGGGAGAGGCCTTGCCTGTTTGCCACAGGTTTCCAATCTGGCTTAATCCTTCCTGGAGAACGTGAGTGCAGACCGCTTCAATTGGGTATATGCCAAAAGCCAGGTTAAGGGTTTCTTCAGACTTGTGTGAATCATAAGCCAAGCAAGCCAACACCCAGGAATCCCTGTAATTTTCAATTTTGTTCTGTTCTGCAAGGTCTGGCTGGACACGCAGTGATATCTCGTGAGGTTCATTTTCCAGCGGGTCGGAGGTAAGGGATATTTCACGCCACAATTGCACGGCCAGGCTGATGGATAAACCATCTGCCTGGTGTGCCTTCAACCATTTGATTGTTTCGATATCGTATTCAGAGTAGAGGCGATGGCCGCCGGCAGAGCGTTGCGGGAGGGGGAGTTGATAACGCCTCTCCCAGGCACGCAAAACATCCGGCTTCAAGCCGGTTTCACGCAGAACAACACTAAGACTGTAGAGGGGTGTACGAGCGATCATAAAATACCTGCTTTCCTCAAATCTTGTCCAGATTATACAGAATTGTACAGAAATTGTCAAGATATATATGGACAACATATTGACAACTTACAACAAGTTTGTTATTATAAATTTGTAAGGGCTGATTTCGAGAAATCGGAGGCTAAATGAGAGTATTAATTGCCGGTGGCAGTGGTTTCATCGGCAGTGCGTTAACAGCCGATCTTGTTCGCGACGGGCATGAGGTGATCATCCTCACCCGCAACGTGAACGCATCGCAATCCTTATCTCCCCGGGTGCGCTTTGTCCACTGGGATACCCGTACTTTGGGTACCTGGGCAGCCGAAATAGAGCAGGCGGATGCAGTCGTAAATCTAATCGGCGAGAGCATCGGTGTCAAGCGCTGGACGTTCGCGCAAAAACAGGAGATCATCCAAAGCCGTGTGAATGCTGGTAATGCTCTCACCCAGGCTACCCGCAGTGCTTCACACAAGCCTGCCGTGTTTGTCCAAATGTCTGGTATTGGCGCTTATGGCATGAGTGAAGACAGGGTTTTTGACGAAAGTGATGATTATGGCGATGATTTTGGAGCAAGTGTAACCCGCGCCTGGGAAGCCAGCACCCGTCCCGTTGAGGAATTAGGGGTTCGCTGGGTTGCCGCCCGCTCAGGGGTGGTACTGCATGCCGCAAAAGGCTCGCTGCCGCGCATGCTCCTCCCGTTCAGGTTTTTCGTTGGCGGTCGCCTCGGCTCAGGCAGGCAGTGGTTCTCATGGATCCACCTCGCGGATGCGATTAGAGCGCTCCGTTTCCTGCTCGACAATCCGGGTGCAAAAGGGATTTTCAACCTGTGCGCCGAATCTGTCACCAATCGGGAGTTCGCCCGCGCCGTTGGAAAAGCCATGCATAGACCATCATTCATTCCTGTGCCCGCATTTGTGCTCAAGATCATGTTTGGAGAAATGAGCACGGTCATCCTTGAGGGTCAGAATGCTGTGGCAAAACGTTTGCAGGCAATGGGCTTTGAATTTCTCTACCCTAAGATAGATGCAGCGTTAGAAAATTTACTCTAATATTTACTTACAAAGAGAGTGCCTGGGGTGGTATGCCAAAAGTTGATTTGAATGCAAAAGCACCTGATTTTACCCTTGATGATTTCAACGGAAAACCGGTGTGTCTGTCTGATTTCATCGGCAAGTCAAATGTCCTCCTGGTCTTTAATCGCGGCTTCACCTGACCATTCTGCCGAAAGCATATGGCGCAGTTGCGTCTTGATCACCAGGAATTTATCAAAAGGTCCACCGCGATCATCGTTGTTGGTCCGGAAGGCCGCCAGGCTTTTAAGGATTACTGGCAGGAACACACGCTCCCGTTTATCGGGCTTCCTGATGCCAGGGCGAGTGTCCTTAAACTTTATGGGCAGGAAATCAACTTGTTCAAGATGGGGCGCATGCCTGCGCAGGTTTTAATGGATAAAGCCGGAATTGCCCGATTTGTACATTATGGTCACTCCATGTCTGATATCCCGGAAAATGACGAACTGTTCGCTTTAATCGATATAATTAATCAATAACAGGAGATTAAAATGACTTTTTTACTGGTATTAAAAGCAATCGCAGCTGTTGGAACCGCTGCAACAGGGGTACTGGCGCTGATCAAACCCACCGCCATTTACGGCTTCACCGGCCTGGTGGCTGAGGGCGCACGCGGTATCTCCGAGATCCGCGCGATCTTTGGCGGCTTATTTATCGCGCTGGGGATTGCCCCATTCGTTTTTGGATTGAACACTCAAAACGCACATGCAGCCTTGCAGGTATTGGGCATGGGATATCTGGCAATTGGACTGGTGAGGCTTGTGTCCATCTTCCTCGATAAATCTTATGCTTCATCCAATTGGATCAGCCTGGCTATCGAGATCGTCTTTGGAATTATCCTAATCTGGAGGTAACCTGATGACAGTACGAATTATCACAGACAGTACTTGTGACCTTCCCGCGCAGGTGATTACCGAGTTCGGAATACAGGTTGTTCCGCTTTACATCCATGTGGACGGGCAGGACTACCTCGACGGGATCGATATGACCCGTGAAGAGTTCTATAAACTTCTGCCTGAATTCAAAGAACATCCAAGGACGGCAGTACCTTCCCTCCTAAAATTCCGCACCATGTACGACTCCCTGGCTGAGAGCGGTGCTACAGAAGTGTTGTCGATCCACATTTCCTCCACTTTGAGTGCCACGGCGGATGTCGCCAGATCTGCTGCAAAGGAAACGAAATCAGTCCCGGTCACTGTTTTGGATTCGGGGCAGCTCAGCCTCGGCACAGGTTTTTTGGTACATACCGCCGCCACACTCGCCCGAGCCGGCAAATCTGTCAAAGAAATTCTGGCTGCGCTTGAAGACCAGGCGAAACGGACATATGTTGCCGCAGCGTTGAACACGCTAAAATTCCTCCAGAAGAGCGGCCGCATGAATGTGGTTATTTCCACAATTGGTGAAATTATTGACCTCAAGCCCATCTTGAAAATGCATAACGGAGTTTCCGGTGTGGAAAAAGTTCGCACACATAAAAAGGCGGTTCGCCGTCTGGTTGAAATGATGCGTGCTTATGCTCCGTTCGAAAAGCTTGGCATCCTCTACTCAGGTTCAACCGAGCATGTGCAGGCGCTCAAAGATGAGATTCGCGACCTGCTGCCAGGGTCTGATACGTGGGTTGAAATCATTAACCCCGTGCTTGGTGCCCACATCGGTCCGGGTGTCATCGGGTTTGCCTGCGTTTCCAGAAGTTTAACGGGAGGGTTCAAATGACCTTCATTGAGGTATATGCCATCGGTTTCGCAGTGATCATGGCTTGCATGCTCCTGCTTTGGCTGCTCAGCCTTAAATTGAAGAATTCCAGCATTGTGGATATTTTCTGGGGCAGCGGGTTTGTCATTGCTGCCTGGTTATATTTTGCCTTGTCCCCGGATGGTCTGCCGGCGCGCAAGCTCCTGATCTCGATCCTGGTTACCTTGTGGGGGTTGCGGCTCACATTGCATGTCCTCATTCGCAACGCGGGCAAGCCTGAAGACTTCCGCTACCAGAAATGGCGCGCAGATAACGGTGCCAAGTGGTGGTGGGTGAGTTTCTTCCAGGTGTTTCTCCTGCAGGGAATTTTGTTGTGGGTAATTTCAGCGCCACTGCTTGCCGCCCAATTTTTATCGCGCTCCAACCACCTGACAGGGCTGGATTTTGCCGGCGCAGCTCTGTGGGCAGTAGGTTTTTACTTTGAGGCAACTGGTGACTTGCAGCTGACCAGGTTCAAGAAGAATCCCGCAAACAAGGGGAAGGTAATGAACAGCGGGGTGTGGCGTTACTCGCGGCACCCCAATTACTTTGGTGATTCCGCCCAATGGTGGGGATATTTTCTCATTGCCCTGGCAGCAGGCGGCTGGTGGACTATCTTCAGCCCAATCTTGATGACCATCCTCCTGCTTCGCGTCTCCGGTGTGGCTTTGCTGGAAAAAACCCTCGAAACCCGACCCGGCTACAAGGAGTACGTGGAGTCCACAAGTGCTTTCATCCCCTGGTTTCCACGCGTGAAGAATAATTAATCATCTTACGCGGTAATCAGAATTATCAGTAACAACACAAAAGTTGTCAGACAAGAATCCAAAATCGATTAGTGTTTTTGGATTTTTGGTTAAAATAGCTGAGTCATCCCTCTTCATTGAAAACCAGCAACAAGTAATGGATGTATAATATTTGCTGTTAACAACCCGCCAATTACCAATTCAACTGCTGGGTAGAAAGACAAGTTTATGGATTTCCTTTTCATTTGTCACCTGATGAACGGTCTTCTCATGCTGGCAATCCCGATCACGCTGGCAATTCTGTTAACCCGCAATTGGAAGTTGAGCTGGCGCTACTGGTTTGTGGGTGGAGCAACCTTCATCCTTTCCCAGGTTGGGCACATACCGTTTAATGCCTTGATGACAACGGTGTTAGGTAGAACTGCTCTTACAAACCTCTCTCCAGACAATGCCCTTCTGTTCAATGCATGTTTTTTGGGATTAAGCGCAGGGCTTTTTGAGGAATTGTTTCGATACGGCATGTTCCGCTGGTGGTTAAAAGATGCGCGTTCATGGCGAAAAGCGGTCCTGTCCGGAGCAGGTCATGGTGGAGCTGAAGCGATCATCCTTGGCGTACTTGCATTGTATGCGCTGCTTCAATTATCGGTGATGCGAAATATGGATCTCTCTACCCAATTCTCCGGCACCACGCTTCTCCAGGCACAAGCGCAGGTCAATGCTTACTGGTCCGCCAGCTGGTACGATTCCATCCTTGGAGCCGTGGAACGTCTTTTTTCCGTTGTGGTACAAATTTCATTAGCAGTACTGATCCTCCAGTCATTTATGCGCCGGCAGAGTCGCTGGATTTGGCTGGCAGTTGGGTATCATGCATTAATTGATGCTGCAGCGGTGTTGGCTTCTCAAAAATTGGGTATTTACTGGACGGAAGTAATAGTCTCTGGGTTTGCTTTATTCAGCCTCTTTATTATATTTTCTCTAAGAAAACAGGAACCCTCGGTTGACGACATCACATCTCAACCAGAAATCCCTGCTGTGGTGATCACAACGGTTGAACCAACCATTGAGCAATTGGACAATTCAAAATACACATAGGTGAACACATGATCCACACTGAGAATTTATCCAAGAAATTTGGAAATGTACTGGCGGTAGATCGATTAAACCTGGATGTACGTGAAGGGGAAGTGTTTGGATTCTTAGGCCCAAATGGCGCAGGAAAAACCACCACTGTGCGTATGCTGGCCAGTTTGATAAGTCCAACAAACGGGACTGCCACAGTGGCTGGTTACAAAGTGGGGCAGCAGGATATCGATATAAGACGCAACGTGGGTTTGTTGACAGAAACGCCCGGTATGTATGACAACCTTACTGCTGAGACAAATTTACGAATTTTTGCGGAGTTGTACGAGGTTAAAGATATACAAGGACAGATCGAAAAATACCTCAAAATGCTGGGGCTGTGGGAACGGCGGGATGATGCAGCGGGGACTTTTTCTAAGGGAATGAAACAAAAGTTGGCTATTGCCCGGGCTTTGCTTCATGAACCGCGCCTGCTTTTCCTTGATGAACCCACATCCGGTTTGGATCCAGAAGCCTCTCACCTGGTGCGAGAGTTCATCTCCGAATTAAAAAGGGAAGGGCGAACCATATTCATCTGTACTCACAATTTGGATGAGGCGGACCGCCTGTGTGACCGTGTGGGAGTGTTCAAGACTCACCTGCTCGTGGTGGATACCCCCGCGGCTTTGCGTAAATCTGTTTTTGGGCGCAAAGTGGTTATCCATTTGCGGAGTGCTGATGAGTTACTTGCAAATATAGTCCGTCAACTCAATTATGTCAGTGATGTTAAAGTTGTTGACAATAAGTTGGTGGTTCAATTGGATGATCCAGACATTTATAATCCCGATTTAATACGGACACTGGTGAATGCTAAAGCAGATATTCAGTTCATCGGGGAGCTGCGGTATTCCCTGGAAGAAGTTTATTTGCAGCTTGTAAAGAATGCATGAGGGCGTAATGAAAAAAATTAAAACGATCTTGTTAAAAGAATGGATGGAAGTCTTTAAGAACAAGCTGGTTATTTTTACAATTGCCGCACTCCCCCTCATAATGGTAACTATTCCACTGGCAATGCTCTACAGCACCAGGGATACTTCAACAGCCACTATCAGTGGACAAACAGCCGGGCAACTCCCCGATGAAATCTCACAGCAGATGTGCCCGGTAGGATTGAGCGGAAAAGAATGCTTCCAAGTGTTCATGGTTAGCCAATTCATGATGCTTTTCATGTTAATTCCAGTGGCAATTCCAGGAGTTATTGCGGCTTATTCGATAGTTGGTGAAAAAACCACACGCAGCCTGGAGCCATTGTTAGCCACGCCGATTACCACGATTGAACTCCTGGTAGGCAAGTGCCTTTCCGCAGTAATACCTGCGGTGGTTTCAACATACGGTGCTTATGCCATTTTTGTTGCTGGTGCGTCCATCCTGGTGACCAATAAGACTATCCTCAGCGCTTTTTTTGAAGCGCGATGGTTGATAGCGATACTTATGGTTGGACCGTTGCTGGCGATCCTTGCTACAACTTTTGCTATGATGGTTTCCTCCCGGGTCAATGATCCGCGCGTGGCTGAACAGATTTCCATGGTCATCATTGTCCCAGTCATGGCAGGTTTTTTTGGTCAGATAGCAGGTTTATTTGTTCTTAATTCTCAATTGATTACCATCGTCGCCATTGTATTGCTGGCAGTAGATATGTTAATGATGTATCTGGCATCCAGGGTGTTTGACCGTGAAGCCATATTAACCAGATGGAAGTGAGCCCATGAAAAACAAAAAACTGATCTTTTTCATTACCATAATCCTTTCCTTTGCATTTGTTACTGCCGTCTCAGCCCAAGGAGAAGGGTTAACCATTGATCTTTCACGTGATTTTGGATATGGCGGGTTTAACGGCGATATTCAAGGAACATTTTCGATCATCGCCAAAGGTCCGGCAAACCTGGCTCGAGTGCAATTTTTCATTGACGCTACCTTGATCGGCGAAGTAACAGGTGCCCCGTTCAGGCTCCAATTCCTGACGGATGATTACCCGACAGGTACCCATTCCATAAGCGCCGTGGGGTACACGACTGATGGAAAAATACTAAATTCGCAAATAATCGGCGCTGTTTTTGTTTCAAAGTCTGAGGGTGCTACATCAGCGATGAAAATGATAGTCCCCATTTTGGTTGTCGTATTTGGCGCACTGGCATTATCTGCTATCGTACCGATGATAACAGGAAGACGAGCCAGGAAAATACCCGCGGGGGAACCCAGAAGTTACACCTTTGGCGGTGGAATCTGCCCCAAGTGCCACCGACCATTCGGGTTTTCCCTAATCAGTATGAATATGATCGCCGGTAAGCTGACGCCGTGCCCCCACTGCGGCCGGTGGAGCCTGGTAAGGCGGGCATCACTCAGCGAGTTACAGGCTGCGGAGCAGGCTGAAATCTTTAACGAACAACCCCAGGTCACTGAGGTTTCAGAAGAGGAGAAAATGAGGAAAGAGCTGGACGATTCAAAGTATCAGACAATGTAAGGGAAAGGATGATTAAACACCTTGAGCCTCCCCATCCTATTCACCTCTCATTACTTTGAAAAACACCCCCTTTGATTTCCTCAAGGAATTCCAGGTGTTCTGGCATTAACGGTATAAAATCTTTGTCTGGAATCACAACATATCCGATTAAAGAACCTTACCTTATAAGGGCTTATTAAGAAAACTGAACTGTTGTGATAATCAGCCATCTACTGTAATAAAAAGGAATTACTAATGCTTTTTATTTCAATCATTATGTACATAATCCTTGCCTTGGTCATAACGAGGTATGTATTTGGCTGTGTTTCTTTTGTAAAATCGATCCTCGTTTTTTACCTGATTACTTTTTCAATAAACGTTCTTATCAGTATGTTGCTCAGTATTCTCGGGCTGCTGAACAACCGAATAGTGTTTATCTTAGTGCAATTTGCTTTTTGTTGCGTGATATTGTGGGCACTATGGCGAAAGAATAATTTCACCTTGCGTGATCTAACTCATCTATGGCGGAAACCAGTAAAGAAATTTGCATATTTTGAAAACCTGCTGCCTGTTTTAATAGGATTCTTCTTTGCCGTACTTTTTATTATTGGGATTACCACTCCCCCCAATAATTTGGACAGTTTACATACACACCTTCCCCGAATTTACTATTGGTTGCAGCATGGTTCTTTGGCGAACTGGGAAGCAACTAGTATCAATCATTTAATCTACCCTGTAAACGCCCACCTACAGGGTTTATGGCTCTTTTTACTTGGTGGCAACGAGAAGTTGTTCTTCTTAGTATCATGGTTTTCACTTCTTGTAATATGTTGTGCTGTTTACGAAACCGCCCGTCAATTGAACTTTTCAAGCACACAGGCACTATTCAGCATAATGGTAATGCTCACTTTCCCGGTGATGATCCTCCAGACCTTCTCTTTTCAAAATGATCTTGTCGTGACAGCATTGGTAATGACCGGGTTCTCGCTACTCTACACTTACCGCGCAACAAAAGCTCCAGTTGTACTTGCGTTCGCCATGCTCGCGCTCTCATTATCACTGGGGGTCAAACAAACCGCATTCTTTGCCTTACCAGCTGAAATTATGCTGGTATTAGTGATGGTGATTAAGAAACAGATTGAAAAGAGGCATGTCCCGGTATTAGGATTGTTCCTCTTATTCTTCATAGTGTTCTCTTCATTCAAATATATACAGAATGCAATAAATTTCCATTCATTTTTCGGTGTCAATGACCTCCTCTCAGATCAGAAATTAAATATCACCAATATCGCTGCAAAGGCAGCAATAAATGCCCCGCGCTTTTCATACGATTTGTTAGATCCAGGAGGACTAGGATATCAAGCAAAATCCTCCTTTATTACAATAAAGGCTAATGTTTTTCAAGCTCTCACATCGCGCCTTGGTATATCACTTGAGAGTAATGATTATCTTGCACCTGGGTATGATAAAAATGAACGATTCAATTACATGTGGGAACGACCGTTAACCGAAGATACGGCCTGGTTTGGTCCTCTTTTCATGATCCTTATTTTCTTCACTATACTGGTTGTGTTAATACAGAAAAAAAGTGAAGCGAAAATGTACCTATTATTCGCAATAGTACTCAATTTTTCCTATTTTATAATTGTACTAATCCAGCGACCTGGTTGGGATCCTTATCAAGGTCGTTATTTTATCCTATCAATTGCACCATTAGTACCCCTAACTGGAATTTTAATTCCATTAAAAAAATTCCCAAATGTGATTGCGTTAACTTTATCCACCCTGGTTTTCGTTTATTTATCAACAAACATCATCCTATTTAACGGTAGCAAACCTGTTGTCACATCTAATACTGTTGTTAATTTCCAAAACAATACAATTCTTCTCATTCCTGAGACCGAGAAAATTCAATTGATTTTAAAAAACTTCTTAATGAAGCGGACGAATCGGTTGATTACCGAGTTGGTAAATCGAAAATCAATCTTTAGTTACAGGAATGATTATTATGAACAATTATTTTTTGCCAGTACGGTAACGATTTCGCACATGGATATGGTCAATGTGACTTTGAGCGAAAACGAATCTCTCTATTTAATTATGGAACGTGATCCTTTGGAATACGGATTATTTGGGGTGAATCGCTCTCGAATGTTACTTCCTATTACTTCATTTGATGACATAGCACCCGGTGCGAAGGTAATTGTGGAAATGGTTCCTCAAGAGGAATTACCCGGGTTCAAGTTACTTAATTTTGATGATAAATATTCAATATATCAAAAGGAGTGACAGGTCAGGTTAACTGAACACTCACCTCTGGTTAGTCGAATCAAATCAGGATTATCCAAAACCCGAAGATTACTCTTGACCCCATGTCAGCTGTCGTTTATAATTCAACAGTTGAATATTGGAGACACATGAGCATCGTAACCAGTACTGAACGCGATCTGGTCATCCTTGAGCATATTGAACAGGACCCCGATATCACCCAGGCCGATATGGCCTCGAGGCTTGAAGTGGCAGTCGGAACCATCAACTGGCACCTCAAACGCCTGGTGGAAAAGGGTTACGTCAAAGTCAGCCGCGCGGAACGCAAAAAACTGAAGTACATCATCACGCCTGAGGGGATTGCCCTACGCGCCAGGCTTACTTTTGATTACATCCAGAACTCATTCAACCTCTATCGGCTGGTCAGGGAGCGTGTGGTGACTGCCATTAATGAAGCATACACTGCTGGTGTACGCACCCTTCGCATTGACGGTAATGGCGATGTTGCAGAGGTCTGCAGGTTGACCTGCATGGAACACAAAATCGAGGTTTCTGCTGAGCCGAACTTGCCAACCTTGCGCATCGTCGGGTTGAAGGTATTTTTCGAAATGGAGGATCATCACGAATCATGACAGACACTTCATTCTGGCAGGATAAACGGGTTTGCGTTACCGGCGGAGCTGGATTCCTGGGCTCCTTTGTAACCAAAAAACTCCAGGAACGCGGGGTGAAAGAGATATTTGTCCCCACCATCGAAAAGTATGACCTGGTGCAAATTGACTCGATCAAGCAAATGTACGCAGACAGCAGACCGGATATCGTCATACACCTGGCAGCCATGGTCGGCGGTATCGGTGCCAACCGTGAACATCCGGCAGATTTTTTCTACGGCAACTTGATGATGGGTATCCAATTGATTCATGAAGCCTGGTTGCGCGGTGTGCAAAAGTTCGTCGCGCTTGGCACTATTTGCGCTTACCCCAAGTTCACCCCGATCCCTTTTAAAGAAGATGACCTGTGGAACGGCTACCCTGAAGAGACTAATGCCCCGTATGGGTTGGCTAAGAAGATGTTATTAGTCCAATCTCAGGCATACCGCCAGCAATACGGGTTCAATTCCATCTTCCTGATGCCGGTGAACCTCTACGGTCCGAGGGATAATTTCAATCCGCAATCATCGCATGTCATCCCGGCGCTCATCAAGAAATGCATGGAAGCCAAAGCTGCCAACCTGCCCTCGATCGAGGTGTGGGGAGATGGATCCCCGACGCGCGAATTCTTATACGTTGAAGACGCCGCGGAAGGCATTCTGTTGGCGACAGAGAAATACGATGGTTCAGAACCGGTCAACCTGGGCTCTGGCATGGAGATCAGCATCAAGGATCTGGTCACTTTAATCGCCCGCCTGACCGGATTTGAGGGTGAACTGATCTGGGACACCACCAAACCCAATGGGCAGCCTAGACGACGGTTGAATGTGGATCGTGCTGACCGGGAATTCGGTTTTAAAGCCCGGGTGAATTTTGAAGAAGGATTGCGTCGTACGATCGAGTGGTACAAGACGCAGATGCAGACGGGGATGTAATCGATGAAACAGAGTGCGCTGGAAAACAGCCGTCTACCAGAACTGGTAGTGATCAAGCCCGTAAAAGGCTGGGTTCCTCTAAACCTTAAGGACCTGTGGCTTTACCGTGAGTTGATCTATTTCCTTACCTGGCGTGATCTCAAGGTGCGCTACAAGCAATCTGTATTAGGTGTATTGTGGGCGATTCTCAAGCCGTTCTTGAACATGGTGGTTTTTAGTATCTTTTTTGGAACGCTCGCCAAGGTTCCATCTGACGGCATCCCTTACCCGATTTTTGCCTATGTCGCACTATTGCCGTGGGGTTTTTTCGAATCAGCCCTCCAGGTGTCTGCCCGCTCCATGCTTCAAAGTGGCGGTATGGTTTCCAAGATTTATTTCCCCCGCATCATTGTTCCTCTTTCTTCAGTGTTCGCCAACCTGGTGGATTTTCTCATCGCTTTTGTCATATTAATCGGTATGATGGTCTATTACCAGATCGCGCCAACCATTAATATGCTTTGGCTTCCTTTGTTCCTGCTGTTGGCAATGGTTACAGCTATGGGAGTAGGGTTGTGGTTTTCTGCGTTACTGGTGATGTACCGTGACATCAATTACCTGTTGCCATTCATCACCCAGATATGGATGTTCATCTCCCCGGTGGTTTATTCATCCAGTATGGTACCCGAGAAATGGATGTGGCTCTATTCGGTAAACCCGATGAGCGGAGTGGTTTATGGTTTCCGATGGGCTCTCCTCGGAAAACCAGAATCGATTGATTTGGTTAGCATTGCAATTTCTTCAGCAATCGCTTTGATCGTATTTATCTCGGGCCTCTTTTTCTTCCGCCGCATGGAACGCGTTTTTGCGGACATGATCTAGGATATCTATGAGTAACTACGCTATCACAGTCGCTGACATCGGCAAAAAATATAATATCTTCTCGGAGGTAAACCGCTATCAGACCCTGCGGGAGAAGATAGTGGAAACCTTGCGCACGCCGCTCAAAACCCTCATCAATCCTACAGGTAGTGAGACCTTTTGGGCGCTGCGCCATATTGATTTTGAGGTTGAAAAAGGGTTGGTGTTGGGCATTATCGGCAAGAATGGAGCTGGTAAATCCACACTGTTAAAGATTCTCTCACGGGTAGTGGAACCCACCGAAGGAAAGGTGGAGATCCGCGGTCGTGTTGGTTCTTTATTGGAGGTTGGAACAGGGTTTCATCCCGAGTTAACCGGGCGGGAGAACGTTTATCTCAACGGTGCCATCCTGGGGATGAAACGGGCAGAGATCGAGAAAAAATTTGACGAGATCATTGCCTTTTCGGAAATCGAGCAGTTTATCGACACCCCGGTCAAACGCTATTCCAGCGGGATGTATATGCGCCTGGCATTTGCAGTTTCCGCCCACCTTGAACCTGAGATCCTGATCGTAGATGAAGTACTGGCAGTAGGGGATGCGGAGTTCCAAAAGAAGTGCCTGGGTAAGATGAGTGATGTGGCAGGTGAGGGTAGGACTGTCCTATTTGTTTCACACAACATGAGCGCAGTCACCCGGCTTACCAGAGAATGCATCATCCTTGATCATGGGAAAATGGTTTCGCGTGCTAACAGCCAGGAAGCAGTGGATTATTACCTTTCTCACGATTATGAAAAGGGAGGAGAACGCACCTATACTGCCTCCGAAATTCCCGAGGATGCCAAACCATTTAAGCTGGTGCGAATGCGCGTTATCAACAACCGCGGGCAGGTATCAGATTCGATACGCTCAATCGATCCTTTGAGCGTAGAAGTGGAGTATGAACTGGATGCGCCCATTACCGGACTGCGCGTAGGAATCTACCTAATGTCCATGCGCGGAGAGTTTGTCTTCACCTCTTTTGATACCGACGATCCTGAAGAATTTAATCGTTTAACCATGCGCAAGGCAGGGCGGTATGTCAGCCGCTGCCGCATCCCGGCAGATATGCTCAATGAGGGGCGCTTTGTGATTGGGATGAATGCCAGCGTTTTTAGGGTGAAGCGTTACTTCCAGGATGCCAACGCGGTGGTATTCAATGTGAATGCAGCTGGAGCGCCGGGAATGCACTGGGCAGAAACACGCCAGGGCGTCACCCGCCCCCGGCTAAATTGGCAAATAGAGGAAAAATAATGACAGACGAAAAGACTAGTACACTGAAGAAACTTCTTGGAAATATACCCTTAACGGCTGAACTGTTCTGGTTGGTAAGGAAAAATTCAAATGGCGTAAACACCCGGTTTGCACTTCGGCGGCTGCAGGAAGTTGTGCCTGAATTAGTATCAGAAGCACTTATCGCAAGGAAGAATGCCAAGTTTCCCGGCAAGAAGGTTTTTATCTTTGCAGCCATGCATTATTGGATTGAACAAGCCACTGTAACAGCGATAGGTTTGGCTGCTGATAATAATGATGTGACATTAGGTTATTACCCCTACGCTGACTGGCACAAAGACCAGGATAAATTTGACTTGCGCCGTCAGAATTTGTACACCCAGAAGATAATGCAGGAAGCAGCACCAATTATTAAAACTGTGTCACTTCTTTCAAACCGCGCGTCTTACATGTTATTGCCAAAAGCAGTTCAAGACGCGATCAATGAAGTGACGGTCTTTGACACCCAGTACACTTTGCAAATCGAGGACGTTGATACAACCTCCCCAACTTATCAATTCCGGTACAAACGCAACCTTGAGGCGGCGCAGTCAGTTCTTTCCTGGCTGCGGTCCAACAAGCCGGATGTGGTGGTGGTGCCCAACGGGACAATCCTTGAATTTGGCATTGTCTACCGAATAGCTAAGTATTTGAAGATCCCGGTAATGACCTACGAATTCAGTGATCAGAAAGAAGCTTTCTGGCTCGGACAAAACGCGGAGATCATGCGTCAGGATACCTCCTGCATGTGGGAAGCCTGGAAAGACCAGAATCTAACACGAGAGCAATTAACCCGCATTAAATCACTCTTCGAAAACAGGCAGCAGGCAAAGACAAATGGCAACTTTACCCGCCAATGGCAAAGCCTCCCCTCTCAGGGTACCGCAACAGTCAGAGAAGCATTGAAATTGGATAACCGACCTGTAGTGTTATTAGCGACCAACGTCCTGGGAGACAGCCTGACGCTAGGCAGGCAGGTATTCAGTAAGACTATGGCGGATTGGGTCAGCCGTACAATTCTCTACTTCATTGGAAGACCGGATATTCAACTTGTGATCAGAATTCACCCTGGTGAGATCCTAACACGGGAATACTCCATGGTGGATGTGGTAAAGCAAACCTTGCCTGAACTGCCGGAGTACATCCATGTGATCCATCCGGAAGAGAAGGTTAATACCTATGATCTGGTTGACATCGCCGACGTAGGGTTGGTTTACACCACGACAGTTGGGCTGGAAATGGCGCTCAAAGGGTTACCCGTGATTGTGGCAGGTAAAACGCATTATCGTGATCGCGGTTTTACGAGTGACCCGAATTCCTGGGTGGAGTATTTCAAACTTTTAGGCACCATGCTTGAGAAACCCAAGCAATTCATGCTCTCAAAGGAAAAGATTAACCTGGCCTGGAAGTATGCTTACCACTTTTTCTATACCTTCCCGCTGCCTTTCCCGTGGCATATCAAATTGTGGCAGGATTATGAAGACCACAGAATTTCACAGGTTTTCAGCAAAGAAGGAAAGAAAAAGTACGGTAATACTTTCCGTTACCTGATTGGTGAACCTTTGGACTGGACGAATCTGAGGCATACCGAAAACCACAAAAAAATCCAGGATTCACCTGTGATAAAAAAAGATGCAGACACACCTTCGATTAATTAAGTCTGATTAGTTGGGTAAAGGAGTGGCTATGCTTGAAAAAACAGAAATCCAGAAAAGGTTGTTTCGAGGTCAGTTCATTTTAAGCCCGGAAAGATTGAATCTGCCCGACTGGAAACATAATACCATGGGGGAGTTAGGTTGGCTTTCCACGCATTCTGATCTGAATGTTGCTCAGGTTGAGGTGAACGGTTTTAAAGCCCTTGTACTAGGATTCCTGCTTGATCCGGAACACCCCCAGGATCTTGACACAGACATCCTGAAAAATATTTGCGCTAAATCAAAGACTAGCGAAGAGTTCATCCGCGCTACAGAGACTTTAGGTGGGCGTTGGTTAATTTTTCTATCCGGTCATGGATCTAACCTGGTATTCAATGACGCCGGCGGAACACAAACCATTTTTTATCACCTGGATACGAGTGGGGTAGTGTGGATGGCGACTCAGCCAGGGCTGCTGGCGCAACAACTTGGCTTTATCGAATCCGATGAGTCGCGCGAATACTCCAATTCCCCGCGTTATAAGGAACGCAATGAGGCCTGGTGGCCTGGAGAATGCACCCCCTTCGCAGAAATCAAGCAATTATTACCCAACCACCTTTTCGATTTTCAAGCCAAAAAAGCTGTGCGTTACTGGCCTTACCAGAAGCTGGAACATTACGAATTCGAGGCCTCCATCCCTGTTTTGGGCAACATGCTCAAAGGATTATTAACGAGCGCCCACAACCGCTTCCCGCTGTCAGTATCGTTATCATCCGGACTTGACAGCCGCCTGGTTTTTTCGGCATGCAAGGATTTTATCTCGGATATTCCAGCCTTCTCATTGCTCTATCGGCATCTCACCACTGAAAGTGATGATATCCGGGTGCCAACCCAGATGGCAGAGAAATTAGGGTTCAATCACGCAGTATATGATTGCCGCATTAAGGCAAGCGGAGAGATATCCGATCTCTATAACAAGAATTTCGCAGGGTTAAAAGCTGACTGGGTGGACATTGTTGCCGGGCGTATCGGGAATATCCCTTCCGACCGGGTTATCCTCAAGGGGACGATCTCTGAGATCATGCGCTGCCGTTATTTCGGTTTGGGTATCCATCCTCCAAAGGTAACCTTGCAGGACATCGTTGCATTAATGGCGCTTGGTGATGCACCATTGGTTGTGAACAACCTGCGCACCTGGTTGGAGGAAGCCAGTCCTTCCGAAAAATACGGTGTAAAGTTGCTCGACCTACTCTCCTGGGAAATTGAGGTGGGCAATTGGTACGACATGGGCTACATGGTTTTTAATGTCGCGCAAAGCGAATTCACTCTATTCAACAGCCGAAGATTTTTTACAATCATGCTTGGGATCGACCCCAAGTACAGGTCCTACCCAGCGCATATTGCACAGCGCCGCATTACTGCTTACCTGTGGCCGGAATTGGCAGAGTTCCCATATACTCCCAGCCGGATACTCCCCACAAAGAAATTTAGTGACACAAAGCTCTATTACACACTGCGCATGATCAAAAGGGCTTTCAAGAGAAATTGACAGGTTGAATCATTGGGGACTCTGAATAGAAAACTGCATGAAAGAGGTTGACATGGATTGGCAGAAAAAAGTTGTGTTAGTTACTGGGGGCACAGGTTCCTTTGGAAAAAAATTCATCCGCGTAATGTTGGATGAATATCATCCCTCAAAAATTATCGTTTTCAGCCGCGACGAGTTGAAACAGCACGAAATGCGTGTTGCAGGATTTGACGATCCTACTTTAAGGTACTTCATCGGGGACATCCGTGACAAGGAGCGCTGCAAACGAGCGTTTGACGGTGTGGATGTAGTTATCCATGCGGCAGCTCTAAAGCAGGTTCCTGCTTGCGAATATAACCCGATGGAAGCTATTAAGACAAATATCCTCGGAAGCGGCAACGTGATCGATGCGGCCATTGATTCCGATGTGAGCCGTGTAGTTGCACTCAGTACCGACAAGGCAGTCAATCCGGTTAACCTTTATGGAGCTACCAAGTTAGCTGCCGAGAAACTCTTCGTGCAGTCCAATGCGTATGCCGGTGGACGCGAGGTGCGTTTTGCCTGTGTTCGCTATGGAAATGTTGTTGGCAGCCGTGGTTCAGTGGTACCAGTCTTCCTCAAACAGCGTGAAACAGGCAAAGTGACCGTCACCGATGACCGCATGACCCGTTTTTGGATCAGCCTGGAACAAGGTGTACGTTTTGTCATCCGTGCTGCAGAAACTATGTATGGCGGTGAAGTGTTTGTCCCCAAAATCCCAAGTTGCACCGTTGCTGACCTCGCGCGGGCAATAGCTCCTGATGCACAAATCAATATCATTGGCATTCGACCGGGCGAGAAACTTCACGAAGTGTTGATCTCAGAGGATGAGGCTCGCCAGACAGTAGAGTTGCCGGATATGTATGTGGTGCAACCTGCCGAGTCCCTGTGGTTTGGACGGGATTGGGAAACCAAGGGAAGTCTTCTTTCTGATGACTTCCGTTATGCTTCAAATACCAATACCCAATGGCTGGATGTGGAACAGATCCGCAAGATTATTGCTCCCATTGAGGCGGATTACAAGGCAGGCAAATTGTAATGAGCCAGTTCCTGGTAACCGGAGCTTCCGGGCTGCTTGGTTTGAACTTTGCCCTTGCCGTGGATGGAAAAACCCACCAAGTCACAGGAGTGGATAACCGCAATCCACTTGGCTGGGTGAACTTTAAAACTCGCCAGGCTGACCTCACCGAAGAAGGAATGATTGACCGATTGCTGGAGGATATCAAACCGGATGTCATACTGCACTGTGCGGCTATGGCAAATGTGGATGATTGCGAAAAACACCCTGCTGATGCCGAAAACATTAATGCGCATTTCCCCGGAAAACTGGCGCGCACAGCGATGAAGCATCATGTGAAATTGGTACACATATCCACTGATGCAGTTTTTGATGGCCAAAACGGAAATTATTTAGAAACCGATGAGCCAAATCCGCTCAGCGTTTATGCGCGCACCAAACGGGATGGCGAAATCAATGTGCTTGATGCCAATCCAGATGCCCTGGTCGCGCGCGTGAATTTTTACGGCTGGAGCATCAGCGGAACTCGAAGTCTGGCGGAGTTCTTTGTGAATAACCTGGCAGCTGGTAGAACAGTAAAGGGATTCACGGATGTTCTCTTTTGCCCGATGATGGTTCTTGACCTGGCCGCCACATTGGTGGAAGCGGTTGAACGTGATTTGAAGGGAATCTACCATTGTGTGGGACCTCAAGGCATGTCGAAATATGATTTTGGCGTGGCAATTTCCCGGCAATTTGGATTTGACGAAAACCTGGTAAATCCAGCGTCTGTAACAGACAGCGGTTTAACTGCTGCACGCTCACCGAACCTGACGCTTGCGACAGATAAGCTAACGGAAGCATTAGGGCACCCGCTACCAACTTTTGATCAAGGATTGGCAAAATTTTATGATCAATACCGGCATGGTTTTCCGGATTTGATCAAATCTATGGCTTAATTCAATTCAAGCTCGCGAGGAGGACTGAATGCAGGTAAAAATTGGCAATCATGTTGTTGGTGAAGACCATCCCACCTACTTTATTGCAGATATTTCCGCGAACCATGACGGAGACCTGGAACGTGCCAAACTGCTCATCCATCTGGCAAAAGAAGCTGGCGCAGATGCGGCAAAATTCCAGAACTTCCGCGCTGCGAAGATCGTGTCTGAGTATGGTTTCACTGCCATGAAAGGGCAGGTATCCCACCAGGCGACCTGGAAGAAATCCGTCTTCCAGGTGTATACAGATGCCTCGATTCCATTTGATTGGACACCGGTATTGAAAGAGGAATGCAACAAAGTGGGTATTGATTATTTCTCCTCGCCTTATGATTTTGAAGCTGTTGATTACCTCGATCCCTTCGTACCTGCTCACAAGATAGGTTCTGGTGATGTGGATTGGCTTGAAATGCTGGAATACATTGCACGTAAGGGCAAACCCGTCATCGTTTCAACAGGCGCAGCGGACATTGGCGAGGTCCAACAGGCAGTGCACACGCTTTTAGCGATAAATCCACAGGTGGTACTGTTGCAGTGCAACACCAATTACACTGCAAGCCCGGTTAATTTTGAACACATTAATTTACGCGTGTTAAACACTTACAGCACTATGTTCCCTCAGGTTGTACTCGGTCTTTCTGACCATACACATGGGCATGCGGCTGTTCTCGGAGCGGTAGCGCTTGGAGCGCGGGTCATTGAGAAGCATTTTACAGATGACACCTCACGCGTTGGTCCAGACCATCCCTTTAGCATGACACCCCAGACATGGCGGGATATGGTGGACCGGACACGAGAACTTGAAAAAGCCCTCGGCTCTGCCGATAAATACATCACTGCGAACGAGAAGGATACCAGCATCGTTCAGCGCCGCTGCGTGAGAGCCGCGCGCGATATTGAAGCCGGCGAGCAACTCACACGCGAAGTGCTGGATGTACTCCGCCCTGCGACAGTGGGTGCGATCAAGCCTGCCGAAGTGAATCAGGTAATTGGTACACACGCCATAAGAGACCTGCCTTTTGGTAAAGAGATCTGCTGGACCGATGTGGGAGAATAGGCAGTCAGTAAAGCCATGAGAGTTCTTTATTTCACAAACGGTCAATCCCCCCATGACCTGCGATTCACCGGGGCATTGGCTCAAACGCAGCACGCGATCTATGTGTTATGCATGGAGGGGATATCTTCGGGATGGCCAGCCAATGTGAACCTGGTACCATGGACACCCGCCGGAAAAGGATGGCGGGGTTTACTGCGCCAGGTATCCCAATTAAAAAAAGTGATTCAGTCGTTTAAACCCGACCTTATCCATGCAGGTCCAATCCAGGGTCCGGCTTTACGCGCTGCCTTGTTAGGTTTCCACCCCATGGTGACCATGTCTTGGGGATTCGACCTGCTGCGAAAAAGCGATAACAACTGGTTATGGCGCAAGGTGACGGGTTATGTGCTGCAGCGGACCGACGTGCTGGTTGGAGATTGTGAAGCCATTTTCACTAAGGCTGCTGAATTCGGATTCCCCCCCGAACGGTTCAAAAAATTCCCCTGGGGTGTTGACCTTAACCATTTTTCACCACAGAAAACCGCAACCTTGCGCGGAGATCTTGGCTGGCAGAAGAAAACCGTTCTTCTTTGTAACCGTTCGATGGAACCTCAGTACGGAGTGGATGTTGCCGTGAAGGGTTTCATCGGTGCATCAAAAGAGAATCCCGACTTACGTCTGCTGTTATTCGGCAAAGGTTCACAAGAAAATGTCGTCCGTCACCTAATTCGCAATGCAGGTCTTGAGGAAATGGTCCACTTTGGTGGTTATGCAGATCTGGACTCGCTGCCAGATATCTACAATAGCGCAGACCTCTACCTTACAGCTTCACATACGGATGGCTCTTCGGTTTCGCTTATGGAAGCGCTGGCATGTGGTCTGCCAGTCATCGTTTCGGATATACCTTCGAACAAGGAATGGGTATGTCATGGTCGTGAAGGATGGATCTTCCCGGATGATGATGCGGATGACCTGGGTCACAAGATTTTGCAAGCTATATCCGCCAGAAATTATTGGGCAATGATAGGGGCTCATAATCGCGAAATTGCAGAGGATGGAGCAGATTGGACAAAAAATTTCCCTGTATTGCTCCAGGCTTATGAACAAGCTCTCTCAATAAACCAGGAGGGAGAGAAATGAAAGAACGGGTTGTAACCATCATTCAGGCACGCATGAGCTCCACCCGTCTACCAGGTAAGGTTTTACTTGACCTGGGTGGACGCCCTGTATTGGAGCGTATGATCGAACGCGTCAAGCGCTCGATATTGGTTAGCGAGACCGTGGTCGCCACCACAACAGACCCGTCGGATGATCCGATAGTTGCCCTCTGCGAGCAACTTGAGACACCGGTTTTCCGTGGCAGCCTACCGGATGTGCTTGACCGCTATTACCAATGCGCCCAGCAATTCAAGGCTGAGATCGTCGTGCGCCTGACCGGAGATTGTCCTCTGATCGACCCGAACTTGATTGACGAGGTGATTAATGGTTTGCTCGACTCCCCTTCGGATTTCTCATGCAACCGCTTGCCACCGCCCTTTACTCGCAGCTTTCCCATCGGACTGGATGTTGAGGCTTGCACTTTCACCGCTTTGGAAGATGCCTGGAAAAACGCCACTGAAAAACATCACCGCGAACACGTTATGCCTTATTTATATGAAGTACCTGGCAGGTTTCGGGTGATTCAATTACACAACGATGAGGATTACGGGACCTTGCGCTGGACGCTGGACACCCAGCAAGACTTTGAGCTATTGCGTGAAGTCATCAAACGGCTGGGAGGGCGCAACGACTTCTCCTGGGAGGATGTGCTGGAATTATTCCTGAATGACCCGGAACTGGCGAAGGTCAATTCATCCGTGCAGCACAAGACTATGTTTGATGTGGAGAATAAATGAAGCGATTTTTTGGAGCAATGAAGAAAATCTCCTTTGTCACTCCTTTCAATTTTTGGAGCATGGCCGGGGTTTCCCTTGCGTTAATTGGGTTAAGTTTTGCTCTTTACCTTCCCTCCCTTGGATTTTATTTGGATGATTGGCCGCAGCTGTATTCGCTGGTGGTGCGCGGAACCGAAGGCATCAAGAATTATTTCCTCCAGGATGACCGCCCATTTGGCTGGTGGCCGGATCTCCTGATCTTCAAGATTTGGGGAACCAATGCGGCAGGATGGCACATCACCAACTATTTATTGAGATGGCTGGTGGGGCTGGGCATCTGGGGGACTTTTACCCAGATTTGGCCTTCCCATAAGCGGGAAGCATTTTGGGCTGTGCAATTGTTTGCGGTTTTCCCGTTATTTAACCAGCAATCCATGGGATTAACATTTATCGCCCATTGGTTTTGCTACGCCCTTTTCTTCCTATCCCTCTACTTGATGGTATTGGCAGTCCGAAAACCAAAATATCGTCTGTTGCTTATTGCGCTGGCACTCGCAGCTAATGCCGCCAACCTTTTCACTTATGAAAACTTCGTTGGAGTGGAATTCCTGCGTCCGGTCATCCTCTGGTTAGCGCTTAGAGAAATACCCCACCGGCAGCGCATTAAACAATCACTGTTGTATTGGCTGCCATTCCTGGCAATTGCCACATTTTATGTTATCTGGCGTGTATTCCTGATGGTAAATTATCGCGGGCTGGATCCCACTCTATTTAAAAGTCTGCTGAGTGAACCCGGGTCAGCGTTACTTGAATTGGGAACGATGGTTCTGCGCGATGTACTTCACATGCTGGTGACCGTCTGGTACCAAACGTTAAGTACTGCTTCAATTGATTTACAGACGCCTTACCTTGTTATTGCGCTTGGGTTGACTGTAATCGTGGCAGCAATTTTGTCATTGATATTTAGAAAACAAAAGCTAACGTCTGAATCGAGTGATGACACACACACATCAATTTCTGTGGAAGTGTTAATTGTCGGAATCCTGGGAGTAATCCTGGGTATAGCTCCCGGTTGGCTGGTAAATCGCTCGCTCACCGCGCCGGGGTTGTGGAATGACCGGTTTGGTCTTCCCGGCATGTGGGCTGCGCCTTTGTTCATCCTGGGATTCTTAATGCTGCTCCTCCCGAAGCAAACGTTTAAACGGGAGGTAATCATCATAATCCTATTAGGATTGGCCGTGGGGAGTAACTTTGCGGTAACGAACGAATATAAATGGTCGACAACCTGGCAACAGCGGTTTGCAGCGCAACTTAAATGGCGGGCACCTGAATTAAGGGATGACACAGCACTGCTGGCGGATAATGAATTGTTCACTAAAATGGGGGTTTACCCGACAGCATTTTATCTCAACGTGCTTTATCCTAATCAGCAGGAGGAGATGACCCGCACCGACTACTGGTTCCTCACGCTTAATAAATACTTTGCAGACAATGTCGAGGATCTCGAAACGGGTATCGGGATTTACCAGTCCCACTGGTACTCCAAGTTTGCCGGCTGGAGTACGAACAGCCTGGTGATCAACTGGAACCGCACCGGGACCGCCTGTTTGTGGGTGCTCACAGACAAAGACCGCTACAATCCGTTGATAAGCGACTATACGCGCAAGGCGCTGGGGGCTTCCAACCTTGAGAGTATCTTAACCGACAGCCAGTTGCCCTGGCCTGATGAGAACCTGTTTGGCAAGGAAGACCGCAATACCTGGTGCTATTATTACGAAACGGCGGATCTGGCACGTCAACTGGGTGACTGGGAGAAAGTCACAACTATTTATGAAGAGGCGCAAAATGCTGGTTTTGAAGCCAGCAATGGCATAGAATTAATCCCATTTATTGAGGCTTATGCGCGCACAGGCAGGGCAAGCACGGCAATGAATCTGACTGTGCTCGCCAAAGCGTTAACCCCAAGCCTGCGTGATTACACTTGTGATACCTGGAACCGCCTTGCCAGCGATGTGAAAAACGATCCGCAGTTTGATGCTGAATATAAAGCCTATTCCGAACAGGACTTATGCTGGGAAGTGAAATGACCTCTCCACTATTAACCTTGTTCACCGCACCTAAACCTTTTTCCAACGCGCACATTGCGTTGATCCAGCGCAATGCCATCCGCTCATGGGCAGCGCTGGGGGAGGAGGTGAAAATACTCCTGCTGGGCGATGAAGAGGGGATGGCAGAAAATGCCAGGATATTAGGTGTTAACCATATCCCTAATGTTCACAAAAATGCCAGCGGAACACCCTTGATCAGTTCGCTTTTCCAGACAGCGCGGGAGCAAAACGATTCGCCGCTGCTGGCCTATATTAACGCGGATATTTTAGTGCTGACGGATTTTTTGGAGCAGGCGAAGCGGGTATTGGGATTGGCGAAACAGTTTCTGCTCGTCGGACAGCGCTGGGACCTGGATGTGCGCGAAGAACTGGCGTTCACACCAGGTTGGCAGGAGCGTTTGGGCGAGGAATGCAAGGAGCGCGGCCGACTGCACAAACCGATGGGCAGCGACTATTTTATATACCCGCGCCAATGTTTTGAACATATCCCCGATTTTGCCATTGGGCGTGCCGGTTGGGATAATTGGATGATTTACGAAGCGCGTCAGCGCGGATGGAAAACAATTGATGCCACAGGAAGCATCAACATCATTCACCAGGAGCATGATTACAGCCATCTTCCGGGTGGGCAACCTCACTATCAATTGCCCGAAACGGACGAAAATGTGCGCCTTGCAGGTGGCAGAAGAAATATTTTTACCCTGGTTGATGCGAATTGGGTGATTAAAAAAGACAAGATAAGCAGGAAAACGTTCTCCTGGAGCAGGTTCTTCAGAGAAATTGAGATATTTCCGATAGTAACGCTTCACTCGCGATTTTTCAGTGAACTGGTCTACAATTTGTTTCATCCCAAAAATGCTTATGCCAGTATCCGTAATTTGCGATCAAAATTCTTGAATCGAAAGGGCTAGCCTTATGCGCCAAGGTCAAAACCCGGCTAAAAGGATGACAAGTGTTCCGAAACCAAAAAAGGTGACGGTGGCAATTCTTAACTATATTCCATTCCAGAGTGGTTTTTATGCCAATATGCTGGATGTCTTGAAATCCTGCCTCGGAAGTATTTGGGCAAACACAGACATGGAATATGATTTATTGGTATTTGACAACGGATCCTGCGCCGAGGTTAAAGAATACCTGGTTGAAATGCAGACTTTGGGAAGAATCCAGTTTCTCATCCTTTCTGAAAGAAACATAGGAAAAGGTGGAGCCTGGAACGTCATGCTGGCGGCAGCACCTGGAGAAATCATCGCGTACGCAGATAATGACGTTTACTTTTATCCCGGCTGGTTAACACGTTCAATTGAGCTGCTTGAAACCTTTCCAAATGCGGGTATGGTCACAGCCCGTCCGTTTAGAACGCGAGTACCGTTGTATTCAAGCACTCTGGAATGGGCAAGCACGACACCTGAAGTGAGATTGCAGGAAGGACAACTTATCCCATGGGATACTTTCCTTGAATTCAACCAGAGCCTGGGAGATGAAGAAAACGAGATTCGCAAAGTGTATGAGTCCACAAAAGATATCAGAATTGAATACAAAGGGGTAACTGCGCAGGTGGGGGCTTCACATTGGCAATTCACCGCACGGAAGGAAATAATTTCCAGATTCCTGCCTTTTCAGATGGATCGTCCAATGGGACAGGTGCTGCAATTGGATGAACTTATGAATAGTGCAGGATTGTTACGGCTTATGGTTCCTGATCCGCTAACAATGAACATGAGCAACACATTACCGCTGGATCTACAAAATAAACCTGCACAATTAATGCAACAAAAAAAGGGACTAGGTAAAAAAATCCTGGGATTCCGGCCGGTCGAAGGTTTTTTTATGAAAATTTACAATCAAATTTTCCGTTGGTACAATAGTTGACCAGTTTTTTTCTGATAAAGGATTAGATTTGACTGATTATCGCAATTTGCATCTGTTGATTCAATTTTATCAAGGATTGTCATGACTAGGGCACAAAAAACATTTTTTATCAGTGCAGACCATGGATTAGCCATTATTTACTTCTTACAGAGTGATGTTGTAACAACATTACTCAAAAATGGCGTACAAGTAATCCTTTTAACTGACGATGGTTTGATCAATGAGATCCAGGAACGTTTCGGCCAACCCGGATTGATCGTGGAGGGGTTGCGTTATAAAACTTGCGCAAGATATGCCAAAAGCCACCAATCAGGACGGCAGTGGTGGTCGAACTACATACGCCGGGTAGGTACTTCAAACCGGATCAATACAGAAGCCATGGACAGCCATATGCGCCAGGTGGAAGCTGAGGTGCGGGGTCGTCAGAGATTAATGATTCCAGTTTCACGACTGATTATTGCTCTAATGCGCCATTCGCGGAAGATACGGCAATACCTTGTACGTTGGCAAATGCGTTACGACCCTGGGTTTTATGCAGATTTGTTCGATAAGTATCAACCTGACCTGGTTGTTTCATCGACCTATGGCTGGCGGAACGACAGGTACTTGCTGCGTGAAGCAGTGCGGCGCGGTGTAAAAACAGGGGCTGTCATTGTAGGTTGGGATAATCCAAGCAGTTATGGAGTGCCTGCGGCACCGCTGAATTTTGTTACCTGTTGGTCTGAGATCCAAAAGCAGGAATTGGTAGAAGGTTCCGATTGGGATGCCTCTCAAGTTAATGTAGGTGGAATCCCTTCTTATGATGGCTACTTTCGAAAAGAATGGCTCATCTCTCATAATGAGTATTTTGCCATGCATGGTTTAGACCCAAAGCGTAAACTCATCGGGTACGCCTCCAGTTTTATTACATTCTCACCGAACTACCGTAATGTGGAAGCACTTGCAAAATTGGTGGCATCGGAACGCCTGGCTGAACCCTGTCAACTGCTCATACGTTTACACCCCAATCATTTCATGACCGAGCCGTTATTTGTTGAGGAACGCGAAAAGATCCGCGAGCTTGTGCGCACACTCCCCCATGTACACCTGGTGGAACCAGTGGCACTAGGTGGTGACCTGGGACACTATAGTGGTGAGGACATGCCTGAGAAGACGTCTATGATGGCTTATTCAGATGTATTCACCACAGTCTACTCTACAATGTGTGTGGAGACTGCCATCCAGGATCGCCCGATTGTCAGTGTATGTCTAGACACTCCCGGAGGTTGGAACAAACCAGGCAAATTCTCATTAGCGCTTTCTGAAATTGGCAACTGGCCAACCCATAAACGATTTCGTGAGGCAGGAGCTGGAAAAGTTGCTTCGGATGAAGAATCGCTCAAGATACTTTTGAATGCCTATCTCAAAAACCCCGGATTGGATTCTGAAAAAAGGATGAAGTTCATAAAAGACGAATTAACATTTACCGATGGCAGCGCTGGCAGGCATACCGCTGAATACCTGCTTTCTTTGGTATGATGGATTAATCAAGTAAATATTGTAAAAAGATGAAATCTGGATGAAAACGCTCATTTGTGGAGTTGGATCAATCGGCAGAAGGCATCTGAATAATTTGCGCGCTCTGGGTGAAACGGATTTTGTACTATTGCGTTCACACAAATCCACCCTGGAGGATAGCGGACTCAACGGCATCCCCGTCGAAACCGAGATCAATGCTGCTCTGGCACACCATCCGGATTCGGTTGTTGTATCCAATCCCACCGCCTTACACCTGGGTGTTGCTATTCCGGCAGCACGAGCTGGATGTGCTATCCTGTTGGAAAAGCCGATATCGCATGATATGCTCCATGTAGATGAATTAAAAAACGCCCTCAATGAAAATGGCAACCGATTATTGGTCGGATACCAGTTGCGATTTCACCCCGTACTACGCAAAATGAGAGAATTAATATTGAAGAATGAAATTAACAGAATCACATCTTTTCGCGCACATTGGGGCGAATACCTTCCCGGTTGGCACCCATGGGAGGATTACCACCAGAGTTACAGCGCTCGCCCGGAACTCGGTGGTGGTGTGGTAAATACTCTCAGCCATCCGCTGGATTACCTGCGCTGGTTCTTTGATGATCCTGAACAAGTCTGGGCACATACCTCCTCCAGCGGATTGGGATTGGATGTGGAGGATACTGCCGAGATAGGTTTATGTTATCGCAACGGCATGACAGGCAGTGTACATCTGGACTATATTCAGCAACCGCCTGAGCATACTTTCGTAATCATTGGCACAGGTGGAACGATCTCATACAACAATTCCAATTCCACAGCGCACATTTACCGATCAGCCAAAAATGAAGAAGAAGATATCTTCCCACCGGCCGGTTTTGAACGTAACCACCTGTTTTTAGATGAGATGCGGCATTTCCTGCACGTTACCAGCGGTAATGAACTACCAGCATGTACTTTGGATGATGGAATCGCAGCATTAAAACTTACATTAGCAGTTCACCAGTCGGCTAATACCTCTCAATTGGTACGGCTGGAACAGCCTTAGGAGCAATGTGACTATCTACGATAAGTTTTCATTGTCAGGAAAAACATCCCTGGTAACTGGAGGAGCTGGGTTGCTGGGCAGGGAGTTTGCACGCACGCTGGCAGAAGCAGGTTCAACTGTTTTCCTGGCAGACGTGGGTCAAAAAACTGTGGATACCGCGTTGAAAGGAATGAAAAACCTCACCGACAAGGTACAAGGTCTGGTTATGGATGTAACTCAACCCGAATCGATAAAAAAAGCGATAAATGAGATTACCACTATCACTGGGCGGTTGGACGTACTGGTGAACAGCGCTGCTCTTGATCCAAAGTTTGACCCGGAACATCCGCATAAACTGGACAATGCTTTTGAGCATTACCCATTAAAACAATGGCAGCAAGGGCTAGACGTGAATTTAACGGGTGTTTTCCTGGTTACCCAGGCCGCCTGTCAACTGATGGTAAAGCAGGGAAGCGGTTCGATCATAAATCTTAGTTCCACTTACGGCATTGTTGGTCCGGATCAGCGTATTTATGAAAAACCCGATCAAAAAACAGTCTATAAACCGGTCTTCTATTCAGTAAGCAAGGCAGGAATTCTTGGATTTACTCGCTACCTGGCGGCGTACTATGCTGGCACCCGAATCCGAGTAAATGCTCTGACTCCGGGTGGGGTGGATAATAATCACGAAGAGCAATTTGCACGAAATTATTCGTCCCGGACTATCCTGGGTAGAATGGCGGCTAAGGATGAAATGAACGGTGCCTTATTGTTTCTGGCATCGGATGCATCAGCGTATATGACTGGCGGTAACCTGGTTGTTGATGGAGGCTGGACAGCATGGTAAACAAACCCGAAGTATTGGCAATCATTCCAGCAAGGGGAGGTTCAAAGGGTATCCCCCGTAAAAATATCCGGGATTTTGCTGGCTACCCGTTGATCGCTTATAGCATAAAAGCAGCCACACACTCTCAAATCGTGACCCGGACCATTGTTTCCACTGATGATGAGGAAATTGCAGCGGTGGCAAGAGAATATGGGGCAGAGACCCCATTTATGAGGCCTACAGAATTTGCTGAGGATAACACCACGGACCTGCCAGTTTTCCACCATGCATTGACCTGGCTGGCAATAAACGAAGGTTATCACCCTGATGTCGTTGTTCAATTGAGGCCTACATCACCAATCCGCCCAGTGAATTGTGTTGACGAAGCTGTCCGAGCGCTTCTTGACCACCCTGAAGTGGATTCTGTTCGAGGTGTGGTGGAATCAGCGCAAAATCCTTATAAAATGTGGCGAGTTGATGAGAAAACCGGGTATATGGAAACGTTAATTGGAGTTGAAGGGGTTCCTGAAGCCTACAATGCGCCAAGGCAGAAATTGCCGTTAGTTTACTGGCAAACTGGGCATATCGATGCTATTCGACCTGAGGTTATTCTAAAAAAGAAATCCATGAGCGGAGCGATCATTATGCCGCTCATCATTGATGCTGGATTTACTGTGGATATTGACACCCTGGCTGACTGGATACAGGCAGAGAGAATGGTACGAGAAGGTAATTTGATAATAGTCGACCCGGCAAGACAACGGCGGGTTTTTCCAACACATCCAAAACTACTTGTTATGGATTTTGATGGTGTCTTAACGGATAACAGGGTCTGGGTAAACGAAAAAGGCGAAGAAATGGTCGCCGCTAATCGTGGAGACGGACTTGGATTAGGTCTCCTGCGTGATACCGGGGCAGTTGAATGCCTGGTTATTTCTAAGGAACGCAACCCGGTAGTTGAAGCCCGATGCAGGAAAAACAATCTCCCAGTTCTACAAGCGGTCGACGATAAAGCCAGTGCATTAAGGCAGGTGATGCATGAGAAACACCTCAAGCCGGATGAAGTTATCTACATCGGGAATGATACCAACGACTTACCTTGTTTTGAAATAGCCGGGTTCACAGTGTGTCCATCAGATGCTCACCCGGAGGTGTTACGCCGCGCAGATTTCATCCTGACAAAGCCGGGTGGTTATGGTGCGGTACGCGAACTTTGTGATATTCTTATCTCTCGGTTACAATAGACCTCTCAACACAGCAAAACGATTACCAGTTTTTATTGGAGGAAAATGTTCGACATAGAATTTTATATGAAGGTTTACGACTTAAAAAAACGCCTGATGAATGGCGAAAAAATGGATCGGGAGTATTTGGTAGAAAAACTGGATTCCTACCGCTCCCGTGAACCAGTAGTTTACAACATTGAAACCACCAATGCATGTAATATGCGTTGCGAAATGTGTCCCCGGACCACCATCATGACCAGACCAATTGAAACCATGCGTCCCGAGTTATTCAAGAAGGTGATCGATCAACTGAATCCATTTTCCAGTGAACAACTCTCACGATGGGAAGATTTTGTGGTCCGTAATTATGGCGTCAAGAAAAATGAAATGAATGAGAATCATTATTTCCTGTACGTCATCCCCCGGGTTATTGTTCTGCACGGTTATGGTGACCCGCTGCTTGATAAAAGCATGCCCCAGTATGTAAAATGGATGACGGAGCGCGGCTTGGAATCTTACTTTTCCTGCAATCCTGCCAACATCAACATGGACAGGACAATCGAAACTTTTGAAAATGGACTGGGGTATGTGAAGTACTCCATTGAAAGTGTCGATGACTTGCGTCATAAGGAAGTCCGCGGACAGGCAAGCAACTTTACTGAATCCTATAAGAATATTCTCAAATTACTAGACCTCAAGGCTCAGCGCAATTACAAGACCACAATTGTGATTACAATGATCAATCTGAACAAATCCTGGCAACGGGACGAATTTAAGCGGCTTAAGGAAGCCTTTAAGGGGATGGACGTTTATGTTTACCTTAAGAGCCAGGATCAGATGTGGTACGAAGACAATAAACAACAAACTCAGTCCATTCACTGGCTCGAATTCTGCCAATTCCCATGGTCATCGATGACGATTAAATCTAATGGGGAATCCGTTGAGTGTGTTGAAGATTTCAACAATGAAATCGTCCTGGGAGACGCTGCCACCGAATCACTTTATGATATTTGGAATGGCGAAAAATATAACGCATTTCGAAAAGATCATTTTGACTTGCGTCCAGGGATTAAATGCACCGAGCAGTGTGATATGAATCTAATTGGAAGCTTTTTGGCTTCTTAAGTTTCTATTTGCATAGGAGTAAATTCATGACGCGTGAAGTAAAAATCGGAGATCGTCTTATCGGGGAGAGCCATCCTGCTTATATTATTGCAGAAGCAGGAATTAACCATAATGGCGACATCGAAAACGCAAAAAAATTGATCTTAGCGGCAAAGCACGCTGGCGCAGACGCCGTGAAATTCCAAAAACGCACCCCTGAACTATGTGTTCCTCCAGAACAACGAGGACAGATGCGCGAGACACCCTGGGGATACATCACCTATATGGAATACCGCGAGAGAACTGAATTCGGCACTGCTGAATACGATGAGATCAACCGCTATTGCCGTGAACTGGGCATAGACTGGTTTGTCTCTGTGTGGGACGAAGAAGCAGTCAGATTCATGGAAGGATACAATCCGATCTGTTACAAAATTCCCTCCGCCTCGTTAACAGATGCAAATTTACTTAAACATTTACGTGATACAGGGCGACCTCTTATTTTATCAACCGGAATGTCCACTATGGAGCAGATCAAGCACGCAGTTACGTCCATTGGTCAGGACAACCTGGTGCTAACTCACGCTACAAGCACCTATCCATGCGATTCTCATGAATTAAACCTGCGCATGATTGAAACATTGAAGAGGACCTTCACTTGCCCGATCGGTTATTCCGGCCACGAGGTTGGATTGGTTACCTCTGCTGTGGCGGTAGGTTTGGGTGCATGCATGGTTGAACGCCATATCACGCTGGACCGCGCCATGTGGGGATCAGATCAGGCGGCATCGGTTGAACCTGGTGGATTTGAACGCCTAGTGAAATACATCCGGGTAACTGAACAAGCTATTGGTGATGGTGTCAAAAAGGTTTACGATAGTGAAGTCCCTTCCATAAAGAAACTTCGCAGAGTTTGAGCGTTGAAGGTCTACTCACCGGTCAGGATCAAAACCGCAATTCACCAGCGTTGGGCACATTTTTCCAGTAACCAACGCTGGAAGCATTTAATCAGCCAAATCCACCAAAGCCAACTAGCCCAGCCAGTGCAACGCCCGGTGATTTTCTTTAATGCTTCGACACGTTTACAAAGTATGAGCCAGAATGGTGCCTATTCCCTCCTGGCGAGTCTGGGGTTAAGAGCGAGCGGGATACCTGTATTGTATTTTGTGTGCAATAGTGGGATTGAGCGCTGCATCCTGGGGAGCAACAGGAATGACTTCACCCAGACACCTCCATGTGCCTTGTGTACGCATCAAAGCCGTCAGATTTTCAACGGGACACCTTTAACCTGGTTGGAACCTGGCGAAGACACCAAGTTAAAAGCAATGATCCAACATTTTTCTTTGGTTGATCTTATCTCTTGCAAATTCCAGGGTGTTCCTTTGGGGTTTTGGGCGGTGAATTCATTACGCTGGGTACTGCGCCGGTATAATTTGTCGGATGACGAATTACCCCGTAACTTTATGCGCTCTTTCATCCTTTCAGGATGGAATGTTTACCAACAGTTTCTGGTGATGATCGAAAAACACAATCCTCAGGCGGTGGTGGTTTTCAATGGTATGTTCTTTCCTGAGGCTGCAGTCCGGCAGGCATGCTTGAACCGGGGGGTTAAGGTAATCACGCATGAGGTTGGCATTCAACCGCTGACTGCATTTTTCACTGATGGTGAAGCCACAGCATATCCTTTGGATATCCCTGAAGAATTCGAATTAACTCCTTCCATGAACTCCCGCCTGGATGACTATTTACAGCGCCGATTCCAGGGTGATTTCACCATGGCAGGCATTAAATTCTGGCCAGAAATTGAACCACTAAATGAAGTGTTGAAATCTAAGATGTCAGCGTTTAAAAAGATAGTCCCGGTCTTTACCAATGTAATTTTTGATACCAGCCAGGTTCATGCGAATACCATTTTTCCTGATATGTTTGCATGGCTGGAAGAAGTCAGGAAGGTGGTATTAACACATCCTGATGCATTATTTATCCTCAGGGCTCATCCTGATGAAGGTCGTGAAGGGAAGGAAAGTCGCGAGAGCGTAGCACAATGGGTTGAAGGCAACTCTTTGCAGAAATTGTCCAACATTGTTTTCATCGATACAGATGAGAGGGTCAGTTCCTATGAATTGATCCACCAGGCACATTTTGTGATGGTTTACAACTCAACGATAGGTTTGGAGGCTACTTTGCTTGGCAGATTAGTACTTACTGCAGCCAAATCAAGGTATACACAACTCCCAACAACACTATATCCTATCTCGCAAACTCAGTACCTGCAGAAACTGGATGAATTACTGGCGAGTGATACTCTTGTCGTCCCACAGGAATATACAAGAAATGCCAGACGTTTCCTTTACAAGCAATTGTTCATGTCTTCGCTCTCATTTGAAAAATTCCTTGAACCAGATAAATTCTGGAAGGGTTATGTAACTTTGAAACCAACAGAGATGGTTGATCTGCTGCCTGAGCATTCTGAAGTATTGAGTACTATCAATGATGCCATCCTTCATGACAAGCCATTTGAATTAAAGCCATGATGAATAAACCCGCATGTTCAATCATCATTCGAGCATATAACGAAGAACAGCACATAAGTCGGTTACTTCAGGGGATAACCGAACAGACTCTTAAGGATATTCAAGTCATCCTGGTTGATTCAGGTTCCACCGACGGTACCCTTGAAGCCGCAAAGGGGTATCCTGTGGAAGTGGTAAATATACTCCCTGAAAATTTTACATTTGGACGCTCGTTGAATATGGGATTTGCTGCAGCCCGCTCTGAACTGGTAATAATGGCGAGTGCGCATGTCTACCCGGTTTACCCTGACTGGCTTGAGCAATTATTTGTTCCATTCAGAGACCCCAAAGTAGGACTAAGTTATGGGAAACAACGCGGGGCAGATCAGTCTCATTTTTCTGAACAACAGATATTTAAGCACTGGTATCCGGATTCGTCCGACTTACACCAAGCGCATCCATTCTGCAACAACGCGAATGCGGCTGTACGCCGCAACCTATGGGAAGCACACCCTTATGATGAGACCCTGCCTGGTCTCGAAGACCTGGAGTGGGGGAAATGGGCGCAAGGAGAGGGGTACCATATTGCCTATATGGCCGAAGCTGAAGTAATCCATGTGCATGGCGAATCGCAACAAGGCATCTATAATCGTTATCGGCGTGAGGGTATGGCATTCAAGCGCATTTATCCGCATGAGCGCTTTGGGAAAATAGACTTACTCCGTCTTTTTTACCACAACGTGGTTGATGACATCAAAGCAGCACGACAACAGAAAAAATTGTTCCGAAATATTACACCTATTATCAGATTCCGTTGGTCGCAGTTCAATGGTACCTATCACGGGTACAGGCAGTCTGGGCCTCTAACCTGGGCACTTAGACAGGCGTTTTATTATCCGCGCTCTTCTGTTGATGGAACTGGTGTCGGTGGAAAACGGACTGTGGAACCTATTCAATATAGTAAAATGTAATGTTGAGTTGTAACACCCCAAAAAATCATGGAGGACTCCAGGTGTATGTAACGCTCGAATTTTCTGGATTGGCAAAAATACTTTCTGGTAGAAATACCCTGGAAATGTCGCTCCAGGATGGTGCAACTTATCGGGACATTGTGAAAGACCTCGCCAAACGGTACCCTGCATTTATTAATATACTTATTGCACCTGATAAGGAAAACTTCCTCAGTTCTACGATGCTGGTGATCAACGGTGACCTGGTGAATCCTGTGATGATTCTTGACCAATCGCCGGTAAATGGTGAAAATTTACACCTTATGTCTGTGATCACCGGCGGATAAACGCCGTTTCTAACAACCCGATAAAGGTGATAGTTTATGCGAATAACAGCCCTTGTTCCAATGCGCCATCACTCACAACGGATCCCCGGCAAGAATTATCGCCTGCTGGACGGGGTACCTCTATATCACCACATTTTAAGCACATTACAACACTGCCCAGAGATCTCCCAAATCGTAGTGGATACGGACAGTCATGAAATCATGGCTGGATTGCGGGAATCATTTCCACGTGTACAAATCATTGATCGCCCACCCCAATTAAGGGAAGATAATGTCCCGATGAATGAAATCCTCATGCACGATATCTCACAAGCTCCTGCAGACCTGTACCTTCAAACCCATTCGACTAATCCGCTATTAAGACAGTCCACAATTTCCAATGCCATCAAAACCATGTTGGCAGCCGGACCGGAAAAAGATTCACTTTTTTCAGTAACCCGCCTTCAAACCCGTTTATACAATTCAAACGGACATGCTATAAATCACGATCCACGCATCCTATTGCAGACTCAGGACCTTCCTCCGGTATACGAGGAGAATTCCTGTATCTATTTATTTACCGCGGAAAGTTTGAGAATAAATAGGACTCGCATTGGAGCTAATCCAATCCTTTTTGAAACAGCTCCTGAGGAGTCCTGGGATATTGATGAGGAATCTGATTTTAAAATTGTTGAGACTTTGATCCGGGCGCAGAAGGGTGGAGACATTAGTGGTCACCTGGAGTAAAAGGCAAAATTCTCTACTTATCCAGGCAACACTTTTTCTATTAGGGATTGCCGGTGGTGTATACGTATCTATAGCACCCGCCAATAGTCTGATGCGTTGGTACAATGTTGATGATGCATTTTATTATTATAAAGTTGCCCAGAATGTCCTGGGGGGTTACGGGTTTACATTTGACCAGATAAACCTGACAAATGGCTTTCACCCTTTGTGGATGATTGTCTGCCTTGGCGTTTTCTGGCTTTCAAGTATTAATTTACTCCTGCCTTTACGGGTGTTGGTACTGGTCAGTGCACTTTTTAATGCGTTCACTGGAATTCTTCTTTTTCGATTAATTAACAAAGTTTTGCACCAACGAACTGCGTTTATTGGGGCTTTAACCTGGATTCTATTACCTCCGATCTATGGAATTACCATTGTTCACGGCATGGAAGCTGCCATAAGCGCCTTTTTTATAGTTGCTCTATTGCTGGCAGTATCGAATGTTTTGAGTTTGCCTGAATTTACACCCATTAAAAAAACACAGTTCCTGCTTATTGGCACAATTGCAGCATTCACCGTGCTTTCACGACTGGATAATGTGTTTTTTGTTTTGGCAGTTGGACTATTCCTTCTTTTTCGAATCCGGAAGGTCAAACCAGCGTTGTTCTTTGATCTAATGGCGATTATATTCTCTGGTTTTTTCACCTGGGTTCTTCGGCTTGGAATGACTGTCTTCGAAACCGGGGCTTACTCAGTCTACCCCATGTTGGTGGTTTCCTGCGTCACTAAACCGCTGGCGTATTTTTTCTTTGGTTTATACGGAACTCGAGAAAAGTTATCCCCGGTACAATTGATAATCCGGATAATTTATGCAACATCTCTTTCCTCAATTGTCAGCCTTGTTATTTTTATTTTCTTCAAAAAGGTCGGCTTGATTGAAATGTTTTCAAAGTCAGTTATATTAATCGACGCAGGAATCACCTTGGTTATGATCATCATTCTTCACTTGGTCATAAAGGAGCCTAATTCAAATTTACAGGTAAGTCCAACAGACCAATTCAAGAATTGGATAAATAGATCCTGGAGACGAACTCTTACCGAGGGGTCGATGTTTGCGCTCCCGATAGCAATATTACTCGGTGCTTATATAACATTCAACAAAATTGCCTATGGCACTTTTATGCCGGTTAGCGGGCAAATAAAACAATGGTGGAACACACTTCCCAATACTATCTATGCTCATAAGAACACACTGCTCACAGTTCTAGGATTAAACCCTGCTGCAGGTTACGGACCCTGGTCATTGGTTACCTCACAATTTTATGATCTGTCAAAAACGCTTACCAGGTTTTTTAAATTGGATGACTACAGGGCGGACAACTATATTTTTTCGGGAAGTTTAATAGTAGTTGTGGCAATTATTATGGTATTAATGGCTGCGAAGAATGGCCGTATTGCCAGGAAAGCCTTCCATCTTTTAATCCCGGCGGTTGTGATTGGTGCCCTTCTGCAAATTGGGTATTACACAACGGTTGGATATCAACACACTCGTGCCTGGTATTGGGTGGCCGAAATGATCGGGATTGTCCTGTTGAGCTCGTTGATTTTGGAATCCCTTTTTGATTGGTTGAAGCAAAAACAGTCCATGTGGATCGTCTCAGCATCAATTACAGCTAGTTTAATTGTTTACATTTGCGCATTGCATATAAATTACATTGATAAACTGGTGCCGATGATTGTTCCAGTCGAAAAGCAGGCTGAATATTTGGGTGAAACGCGAAGCCTTCAAGAATTTACTGAAGAGGGCTCATTAATTGGGATGACTGGTGGAGGTAGTGTTGCTTACTTCATCGAAAATCGCACAATTGTTAATTTAGATGGTTTAATAAATAGTGCAGAGTATTTTCACGCGCTCAAGACAGGCACAGCAAGAGAGTTTCTAGATGCGCTGCCCTTGGATTACGTTTATGGGAAAGAATATGTCCTCCTTGTTTCCGACCCTTACAACCAGGTCTTTGTAGATCGATTGGAAGAAATTGGTGTAATCCGCGGACCTGAAAATTTTACATTATATCGATACAGATCCAACAAATGAGATGATTTTCAAGTCCATACGTATGAGTAAACCAAAATAATAGAATTCTGAAAGAGGATGATTAGAATGAACGAAGTATTATTAACGGCCCCCTATATGATCCCTTTCCTGGAACGTTTTGCTCCAGTTTTCAAGCACTATGACATTAGATTGATAGTACCAAACGTAAACGAGCGCTTGGAAGAAACGGAATTACTGGAGTACGCCGGCAAATTTGACGGTGCTATCACTGGTGACGACCGCTACACACGTACAGTGATTGAAAAATGCACGCCGCGTTTGAAGGTGATCGCAAAGTGGGGCACTGGCATAGATTCTATTGATCGCCAGGCTTGCATGGATAATTCAGTGAAACTTTTAAATACCGTGAACGCATTCACACTACCGGTGGCAGACAGTGTCTTGGGATATATCCTGGCATTTGCGCGCCAACAACCATGGATGGATAAGGAAGTCAAATCTGGAGTCTGGCGAAAAATTCCCGGGAAATCTCTCTCCGAGTGTACGCTGGGAGTTATTGGTGTTGGGAATATTGGTAAAGCCGTGATACAACGTGCACGGGGGTTTGGCATGCGTTTACTTGGAAACGATATCATTCCCATACCTGCAAGTTTTCTTCAGGAATATGACGTTGTTTCTGTGGATCTTGAGATACTATTGAGAGAAGCAGATTTCGTAAGTATTAACTGCGATTTGAACCCAACCTCACGGCACCTAATCAATCATGATACGCTTGGATTGATGAATGATTCGGCTGTACTTGTCAATACTGCTCGCGGACCGATAGTTGATGAGGTTGCATTGATCGCGGCATTACAAACGAAAAAGATTGCCGGGGCTGCGCTTGATGTTTTCGAACACGAACCGTTATCACAGGATTCCCCGCTGTTGGGCATGGATAACGTCCTGCTGGCACCACATAATTCCAATTCGAGCCCCACAGCCTGGGAGAATGTACACTGGAATACTATTCGTAACCTGTTGACCGGGTTAGAGATCAATCATGAGGATTTAGATGACATACAAAAAACAAACACGAGGTGAGGGAGCCATGAAAGACTATAAACGCATTGTTTTGATCACTGGCAGCGCCGGGGGGATCGGACGGGCGACGGTATCTCAATTTTCCTCGCAAGGATGGAGCGTCATCGGAATTGATAAACAAGTATTCGGTAGTGGATTCCCCGAGGATGGTCTTTTCATCCAGGCAGACATCTCCGATGCAAAACAATTCCCGCTTATTTACGACAAGGTTAAACTTTTCACCTCTTCTCTTAATGCAGTAATCAATAATGCAGCATTGCAGATTTCAAAACCACTCGTGGAAACATCAGTGGAAGAATGGGATAAGGTGATTGCCACCAATTTGAGACCCGTCTTCATCGGTGCTCGCTTTGCGCATCCGCTGCTGTGCATGGCTGGAGGCGGCGCCATTGTAAATGTCTCTTCAGTGCACGCCATTCAAACTTCAGCTAATATTGCAGCTTATGCTGCCAGTAAGGGTGGGCTGCTGGCATTAACTCGTGCCATGGCAATTGAGTTTGCACCGAACAACATCCGTGTGAATGCGGTTTTGCCTGGTGCAGTGGATACCCCCATGCTGCGCAGCGGATTGGAACGAGGACACCTCGCCGGCAAATCATTGGTTGATCGTCTTGATAACCTTGCAAAGAAGACTGTTAATGGGCGCATTGGAACACCTGAGGAAATTGCCCATGCCATCTATTTCCTAGCGGATTCGGGACAGTCCTCATTCATGACCGGTCAAGCCCTTGTGGTGGATGGTGGTGCAACAGCGCGGCTGAGTACGGAGTAAGAAATGAAAAGAAAAATAATGAATGCGCTGCCCCCGCCACTAGTCAATAACATGCGATTGGCCAAACACACCTTCAAAGCAGCGTCAGAGTGGCCAAACGCGCGCTTTCATCCGTGGCGTAGGGATTCCATTGAAAAACTGATTGCACTCAAAGATTCTCACAACGGTGAGAGGTGCATCATCATTGGCAACGGACCCAGCCTAAAAAATACAGATTTATCAAAATTGAAAGGGAGTTACACCGTCGGGATGAACAGGTTCTACCTGGCATTCCCCGACCTTGGATTTACGACCTCATGCCTGTTGACGGTTAATGATCTGGTCATCGAACAGTGTGCCGAGGACTTACGGAAACTGCCTATACCTACGTTTATATCCTGGCGCGGACGTAAATGGGTTGAGCCTGCTCCAAATCTGCATTATTTACACACCTCCTACAATCTTCCACGTTTCAATGGGAATGCAGCTGGACGGTTATGGGAAGGTTCCACCGTCACGTTTGTTGCGATGCAGTTGGCATACTTTCTCGGATTCAGGCAGGTGGTACTCATAGGGGTTGACCATAATTATTCTACAAAGGGAGCACCTAATACCACTGTCACCTCCACAGGTGACGACCCAAATCATTTTCACCCGAGGTATTTTGGGAAGGGTTTCCGCTGGCAGTTACCTGACCTCGAAGCGAACGAAATTGCGTACAAAATCGCAAGAGACGCTTACCGCCGGGATGGACGAGAGATTTTGGATGCCACAGTCGGTGGAAAATTAAATGTGTTTCCTAAAATTGACTTCGAAAGCTTATTTTAATGATCAACACCCCGCTTGTATCCATCATTACGCCATCATTTAATCAAGCTGCATTTCTGGATCAAACCATGCAGTCTGTTCTGGAGCAGGATTATCCGGCGGTCGAATATTTGGTGGTGGATGGTGGTTCCACTGATGAGAGCGTACAGATCATCAGGAAATATCAGGACCGCCTCGCCTGGTGGGTCTCCGAAAAGGATTCGGGACAGGCTGAGGCAATAAATAAAGGAATTGTGCGTGCCAAGGGTGAGTACATCGCCTGGCTGAATTCAGATGACTACTTAATGCCTGGGGCGATAACCGCGGCTGTGCGTGCTTTACAGACGAATCCAGAGGCAAGTTTTGTTTTTGGTAATGTCCGCGTCGTAAACCCCGCCGGATTGGTATTAAATACTTTGAGTTACGGTGATTGGGGTTTAGCGGAACTAATGTCCTTTCACATCATTGGGCAGCCGGCAGTGTTTGTGCGGCGCAGTGCACTTGATAAAGCCGGTTTACTGGATACAACTTATCATTTCCTCCTCGACCATCATTTGTGGTTAAGACTGGCTACTAACAACGAGATGAAATATATTCCTCAGTTGTTGGCGTCTGCCCACTATCACGAGGGATGTAAAAACCTGGCACAGGCTGCTGAGTTTGGCAAGGAAGCGCTCCGGATAGTTGAATGGATGAGAAGTGAACCGGCATTTGCCCGGGAATTCGAGAAGAACGAAAAAAAGATTCTGGCAGGAGCTAATCGATTAAATGGATTTTATCTGCTGGATGCCAAAGAATATAGGACGTCTTTCCAGGCATATTGGCGTAGTTTCCGATTGGATCCCGGTGGAATAAAGCGCGAGTGGTATCGCATGGTATTCGCATTTTTTGCGCCATTAGGTCTGGAGGGTTTACGTGCCTGGTTCGTCAAGAGAAGAATTAAGAAATCCAATGAGAACCAGGTAAAGGACTTAATCCATTGAGTAACGATTCCATCCTCTTTTTAAAAACGCGAAGGTTTACTGCAATCATTTTATTGATCTTATTCCTATTTGCCGGTGTTGCTGTGAGGTTGATTGATTTTAATGATCTGCCGTTGGATTTTGCCGCCACCAGGCAGTTACATTCTCTCATCATGGCTCGCGGTATTTATTATGAATTTGACATTCCTCAATTAAACGCAATACCAGAAGCGGTCAGGATCTTTAGTATTACTACCGGAAATGCCGAGCCTCGCATAGAACCTCCGCTTATGGAGTATCTGGCTGCGTTTACCTACCGATTATTGGGTGGGGAAAATATCTATGTAGGACGGTTTTTTGCCATTCTATTTTGGGTGCTTGGTGGTATCCCGCTATTTTTGCTTATGCAAAAGATTACCTCACTAAACGGATCATTTGCTGCTCTGGCTCTGTATCTATTCATGCCTTTTGGAGTGATTGCGAGCCGGGCATTTCAGCCTGATCCATTGATGATAATGGGGATACTCTGGGCACTCTATTTCCAGGTGAGGTGGATGCAAGTTGATTCCATAAAGAATTCCATACTTGCCGGATTATTTTCCGGAATAGCCATTTTAATCAAGGCTACTTCTGTTTTCTTCGTCGCCTTACCTTTGGTTGGGATCGTGCTATCGATGGGGTTTAAGAAGTCAATCAAGAACTGGCATGTTTACCTGATGGCGATTCTCGCATTGGTTCCTGCGCTGTTCTTTAATGTGATGAGTGCAACAGTTGGTGGAAATGCCGGTTCGATCTTTGGCTCTAGGTTCTTCCCGAGTTTATTTTTTGATCCAAAGTGGTACCTGCGTTGGTTTATGACGGCTAAATCGGTGGTTAATTATTTCCCCATCATCATCGGATTATTGGCTTTTTTCCTGATTAAGCGAAGAGAACACAGGGTATTTTATGCCTGTTTATGGTTGGGTTATTTACTATTTGGATTCACCTTCGCCTACCATATCTATACTCATAATTACTACCACCTCCCATTAATACCTATGGTGGCTATTGGCTTCGGTGCCATGTTTGAAATTGTATTTACAAAGTTGGAAGAAAAAAATCCCCATTGGTTCCCCCGGTTGTTGATTGCAGGAATATTGTTGATGTCGTTAGGGTTAACCGCATTTAAAGCGCGCAACGATCTGCTTGAGGCCAGCTATAGGCATGAGGCAGCCTATTGGCAGCAGCTTGGAGAAGAGATCGGGATGGATAAAGCGGTGATTGCGCTTACACATGATTATGGTTACCGCATCAGTTATTGGGGATTCATCAATCCTAAATTGTGGCTTACCCGTGGAGATCAAGTGGTATACGAATTGTCTGGGGCAACGAATCCCGAATTTGAGACTCTGTTCAAACAGGAAACCCAAGGAATAGATTATTTTCTTGTCACTTTGACCGACGACTTCGAGGCACAGACCGATCTACATGATTATCTATTGTCCAATTATTCCTATGAACAGGGTGAAGGGTATTACCTGTTTGATCTAAAGAATCCTATTGGGGAAGGAAACTAATGACCGACATAATCCGGCAACCGTTGGTCTCCATACTCACTCCTTCATTCAACCAGGGGCGCTTCCTTGAAACGACGATGCTTTCCGTACTGAACCAGGATTATCCTGCCATCGAGTACATTGTCATTGATGGCGGCTCGTCTGATAACAGCGTAGAGATCATCCGCCGTTATGAATCCCGTTTGGGATACTGGATCTCAGAACACGATAAAGGTCAGACAGATGCCCTTAATAAGGGATTTGCTCATGCTCATGGAGAAATTTTGGCATGGTTGAACTCCGATGATGTGTACAATCCCGGAGCGATCAGCGCAGCAGTAAAATTTCTGGTTGAAAATCCGGATATCGGGATGGTGTATGGTGATTTGGATTTTATTGATGAGAGCGACCGCTTTATCGGTAAATTCAATGCTGCCCAAACTGACCTGAAGAAGTTACGCAGAGGATTCGTGCATATTCCTCAACCCGCTGCCTTTTTTAGGGCTGTTCACTGGCGACAGGTGGGTCCCCTTGACCCTGGTTATTTCTTCGCCATGGATTATGACCTTTGGGTAAGGCTGGCAGGGGTTACCAAACTTAATTATCAGCCAGGGAAATCCTGGGCAAAATTCAGGCTGCACTCGGATGCAAAAACCATCAATGCGGATGACCGCTGTTGGCCTGAGATGTTGCGCGTGCACTATCGCGATGGCGGGCGTACCTTTTCGCCAATCGTATTCAAGTACTACCTGCGTAAACTTCTCTCTCCGTTGATCAACCGGCGCAGACGCAAACTGTTTGATAAATAAAACACTGGCTATTCAGCCAGTGTTCATTTCTACGAAACCAACCCCATCTTTTTACCCACTTTATGGAAAGCTGCCAACCCCTGATCAATATCCTGCCTCTTGTGTGCGGCCGAGATCATCACGCGGATGCGCGCCTTGCCCTTTGGCACGGTTGGGAACCCTAGGGGCATAGCAAAGACACTTTCCTCAAATAGTTCCCGGCTGAATTGCTGCGCGGTGACGGCTTCTCCAAGCATCACTGGAGTGATGGGAGTTGTGCTGACTCCGGTGTCAAACCCCATTCCCTTCATAGCTGATTTGAAATAACGCGCGTTATCCCACAGACAGTCGACCAATTCAGAAGACGTCTCCAAAATATCTACAGCTGCGATGCAGGCGGCTGTATCTGCCGGAGTGGAAGCAGAACTGAAGAGGAATGGTCGCCCGCGCTGCCGGATCCAATCGATCACGGGCGCGCTGCCGGCGCATACGCCACCCATTACACCAAACGCTTTGGAAAACGTGCCAATCTCCAAGTCAACTTTCCCGTGCAGGTTAAAATGGTCCACGATACCGCGTCCGTTGCGGCCAATCACGCCTTCGCCGTGGGCGTCGTCTACTGCCAGCATGACATCATAACGATTGGTTACCTCATAAATCTTATCCAGCGGAGCAATATCACCATCCATGCTGAAAACACCGTCCGTGATGCACAAGGCACGTCGGTAAGTGCCAGTATTTTCCTTGATGGCGCGTTCCAGGTCAGCTGCATCTGCGTGCAGGAACTTGACAATTCGCGCGCTCGAGAGGCGGCAGCCATCAATGATACTTGCGTGGTTCAGTTCATCCGTGAAGAGCAAGTCCTCCTTGCCAACCAGTGCAGGGATGGCTGCCAGGTTGGCTGTAAAACCAGACTGGAGCGCGATTGCAGCCTCTACGCCTTTGAATTTGGCAATCCTGCGTTCCAGTTCCAGGTGTATTTCCATGGTGCCGGCAATCGAGCGGACAGCTCCAGGTCCGACACCGTATTTCTGCAATGCGGAAGTGGCTGCTGCCACCAGGCGGGGGTCATTTGCCAGTCCAAGATAGTTGTTTGAGCAAAAATTCAAGACACGTTTGCCATCTACGGTCAGCCAGGCACCTTGAGGGGAACCGAGTGAACGGATGCGGTTGAACAAGCCGGTTTCCTGAAGCATGCGAATTTCTTCCTGGATCCAGTTCAAGCGATTGGTCATAATACCTCATTTAATAAGTAATTGGATTTTACGAATCGAAACTATTATACATCCAGTTCAGTTTGCGAAAGGATTCCTGATTCCAGGAGGATCTTCCGGGCGATATCCTGCCCTCCGGGAAGCATGATCGCAACCTGCGGAGTTATGATCTCCTTGATCATCCTAGCCGCGCGGGGATGCTCTGACAACATATTGATCAACGTGGGGTCTTCAACCCGCAGGAGGTCAGCTTTTTCAAACATGGCTTCAAGACGGTTCTGGTCCCATCGTTGGGCTAGTTTCTTGAAGGATTGAGGGATGGCAGATTTGATGTGGCGTTCAAGGAGTCGATTGAGTTGGTCTATCTTAAGTCCAAAAGCTTCCGCAGCAGTCAATGAGGCAGCTGTGACCTGGAACCTGGTTTCAGTGACGGAATTACTGATTATTTGGGTAAACCGGCCAACCTGATACCTGACTAATGGGGAAGTATTGATCGGTAAAATAATCGTTAAATCTGCAGCGAGTTTGGGAGCAACTTCAGGCGCAAGGTTAGGTTTCTTAATGCCATGATCGAGAAGGAAGCGCGCCAGCGGGGAAAGCCGGAATGCTGTTGGAACTGTTCCTTCGATACCATAGGCAATATCAAGCACGCCCAGCCAGTGCAATGGGCCAGTGAGCAAATAGCGGATATAAGCACCATCAATTTCGTCCCAGTACTGGAGCCCGCTTAGGTACGTACTGCTCCCCGCCTTGCGAATCGACCAGGTGTCAAAGTTGCCGGCAGGTCTCTGAAAATCGGGCGTGGCGGTTTTGATTGTGTTTACGAAGGAGGTGACGCTGTACCAGGTCTGCAGGTCAAACCCCGCAAGTTTTTCCAATATGAAATTTCGGGAAAACACTGCATCATTGCGCCAGCTTCCTTCAAATTCAAGCCCTGGGATCATGAGCAGGTCATTGATCGTACTGCTATCTCTCCAATTTCTGAACCATTCCTTAAGCGTGATCAATCGACTTGTCTTCAGGAATTTTCCAGTTTCTTCTGTGCGGATTTCACGATCCGTAGTCACGAGCTCTGCAGCGAACGCAATTGCAGTGATGAATTGCTCTGTCACTTCAGCTCTGGCAAAATAGTCCTCTGAAAGTGCTCTTTTCATCCTCAAACAAGACAGCCAATCGATGACATGATCCAGCAGGCGGGTATTAGCAGGTTGATGGCGTTTTATCTCGGATTGAGAAATTGGACGAACCGCAACTTGCGGAATAATTACTGTCTGTGTTTTTATATCGCCTAATATCTCTTCAGGAATGAATGCAAACTCTCTGGGTTCCGGGTGTGCATCCAAAAAAGCCCGACCGATTAGACCGCGGTAAAACAATTCCTCAGATATGTTGAGTGGATTTATATCGGGTTTTTCACGTTGGCGGGCTGCGGTCCCAAGGCTTCGCAGATCTCCGAATCGCCGGGTGAATTCACTCCATGGTATTCGTCCGTTACTCATTTTTAGGGTCTGCCAAGCCTCGCGAGTTACCTCTGGCAATCTGTAAATCACTTCACTGAAGGATGAGCCATCTGACAATGTCTTAATTAACCAAGTTTCAACCTGATCGCGGTTTGTGATGTCATCATTGAAACCCCAGGACTGTGCTATTCGGGTTAGCATGTCAATGTCATAGGACTTCAAAAGTTTTTCCAGGGAAGGCATAATAATCAACTCCGATAATGAATTATACCTAATGGAACTGATAAGTCCTGGCAGTACGATAAAAATTGACGCCTGCCCGCCTTACCTGTATAATCTCTTCATCACTATAAAGACATAGGACGTCATGGCCCTCAAAGGCAACCTACGCGATTTCTCCATACTTCAATTGTTGAACTTGATCAACCTGGCCAACAAGACCGGGGCGCTTTACGTTGAAGGTCCTGGCAACACTGGCAAGGTGATCTTTCGAGAGGGGAAACTGGCTTGTGCTCTACTGGGAGAAAGTTCAAAAGGACTTCTTCAAGAATTGGTTGAACAGAATGTTCTCACCTCAAGCCAGGCAGTTCCAATCGCTTCAAAGCAGCATACAACCAATGATAAGGAAATGGGAATATTCCTGATCAATAGTGGATACCTGACACAAGACCAGATCTTTACTGTGTTACAGTCCACATACTCAAAGGTTGTGCAGCAGTTATTCACATGGGAAGAAGGATTCTTCCACTTTGAAGTAGGCGAATTGAGTCCGAATGAAAAGATCCCTGTCCGTTTGGATCTTGAAAACCTGATTGTGGAAGGTGCAAGACAGTTACATGAATTAGATGAATTGAAAAGCGAACTGCCAAGCCTGGAAATGGCACTCAAGTTCACTGATCGTCCAGGAATAAATATCCGTGACGTTAACCTTTCTGTTGAAGAATGGCGGGTAGTAAATTATGTTAATCCCAAGAACACTATTCAACAGATTGGCAAAGCTACACATCTTAATGACCTGGATATCCGCAGGGCGGTCTATGCACTGCTCCAGGCAGGGCTGGTTGAATTGGTGCGCCCTGGGGGGATGCCCGTGAAATTTTCCGGAAAAATGTTTACAACCCAGGATCCGGTGGAACAAAAATCCCTGGTCAATCGCCTGATTACGCGAATCCGATCGATATAACGAAGGACCCGCTCTATGCAAACTCAGACAGTAAAAATTGTTGTAACAGGCCCTTTCAATTCCGGAAAAACGGAGCTTATCCGTTCGGTGAGCGAAATTGAAGTTGTTTCCACGGAAAAGAAAGTCACCTCGGAAGCCGAGCGGGTAAAAGAATCCACTACGGTAGCGATGGATTTCGGGCGCATAACCGTCGATGATGACCTGGTACTCTTCCTCTTCGGAACACCTGGACAGAAACGGTTTGACTTCATGTGGGAGATTCTTTCTGAGGGGATGTTGGGGTTTATCGTGATGATAGACAGTACCCGACCTGAGACTTTTCGGGAAGCCCGGAGTATCCTCGAAACATTCCGGGCTTATGCACCGACTCCGTATATTGTGGCAGCCAATAAGCAAGACCTGCCGGATGCCTGGGAATTGGAAGACATTCGCCTGGCATTACGCCTGGATCCGAAGATCAAAATACTGCCCTGCACAGCCAAAAAGAAGAGTTCTGTTAAAACAGTTTTATTGGAGCTCCTCTATAGTATCCTTGAAGAAATGGACAAAACCAATTGACCCAACCAGACCATTTACAAGCCATTCAATACGTAACTGCGGGGTTGAATGAAGTGCTTGGGGAAACTGTGTCTCCCCAAAATGCTACAGGACTTTTGGAAGTAACAAACCGGGTCAAAGTCAGCCTTGAGTTACAGGGTGAGAAATGGACCAGGGGTATGCTCATCCGGGCAGGGCGCGCCAGCCTCTATTACTGGATGCGCGATTACGGGGAATGTTATGGCTGGAATTCTTTGGATTTCAGATTACTCTCATTCAGATCTAAATTGTTGCAAGGGTATAATGATTTGACCACCTGGTGGAGCCAGAGTGGTGCGGGAAGTTTTGCAATTGATTCCAACGCCAAGACAGTGATGGTTGAGTACCAACCCGGTGAACAAGCGATCACTCATCTGGGTTGTTGCTTCTTTATGGGGTTGATGCAGGAGTACATTAGCTGGCTGGCCAGTGGAAAATTCTTCCCGGCTCGCGAGATTCAATGTTTTAAAAGTGACTCACAACGCCATATCTTTGAAGTCAACAAAACTCCGTTGGATTAAATACCTCGCTTTTCGTCATTTTCTTGACAATCATAACCTGACAGGTTAGAATTGGCATCAATGCCGAGGTAGCTCAGTTGGTAGAGCACACGACTGAAAATTGTGGGGTCACCAGTCCGATCCTGGTCCTCGGCACACGACACTCCTGTAAGGGAGTGTTTTTCTATTCCTAATCAACAATCAGGATGGGGTATCATTGGCGTTATGGAAAAACACAAACCTGCCTCGCCGCGTGATAGCCGCACTATGATTGCCCTGGTGTTGTTGATCGTACTTGTTGTAACTGTTGTTACCATATCGTTGATGAAGAAACCTTCAGCCACTTCTGTGATGAATACAATCGCTCCTGTGACTCAGACAATAGATGCCACGAATGAAGCCTTTGCGTCGTTGGTACCTTCGATCACATCTATTCCGCTTACTCCCACGTTTAAAATATCGGCACCAACGCTTACCCACACCCCTTTTGTATTACCGGATAGCCATTATCTGAAGATCGCAGCGGATAGACAATATTTCGCGCTGGGTTGTGAAGCGTCTGCAGCGGTGGACCTGGCTGAATACTATGACGTTCTCATCTACCAGTACAATTTTCAACATGAATTGCCCTTATCGGATAATCCTGACCTCGGGTTCGTGGGAGACGCTAAAGGTCCCTGGGGGCAGATCCCTCCTTATGCTTACGGTGTTCATGCCGATCCAGTTGCCGAACTCCTCCAAAAGTATGGAGTGGATGTGGAGGGCGGCAAAGGATATTCATTGGAACAAATGAAAACTAAACTCGCTTCCGGACACCCGGTAATCGTCTGGGTGATCGGGAACATGGTTGGTGGAGTGCCTGCTGAATACACCGATTCCAAGGGCAACAAGTCGATCGTGGCTGCTTATGAGCATGTGGTCATTCTGACGGGTTATGACCAGGATTCAGTGCGTTACGTGAACAACGGTAAATTCTTTGACGCCCCAAATGAGGTTTTCCTGAATTCATGGGGAGTGCTGGGCAATATGGCTGTTTTTCACCGCTGAAAGGGTTTGAATGGCACAGCGTACATTTTTCGCGACCTTCTTGGGTTGTATGGTCACCGAAGCCTTTACTGCGGCACAGGATGGCAGTGTGTTGGGGCTGTCATCAAAGGGGATTTTCCTTCAGGTTGGTACCTATGTTTTATTTATCACTGATGCGCCTTATAAAAGCCCATTTAATATCTACGTGCCGGGATTTCCCAGACTTATGGGTTCTTTAAAACAAGGGGAGCAATTTATTATAGACAGGGACTCAGTAAACTTCATAGATTCCGGTGCAAAAATCTTAATAGACAATGTGGATACATGGACCCCTGGTCCACCTGTTGCTGTTGACACTAACCAGGCTATCCGTCAAAAGAGGGTAGTATCGTTGCTGGATGACATTGTACGGATTGATTCCCAAAAAGGGTGGATCTTCCTTCACACTGAAAGTAACGGTTTAGAGATTCCCTCTGATTTCACAAAGCAGCGCATTTGGGAAGGCACCCGTAAGTTTACAGAAAGTTACCGAAAAAAAGACATCCCCCAATGCCTGGATGCAGCTGCTGTCCTCCTCGGCCTCGGCGGGGGGCTTACACCTTCTGGCGATGACTGGTTGGCGGGATTTTTCCTTTATCTCGAACGATTTTCATTTGCCACGAATACAGAGCACGCTTTCCATCATAATCTGGGGAGCGGTTTGCAGGATCTGGCATTCCAAAAAACCACAACCATTTCCGCCAACAGGATCATGGCTGCCAGACGTGGTTGGGCAGAGGAACCATTCCTAAACGTCATCGATATATTGTTCAGTAAACGGGGGCAATTCGATCCTGAGTTGGCGGGACTACTGATCCGGTTCGGACATTCATCAGGTGTAGATACCTTGGTGGGTATATCCGCAGCAATTTGTTGTGAATAAAAAAGAGAGCCGATATCGGCTCTCTTTTTTAGAAATTAGAACTTAATTAGACGAGAATCTCTTCGGGGACGATCATGGTTTCGTTGGCTTTGCGCACTGCATCGGGAACATTAAAGTCCAAGTCTCCGCCAGCGCTTTCGCGCACATAATTCTTGATCAGCTGATCCCAGTATTTCTTAGTGACATAATATACGCGGGCGCCGCCCAATTCGTGTTGAACATCCGGCCATGGGTAGGAAGGCTGAGCCATGCCAAGACCCCATCGGCTCCAGCCGTTGTAAGACTCGTAAGTTGCCCACCATTCGGTGTTCTTGATCATTTCGAAGGCATAATAAGCTTTGGCGTAGTACATAACCGCGCCAATGCGTCCACCGCGAGCGAGCGCCATGGTGTGCAGGCTGATGTTGATGTCTTCATTCATAACACGACCGTTGGCAAAGCCTACCCACATCCCATCGATCAACCCGACGAGGGTATAGGGGTCCTTGAGGCGATGGCGGTACCAGCCCAGGATTTCTGAGTAAACACGAGCGCCAACAATATCATAGAAGTCATGATCCACGTCCATCAGACGCTTTACATATTCCATCATCTTGGGGGCTTCGTCTCGACGAGCTTCGCGAATGTATAGGAGGCGACCGTCCTTAAGTTTCACCTGGGCTCCAGGCCACTTGGGCAGATCCATTGCAGGACCCTGCAGGAGGGCTTCAATTTCACGAGCGTCAATTTCGATTGTCTCTTGTGATGCTTTTTCAGGAAGATCGAATTTCACTTTATTTCTCCTTCTATTGATATGGATAAATCTAAGAAGCTTAAGCCATATTGGCTTTGCTTAACTTATTCAGACTCTCAACATGCTTGGGGTTGTATGCATCGCCAAACTTGGTCTTGGGCATGCTTTCTGCTTTCTTCATCAATTCAACGTATTCCTTGTCTTCAACAAAGGCAACTGCACGGCCGATTGAAGCTTCACCGTCTACAAAGCGCCAGGGGAAGAAACCAACTTCTATGCGGCGGTTGAGAATGAGGTCGATCAATCCGCCAAAGCACTCAGCATGAATGATTTGATTCGGGAACATGTCGATGTGCATGAGCTGGTATTTTTCTTCGGTGAAGAACTCTTCGAGTGACTTGCCGAACTTCTTCTTGAACACATACTCTGCCTGTTTGGTCTGGCGGGGCATCCATTGGCGGATGATGGTGTTCATAGGGTGGTCAGCAGAACCACAATCAACAGCGATCCAGCGCAGTTTCATTTTCTTTGCCCAATCAGCGAATTCCTGGTCAGGACCGGGGTGTTTCACCATGTAGCGGACTTCATCAGCTGTGGGTTGATCCCAGCCAAAGTGATGATAACCGGTATGGATGACGAGGATATCACCCTGTTTGACTTCCACACGGTCAGTGATCATCTTGCTTGTGTAAACATCGTAGTCACCGCAAACATCGCTCAAATCAACAACAGCAGCTTCGTGCACCAGGTAATCCATAGGAAGCTGGGCCATGTCTCTACCTGGAGTGTAGAAGTGGATCTCTCCGTCGAGATGGGTGCCGAGGTGGTTGGAGTGGGTCAATAATTGACCGTTTGCACCGTTGGGGGCTAAGCGCTTGAAGTACTTTACCTGCAGGGGTTCGTAGGTAGGCCATGGTGGTGTTCCGATACCAAGAGGGATGGTCAGATCAAGTAATTTCATGTTTTCTCCTTTACTAATATTTAGTATCTTTTTATATTTTCATTATATCCAGCAATAACTGGACTATGAACGATGTGAAGAATTACATGACCCCAGCCATGATGGCGAGTACAACCCCACCAGCGATGACGCTGCCCAGCTGCCCGGCGGCGTTAGCGCCCATGGCATGCATGAGCAGGAAGTTGCTGCTGTCATATTCCTGACCGAAACGCTGTACGATACGGGCAGACATAGGAAATGCGCTGATTCCTGCAGCTCCGATGAGGGGGTTGAACTTATGACCTGAAAGTACATACATGAGTTTGCCCAACATCACGCCACCTACAGTATCCATAACAAAAGCAAATAACCCAAGTGCCAGGATGACCAGGGTAGTAGGTTGGATGAAGTTCACACCTTCCATTGTAGAGCCGATCACCAACCCAAGGAAAAGCGTTGTGAGATTGGCGAGTTCGTTTTGTGCAGCATTGTTCAAACGTTCTACTGCACCACTCTCCCGGATCAAGTTACCAAACATAAGGGAGGCGATCAAGGGGGAGGCTTTGGGTGCGATAAGGGATACAACTATGGTCACAACGATCGGGAAGAGAATGCGAGTAGCACGTGAAACTTCCTTGATCGTGTAGGGCATATGAACAGTTTTTTCCTGCTTGCTGGTGAGTAGCCGCATAACTGGAGGTTGGATAATGGGAACGAGGGACATGTAACTGTACGCGCATACGGTAATTGGTCCAAGCAGTTGCGGTGCCAATTTGGAAGAAACATAAATAGCCGTAGGTCCATCAATTGCGCCAATGATGCCGATACTGGCAGCCTCGTTTAGCGTGAACATCCCTGTTGCAATTGCGATGAGCAGTGTGATGAAAATTCCAAACTGCCCGGCTGCGCCCAACAATGCCATTTTTGGGTTTTCCAGCAGTGGACCGAAATCCGTCATAGCGCCAATGGCGATGAAGACGAACAAGGGAAACAATTCGGTGGCAATGCCGGCATCGAAGAGGACTTTAAGCCATCCGCCAGCTTCAGTTGCGCCTGTGAGGGGAAGGTTGGCTAAAATAGCGCCAAAACCTATCGGCAGCAGCAGATTCGGCTCATAATCCTTGATAATGGCGAGTGCGATTAAGACACCGCCAATGCCGATCATGACAAGGTTTTGCCAGTGTAATTGGGTGAATGCATCGAGTAAGACTAGTAGTCTTGAAAGGTCCATAATGTCCTCACGCAAACCGGATGATCACCGCCCCGAATGGGACGCGCTGACCTTCACTGACCTCAACGGAGGCAACTGTGCCGTCGCGGGGTGACCGGAGCATATTTTTCATTTTCATGGCTTCCAGAGCACAAACTGTATCGCCTGCAGTGACCTTGTCACCAGGTTTTACCTTGATATCCAGGATAACACCGGGCATGGGCGCACTGATCACGTCAACAGCACCGGCTGAAGCTATTGCTACGGGTTGGGCGCTGCTCACAGCAGCAGGTTTAGAGGCAACCGGAGCTGAAGGCGCGACAGCCCTTACGACAGGCAAAGGTGTTGAACCACCGGTTTCTTCGATCTCTATAGCGTATTGAGTGCCATTAACCTTTACTTCAGCATTCCCACCGGAAAAATCGCTGACCTCAACATCAAAAACCTTACCATTTACTTTTACGCGAAGTTGTTTACTCATATTTTCTCCTACGATTTCATATTATTTCGAGATTAGGGGTCAACGTAAGGTCCGGTAGGGACCTGGTCCGTAAAGCAGGGAGGCTCCCAACTGGCCGGTATTTTGTGAGCGGATGTAAGCAATCGCAGCCAATGCTGCCGCGATCTCTTCGCTGCCCGATTCAGTTTCGATTGTTAATTCAATGGGATTGTCTTCCACGATTGATTGGGGAGTCTCGGCTTTACTCTTCACCGGGAAAAGTTTTTGCAGCAAGACCATCACTCCAATAAAAATTAACAGAGCACTGAATGTCACCACAAGTCCAACAACACTAATCATTAAACCTGATTGAAAATCAGTCAAAGTAACACCTCCTCATTTCACCAGGATCACAGGGGCATGCAGCCGTGTTTCTTGGCTGGCATGTGGGTTTGTTTGTCGCGCAGCAGTTCCAACGCGGCGATCAGGCGTGGGCGAGTCTCATGCGGCAGCAGAACATCGTCTACGAAACCAGCCTGGGCGGCTTTGTATGGATTGTTAAATTTTTCTCTGAATTCTGCCACCAGGCGTTTGCGTTCTTCGCCATTATCATTCTTTTCCGCAAGTTCTTTGCGATAAAGGATTGCAACAGCGCCTTCTGCGCCCATTACTGCAATCTCTGCGCCCGGCCAGGCAAATACCATGTCAGCATGGATATGCTTGCTGCTCATAACAATGTATGCACCACCGTAGCCCTTGCGGGTAACAACCGTTAATTTTGGAACGGAGGCTTCTGCGAAGGCATAGACGATCTTGGCCCCGTGCCGGATGATACCGCCATGTTCCTGGGAGACACCCGGGAGGAAACCCGGAGAATCCGAGAAAGTGACTATAGGGAGGTTGAATGCATCACAGAAGCGCACAAACCTGGCCATTTTATCTGCGGCATCAATATCGATGGATCCAGCCATGAAAAGCGGTTGCTGCGCAACGATACCGATGGATTGACCATGTAATCGCGCGAAACCAATAATTGCATTCTGCGCAAAGTTTGCCATCACTTCCATAAAAGATCCGCGGTCACATACACGGGTGATGATCTCTTTCATATCATAGCTGACTGATGGATCTGCTGGGACGATGGTATCCAGTTCTTTATCCATGCGCCAGGGATCATCAGTGATCTCGGCAGCTGGAGCGGATTCTTTATTGTTTGACGGAAGATAGCCGACAATATCACGGACGATGGCAAAGGCTTGTTTTTCATCTTCAGCAGCAAAATGTGCCACACCGCTTGTTGAAGAGTGCGCCATAGCGCCTCCGAGGGTTTCAACATCCACAACCTCGTGGGTAACCGTCTTGATGACTTCGGGACCAGTGATGAACATGTTGCTGATGTTTTTGGTCATAACAATGAAATCTGTCAGCGCGGGGGAATAGACCGCTCCGCCAGCGCAGGGTCCGAGGATGACGGATATTTGGGGTACAACACCGGAGGCCAGGGTATTGCGGTAGAAAAGTTCCCCATAAGCGTAGAGAGAGAATATGCCTTCCTGGATGCGCGCACCGCCACCGTCGTTGAGACCAATCACAGGCACACCGGCGTCCATGGCTAGATCCATCACATGGCATACCTTTTGGCCGGCGATCTCGCCAAAGGATCCGCCCATAACAGTGAAATCCTGGGCATAAACACATACACGGCGACCGTTGATCTTGCCAAAACCAGCCACCACACCATCACCAGGGGTCTTTTCCTTGTCCATACCAAAATCTGTATGGCGGTTAACCATCAAACCATTGATCTCCTGGAACGAACCTTCGTCGAGAAGGGCATCGATGCGTTCCCGGGCCGTTAGTTTACCTTTGGAGTGCTGTGCTTCAATGCGTTTCTCACCGCCCCCTGCTTTACTCTGTTTGCGGTATTCTTTCAGTTTATCCATGAAAGCTTCTTGCGCGCTATCAGCTTGAACCATTACTACCTCCGATTATTTTTGTTTAGTGATTTTCCTAACGATACCATTGTAGGTTTATATGTCTGACATATCAAGTGATAGTTATAGCGTCCTGTCTGGTTGATTGTCACATTCTAAATGTGTATAAAATTTTCAAAAAAAATAGGCGTGAGTTCTTTCCTCACGCCTTTATAATCAGGGCACTACTCTCTTTTGTACGGCTTGAGTAACGCTGCCGGGTAGGAGGCGTTCCTGCCAGCCAGGGTCAACGCCAGGATGGTCACGATGTAAGGCAGAGCCAGGAATAACTCGTATGGGAGTTTCAATCCGGTGAGTTGGAGCCTGGATTGAAGCGCTTGCACACCGCCAAATAGCAGTGCACCCCATAATACTTTGATCGGATGCCAGTTGCCGAAGATGATGAGGGCGATGCACACCCAGCCACGACCTGCAACAATTCCGAAAGTGAAGGATCCCAATTGAGCTACTGAAAGGAATGCTCCACCAACTGCCATAAGCGCACCGCCGATGACCAGTGCTGAAGTCCTCAGTCTGTAAACGTTAATCCCAGCGGCGTCGGTAGCCTCGGGATTGTCACCTACAGAACGGATATTGAGACCGAAGTTGGTGCGGAAGAGAATCCACCATACAACGGGGATAATCGCGATGGCGATGTAGGTTAAGGTGTATTGAGAAAAAATAGGTCCCAGGACTTCAGAATTGGAGAATATTTCCAATTGTTTAAACGGGGTGATAGAAGGCAGGACACGATTCTCACCGAAGATGAGGCGAAAACCGAATAACGAAAGCGCCGTAAGCAGCAGGGTAATCCCCAGACCAGAAACGTGTTGGTTCACTCCCAGTCGCACCGTCATCAGGCTCATCAGAAGACCGGAGAGAATCCCGCCAATTGCCGCAGCCAGAACACCGATCCAGAGATTGCCGGAAATGGCTGCACCTGCGAATCCCACAAAAGCTCCAAAGAACATGGTACCCTCAATCCCCAGGTTCAGGATGCCGGCACGTTCACAAAACAACTCACCCAGGGTGGCAAAGATCAGTGGAGTGGCAACACGCAAGGTCGCAGCAAGCAGACCAATAATAAATTCATCCATGATTTATATCCTCTTGATCCGGTAATTCTGCAGTAGGAGCATGCCGAGTGTCACCAGCAGCAGAGTGGATTGAACCACATCGCCAAGGTATACCGGCACACCCAGCACCCGGGCGACAGTCTGTGCGCCGGTATCGATGAGACCTATGAACCAGGCAGCCACGGTCACACCGATTGGGTTTAGACCTCCAAGTGTGGCAACGATGATCCCTGAATAACCATAACCCCCAGAAAGTTCACTGATGAGGTGATAGTGAATTCCAGCAATCTCACTCACACCTGCCACGCCGGCAATTCCACCGCTCACCAGTGCACCGATTAACATGGTGCGGTTTACATTGATGCCTGCAAATTGTGCGCCAACCTTACTGGCACCAACTGCACGCATTTCCAACCCCAGGGGAGTCTTTTTTATGATGATGTAAACGATAACCACCAGAACGAGAGCGATGATGAAACCAATATGTAAACGGGACTTTGGTATTAGCTTGGCAAACTGCGCCGCTTCAAAAAACTCGGGGGACTGCGGCCATCCGGTTTCCTTGTTGCGCCAGACGCCATTAAGCAGCCAGGAAATGAAGTACATGATGATGGAATTCATCAGAAGCGTTGTGACCACTTCATCCACTTTGAGTTTGATCTTAAGAATTGCCGGAAGGAGTGCCCACAGCATTCCTGCAAGAAACCCTAAAACGAGCATGACGGGTACCACAGCGATAGCTGGCCATTCGGTGAGCGTTGCGCCCACCCAGGCTGCAGCAACCGCGCCTGCATAAAGCTGTCCTTCAGCCCCGATATTGTAATAACCAGAAGTAAATGCGAAGGCTACTGCAAGACCGGTGAAAATGAGCGGCGTGGCTTTAACCAGCACTTCAAGTGCAGAAAACTTGGTGGAAAGTGGAACGATGAGAAAGTTGTAATAAGCAGAAAAAGGATTGGCTTTGGCTGCAATGATAAGAATGGACGTGATCACAAAAGTAACCAGAATCGCCACCACCGGTATTAATGTGTTTGCCCACATAGGCGCAGCTGCCCGTTCAATTTTAAATTTCTTCACGATAAAAACCTCCAATGCCTGTCAGGCGTTAAACTGCGCCGGCCATCAACAGGCCGATCTTTTCAGGAGTTGCTTCAGCGGAAGGTACAATACCCTTGATGCTGCCTTCGTATATAACCGCGATACGGTCTGAGAGAGCCAGTACCTCATCAAGGTCCTCCGAGATTAGGACGACCGAGGCGCCTCGTTCGCGTTCTTCCATCAAGCGTTTGCGAACATACTCTGTGGCGCCCACATCCAGACCGCGGGTTGGCTGCGCTGCGATAACCACCTTGGGTTTGCGGGAGAGAGCTCGCGCCAGGATGACCTTTTGCATGTTCCCGCCCGAGAGTTTGCGTAATTGATCATTGGGTGAAGCCTTGATCTGGAATTCCTTGATCTTTTCTTCTGCTTCTGCATTGATCTTTTTGCGATCCAGAAATCCATTGGTGATGAACTTTGGAAGATTTTCCAACGCCAGGTTCTCCGCCACCGTGAGATCACCAATACTACCCTGATGACGGTCCTCAGGGGTTCTGCCCACTCCCGCATCTGAAATTTCTGCAGGCGGCAGGTTGGTGATATCTTTGCCGTCCACCCTGATAATTCCACTGGTTGATTTTAAGACGCCAGTCATCACCTGTGTTAATTCACCCTGACCATTGCCCGAAACGCCTGCAATCCCCAGGATTTCACCCTTGGAAACGGAAAAAGTAACATCATCCAGGATGCGTTTGCCATGCATTCCACCCAGGGTGATTCCTTCAAGTGAATAAACGGTTTCCCCAACCTGGCTGGTAACATCGCGTGAGACACCGAATGTTTCCCTGCCAACCATCATTTTTGCCAGTTCAACCTGGCTGGTTTCGCATTTCTTTACAGTATTCGCAACACATCCATCTCGCAGTACAGTAATTCGATCACACACAGCCATAACTTCAACAAGTTTATGACTGATAAATATCACAGAAAGTCCTGATTTAACCAAACGGACGAGAGATTCAAATAAAATGTCCACCTCTTGCGGAACAAGAACAGCAGTCGGTTCGTCCATGATCAGGATATGGGCATCGCGATAAAGTGCTTTTAGAATTTCAACCCGCTGACGTTCACCTACCGATAGATTTTTTACCAACTCGGAAGGGTTTACAGGTACTCCATACTTGTCTGAAGCTTCCTGCACTTTTTGTTCGATTTCTTTTTGGGAGATAACAAACTTGCCGGTATAACCCAGGACAATATTTTCTGCCACGGTTAAGGTTGGCACCAGGGTGAAATGCTGTGTAACCATGCCGATTCCGGCCGCGATGGCTTCCTTGGGCGAGGTGATATTTACCTTCTGACCATTGATGAAAATCTCACCGCTGTCAGCATGGTAAAGACCATAAAGGATGCGCATGAGGGTCGTTTTACCGGCACCATTTTCACCCAGGAGAGCATGGATTTCTCCCTGTTCCAGGCAAAAGTGCACATCCTGATTTGCCAGGACTGTGCCGAACTGCTTGGAGATGTTTTTCATTTCAACTGCTAACATAATCAATCCTTATCCCCGATGTTCATCGGGAGTAGCATAAATTGGAGGCGGCAGGAGTCTCCTTCTGCCGCCTCAGATCGTAGACTAGTTCACAGTGCCTGGTTGGGCTTCATCAATGGGTACACGGAACATACCACTCTTGATAGCTTCTTCCTTGGCTTTTACAGCCGCGAGAAGGTCAGCAGGAACCTTGGCATCATTACCATGGTAATCTGCAAGTGTTGCTCCACCCATAGCCATCATGCTGAAATCTTTGAGGTCAATGGGGGCGAAGGTACCGGCTGTAACCTGATCGATAATATATTTCACGGTCGGGTCCATGTTCCAAACTGGGCCGGTTACAACCCACTCGGGGGCGGTGGCATTCTGGTCGCTCATATTACTGAAGACAAAAACACCCTTTTCAGCTGCGGCTTCAATAACGCCAGCGCGCTCTGCATAAAGTACATCAGCGCCTGCATCAATGTGCGCTAAAGACTGTTCCTTGGCAGTGGCGGGATCAAAGAATGAGTTGATGAAGGAAACAAGTACCTTGGCATCAGGATTTACTTCTTTTACACCAGCGATAAACGCATTCACGAGTCGGTTTACTTCCGGGATGGGAACGGCAGCAACAATACCGATGGTATTGGTCTTGGTCATTCCGCCAGCCAGCATACCGCTCAGGTAAGCAGGTTCATGGATCCAGTTATCAAAGACAGCCAGGTTGGGGGCAACAGGACCAAGTTCAGAACCGAAAGCAAAGGCGATCTCGGGGTAGTCTTTTGCCACACGGCGGACTGCTTCTTCGTTTACGAAGGCATCACCAATGATGAGGTCGGGTTTCTGCTGTTCGGCAACTTCTCGGAGGACACGTTCCATGTCACCAGAATAACCGATATCTTCTGTGTAGGTGTATTCGATCGTACCGGCATCTTCAGCCTTTTGAAGGGCTTCATGGATAACGCCATCCCAGGGTTCTTCAATTGGAGTGGCAAATGCACCAAATACTTTTAATTTATCGCCTTTGGAGGTCGCACCACCGGCGCACCCTGCCAACAGGGTGAAGACCATAAGCAGAGCAATTACTACTGAAAGCTTCTTGAACATATTCTCCTCTTTTCTAGATTGAATAAGTTACCCGCAAAAACAAATTTATTCGCGATCACCTCCTTTATGCAATGCAGCTGGTCGTTATTTCAAAACAGACCATTTTTAATACGGAAGTAAATGCAATAATCTCAAGTTCTATGCTTGTTTAATAGAGCCCCTTCCTGCATCAATAAAGTTTCTCAAATTCCGTAATAATAATCATAGAGAATAATAAAGCGGTTGTCAATGTACTGCAAGCTGTCCGGTAAAAAAGACATATCTTCTTATGATAAATGTAACAATAAAACCGCGGTGAAACAACCCCCGCGGTTTTACATTCCTGGTAAAGGACTAAAAATTATCGTTGTAAATCTTATCCATCGCTGGCTGGTCAACCAGTTTCCCGTGACTGATCACGTGGGTCGGGTGTTCATGGAAGCGCAGCGCTTCAAGTACATTGGGTTGATCCAGAACAACCAGATTGGCTGCTGCGCCGACTTTGATTTCAAAGTCTTTTAAGCCAATGCATTTCGCTGCATTCCTGGTGACCATATCGTAGAGGATTTCCATATCTTCACGGGTGGTGAACCACAGCAGGTGAGAGTTCAAAAAAGCCACCTCGAGCATGTTATTCCGTCCGTATGGATAATACGCATCTGAGATGTCATCCTGTCCCAAACACACCAATACATTCTCTTCCAGAAGTTCTCTTACGCGTGCATGTAGTGGACCAGTGTGGGGGTCACTGACGACACCCATTTGAGCTTTCTTTAATAACGCAGCCAGTTTTTGAAGGTAAGGTTTGGGATACATTGACATGGCTCGGGCATGATGAGCCAAGGAGCGACCCTGCCAGCCAGTTTTTATGGTTTCGAGTGCCATTACCTCGAGTGAACGCAAACCGGGGTCGCCAGCGTCATCCACCAGCATTGATACAGGTTTATCGAACTCCTTGGCTAGTTGAAAGCAAATACGCACATGTTCAGCGATATCGGCATCGGTGTACTCGATCCAGGGGATGCCGCCGACCACATCAGCTCCGAGTTTCATGGCTTCACGCATCAATTTTTCAGCACCTGGTTCGCGGACAAGGCCGTCCTGGGCAAATGCCACCACCTGGATGTCGACGATTCCTTTGAACTCCTCGCGAGCTTTTATGAGAGCCTTGAGTCCTTCAAGTTTGCCTTTTGAATCGACATCTGCAAATGCGCGGATATGAGTACAACCGTAGCGCCCTGCAAGGGCAGCGGCACGCCGCACGTTCTTGATAATCCAATTTTCATCATATTTTTCTTTTATCTTTGCTGCCAGCTCAATAGCGGTCATGGCTTTGCCCATGTCAGCACCGTGGTAATCTTTGAGAGCAGCTTCGTCCATCATCATCAAGGTGTATACCTTGCACAAATGCAGGTGAGTGTTGACAAATGATTCAGTCACCAGGTTGCCGCGGGCATCAATTTCCTTGCCTGCAATCCCGGCAATTTTGGGGGAAATTTTTGTAATCTTTCCGCTTGCGATGGCGATATCGGTTAATTTCTTCTCACCTCTGAGGGTGACGTTGCGAATGATTAGATCAAAAGTTTCGGTCATATGATTGTCCTCGTGGCATTAATTTTCATAAATTATGCCGGAAAAGCAAATCCGGCATAATCATTTCTTTTGTTTATTTTACAATTCCAGCGTCCAACATGGCAAGGTAAATCTTCTCTGCGGAGAACGGAGGACCCTGTAGGCGGATACCAGTAGCATCGTATATGGCGTTGCCAAGCGCAGCGATGGTTGGAACCATCGGATGTTCGCCAACTCCGCGCGCTCCCCAGGGACCATCATCCTGTGGAACCTCAACATACGGCGTCTCCAACGGGAAATCCACATCCGGTGCGGTGGCGATTCGATAATCCACAAAGCTGGGATTGGTCATAACACCATTTTTGAGTTTTATCTCTTCGAACATAGCGGAACTCAAACCCTGCACAAAGCCACCCTCGATTTGTCCTCTAACGAGGTCGGGGTTGATGGCTTTCCCAACATCAAAGGCAGCGGCCGCTTTAAGCACATGGATCTTGCCGGTATTTTTATCAATCTCTATATCGAGACCTTCACAGCCGACTGTGTAGTGCACAACAGCACGGGCACCCTGACCGGTTTCAGCATCCAACCCGGTGACGTATTTGGGCATGAAGGAACCGCGACCGATTATTGGACCGCCCATCCAACCTTCATCGTTCTTTTTGGGCATACCGTAGATGACTATATTTTCAAGCGGTGTTTCCTGCTCACTTTTGTAGGAAACCACTACGCCATTGACGATATCCAGATCCTCGATTTTTTCATTCCAGGCTTCTGCTACCATTTCAAGGATTTGTTTACGGGCATCGGAGGCAGCAGCGCGAACTGCATTACCCATACTCCAGGTGAGGCGGCTGGCAACGGTCTGCCACTCATACGGGCTGTACTGGGTATCGACAGGTCCGGCGATGCGTACTTTTTCATAGGGTACACCTAGGGCAGCCGCGGCCATTTGGGCCATAACCGTAAAGGTACCCTGTCCGATTTCCTGACCACCCAAACCAACTGTCACATTTCCGTCCTCAGCCAGTTCAACCCATGCGCTGGAACCAGCATTGGGCGGCATGGCTGGGGCTTTCCACATGATGGCGATACCTTTTCCGCGTAAGCGATCAGATGATGAAGCTTTTTCTTTTTCCTTGAAGTTTAATGATTTTGCCACATTGTCGATGCACTGCAGCAAACCATTTTCGTGCATGGTCATTCCAGTTGCTAGGGTATCGCCGCCTACAACGCCGTTTTTCTTCAGGAAGGTGACTTTGTCAATCCCGGCTTTTTCAGCCAGTTCGTCCATTGCTTGGTCAAGCCCGGTGTGCATCTCTGACATCCCAAAACCGCGATAAGCACCACCAATGGGATGATTGGTGTAAACGCAGATACTGTCATTTTCAATATTAGGAATGTCGTAAGGTCCGGAGCTTGAATAGCCGCCAGCGCGGGTGACGTTCACACCGTATTCCGTGGATGCGCCGCCGTCCCAATACATCGTGTTCTTTAACGCGAGGAGATTGCCATTCTTGTCGCAGCCAACTTTAACGTGGGCGATCAATCCCTGGCGGACAAAATTGGTAAAGAATTCTTCTTCACGTGTGAGGGCGAGTTTTACTGGCCAACCCTTGCACTTGGTTGCCAGGGCTACAGGGATAGCTTCCATGGTGACGCCGGCTTTGGAACCGAACCCGCCGCCCACCAATGGGGCGATCACCCGCAGATCGCTTTGAGAAATATGCAGGGCATGCGCGATCAGGTTGCGTTGGGCAAAGGGTGATTGAGATGATGCCCACAGGGTTACCTTTCCCTTTTCATCCATTTGAGCGATGGCGATGTGCGTTTCGATGGGTACATGTTGAATGTGGGGAACTCTGAACGAGCGCTCGACAATGAATTCGCATTTTGGCCAGGCTTCTTCCACGTTTCCGCGCCGGATCTTGAAGTGGTTGGAGATATTGGTGCCGGGTTTGGGGAAAATGAAGTTCGGATAGATGTATTCGCCTAATTGCGGGTGAATGAGGGGGGCTTCGGCAGAAGCACCATATTCTGCATCAAAGACGCCCTCGAGTACTTCGTAGTCTACTTCCACCAACTCCACAGCTTTCATGGCTATCTCATCAGAAACAGCTGCAACAGCCGCCACAGGATCGCCAATAAAACGCACACGGTCCGTTGCAAAAATGGTTTTATCCTGCAGATAGAGGCCAATGCGGTTGGGGAAGTCTTTTCCGGTGACCACTGCCTTCACACCTGGAAGAGCTTCTGCTTTACTGGTGTCAACACGTTTGATGAGCGCATGCGGGTGTGGACTGCGCACCACACGGGCGTGCAGCAGTTTAGCTCCGAACTGTATATCTTCGGCATAAACTGCAGTACCGGTCACTTTTTCATACACATCATTACGCGGCAAGGATGCGCCGATCGGATTGGAAGTTTTTTCTTTAGATTTTACGTTTGCCATATTTCGGCTCCTTAGAGGATTGGATATCCTTTTCTATGGAAAATGCGCTTACTTAGCCGCTGTTCTAATTGCATCTACGATGCGTACATAACCGGTGCATCGGCATAAATTACCAACAATAGCCTCACGAATCTCGGTATCGGTAGGGTGGGCATTGCGTTTTAACAGGGCAGAAGCTGAGATGAGCATTCCGGGAGTACAGAAACCGCACTGCACACCGCCAGATTTGATAATCGCTTCCTGAAGCCCGGTTAATTTACCGCTTTTTGCCAGCCCTTCAACCGTAACTATCCTGGCGCCATCACATTCCGCAGCCAGGACCATACAGCTATTAACAGGTTCACCATTCATCAATACTGTACATGCACCGCACTCACCAGCTGAACAACCGTTTTTGGTGCCGGTGAGCGATAGTTTTTCCCGGATCATTTGGAGAAGGGTCATATTGTGGGGCACATCCACCGTTTCGACCAGATCATTTACGGTGAGGGTGATTTGTTTTAAGGACATTGATTACCTCCTAACAATAGATTCAATTCTTTGCGGTGGACTATTTGTTGAGTTTCTTCCATACTTCGGTTAATGCTTCGCGTGTTAGGTTGCGCACCATGAATTTACGGTAGCGGGCAGTTCCACGCACATCGTCGATCGGGGTGACCGATTCCATGGCCACGTCAGCAGCCCGGGTGATGGTATCGTCTACGATTTTCTTTTCAGCGAGAATTGCTTCAGTTTTGAATGATTCAAAAGGAATTGGGGCTACAGAGGCCAGCGCGATACGGAACTGGAAACCGGAAGGACTTTCTTTGGCTGGATAGCCAACCACGGTTACTCCAACGATGGAAAGGTCGCCAATAATGTTACGCCCCAGTTTCTTGTATGTTCCCACAAGTCCCTTGGGGGGGATGGGCAGGAAGATGGATACTACAACGTCTCCTGGTTTTAATACTGTGCGTCCAGGTGCCAGGAAGAAGGTGTTTAAGGGGACGTCGCGGAATCCGTTAACCCCATGTACTTTGAGGATGCCGCCCATTACCAGGCAGGTGCCTATCGTATCACCGGCTGGAGAGGCATTACAAATATTACCGATAATGGTAGCGCGGTTACGCAATTGGTAGCTGGCAACTGAATTGGCCGCTTCTGCGAGGTTTGAGTAATGTTTGACAACATCAGGATGGGCAGAAACCATGTTCATGGTCACGGCTGCACCAATGGTGAGTCCCTTATTTGGATCAAATGTAATCGTTCTAGTACCTTCCAGACCTTTAATATCAACAAGGTAATCTAGTTTTAATATTCCATCGCGAAGGCGGACAAAATTATCGGTACCGCCTGCAAATGGCCGGGAGACTCCATCATGTTCTGCCAGGAATTTACTGGCTTCGACGAGTGTTAAGGGTTTTACATACTCTAATTCGGGTAGTCCTGGATGAGGATTGATCATAGTATGTCCTGTCTTTAAGTGTTTTTTCCAGCCTTTGCTGGTTAATTCATTGAATGTGAATTGCTTTTTAAGATGAAGTGCAAATATTTTCAAATGATGGAAAGAGGTTAATTAAAATCGCGTAATTGTTATGGAATTCACCTCGCCTTCAATTTCATGGATTGTATTTTTTTATTGATTTCAAGTTTAGTCATTCGCTATTAAGAAATAATAGCATGTTTAAAAAAGGTTTACAAGGAAAATATTCAGGTTGTCAGACAAAAAGGGATAAATGTAACCCGTCAATTATTGAATATTCCCTGAAACAATGCCCCAGATAGAGATCACCCGCAAATCAATCCACGATCGCAGGCGGCTTGTTTTGCAACCTTACAGACGACCCGCGGTGCAGTGCATAGAATCCAAGGGTGGCTATTGCTGCCAGGATACCTGAGGCATACCAAACCCAACGTGGATCAAGGTTATCCATGATGAACCCTGCTGCAAGAGGACCGACAGCTGAGGGAATGATCCAGCTAAAACCAGAGACCGCCATATAGCGGCCGCGCATGTCCACCGGTGCCAGGCGCGCGACCAGTGCAGTTGAGGTCGGAGAAACGATCATTTCACCGATTGTGATAATGACCATGGCAATCAGGAAGTAGAGATAGGTGGTCACAAAACCGTACATAGTAAACCCCACTAAATAGAAGAGAGTGCCAACAGTCATCAACATCATGGGAGCATATTTCGAAATACGGCGGGTGATCCAGAATTGGAAGACCACCACCATGGCAGCGTTGAGGCTGAGAATGTAGCCAAATTGTTGGGTGGTTATTTGATGAACATCCCGTAGGTAAACCGAAAGAGTGGTATTCATCTGCATATACACGATCACCATGATCGCCGAGGCAGTCAGGAAGAGAATAAAAATCCTGTCCTTCAAAGCAACCGAATAACCTTTAAAAGTCTGAATTATGGACTCGTGTGGCTGATCAATGCGTTTTTCCGGTTTTGTCTCCGGCATGGTTAAAAAGACAATCAGGGCAGTGACGGCAGAAGCGATTGCGTCAATAACGAAGAGGGCGAAAAAGGATTTTGAGGCAATCAAACCCCCTATGGCGGGACCAATGGTGACTGCCAGGTTGGCCACCACGCGCAGGATACCGAATCCTTCAATGCGCTTGGTTTCAGGCAGAATATCGGTAAGCATGGCTTGTCCAGCAGGGTGACCCATATCCGCAAAAGCTCCGACTATCACTGAAAAGAGGAAGAAGGTCTGAAAGTCCTTTGATAACCCCATAATGAGAGCGGTGACAGCACTGGAGATGAGCCCGAAGATCATTAAGGCGCGTCGTCCGAAGCGGTCTGTAAGAGCGCCGCCAATGAGAGAACCAATAAAACTGGATACTGCGTAAAAGGCAAACAGGGTGCCGACTTGTGTCATGCCGACACCAAATTTCTCGGTGATATATAGGGAGAAGAAGGGGAAGATCAATGCCCCACCCAGCCGGTCAATGAAGAGAGAGCCGATTAGAATCCAGAAATTACGCGGATATTCATTGAAAGTTGAACGGAGTTTTTGCATTTTAATGAAAGGATTGTGAGGTTAGGGTTATAGGATTGAGAAGTAGAGGTATCAATTTTAACAGGATTGTAAGGAATCAAAAACGTGGAATTTGATACAAGCAGGTATTATAATTTGATTATCTCAGTTGGAAGGTAGAATAATGATCAATTCAACCATAGCGCTGATCACTGACAGCACTAGTGATTTGCCTGCAAAATTACGGGAAGAATATCAGATCCGAATAGTGCCACTAACAATTGTTTGGGGGGATAAACAGTATTTGGATGGAGTGGATTTGACCGCGGAAGATTTTTATCGCCGGCTTGAAACTGAACCGGGATACCCATCCACATCGCAGCCAACGCCGCAGCAATTCCTGGATGCCTATAACGCTGCGAGTGCTCAAGGGGCAACCAGGATCGTTGTGATCACGATCAGCGGAGCCATGAGCGGAACGCTTGAATCTGCTCGCGCGGCTGCCCAGGGGTACAAACTACCGATTACCATTGTGGATTCCAAAGGGAATTCAATGAGTCTTGGTTGGCAGGTTTTAGCCATGGCTAGGGCGCGCGAATCAGGTGGGAACGTTAGTGAAATGGTGCAGGCTGCCAACCGCGTGCGGGAAGGGCTTCATTACCATATTGTCTTGAACACTCTGGAATATCTCATCAAAGGTGGCCGGATTGCTGGCGCCGCCAGGATGCTCGGTCACATGCTCAAGATCAAACCCCAGATCCGGGTGAACCACAAGACCGGTACAGTTGAACCGGGCGATATTTCTACGACTCGCAGTAAAGCTATTGAAACCCTTTACTCCAGTTTCTTTAAAAAATTGGACAAGACTAAGCCGTTGCGCATAGCAGTGTTGCATAATGCCGCTGATGAAGAAGCGCGTGCGTTGGCTGAACGTGTTAAGGCTGAGTACAATCCTGCGGAACTGATCGTGGGGATTGTTTCACCAGTGTTGGGAACCCATACCGGTCCAGGTGCGCTGGCGCTTTGCGGGTATTCTGAATCTTGACTTTCAACGATTTAAAAACCCGTAATTTTAAGATAAAAAAGGCAAGTCAATCTTGCCTTTTAGTTTCTAATGGTATATGATTAACTTTGCGTTCGGGAAAAAACGCAAATTTGTAATCCCAATCCTATAGGAGGAGAAAAGTGAAAAAGAGTTTGTTTGTACTATTTTCCGTATTGGTTGTTAGCATTATGGTATTGGCTGCGTGCACCACGCCAACCGCTGCCCCAACCAAAGCCCCAACTGCAGCACCGGTTGTGACTGAAGCCCCTGTGGTTGCCACAGAAGCCCCCAAACCCCTGGGCTCCGTTGAGAACCCCATCATCATCGCCCTTGCTCCATCTGCCACTGCCGAGCAGTTGACAGTCGGTGGTGAAGCCATCGCCGCAAAACTCAAAGAGTTGACCGGGTTCGAATACACTGTGACCATCCCCAACAGCTACACCGCATTGATCGAAGCCATGGCTTCCGGCAATGCCCACGTTGGATTCATGCCCACCTTTGCTTATTTACTGGCAAAACAGGCTAATGCAGCTGAAGTTCAGTTGGTTGTTGTCCGCAACGGTGCAGATTTCTATGGTGCTCAATTTGTTGCTCATGTTGATGCAGCTTTCACCCCTTACTTCGATGCTGCCACAAACTTGAACACTGCAGATGCTGCCACGGCCCTAAAGCAATTTGATGGCAAACGCCCCTGCTTCACCGATCCCCTGTCTGTTTCCGGTTACATTATCCCCGGTGGACTCCTGAAACAATTTGGCGTCAATTACAAGACTCCCGCCGCTGTCCAGGGTCACCCCGCTGTCATCCAGGCTCTTTATGCTGGTGTTGCTGCCGGCACAACCAATGGCGTTATCTGTGATTTCGGCGCCACCTATATCGATGCCCGCACAAGTGACAAAGTTCATACTGATGTGAATGAAAAGATCGTTGTCATTTGGCGTACTGACAATATCATCCCCAATGACAATGTTTCCTTCTCCACTGCAATGGATGCCGCAACTGGCACCACAGTCAAGGATGCTTTGTTGGCAATGGGTGAGTCTGATGAAGGAAAAGAAATCTTGAAGAATGCTGGATATGAGATCCAGGGTTTCAAGGTTGCTGAAGATTCCTTCTACGATGCCTTCCGCGCTGCCCTGCAGGCTTCCGGTATCGACATCACCACCATGGTGAAGTAAGAAATCTTGTACCAGGATGGAGGGGGTTTCCCCCCTCCATCTTTTTTTTAGAATTCTGTAATCATCACATTTTGAAGGAATAAACCGTGCTCAAAGTTGAACACTTAACCAAGGTATACCCCGGCGGTACCCAAGCGCTAAAGGACTTGAGTTTTGAAGTGCAAGATGGAGAGTTTCTGGTGATTATCGGGCTCTCCGGATCAGGAAAATCCACGCTCCTGCGCTGCATCAACCGGTTGATCGATCCGACTGAAGGCAAGATCACCATGGATGGCATCGACATCACCGCCTCCAAGGGAGCTGAACTTCGCCATATCCGCCGAAAGATCGGTATGATCTTCCAACATTTTAATTTGGTAAAACGATCCACAGTAATGACCAATGTTCTTAACGGTCGATTGGGTTATTTAAACCCATGGTCAACCACGCTGGGAATCTTCCCGGCTTCTGAAAAACAACGTGCCCACGCCGCACTTGACAGGCTTGGACTTGATGACAAAGTAGAAAGCAGGGCTGACGCCCTTTCAGGTGGACAACAACAGCGGGTGGGTATTGCCCGCACGCTGATGCAGGAACCAAAGCTTATCCTTGCAGATGAACCGGTTGCCAGCCTTGACCCGGTACTGGCGCACTCGATAATGCAGTACCTTGAACAATTAAACAAGGTAGATAAAGTTACAGTCATCTGCAGCTTGCATTACCTGGATTTGATTCAGCGTTACGCTACCCGGGTTATTGGCTTGAAAGACGGGGTTAAGGTTTTTGAAGGATTACCTTCAGATATCGACCGGGTTAAATTCAAAGAAATCTATGGCGAAGAAGCGCAGGACATTCGCGCGACTGCGCTTGAATAAACCCCATGGCTGACAAAAAGACTCCCAACAAAGTAATAACTATACTATTGTCAATACTTGTGCCGGGCTTAGGGCAGGTGTTTCAACGCAGGTACCGGGCTGCAATTGCCCTTTTTATCGGATTTGCATCATCTCTGGCGATTGTTTATTGGTACAACATGGGGTATCAAAAACCTTTCTGGTTTGTTATTCCTTTTCTTTTTTGGCTCTGGAATATTTGGGATGTAGCCTCACCGAAGGGGAGAAACGCCCTTGTACCAATCTTGTTCTGGTTGGTGATGGCTTACGGCATTGGCGGACAGGTTACAGAATTTGATCTCAAAGCTCTTGTCCAAAATGCAGGCAGATCAAAAGACATTGTTCGACAAATGTTCAAGATCGATTTCACGCAGCCAAAGGCAGAAAAGCTAAATGGATTTTCGGATATTCAATCGCCTTGTTCCGATTTCCCCCCAGTTCCTCTACGCACAGATGATAGTATCCGTGTATATATAGAAGAACCCTGCGCCAATGTTGGGGATGTAATTACCGTAGTCGGTGAAGGTTTCTGGCCAAATACCACGACCTCATTTTATTGGCAAAATCCAATTGGCGGTAAGGCGATGGGTGCAGAAGCTGTTTCTGACGCCAAAGGGAGGGTTGTACTGGAATGGAAAGTACTACCCATGGTACACAGCACTGCTCCTGATCCCACCATCCCGCAAATTCACCGCATAAAACTTGAACAAAGCCGGCCTATTGGCGGGATTGAATTATCTGCCATCGGTGGTTACATTGTGCAGGGAATTTACGAGACCCTTGCGCTGGCTTTTCTCTCGACATTGATCGGCGCAATCCTGGCAATACCCTTTGCATTCCTGGCAGCACGCAACCTGATGACGGGCAACCCGATCACCACAATCATTTATATTATTACGCGAACAGTCTTGAATATTGTCCGCTCTATTGAAGCCTTAATTATGGCGATCATCTTCGTCATCATTGTGGGCCTCGGTCCGTTTCCAGGTATGATCGCCCTTACCATCCATACCACTGCAGCCCTTGGTAAACTCTATTCTGAAGTTGTGGAGGGGATTGATCCCGGACCAATCGAGGCAATTAAGGCGACTGGCGCTAACTGGTTTCAGATCGTGCGTTTTGCGGTCATCCCTCAAATCGTTCCGGCGTTCACAGCTCTGACTATCTACCGCTGGGACATCAATGTGCGTTCCTCGACCATCATCGGGTTTGTTGGCGGTGGTGGCATTGGCTTTTTCTTATGGCAGTGGATCATCCTTCAGGACTTTAGAGCAGTAGGAACTGCTTTTGTTGCCATTGCGGTTATTGTGGTAATTCTGGACTTCGTCAGTGCCCGCATCCGGGAGAGACTGGTATAACATGGCGACTTTCAAATCACTCCTCAAATCTCTTGCCAAAGTGCTAGCCATATTTGCAGTTGTTGGCTTGCTTATCCTCAGCATCCGCGTAACGAAACCGGATATTGGGAAACTCATATCCTCAGGTTCCAAAGCCAAGGACATCATGAGTCAATTGTTGTCCCCGGCATTGTTTACAAAAGAATCAGATAAAGTTACCGTATCCCAGGTAGTTCCTGTACCCTGCAATGTTGTTCCGAATCCTGACGAACTGGTGACTGGTCCACGGATTGTACTTGATCCGCCTTGCGGTTCACCAAAGGATGTTCTAACCCTGCACGGGTACGATCTGCCACCCAACGCTGAGATCTCCCTGCGCTGGATCCTGCCTGAAGGTGGGTTATTGAGCATTAAGAACATCCAGGCGGACGAAAATGGCGAAATTAATATGCCTCTTGAGATTCGCCCAATTTCAGCCGCTCTAAATGGGAAACCAGCCCAAATATCCTTCGAAGTATCTATTCCCACCGGCAAGATGATTGCAGACCCGGCTTTGAAAGAAGTACTGGACGCCATGTTCGTTACTATTTTCATGGCATTGATCGCCACGACCATTGGAACAATACTGGCAATCCCACTTAGTTTCCTGGCTGCCTCCAATATCACTCGTAAGGGTAAATTGGGTTCGATCGTGTACTATATCGTGCGCGGTTTTTTGAACATAGTGCGTTCTTATGAGCCAATGGTACTTGCAACCATCTTTGCCATGATCGTGGGGTTTGGAAGTCCGTTTGCTGGTGTCATTGCGCTTTCAATCACAACTGCAGCATCACTGGGGAAAATGTTCTCAGAGGCAGTGGAGAGTATCGACAGCGGGCCAATTGAAGCTATTACAGCCACAGGCGCTAATAAACTTCAGATGGTCCGATACGCAGTTGTTCCCCAGATTGTTCCCGATTTCCTTTCTTTCACCATTTATCACTGGGATATCAATGTGCGTATTTCTACCATCATTGGGTTCGTAGGCGGCGGCGGAATTGGTTACTTCCTTTCGCAGCGCATCAATACGCTGCAGTATCACCAGGCAGGTACAGCCTTGTTGATGATCATCCTTGTAGTGTGGGCGTTGGATTTCCTCAGCTCAGAGGTAAGAAAGCAATTGATCTAATAAATAAAAAAGAGCCGAGAGGCTCTTTTTTAATACACGTTTTGCAGAACTCAAATCTAGTGATTTGTCTATTTGTTCCCAACTTCAATCTGGCATTTGTCCAACCAGGTTCTGGCGTCTGGCGCCATGCTTGTGATAAATGCCTCCAATAACTCGCCCAAACCTCCAGTTCCATTATCATCACCAATTAATTCATCCAACGCTCCCCCGTTTTCAGCAGGCAAGTCAGCAAAATCAGTGTCATCTGCGACCATCCAGGTGGCAAATTGAATACTCATCAGTTTCGAAAAATCTTGATCCGAATTGATCTCTTCCATGCAAAAACATTCTGAGAGTTGGAGTAGTTTGCCGTTTGCGATGCTGCCAACCTTAAACCCATCTCCTCCAGCAGGTGCGGCGTTGCTGGATTGTATGCACACAACAAAAGGTGCCAAGTCAGCAGATTCGCCGGGTTTCAAGCTTAATGAGATGGGCTGGATCACCATCATTTGCTGAATGCTGGCATCCTCCGGGACTAATATTAATCCGCATGGGATTTCAAATTCCACCACCTCTTCTGAGTTGTTGGTTAGATGCAGATCGAGTACATTACCAACAGATCCTGCATTTAATTCATTTCCTGTAATGCCGTTTATTATGATCTGGTTATTGTCGATCAAATTTAATAATTTTGCAGGCACACTTGGTGGCACTGTTGGAGGTGCTGTCGCGGGTACTGATGTGGGTACGGTTGAAGGCAATGGAAGTAGATTTTCAGTTGGAATTGTTTCTTGACTGAGTGATGCGGTTCTTGATGGAACGCTACAACTGGTAATGATGAAGAGTGCAGTGAGGAGTGCAATAATATTTTTCATAGACCCCTCCTTATGAAATTAATCACATTATAAGACAATAACTGTCGATTTTTCAAAAGATTGCCAGCAGGGTTGAATTCTGCAGGGTTATTAACCTAAGTGTTCTTTTACTAAATATTCAATCTATAATCCACATTTTTTTAATATTGAGATCGTTTTGAGTTTAACCAAAGGGAGGTACCCTCTCATAGAGTCTAGGGTCTTCTGGTCAACCTCCTTACTTGCAAGCAGTTTTATGAACTCCTCTGGAGACATTGAGATGATCTGTCCTGAATTCTTCCCCAATGCCACCATCCAAAATGCGAGTTGTTGGGTGAATAAGGCGATTGTATCTTCTGGTGAAATAGTTGATCCACACGCACAATCAGCAAGTATCTTTAAATCACCTTCCGCCATCGGACCGAAGGAATAGTGCTCTCCTATGGCTGGTACTTCTTTCTCAGGTTCGATACATACCGTAACTGGAAAAATATTTGCCGAACTCTGCGGTTCAATGGAAAACACCAGGGGTTGAATCAGGATCATCTGTTGTACGTCTTCGTTTGCCTTGGGGGCAAATGTATAACCGCAAGTCAATGAGAAGACGCGATATTCGCCGGAATCGTTGCGCAGGTTCGCGTTTATGAGGCTACCAGCTGTTCCAAGTATGTTTTGCTGGATCTTCACTTCGATTTGATTGAGAGTGGTGTCAGCCAAGAGAGGTGCAAGATCAACAATTGGTGCCGGAGACGTGGTCAGTGGATTTATCGAAGTAATCGATGTTCCAAGATACTGAGATGGAGTTCCAGATAACGATGGCGCAGAAGATGGTAGGGTACACGAGGTCAATAAGATTAATAGAATTGGGAGAACCAAGTTTTTCACAGTAGCTCCTGTAACAAATTTACTGATTACAAGTATCCTTTTATGCGGTAAACGCTTATACCGATATATTCTTTTATAGACTTCGTGAGTGTCGAAAGGTTGGAATGCGAAGGGATAAGATTGATCAGGAACTCTTCCACGTTGGGGTGCCATAGTTTTTGCCAGGCAGCCTCGGTGACGGTGAAATCCGTTGGTGCAGCAATCACATCACAACCCTGTTTCCGGAATACTGCCACCGAACGCGGCATATGGGTTGCGGATGTGACTAGAAGGGTTTTCTGCAAACCGTTTTCTTTGAGAACAGCACAAGTGTATAAAGCATCTTCATAGGTATTCTGAGATTCTCCCTGGACGAGAATATTTTCACCTGAGATTCCCATCAGTTTCAGCAGGCTTACCATATCGTCAGCCGGGGAGGAACTGGCGAGATCCAGGAAATCAATATCCCCGCCGCTAACGATTACTGTTGCTTCTGGGAATTGCCTGGAGAGGATTGCACCATAGACCACCCTGTCACCTGCAGCATTGACTTCCACAGAGTGGCGCGGGTCAATTGCCGGTTCGGTCCCTCCACCCAATATGACGATCGAATCTATGGGTAATGTGATCTCTTCCGGAAGATACTTCCGCTCCAGGCTTCGTGTTACGGCTGAAGCCACGTAGCGGTTTCCACTGAGGAAAAGGATGATTATTGCTGCAATAAGGATTGATTTCGCCACGCGAGGTCTCTTCCAAAACAACAGGATAGCCAGGAGGAGGAGTGCGAGCACGCCGAGTGGGTAAAGGAACAGTGGTAGAAATTTGGAAAGAAAAATTGACATGTTACCTTAAATATGGATAAATTAAGTCGCAAATACTTGACATCGAACTATTAATTGTTAGACTATTATGAAATATATCATACAAGGAGAGATACGAATGGATTACAACAATGGTTTAGACAACGGTGTCGGTTTTGTTGGTTGGCTCTTCTATATGGCTATTGCTGTTTTTATGATTGTCTCGATGTGGAAGGTATACGTGAAGGCGGGAAAACCAGGCTGGGCTGTGCTGATCCCTTTTTACAACATTCTTGTTATGCTGGAGATCATAGGCAAGCCGTGGTGGTATTTACTCCTCATGTTCATACCGATCGTTAATATTGTTATAGCGGTTATGGTAACACTGGACACGGCAAAAGTCTTTGGTAAAGGGAGCGGTTTTGGGGTTGGTTTGATATTTCTCCCCTTCATTTTCTACCCAATCCTTGCCTTTGGAGATGCACGATACCTGGGTGTTGCAGCACCTTCTTTGTAAACAAAAATTAGTGTTGTCTAATAAAAGTGGAGGTAATCTCATTTACCCCCACTTTTTTGTTAAAATCCTCTATAATAAATTCATTGTGTTCCTTTCAATAAAAAGTTATTAGTCATCATGCCTTCGGAAATTCCTATCGTTCGTACCAAAATTATCATTCCTCGCCGGCGCAGTGAAATACTTTCGCGTCAGCGATTGCTTGAAATCCTGGATAATGTCATCGACTTAAAACTGCTTATTCTGGCAGCACCGGCTGGCTACGGCAAGACATCGTTGATGATCGACTTTACCTATCACACCCAACTGCCAGTATGCTGGTTTGCTTTGGATACGCTTGATACGGATGCTCAGCGATTTATAGCGCATTTCATCTCCTCAATCCACAATCGCTACCCCGGGTTTGGGATTGCTTCATTTTCTGCATTGCAGAATATCAACCAGGATAAGCTGGACCTGGACGCAGTAATCACGGCTATTGTTAATGATTGTTACGAGAATGTTACCGAGAACTTCATCTTCGTCCTGGATGATTATCATTTGGTGCGAGATAGCAAGCCAATTGAGTCTTTCATTAACCGCATCACCCAGGAAATGCCCGAAAACTTCCACATGATCATCGCCTCGCGTACGCTTTTAACGCTGCCTGATTTATCCTTATTGGTAGCCAGGTCGCAGGTTGGTGGATTGAGCTTTGAAGAATTAGCTTTCCTGCCTGAAGAGATCAAGCAGCTGATGGCAGTGAACTATCACCAGATGATTACAGATGATGGTGCCACCCAATTGGCAGAACATACAGAGGGTTGGATCACTGGTTTATTGTTAACGGCGCAACTTTCGGAAGAAGGAACTGATGAACGGTTGAGACTCGAACGCGTTTCAGGCGTTGGTCTGTATGAATACCTTGCACAGCAGGTTTTTGACCGGCAGGACGAAGAGATGCAATCTTTCCTTTTGCGAACATCGCTTCTTGAAGAATTCAATGCTGATCTATGTGAAAAGGTCATCGGGCAAACACTTGAGCTTTCCAATACCAATTGGGATCAGCAAGTCGAAATTGTTCAACGGGACAATTTGTTCGTACTACCTGTGGAAGATATTACGCTTCATTTGCGGTACCACCACCTTTTCAGGGATTTTCTACAGGATCGCATGCGAGATGGAAGGCCTGAAGAAACGCTCAAGATCGAGAAGGCTCTTGCAGCCTATTACGTCGATCAACGCGATTGGGAACGTGCCATGTCGATCTACTCGCGTATTGGCAATGTGGACCAGGTTAGCGATTTGATTCGCGAGGCATCACCAGGATTGATTCTCGGTGGACGATTGGTGACCCTTACTGAATGGATAGATACACTGCCGGATGGTGAAAGAAATACACGCCCAGAGATACTTTCCATTCTTGGTGCGGTTGCAATGATGCGTGGTGCAAGCCAACAGAGTATTGACCTATTGGATCGGGCGATCAAAGGACTGCGTGGTTCAAAATTTTCTCAAGACTTGGCTGCTGCTCTAATCAGGCGGAGTGCAGTGCACCGGTACTTTGGTAATTACACCCGTGCGGTGGAGGATATCGATGAAGCTCTGGATATCTGCTCACACCACCCCAAGGCAGAGAGTCTGCGTGCAGAAGCACTCCGAGTTAAGGGGGTTAACCTTTTTCAAAAAGGAGAGCTGCGTAATTCTCTCTCAATATTACAGGAATCTCTTAAGCTTTACCAGAAGATGAAAGAAAAACTGGATGCAGCAAAGGTTATGCTGGATCTGGGAGTGGTCCATTGCGCGATGGGAAACCTGGTGGAGACTGAAACCTATTATTCACATTCACTCGAATTCTGGCAGAAAACTCAAAACTCGCTGTGGCAGTCTAATGTACTTAATAACCTGGGTGGTTTGCAACATATGCGCGGGCATTTTGAAATGGCAATGCAAAACCTGGAACGGGCAGTGAATTATGCGCGCCTGGCAGTAAATCCGCGGTTGGAATGTTATTCACTCACAAGCCTTGGTGATCTTTATCGTGATATTCATGCCTTCGAAGAAGCACATAAGGTTTACGCCCTCGCCCGGTCTGCTTTACCGGGTCTTAATGACCTCACATTACAGATTTTATTGAATCTTTCACAATGCTCTCTTGAACGTTGTGGGGGGAATTACAACATCGCCCACCATTTCCTCAACGAAGCGGAAAAATTAGCATTAAGCGGTGGTTCCAAATATGAAGAATCATTATGCTTGCTGGAAGCGGGTATTCTTGCCCTTCAGGAGCGTAAAATTCAAAAATCGCTAGAAAAGGTCACTCCTGCAAGCTTATTTTTCCAACAGGAAGGTTATAAAGCTGAATATTTCCGTACCAGTTTTTATTTACAATTGTTAGCCTTACAGCGCTCGAATTCTACCTCTACACTCAAACAATTTCACGAATGGGTTGACACGCCAAGACCAGACTATGAACAGGCAAGTCTTCTGAGACTTGCCAGCGAAAATCTTGGAATGATACATCACATCAACCAGGAAACTCCTACGAAAGATGACTTGGCGAGTTTTATCGAGCGCGTAAAAGAATTTGACCATTCGCTCATCGATATCCGGAAATTGATCCGCCGCCATTCAAGTGTTGTACAGTTCACGACGCCCCGTGTTGTTATTAGAGCTCTGGGGCGGACCCAGGTAAAAATTGGTGATCAATTGGTGAAGTTGGCAGCATGGAAAACACAAAGCGTTCGCGATCTATACTTCTTCATCCTTCAACATATGGATGGCGTGACCAAAGAAGATATTGGAGAAGTTTTTTGGCCGGAGGCGGATCAACAAACGATTCGACTGAGATTTAAAAATTCTATCTATCGCGTTCGGCATGCGCTTGGCACAGAAAGCATTGCCCTGGTAGATGAGGCATATCGCTTTAATCGTACGCTAGATTATGATTATGACGTTGAAAACTTCTTACAGGAGATCTCCTCAGCAAACTCCACCGATGATCAGAGCATGAAGATTCAGCATTTCAAGAATGCGCTAGCACTCTATAAAGGACCATATTTACCCAAAATTGATTACGAATGGGTACTCGTTCAACGAGAGAACTTGCACCAAAAATTTCTTGCCACTGCGTCTAACCTGATAAACTTATTAATTGAAACAAAGCAATATCAGCAAGCTATTGTATATTCACAACACACCATTGAAATAGAACCATGTTCAGAAGCAGCCCATCGTTCCGCAATGATCGCTTATTCAGCAATGGGTGACAAAGCTGGCATGGTGAGGCAATTTGACAAGTGTAAAAAACTATTGTTAAATGACCTCGGCGTTACTCCATCTTCACAGACAGAAAACCTTTATCGAACATTGATGAACTAACCTGCTGTCTGCAATTATCCTCAAATTTATCCGTAGTTGAATATGAACCAGAGATTAAGCCTCTGTAATTTTGTTTTAAATTTGAAAGGAGGACATATCTTAAAAAGTAGCCTGTTTTGTAGCCTGTTTTGTAGCCTGTAGGTTGTCATAATTTATAAACACAAATGAAAAAGGAGATTGTCATGAAAACACTTTCAGGTAAGTTCTTTTTGGTTTCTACCAAAGTCGCCTCTCAGATTAAGTTGGTATTGTTCATTGCCACACTGGTGTTATTTGTTTTAGCTGCCGGTGCTCCACAGGCAACTGGATCAATTGGCGGATAATAATCCGGCATGATTCTACTCATCGCAGTCGCCGTCGGGTTAACCGCCGGGTTTCTGCGGGCGCTGATTGGGAAGCAACCATACCGGGTTTATGAATTGAAATGGCCTGTACTTGTTTTAGCCGCATTTGTTCCACAATACTTCGCCTTCTTCAACCCTGGCACCCGCTCACAGATTTCAGGAAACCTGGTTTCAATTTTGCTGGTAAGTAGTCTAATTATCCTTCTTGCTTTTTCGCTCCTTAACATCCGCAAACTAAGTTTTATGCCCATCACTCTGGGATTTTTACTCAACTTCCTGGTAATTATGTTCAACGGGGGGTTGATGCCGATCAGTCCTGATGCAGTTCGCAAGTTGCTGCCGGGTCAGGATGCACAGTGGGTTGTCGGCCAGCGTTTAGGCTACGGAAAGGACATCATCCTTCAGCCTGAAATGACCCGCCTGTGGTTCCTCTCTGATCGATACATGCTGCCGGAATGGTTGCATTATCCAGTGGTATTCAGCCTGGGCGATATGTTCATCGCCCTCGGAGTAGTGTGGCTTTTGTGGACCTTAGGTGGAAAAGCAAAAGAAAAATTAAAGGAGAAAACATCATGAGTAACATTTTTTATGATTATCACAAAAGAGATGAGAATCTTGTTCAACGGGAACGGGAATACAGCCGCATTATGACCGCTGCCGTTGTCAGCGAGAGATTTCGCAAGTTATTGTTGGCAAATCCAGAAGTTGCGATCAAAAGTGGTTTTAATGGAGAGGCATTCCATTTGGCTGTTGAAGAGTCCCGCAGAATTTCGGCAATTAAAGCCGCATCTCTTGCTGACTTTGCCCGGCAAATGAATGGTTTCCAACAGACGGCCGCTTTAAAAATAACATCGATTGAGTGATCTAAAATTATCGTTGTTCATTATTGGTACCTTTGCTTGCCTTGGACCAGAGAAAGGTGATGACTATGACTCATTACATTGAGAATATTCATCTTCCGCGCACGATAAGGAACGAAATTACTGGAAACCTAAAAACATCCAGAATTGCCGGTTTATCGGACTTAAGTCATTTCCTGGTTGGCTCTGATTCACTAACCGAACTTGTCAGACGGGCTTCGTACTTTATTACAGACCTAATGAAGATCCGTATCTGTAAGTTCTACCTGCTGGATCAATTCAATCACTGGCACCAACCTGTGACTTCTGACAGTCTCCCGGATGTTTGGGAAAGACATGGACAGGATACCAGTAAAGATATTCTTGCCGACCTCTTGCGAAAGGTTTTACAAACGGAAACCAAACCTGAACATTGGAGGAGAGACCTCTCAAAAGAAGAATATGCAGCATTAGGCGTTGCCCCAGGAACCAGCCACTGGTTAATTCCCTTGATGGTTGAAAACAAGCCTATAGGGATTTTGTTCATGGGTCAGCCGGAAAACCCTGAAAAAGATCCACTTACACAAGATGCAACTTATGTTGTTGATCTTGTGGCAGATCAGATTGCTAATGCCATTCATCGCAATCTATTAAATGAACGTCTGTCTAATTTATCAATCGAAACTGTTTTAGCGTTATCCAGAACATTAGATGCCAGGGATTCGCATAGCGGCTCGCATAGTAAAAGAATGGCGAATTTATCTGAGAAACTGGCCATCAAATATGGGTTCTCCAACCGTGATACGCGTGAATTATGTTGGGCCGCGTTGCTCCATGATATTGGAAAGATCGGCGTAGAAGATCAAATCCTTTACAAACCCGGTCCATTAACTGACCGTGAGTGGGAAATAATTAAAACCCATCCAGATGTTGGTGCACAAATGATTCGTGGTTTGTCGGGCATGGAAAGTATTTCTACTCTTATCCTTTGCCACCACGAAAGGCTGGATGGTTCTGGATACCCGCGTGGATTGAGTGGTGAAGAAATCCCCCTGGGTGCAAAAATCATTGCAGTTGTCGATTCCTATTCCGCCATGACAGAGGGACGCAATTACAAAAAAGCAAAAACGCACGACGAGGCCATCACCGAGCTTAAATGGTTATCCGGAAAGCAATATGACGCTGATGTAGTGAGAATGTTTATTAATTTATTTGATGATCAGGAGTAATCGGAATTATCAGTCTTAATCACCCTTGAAAAGGGACCCAACTCTTCGCTGGAGGGGGTAACAAATGGATGGCCAATCGTCTCGGGCCATCCATTCCATTTAACAGGTATATAAAGAGCGATCTCCTTCAATAAAAAGGATCTCGCCATAATAACAGGTATGGTAATCACTTTCAGAATAACACTTCTCAATTTCGGGATCGATAAAGTGTACAGGATTAAAGGGCGACTGGTAAACCTTTTTACATTCAATTACAAGATTGGCTTCTGCAAATGCAGGGGCAGCGACTTTTTTACTGGCAATGAGGGTGAGTTTTGAGCTGGCGATCTTGTCAAAATCACGCCCGCTTTTTGTCCCAAGCAGTCGCATAGCCTCGCGGTGCTTCTCGTCGAAGGCGCAGAGGGTGAAATCAGGAAATGTCTGAATAAACCCATAGGTATGGCGTGTGGGGCGCACGACAACTTGCACAAATGGTTTACTCCAAATCATGCCTATGCTGCCCCAGGAAATCGTCATCGTATTGTATTGACCTTTTTTATAATCGCCCGAGGTTAACAAGAACCAGCCATCATCCCAAGCAGAGATTGACCGAAGGATGAATTCCTGGTTGGTGATCGGTTCGCGAATCATCGGATACCTCCACGGAAAATTTAGTTAAAGTGAGTATAGGGGATTAATAAAAAAAAGCAAGAACCGGTTAGCACATCAGGTTCTTGCCCATAGAAGAATCTGTGGTTTTTAGAATCTAACGCGGATATCGTTTTCGCTAATCGGACTTCTGACTGGAGCCACCGGGAGGTATTCAAAGGGTTCTGCAATGATGAAAAGGCGTCCCCAGGAAGGATCATTGTTGGCCAGGATACACGTTTGGAGGACGAGTACGTTACCCAGTCCATAAGTTTGATAAAAGAGGTCGGTGCTGGAAAGCGTTACATCTGGTTGAGCCAGGTTGACAAATTGGGAATAAACGCTGTTGGGACTTAAAGCCTGGTATTGTTTAACCACGGCCACTTTATAATATTCCACGTGACCATTGCCATAGACAAGTGAAATAACAGAGCCGTTCATAATATTAAAAAATTGAGCGCCAGCAAGATGGTTGTGAGCCAGCAATCCGATTGAGCCGTAGTCACTGGCAAGCCCGAATTGGGTTACCACGTTGTTTTGCGAGCTGACATAACCAGCCTGACCAGAAGGCTGCTGAATAATGGGGAGGGCCATTACGTCTTGAACATAAATACCGGTGATTTGATATGGATTAGAATTTTGCACACTGGCTGCAAAGGAATTCAGGGAAAGCAGTTGTGTCTGGTTACTCTGGGTATCAGCCTGTGCGAGACTAACTGGTGCGAATGCCATTTGCAACAGAACGACAACGATAAGGATTGTGACTGGTCGGAGCATTAATTTTTTCATTTTCATTCCTATTTTATTACCATAACATTACCAATAAATTACCTAAATCTAATTATAGTAACTATTAGGAATGAAGCAATGGTTACAATGACCATCTAACAAACCTGTAAGCCGTTTTGATGATCTAAAAATATTGGGTGTTGAATTGCCATTCTGGACTGTTTATAATGAAACGGAATGGGGGATTTTTCTTTTTGGTTCTAACGCTAGGAGGAAAAATGAAAGCGTATCAATCGACCTGGTTGAAATCCATTGGGTTGGCTTTAGTGATGGCATTCATGCTTGTGTCCTGTAACTTCCCGTTGTCTTCCGGGACCCCCGATGGTGGTGCGGGAGCAGAAGCTGTTCAACAAACCGTCGTGGCTTTGCAGCAGACCGTGGCTGCATACCAGGCTCAACCAGCAGTACCCACTCCCACACTTGAAATTCTTGCCACACAGGAGTCAACAAGCGAGCCTTTGCCAACTGCCGAAGTAACTGTGGCAATTGTCCACCTGGTCACACCGGGTGACCCGCCGCAATATCGTGAATCCTGGATGAGCGATCCGAACACCTCGACGTATGCCAACGCCGCAAAATCAATGGCTGGGGAGAACTTTAGCGCAGGATTGTACGAGCGCCCATTCAATTCCGACAAAATGGAAAAATACTTCCCGTATCTGGATATACTTCAGGGGGTGTTAAATCGTGGAGAACCATGGGTATACACTTCGATTCGCGTTCAGGATACCCAACCGGGTGGAACCTTGCCCGGTTCTTATGGTGCTGAGTTTGACCTGAACAGTGATGGGCGGGGGGATGTATTTGTGTTTGTACAGAACCCGGCCACACAATGGTCTGTTGAAGGAGTCCAGGTCTGGCAGGATACCAACAAAGACGTTGGTGGGGGGATGCCTGTCCAAGCTGATAGCAAAAACACAGGTGATGGTTATGACGCAGTGGTATTTAACTCAGGTGTAGGTACAGACCCAGATGCCGCATGGGGACGAATTTCTCCTGCTGACCCGCGCACCGTTCAGATTGCCTTTAAGTACGCGCTCATCAATAATGATTCATCTTTTGTGTGGGGAGCCTGGGCAAAAACTGAGTTTGACCCTGCCATGTTCGACTACAATGATCATTACACTTTAACCGAAGCTGGCTCACCGTTGACCTATCAGGTGCCGTATTATCCGCTAAAAGCGTTCGCGGAAGTGGATAATACCTGCCGTTGGACTCTGGGATTCGAATCAAGCGGATATGAGCCTGGTATTTGTCCTTCTCCATCAACACCCACGCCAACCGCTTCCCCAACTTCCCAGGCACCCCCAGGATCCATCAGCGGCTATGCCTGGAATGATTGGAATGGCAACCGGCTGATGCAACCGGGTGAATTCATGCTTGCAGGTGCTAATATTCAACTAAACAGAGGTTCTTGCGGATCCGGCGGTGAAAATTTGGGTACCAAAACCACAGGATCTGATGGTAAGTATTACTTTGGGGGTTTATCAGCAGGCAGTTATTGTGTTGCTGTCACGGGTAATCCACCCGGTGGATACGTATCTGTCGGCGGGTCAAGCCAGAATATCAATCTTGGTCCGGGAGATTCTGCTGGGGCGAACTTCCCCTTCTGGATCATTATTTACTGATCATCACAGATCCACATCACCCGCCTCAAATTCAGAGGCGGGTTTTTGTGTGTGTAAAAAGTCATCTTTATTAGTGCCATACTATGACTTCTTGGTTGAATAAAGGTCAGATTTCAAAAACCTCTGGACAATTTGTATGCCGACAGTCACTGACCTTTAAGTTGTTATCTTGCTAAACTTTCATCACACACAAATTAAGCGAGGTAGCAATGAATATTTTATTGGTGTATCCTGTTTTCCCCGACACTTTCTGGAGTTTTAAGCACGCCCTCCGATTTGTCCGTAAAAAAGCATCCACTCCGCCATTGGGATTGATTACAGTGGCTGCGCTCCTCCCTAAAGAATGGAAGAAGCGTCTGGTTGATATGAATGTAGAGACCCTGCGAGATGCAGATATCCAATGGGCTGAAATTGTTTTTGTGTCTGCGATGGTTGTTCAACGCAGTTCCACTCATGAAGTAATTCACCGTTGTAAAACTGCAGGAAAACTTGTGGTGGCTGGCGGACCAATCTTCCTGGGGGAATGGGAGAAATTCCCTGAGGTCGATCATTTTGTGCTAAATGAAGGCGAGATCACCCTTCCTGAGTTCCTGCGGGACTTTCAGGCGGGAAAGCTTAAGCGGGTTTATTCAACGACGGAGTATGCTGACTTGACTCAATCTCCGCTGCCTCTCTGGGAACTGGTAAAACACAAGCATTATGATTCTTTGTCCATCCAATATTCACGCGGCTGCCCGTTTAACTGCGATTTTTGTAATATCACCGCGATGTTGGGACACCGGCCGCGAACCAAGTCTGCTGGTCAGATTATTGCCGAGTTGAACAAGATGTCGGAGCTGGGTTGGTCGAGGGATGTGTTCTTTGTTGATGACAATTTTATTGGAAATAACCGCCAATTGAAAGAGGAAATCCTGCCAGCGATCATTGAGTGGCGGAAAAATAATCCGGATGTGAGATTCATCACTGAGGCGTCAATCAATCTTGCAGACGATCAGAAGTTGATTGAGATGATGACGGCATCAGGTTTTAAGTCTATTTTTGTGGGCATTGAAACACCCGATGACGCAAGCCTGGAAGAGTGTCATAAAGCTCAGAATCTACACCGAGACATGGTGGAAAGTGTGAATATTCTCCAGCGGAATGGTTTACAGGTGATGGGTGGTTTCATTGTTGGATTTGATAGTGATAGAGCCAGTATCTTCCGCCAGCAGGTGGATTTCATCCAAAAGACTGGTATCGTAACGGCTATGGTAGGAATGCTGCAGGCACCCTATGGAACGAAACTCTACAAACGCATGGCAGACGAAGGCAGGATCCTGCACGAGATGACCGGGGATAACGCAGATGGTTCTACCAATATCCTTCCAAAAATGGGTATTGAAGCATTAAATGCTGGGTATAAACGATTAATCAAGGGACTCTATGAGCCAAAATTCTTTTATCAAAGAGTGAAAACTTTTCTATCTGTGTACAATCCAGCCCAGGCTCCTGTTACCATCCAAGTTGAAGAAATTGGGGCATTTTTCACTTCGGTGTGGAAATTGGGTATTGCGGGTCGAGAACGGCGGGAATACTGGAAGCTGTTCTTCTGGACAATCACGCGATATCCAAAGAAGTTCGCGCTCGCGATCACGTTTGCCATCTATGGCTATCATTTTCGTCGTATAAATGAGGGAATGTTCCAGACCTGATATTTATTAAACGGGTTAAGAGGCATCTTCTTTCTTTAAATCCTTGCCGAAGACTGCGAAGAAGAGGGTGCCTATGACCCCGAACCCGAATGCCACCAATAGATTCACCTCCGGTTTGATCAACCAGAGAAACGCACCGCCGAACGCCCCCACGCTGACGATGACATCCCGGATAAGGTAATAAACCCCAAAAACCGCCGCTTTTTTGTCTTCAGGAGCAAGATCCATGATGAGTGCCTTGCGTGTGGGCTCACCGAATTCCTTGAGTCCGCGGATGATAAAGGCAAGTACCAGCATGGGGAAATTATGTGAAAAGAGCAGCACAAGAGGAAATAGTGTGAAGAAAACGAAGGTCATCAAAACGAACGGTTTTTTGGTAGTTTTGTCTGCCAGGTATGCGACTGGAAGGTAGCATAAAACAGCCGCGACCATTTCAATAGCAGACAACCAACCGAACCTCACTTCGCTGATGTGATTTATATTCACCACCCAAAGGACAACCAGCATATCTGGGATTTGCTCGCAAAATCGAATGATGGTATCTGAAATGAGCAGATTCCGTAATTCCGGGGAAATGAGTTTGAACATTGAGAGTGGGTTTTTCATGCCGCTATCCAGAGCACGGCGAGGTTCCTCTTTGATCAGTTTCTGCTGAACAAAAATGGCGATCACCCCCAAAACGAAGGCCACCATGAAGGCATAACGGATTCCCTGCGTTTGACCATATAACCCGATCAACAATCCACCGATCACAGGACCCAATGCTTTGGGGAGCCGTTTTGTGATCGAAAGTAATGTAACTCCCATGGTACGTTTGTTCCTTGGCATTACAGCGGATACAAGACTCATTGAAGCCGGCAGAGACACAGATGACCATGCCATGAAGAAAACCGCTCCTATGAGCACCGCCACCCAGGATTGGATAAGAATTACGATGGCATAGCCCACAAGAGCTATCAAATTAAATATCAACAGGGCTTTTTTGTATCCGATGCGTTCGCTCAGGTAACCAGCCGGGAAGGAATACACCGCCCCCAGCAAGTTCTTCATCCCACTTAATACTCCGATCGCCACCAGGCTGCCGCCCAATTTTTCGATGTAAATCGGAAGGAAGCGGTCCGCCATCCACTCACCCATTCCGATGAGAACGATCATGGCAAGAACTGCAACGAGACTTTTCTTAAGACTAAAGAAGTCTTTCGTTTTTATATATAACTGTTTCAAGCTAACGGGCGCATTCTCTGGATTGTGATCAGCCATGGTTTTTCTGATTGTGAAGTGAGTTATTGGTTGAGAAATTCTTTCGCAGAAAACCTCAAACTGTTTTTCAGTTTTTTCTTTAATTCTGGCAAGACGTCTTCAGCCGCCGCCCTACCTGCTTCCAGGACTTTTATGGAATCTTTAAATCCCCAGGAGGAATACGTCGAAATATCCGGGCGAATATAACAATCACTCCTATCAATATTATAAAAAGCACTGCGTGATTGCATGATGAAAATGGCAGAGAGGAGGACTTCGATCGGGTTTTCAGGCATTGCTCCCACCTTTCCCCGGTTGGACACATCGCATGCGATTACGAACTTTGCTCCCATGGACACAACCTGTTCAACTGGTAAGTCGTCAACAATTCCGCCATCCACCAATAAGCGTCCATTGATTTCCACTGGAGAAAAGAGTGCGGGGATTGCTGAACTAGCCCGGATAGCCTGCGCTATAGAACCTTTGTCCAATACAATCCTTTCACCAGTGGTAATATCACAGGCAATAACTGCAAGAGGGATTTTTAGATCGGAAAAGGAACAATCACCAATCTTGGCTTTTAGGAAGGCTTCCATGGGCTGGGTATTAAAGATCGACAGCTTTGGCTTAAGAGAAAGCTTAAGGAGATTTGGCCATTCAACGGATAGGAAGAGCCGTTCAATATCTTCAAGTGGCACACCAGCGCAATATGCCGCACCAATGAGTGCTCCTGCGCTGGTACCAGCTACAAAATCCGGTCGGATACCTGCACCTTCGAGCACCTGGAGTATTCCGATATGGGCAGCTCCATAGGTTGCCCCACCACTTAACGCCAACCCGATTGTTGATCTCGATTTCTTAAATAATTGAAAAAACCCCATTTTCCCTCGATGAATAGGTTGATTTTATCTCAATTGTGAATACTTGGGACTAATAAACGGATTTATTGGTGGGCATTGGGGGAAGGATGTCTATGAGTATTCTATCAATCATAACCTGCTCATGCATCGCATCAAGTTGAGGCGGTACTTCCAGCACCCAGGCATTTTTAAATTCAGCCAGCGCTTTATCTATTAACTCAGGTCTGATTACGACAACTGCCAGCTTGAATTTACCTGAATGGATCGCAGATAAGCCGTTCTGCCACCCTTCGCCGCGCTCGAACTCCAATAAACCCAGCTCATCCACCATCAGAAGGCCACAAGGAATGGCTTTTGCCAGGAGATTGTTCCCCCAAGTCAGGACTTCTGAATCGAACGACCAGCGCCTGGTTTGAATATTAGCGAGATCATCCTGACGATTACGTGCCAGGATCCTGCGTTTGCCGCTGCGTAAATCCTCGACTTCAATGCCAGTTTTAACACCATCAACATAAACAGGTGGTGAAAGTAAACCTGAGACATCCACACGTTCTTTCCTGGCTTTCTCGATAAGGTGAGAACAAAACCGGGTCTTGCCAGTTTCTCGAAGGCCGGTGATTAACCAGATTTTTGGAGAACGGTTGTTCACTGCAGCCTTTCGAGCGATTTCACTAGGCGAACACCTTCGAGTTCGATCACTTCAACGGGGATTCCATAAGTATGGGTTAGCTTCTCGGTGGTGAAAGTGGATGCCATATCGCCAGTGAAAACCACCTGGCTGGTGCGCATTAAAACGAGATGGTCAGCGATGAGTGAGGCAGCTTCGGGGTCGTGGGTGGTGAAGATCACCGTAACTCCTGAGGTTCTAAGCTGTCCTAGAATCCGCAATATTGTGTTGCGGTTGGCGAGGTCCAGATGTGAAGTTGGTTCATCCAGCAAAAGAATCCTGGGTTGTTGGGCGAGAGCGCGAGCGATTAATACAAGTTGTAGTTCCCCCCCGCTCAGCGCTGGAATGGGACGGTTTTTCAGGTGAGAAATGCCAACCTGTTCGAGCGCACCTTTGGCAATTTCAACATCCTTTTCTCCCGGCAAATCTAGCGGACCGAGGTACGGCGCGCGGCCTAACAGTACAAACTCCAATACCGAATACTCAAACGGGATGTATTCTGATTGAGGTACAAGCCCCATCCATTGGCTGAGCTCGCGGCGAGAATATTTGTTTAAAGGTAAATCTTCCAGGTGAATACTCCCGGATTCAGGTTTCTGAAGTCCCAGTAGAAGATTCATGAGAGTGGATTTACCGGCACCATTGGGGCCCAGGATAGCGGTTACAGTTCCGGTTGAGATCGTAAAGGACACGTCCTTGACCACAATCGGCTGGGTAGGGTCATAGCGATAACTCAGTGAATCAATGGTGAGAATTCCGCTGCTCATTTCAGATACCTCAGGCTTGGGCGCATCATCAATACTAGGAAGACGACCGCACCAATCAACGACGTGAGAATTCCCAATGGAATCTCACCAGCGGTCAGCGTGCGCGCGATATTGTCACAGATAATGGCAAAGATTCCGCCGAGGGAGATACTGACGGGAATGAAGTTGGCGGCGTTGGCTCCTGTGATGCGCCTGGCGATATGGGGGATGATCAACCCGATCCAGCCAATTAACCCACTGACAGAAATAACCACAGCCGTGATCAAAACTGCGGCTGTAAGTAACAACAGCCGTTCCTTCTTAACTGAAACACCCAATGTGGCAGCGGTCTCGTCACCTAGTGCGAGCAGGTTCAGACGCCAGCGCATGAGAATGATGATGGTCAGACCTATCACCACTACCGGGAGCACGTACACAAGGTCTCCCCATGTAACTGACCATAAGCCGCCCAGCAGCCAGAATACGATTTCGGGGAGTTGCGCCAGGGGGTCTGCCAGGTATTTCAGTACACCCAAACCGGCTGAGAAAAGCGCAGAAATGGCGATTCCTGCCAGGACGAGACGCAGCACCCATCCGCCATAGCGGATGCGTCGGGCGATGAAGTAGGACAATGCCAATCCTATGATCCCAAAAACCGCGGCGCTTGATTCGATCATCAGCGGTGCGCTTCCGAGAAAGAGTATGCTAAACGCTGCTCCGAAACCCGCACCTTGTGATACGCCAAGAAACCCGGGCTCCACCAAAGGATTGCGGAAAAGCATTTGCATAACCCCGCCCGCAGCTGACAGCGACATACCCAATGCCAGCGCCATGATTAATCTTGGTAGACGCAGGTTGAAGACCAGTTTTTGAGCTAATTCATCATTTATTAAGACCGAAAGCGGCATAAAGAGAGGTTTGGGATATCGTCCGATAAGGAGGGATACACCAAAAATGAGCAGCGGAGCGAGGATAAGGATTGTAATGTAAAGCGCTTTGTGTTTTTGCACGGGCTATCCCCAAAAAAAGGGGTGGATGACTCATCCACCCCTTTTGGTATTCTTATAAATCGCCGGTTAATAACGGCAGAATTTTTTCAGTTATTGTGGCGTCGTCCAATCCGTAATAGGTTTTATAAAAGTTGGTGAATTCATCATTGATGTTGACAGAGGTAAACTGCGCGGGGTGTATCTTGGTTGCCAGCCACACCTCTCCCAGGATCCATCGTGGGTCGGGCTGATCCCAACTGAAGAAATCAACGGGGAAGGCATAGATCTGGTTATTCCTGATTGCATCCAGGGAAGTCCAGTTGGTGTCAGCCTTTAGGGATTTGACCACTTCCACTGCGCCGCTACTGTAGTCCACGATGAAGATGATATCGGGATTCCACACCGCTATCTGTTCCAGAGTGACCACTGTCCAACCGCCATCGGTGGTTGTTTCTTTCCAAATAGGGTTACCGCCGGCATTTTCAACGATAATGGTCTGCAGCCATTCTGCGGGTGGTACTTCAAAGGCGATGTTATCGCCATCCTTTGAATACTGCAGGAGAAGCACGCTCGGTTTTTCGCTTTCAGCGATACTTGAAACGGCATTCTTCACTGATTCGTCAGTTGTCTGGTAAAGGGATACCAGTTCCTCTGCCCGCTCCGGGTTGCCCAGCACCTTACCGATTGTGCGCAAGTCAGCATAAAACTTATCGGGGGTTTCCAGGTCCAGGTAGATCACCGGAATGCCAATGGCTTCAAGGGAATCTCCCAGGGAATCCTTCATATATGTCTTCATCACTACCAGATCGGGGGTTAATGGAGCGATCTGTTCTGCGGCTGCATTCTTTTCGATCAAGGTTATTGACTCGGTTACAGGGAATGCGGTTTTGATGAAATTATTAGCAGTTTGGCTGCGGTTTTCGAAACTGACCACTTTGTCAAGCGCTTCCGGGAACATATAAAAGGCATCAATGAGCATGGTGGTGGCTTTTCCAGCCAGGACGATACGCTGAGGTAACTCTGCGAATTCAACTGTCCGGTTTAATGCATCGGTCACAATGACAGGTGCAGCAGTTGGAGCAACAGAGGGCTCCGCAGTTGGAGCTTCGGTGGCTATCGGAGCTGCAGTGGGGGCTGCAGTGGGCACTGCACAGCCTGCCAGTACACCAATAACCATTATTATGGAAATGAACATTACGAGCCAATTCTTTTTCATTGCTTTTCTCCTTGTTGTATTGTCGGTGGATTGGCGAGCAACCACTCGATCCAGTTCACCATGGATTGGATTTGACTTAATCGAAACTCAATTACAGAACGCGTGAATGAATCCTTCTCTTCTTTTCCCTGTTTCGAACGTGTACTTATTAACCAATTTCGGCATTCCTGCAGTTGCCTGGTACATAGATCTTGCGTAAGCTCCGGATTGAATCGGACAAGAAAATAATATCGCAGCATGAATTCCTGCCTGAAATCGCGTGGATGTGCCACCAATCGAATCATCCAGGCATTGAAAGCCTTTTTTCCTTCGTCCGTTAGGTGGAATTGAGTCCGTGCCGGGCGGTCTTCTTTCTGCTCTACATTTCCAACAATCCACCCTTTGGTTTCAAGTTTGGCTAACTGCGCATACAGGTTGGCTATTTTCACTCCCCAGATCAATCCGATCCCGTTTTGATCGGTGATGTGCTTGTGAAGTTCATAACCGTGAGCAGGTCCGTTAAATAACAACCCTAGCAGGGCAAATTCAGAAGAAGGGAAGGGGTTGGTTTTTCCACGCATAACGTACTCAATAATTGAATATTCAAAGTATATCATCCGACCGATACATTGTCAAACTACACACCAGTCTTCATATTTTAGGAATTCTATTTGTGCTACAATAAATTTATATTCTTTACGAAAAGAGGAAACTATGCCCACTTCAGCAATTGACTTATACAAATTATTTGGTGCAGTCCAAAAAACCATGGCAAAAAATCAGACCGCTTTAAACAAGGCGGATGATTACAACCAGGACCATGGAGATCATATGGTTGAGATCTTTAACGTCATTACCCGGGCGATGAAGGAAAGGAGTAACGCATCTCCTGCCGACCAGTTGGCGTATGCCAGCCAACTCCTCCGACAAACCTCCTCGAGTGGTTCAGCCCAAATCTACGCCGAAAACCTTAAGGATGCTTCGGCGAAATTGGGAAATGTTAAACAGGTTACTCCCGATAACGCCATGACGCTCATCCAGACTCTTCTGGGCGCCGGGAACACGGTTACCCCCCAAAGCCAAACACCATCCAATGTAGGCGGGAGTTTGATTGAAACTTTGCTGGGCGGCGGCGCGGCTGCGCCACAGGGTCAATCTTCAGGAGCAGGTGGTGACCTTCTTGGTTCACTCCTTGGTGGTCTCACCGGCAGTGGAACTGGAGCGCAATCCGGTCAGCAGGGACAGATCGATATGGGTCAACTCCTTAATGCTGGCATGGCTTTCGCCCAGGCAAAGAAAGCCGGGCGCAGCAACCTGGATGCGATCCTGAACGCGGTTGTTTCTTCCAGTAAGATGAACTCCACACCAGCACGCGCGCAATCCGGCACGCTGGTGGCGAACACACTGCTCCAAGCATTAAGTAAAATGACCTCCAGGTAACCTTACTTACAACCTGAGCCCCTGGGATCCCAGGGGCTCTTTTATTTGTCAGGGTCGCTTATAATAGGTACGAACTGTGCGGTAATCGCGAGGACCCGCCGCCGGCAAGATTCTCAGAATTCATTGGGGAAGCCCGTTAATGACATTACACCAACACATCCCTGTAGAAGCTTCAGAAAGCAAAAAAGACCATCTTTGGCAGCAGATATCCAGTTTGCCATACTTCCGCGGGTTGCTGCGAGCGGTTGAAGCGCGGTTTTATGAAAATATTACCCTGCCCGCTCCCACTCTTGATCTCGGCTGCGGAGATGGACATTTTGCTTCGTTGGCATTTAACTACCCGTTGGATGTGGGCATTGACCCCTGGGATGAACCTCTACGCCAGGCGGTAAAATCAGGAGCTTACCTTACGTTGATTAAAGGCAGCGGTGATACTCTGCCGTTTGAAGATGGTCATTTCAGCAGCGCAGTGAGCAATTCCGTGCTTGAACATATCCCTGATCTCGAGCCGGTACTAGCCGAAGTTGCCCGAGTGTTAAAGTCCGGTGCCCCATTCGTTTTTTGTGTTCCTAATCACCAATTCCTCCCGAATTTAGCCATTAGCAATTTCTTTGATCGCATCCGTCTGCAAAAATTCGGAGATGCATATAGGAGAATTTTCAACAAGATTTCACGACACCACCATTGTGATAATCCCGAAACCTGGATGCGCCGGCTGGAAGAAGCAGGTTTCGAACTGGTGGACTGGTGGCATTATTTTTCACCAAGGTCTTTACAAATACTCGAATGGGGTCATTATCTCGGGCTGCCTTCACTTCTAACCAAAAAGGTTTTTAACCGCTGGATCCTCATTCCGAGCCGCTGGAACTTGGTGTGCGTGGGAAAAATGACCAGGCGATGTTACAACGAAGCATCAATACAATCCCAAGGCGCATACACTTTTTTTATTACCAGGCGTAAATAACATTTCCAGGATAATTCAATGGAAGAGCCCAGTTTACTTGACCTCTTAAAAGAAAAACTTAACCTGCGCAGGGCATGGAAAAAATTTCGCACCCCTGTAGAGAATACTCCTATTGATTCCACGATCCATGAAGAAAAACAGGAGAAAGTAATCCTTGTGAGGGGGACACTCCCATGGAAATCGCTGCTGGCATTCCTGGTGGCTGTCGCAGGTCAGTTCACACTAAACCCACTGAGCAATAGTTTTCTGCTGGGTGTTTTTCTATATCTCGCGGCTGCAGGGATCCTCCTATTTGCAGTCCGCACGGGTGAATGGCAATTTGTACCGCGTAAAGTTAGTGACTTGCAGGTATTTCAACTTTCTGTCAGGCGAGTTCCCTTCTTTATTTTTGTTGCATCGCTTCTTTTGGCTTTCCTCACCCTTGGCGGGAATAAATTCACAGGGCTAAATGTGTTCCTCTGGATAACATCCATCGTTACAGGTGTTTATGCATTCTGGATACCCCAAAGTCGCCTGGATTTACCCGGATTGCGGCAAGAGGTGATTCAATTTATTCAAAACCCGGTCTTCTGTGTCCGAATTGACCCATGGAAACTGCTTCTGTTCGGTGCATTCTGCGTTGCAGCATACTTTCACCTGCACCAACTCAGTACGCTTCCCCTGGAAATGACAAGTGACCATGCGGAGAAATTGCGCGACATCAACCATATCTTAAATGGTGATTCGATGATCTTCTTTGCCTCTAATGGCGGCCGCGAACCAATACATTTCTATTTATCTGCCATGTTGGTTAAGGTTTTTGGCACCGGAATGAACTTTTTCACACTTAAACTGGGGATGGCACTGGCATTCTTAGTTTCTCTTGTTTATGTTTACAAACTTGGTTGTGAAGTAGGCACACGCTGGACTGGATTGTTCTTCATGCTGCTGCTGGGATTTGCTGCCTGGCCAAACATTATCGCCCGTGCCGGTATGCGCCTTGTCTTGACCCCGGTTTTCACGGCACCAACGCTATATTATTTCCTGCGAGGTCTGCGGCGCTCCAGCCGCAATGATTTTATCCTGAGTGGTTTGTTCCTGGGTGCTGGATTATTGGGGTATACAGCCTTCCGCATCGTTCCGTTCGTCCTGTTAATAGGGATGTTCATATACATGGCTTATCACAGGTTCAACCAACAGGCACGGAGCGCAGGTTGGGCATTTTTGTTGACCGCTTTATTTGCTTTTGTTGTTTTTCTTCCACTGTTCCGCTACGCAATGGAATACCCCCAATTCTTTAGTGGCCGTACGCTTTCTCGAATCTCTTCGATTGAAGTACCGCTGGCGGATAATGTCTTCCTGGTTTTCATGAAAAACCTGGGGAATGCCATGGTGATGCCATTTTGGAAATCAGGTACCGCCTGGGTGATCTCGGTGATAGGCAGACCTTCATTGGATATTTTCTCAGCAGCTTTGTACTTCCTGGGTTTCGTCCTCGCGGTGTTGCGCTGGCTGCGCACACGCTCCTGGCTGGATCTCTTCCTGCTGGTATCCATTCCTTTATTGATGCTGCCTTCAATACTCTCGTTGGCTTTTCCTGCAGAGAACCCGTCACAGAGCCGCGCAGGTGGTGCGATGATCCCGATATTCCTGCTTGCAGCCCTGGCTCTCGAATCGTTATTGTGTACTCTCTGGTCAAAAGCCGGTCTGGTTGCCAATAAGACATTGGTTGTGTTGTTTGCGCTGATAGTGATCATATTCTCGGCGAACCTGAATTACGATTCAGCTTTAGTTCAATATCCAGACGTTTATCGGAAATCCACGTGGAATTCGAGCCAGATGAGCGAGGTGGTAAAGGATTTCACCAGTTCATTTGGCAGCGTCGAAAACGTGTGGGTACTGTCTGTTCCGCATTGGGTCGATACCCGGTTGGTGGCCATGCAGGCTGGGTATATTGATCGTGATTTTGAATTGTGGGCTGATGACCTGGGGACTACATTGGATCATCCGGGGACCAAACTATTCTTTATCAAAGCTGATGACCTGGCCAGTATGGAAAAATTGCTCGCCGTCTACCCGGATGGTTTCCAGTCTTACCATACCAATCCTGTGCCGGGGCGTGACTTTATCGTTTATATAGTGGGATCTGAAAAACTCCAACCCTGATTTCACTTTAATTAACGGGATAACCTGACGTAATATTGGTATCGGTCTCCACGGTAGAGAATTTTTACGAATTCCACCGGTGTGCGATTTTGTGAAAACAGCAGTCGCTCATTCAGGAGCAGAGGCGCACCGGCTTCGATCTGTAACAATGTCGCTTCTTCCGGTGTGGCAAGTGTTACTTCCAGCGTTTCATCGGCTTCCGTGGGGATAATGCCGAATTTCTCCTGGAGAATGCGGTAGAGCGATCCGGCAGTTTCCATTTCTTCACGGGTGATATTTTGTTCCTTGCTTAATGCGATAAATGAAGTCTGTAACCCGATCGGAACCTGGTCGCCAAGGCGGATACGCTGGATGCGCAGTACCTCAGTGCCAGCAGCGAGTTCCAGACGTTGAAGAATGTTCGGCGCAGGCACAATCCGTGACATGTCCCGGATAACCTGACCAGGAGTGATCCCCCGTTTGAGCAGATCTTCGGAAAAACTAGTCAATTCCATCAAACCCTTCTGGAGTTTTTGCGGAGAGACAAAAGTTCCCCGGCCGTGTTCCCGGTAGAGGAACCCCTGGCGGACAAGGTGGTCAACTGCCTCTCGGATTGTTGTGCGGCTGATGTTATATAGCTGCTCCAACTGTCGCTCAGAGGGGATAGGAGAACGCGGTTCCCATTCGCCATCATCGATCTTTTGACGTAAAATGGAAGCTAGTTGATAATATTTGGGTAGTGCGTTATACGGATCGATTGTTCTTGACATTTGTTTTTTGAAGTGGTATTATATTCCTGTGACTGGTAATGTGGTCACTACCAGTTAGATTATCCAACTTTTTTAGCGTTTCGTCAAGTAGGGAGCTCGGTCCGGATGCAGATCCTTTCAGACGACGAACTTCACCAAATCATTTCGAAGACTGTCCAACAGGTGTTGGGGAGTGCAAAACCATCTCAAACCCCCTTAGAATCCCCCAAACAAAGCCCGGTGTCATTACCGGCAGAGCCTTCGCCCGAGAAAAGAACAGTTGCCATTGGCTCTGATCATGGCGGAGTTGACTTAAAAGGTATCCTGAAGAACGAATTAACCGAACTTGGCTACAACACGATTGACTGTGGAACGAATACCAAGGAGGCTGTGGATTACCCGGACATCGCCCTGGCTGTTTCCAAACTCGTTGTTGATGGTTTGGCATGGCGGGGTGTAGTGATAGACGGTGCCGGCATCGGATCCTGTATTAGCGCCAATAAAGTCCCCGGAATTCGCGCAGCCATGTGCTACGACTACGCAACTGCAGTAAACAGCCGCGAGCATAACGATGCCAATGTTCTCACGTTAGGTGCGGGCTTAATCGGTGTCAACCTGGCAAAACAAATCCTAAAAACATGGCTGGCTACGGATTTCGCCGGGGGGAGACATGCCAAGCGTGTGGAGAAGATCATCTCCATCGAAAAGAGTTATGCAAAGGAGGGCAAAAGCTGATGCCCCTGGATGCCAAAAAGATAGAAATACTGGTAGAAATTATTACCCGCGAGGTACTGCTGGCAATGATGGAGCAGGAGGCTAATTTTGATGCTCCTTCAGGTGCCACCTGTGTGGTGGAAGTCGCCAATGGTGTTAAGGTAAAGACCTGTTTTGACAATGCCGGTCACGTGGTCAGTGCCGGCGCCGAAAGGTTAACCTCCACGGTAGGTGTCATTCCAGAAGATGTATCCCTGGCGGGGATGATAGACCATACACTGTTGAAACCGGACGCCACCTCTGACAAAATTGCCCAACTCTGTTTTGAAGCGCGTAAGTACCATTTCGCATCAGTGTGTGTTAATCCAACTCATGTGAAGCTTTGTGCTGACCTGCTGCGGGATTCAGATGTAAAAGTGTGCACAGTCATCGGCTTTCCTCTTGGAGCCACCTCCACTGAAGTGAAAGTATTTGAAACACGTAACGCATTGGATAACGGTGCCACCGAGATCGACATGGTGCTAAATATCGGTGCCCTCAAGGCAGGTGAATCTGAGCTTGTGGCAAAGGACATCCGCGGTGTGGTGGAGACCGCTCACGCCGCCGGTGCACTCGTGAAAGTGATCATCGAAACTGCGCTGCTCACTGATGAAGAAAAAGTAATCGCCTGTTTGTTGGCAAAGGAAGCTGGCGCGGATTATGTGAAGACCTCCACTGGTTTTTCTGGTGGCGGTGCTACTGTGCACGATATTGAATTGATGCGCAAGACCGTTGGCCCTACCATCGGTGTGAAAGCCTCTGGTGGAATTCACACCCACGAAGATGCGGAAGCTCTAGTAGCAGCGGGCGCTACGCGTATAGGTGCCAGTGCTGGAGTCAAGATCATTCAAGCGGGTGCTGCTGAACCAAAACCAGGGGAACCTGCCCCTGTGAAAGGTTATTGAACGAGGAGTAAATTATGCTAATCGCCCGTGTGGTCGGCACAACGGTTTCTACAATCAAGGATGATAAGTTAGTCGGACGTAAATTGCTGATCGTCCGCCAGGCTGATGAATTCGGGGCTGCTTTCGGTAAACCGTATGTTGCCATTGATACCGTAGATGCCGGCGTAGGGGATCTGGTGCTCACTGCAAGCGGCTCCAGTGCACGCCAGACCAACATCACCAAAGACACTCCCGTGGATGCTGTCATTATGGCGATGATCGATTCTCTGGAAATTGAAGGCAAGATTGTGTTTCGGAAGGATTAATTGAGCTGTTATGTCAGAATTTGACCGCGACCTGCTCTCGATTCAAGAAGCCAGAACCCTGGCTGTCGAGGCATTTAATGCATGGCAATCCTGGGCAAAAGCCACGCAGGAAGAGGTGGACCGCGTTTGCGCAGCTATGGCTCAGGCGGCGTTTGACGCCTCTGAAAGGCTTGGCCGTATGGCGTTTGAAGAGACTGGTTACGGTGTGCCTGAACACAAAAAACTGAAAAATGAATTTGCTGCCAGGTCAGTGTGGGAAAGCATCCGTAATATAAAAACAGTCGGTGTTATCGCTGTTGACGAAAAGAAAAGAATTTTTGATATTGCCTGGCCTATGGGTGTTGTGGCTGCACTCACTCCCAGTACCAACCCCACCTCAACAGTGATCTACAAGATCCTCATCGCAGTAAAAGCCCGAGATGCCATCGTCATCGCTCCGCATCCGTCCGCCGCTAAATGCTGTTACGAAGCCGCGTCACTGATGGCGCGAGCCGCGGAAGAAAACGGCGCACCTAAAGGATTGATTTCCTGCATGCGTCAGATCTCGCTTCAGGGCTCCCAGGAATTGATGAGCCACAAGTACACCGCTATTATCCTGGCCACTGGCGGCACTCCCATGGTTCGGGCAGCGCACTCAACCGGCAAGCCTGCCTATGGCGTAGGACCGGGTAACGTACCGGTTTACGTTGACCGTTCTGCTGACATTGAAAAAGCTGCCCGTTACATTGTCGCCAGCAAAGCGTTTGATTGTTCAACCATTTGCGCCACTGAACAGGCAGTCATTGCAGATGCCCCTATTGCAGAACGCCTGATGAAGTTAATGAAGCAGGAAGGTGCATTTTTCACCAATCGCGAAGAATCTCAACGTTTGCGCACCCTACTCTTCCATGACGATGGCGCGATGAACACCGCGACTGTGGGGAAACCGGCAATCTACCTGGCAGCCATGGCGGGAATCAGCGTACCCAGAGACACGCGCATTTTAGTTTGCCCATTGGAGAGTGTCGGAAAGGATGAGCCGCTCTCACGTGAAAAACTTACCACTGTTATGGGCTGGTACATCGCCTCAGATTGGGAAAGCGGCTGCGAACGTTGTATTGAATTGATCCAATTCGGCGGGCGCGGGCACAGCCTCATCATCCATGCTACCGATCAGAAAGTGATCATGGCGTTCGGATTGGAAAAACCGGTCTTCCGCATCGCTGTGAACACTATGGGTACCCTGGGTGCCATCGGGTTGACCACAGGTGTAATGCCATCACTGACACTGGGTGCAGGTGGTGTTGGGGGTTCCATCACCGGAGATAATATAACCACGTACCATTTATTTAATGTAAAGCGTTTAGCCTACGAATTGTCCACTCCGCCAATAGCAGCCATGCAGCCTGGAGGACCGGTATCTTCGGTCTCTCCGTTGGATGTGGAGACTGTTGTGAGGAGTGTCATCAATGAAATACTCAATATACGATAGCGAATCATAAACAAGAAAGGATTTTAAAATGGCTTTTGATACTGCATTGATCGCGTTAGGAATGGTGGAAACCCGGGGTTTAGTGGGTGCTGTTGAAGCAGCTGATGCAATGGTGAAGGCTGCCAATGTGGTCCTGCTTGGATCCGAATATGTAGGCGGCGGCTATGTGACCGTAATGGTGCGTGGTGACGTTGGCGCAGTAAAAGCCGCCACGGATGCCGGTGCTGCGGCAGCCAAGCGAGTAGGCGAGTTGGTAAGCGTCCATGTCATCCCAAGACCGCATCAGGATGTTGAGATGATCCTTCCCCAGGCGAGCAAGGGAAGCATCGGCGGACGGGTTTCAGAAACTAAAAAGTAGTTCACCCCTGCCGTGCGGAACCGCACTGTTGCAGACCTGGTTTTGAACCTTAGGTCATTTCGAGACACACAGGTAAACGGTTGTTTACCTGGATAGGGCTGAAGTGATGACTATCGGGTATATGACCATTGGGCGTACGATGCGGTTGTCGTACTGAAGGATAAGGAGGAACGATGGCGGATGCATTTTCTTTGAGATGTTATTGTTTTATCGACCGTATGCAGGCGCAATACGCAGCCTTTGTGGGTACGGTCACGCAGGGTGACCTTCCAGTTGAAGGAATGGCTGCACTATATGTGGAAATGGCACCAGGCAATGAAGTGTTTCGTGTAGTCGACATTGCTGTTAAAGCCACCGAAGCAAAACCCGGTGCGCAGATTGTTGAACGCGAGTTCGGCATGTTTGAAGTACACAGCCTCAACCAGGCAGCTGTACTTGAGGCAGGGCAGGTGGTGCTCGACCGATTGGGTTTGAAGAAAGAAGACCGTATCAAACCACAGGTAGTATCGACCCAGGTAATCACACGTATCGATCCCTATCAGTCTCAACTCCTCAACCGCTTTCGGAGAGGTAGCATGTTAGTGCCGGGTGAAACCCTGCTGGTGCTTGAATGTGCTCCAGCTGCCTATATTAACTTCGCCTGCAATGAAGCGGAAAAGAAAGCCAATATAAAAATTGTACATGTTTCCTCAGTGGGACGGTTTGGTAGGATGTGGCTTTCTGGCAGCGAAGCGGAGATTATCACCGCCAAAAATGCTGCCATTGCTGCACTTGAAAGTTTGGATGGCATTCCGGGCTAACCGGGTTCTGAACGGGTTGTAACGAGGCCGGGAGGTGTTTGTGGCAAAAAAATTCTACACTGAACGTGATATTGAAGATATGTCTGCCAGGGGTATTCTTTCTCTCGAAGTGGATGACAACACGGTATTAACTGAATTAGCCTTCGAGAAAGCCAGCCGACTCGGAGTTGCGATTGTCCAACCGCATCAATTACCACCAGCCGCTCCGGTTCGTCCATACCTTTCTTCGCAAAAATTGGAAGCGAAACCTTGCTGCCAGGATATTCCTCCGGCAGGGCAGAGCGATGAACAATTACGCCAGCGAATCCGGGACGCTGTGAATGTGAAACTTGGCACCCAGATTGATCCTGCACTACTGGAAACGATCATCACGCGTGTGTTGAACAACGTGGGGATCAAGTAAGCCATGCTGTTGGGAATTGTGAAAGGACGCGCCATCAGTACCCTCAAATACCAGGGTGTAGAAGGTTTGAGGTTATTAATTGTGCAACCTGTCAACAGGAAACTTGAACCTATAGGTTCGGTACAGGTGGCTGTAGATGTAGTTCAGGCAGGTACTGGAGATTTGTGCGTTATGGTTCGATCCCGGGAAGCAGCCCTGGCAATGCCCGAGATTAAGTTTGTGCCGGTTGACCTTGCGCTGGTCGGTATAGTAGACCAACTGGCAATCAGACCAGGCGATGCAGAGGAAGTGATATTACGCAAGGGAGTGACGGGATACGCATGATCCTGGGTAAAGTGGTGGGCACGGTTGTGACGACTGTAAGTCACCCGCATTATAAGAATCGCAAACTACTGGTGGTTCAACCGCTTGGGCTGCTGGGAGAAAAACCGGATGATGATTTCATTGCTGTTGACAATGCCCGCGCCGGTGTGGGAGATACCGTCCTGGTTAATCGGGAAGGCGGAGGAGCACGCCAGGTATTGAACAACCCCGATGCCTGTATTATCTCAGTCATTGTTGGAATCGTAGATTCCACGGCAATAGAGAATTAGACCACCGCAAGGTGGTTTTTTCTTAATGGTGGAGGTTAAATTGAAAATTTTATTGATTGGTGGGACCGGATTTCTGGGATACCATGCGACAAAGGAATTGTTAGCCTGCGGTCACCAGGTAAAGATTCTTGCCTTACCACCTGAACCACTCTCAGGGCTCTTTCCTGCAAAAGTGGAAATTCACCTGGCAGATATGGGCTTGCTACCGGATGTGCATCTGCAATCTCTCTTGAGAGGTAGTGATGTGGTGGTCTTCGCCGCCGGTGTGGATGATCGTGTGACCTCCAGAAAACCAGCCTACCCCTTTTTCTACAGACACAATGTTGAGAGCGTTCGCCGGGTGTTCACTCTCGCCCGTAACGCTGGGGTCAGGCGCGGCGTTGTACTCGGTTCTTACTTTGCTTATTTTGATCGCTTATGGCCGGAAATGAAATTGTCTCTACACCATCCTTACATCCGGAGCCGTGTGGAACAGGCAAAGACTGCAATTGATGCTGGTGGTGATGAGATGATAGTTTCGGTAATTGAACTGCCTTATATATTTGGTAGTATGCCGGGCAAAACGCCTCTCTGGAAACCTTTAGTCAATTACATAAAGTCGTCTTTCCCACTTTTTTACCCCGCAGGTGGTACAGCATGCGTCAGTGTCAACCAGGTAGCACAAGCAATCCGCGGGGCAGTGGAACATGGCGAACCAGGCAAATGTTATCCCATTGGTGGAACTAATCTCACTTGGGTACAACTGATGGAAGAGTTAAGCAGGCTGGCTGGCAAACCTAAAAAGGTGATCACACTGCCAACCTGGTTGGTGAAGATTGGCGCATGGGGCCTCAGGATCGCCCATTACCTAAAAGGGCTCGAAAGTGGACTTGAACCCGTAGCATTTATTGACCTTCAAACCAGAAATACATTTATTGATCCTCAGGCTTCACAATCCGCTTTACAATACAGGAGCGAAGATTTAACCCAAGCGCTGGAGGCAACAGTGGATGCAAGTGTTTGATCATGAGGTCGGTCCTAATCGGTAGTTGATTGGTATTGTTTCGTGCGGTAATCTGTTGAGTAACTGGATCTGCAGAGAGGGCAATATACACAATTATCGAGTGCAAATTATAACGATTCTACTTACAGGTATAATTAATATTCATTGACTAACTAGCGGAATGAGGTTATTCAGTTGGAATCAATAAATATCCTATTGGTTGAAGATGATGACAATGTTGCTCAAACTGTAGAGCGCTGCCTGCGGCGTGAAAATTATAAGGTGACGCTGGCAAACTCTGGTGTGCAGGCATTACAGGTCGCCCGCCGCCGCGTCCCCGATTTAATCCTCTTAGATGTGACAATGCCTGGAATGGATGGGTACGCTGTCTGCCGGGAGATCAGAAAGGATGCATCTCTTACCAAGATACCGATCATTTTCCTCACCGCCCGGACACGGGATGAAGATCGTATCACAGGGTTTCTGGCAGGTGCGGATGATTATGTAAATAAACCTTTTAACCTGGAAGAATTACTCCTGAGGGTTCGAGCAGTCCTGCGCCGAACCCAGGAATCTGCCGATATTTCCCGCGGGGAAGTAACATCTGAGGATGAAACCAGCAGGTTAAAACAACTGGCCTGTTACGATGCCGAAAAACACAGTTTGACAATTAAGCAATATTCTTTGGATCTTAAAACTTACGAAGTGACATTGCCTGGCAAGAAAAAAGTGCTCTTGACACCAATTCAGTTTAATTTACTCTTACACCTGATGAGTCACACAGGAGAGATATTTTCGCCTTCACGGCTTCTGGATGAGATCTGGGATTATCCCTCTGACGCAGGCAGCCCGGACCTTGTGAGGGTGCACATTAAGAATCTGCGCGCACGCATCGAAGTAGATCCCCTTTCGCCTGCTTTTATTGAGACTGTACCCGGGTACGGGTATACAATTCGGGACGGAAATATTGACAAAAGCAATGACCACTCCTAATCCCCTTTTTGGAGAAGAGGATAGATTAAATCAGGTTTTGCGCATGATCTCAATTGCACAAAACCAGGGTCCTGATACTCCTAATCCTGATCATCATTATTTAAAAATCATATTGGATTGCTTCCGTGCCGAGGCAATTTCCATGATCCTCGTTGACCCGGAACAATCTGCCACCCTGGTCAAGAAGGATTCAACCACAGGTGTGGATTGGAAGATCACCAGCCACGTTCCTTCAGGAGACAGTTTACTCACCAGGTCACTCAAGACCTCTGACATTCACACATGGTCTGCAGACCAAATTGAGGAGCATTTCTCTAAGAAAATCGATGGCAATCGGGTTGAAGAAGTAAAAAACTTCACCAGCGCTCCAGTTAGAAGCCATTCCATCATCTTTGGGGCGGTTGGATTAACTAATATTGATCATTTTCCTTTAGACGAAGCTGAGAAATCACTTCTGGCATTGGTGTTGACTGCATTCGCTGATCATCTCTATCTTTGCCAGGTTATTAAGGAGAACGCTCCGAATAATGATGAACTAAGTACTAATAAAGCCCAATTATTGAGTTCTCGTAATACCCTGCGTTCGATTTTCGATAATATTCCACAATCCTTTTACATTATTGACGAGAATTACGTCATCACAGCTATTAATCATGCGCGTGCGATCAGGGCAGGGATGCCTCCTAAGGACCTGGTTGGCAGGATTTGCCATGAGGTTTTGTTTAATCGGGAAAGACCTTGTGACAAGTGCCAGGTACAAACCACCTTCAATTCAAAACGATTCACTCAGCGAGTAGCCACTATGAAATCCGGGAATCAAATTCCGTTGGACTGGGAGATCACCACTTACCCGATAAATACCAGCGCGGATGAAGTTGAAAGAGTGATCCTCTTGGAACAGGATATCACTGAGAACAGGTTGCTTGAAGCTGAGTTATTACAAAGTGAAAAGTTGGCAGCGGTTGGTCAGTTGGCCGCTGGGATAGCTCATGAGATCAACAACCCGCTTACAGCGGTACTGATAAATTCACAGATATTATTGGAAGACCTGCCAGAAGACCAAAAGGATAATATTGAATCTGTGAAGTTAATCGAAATGGCAGCGGTGAGGGCATCTCAGGTAATTAAAAACCTCCTGGGACTAGTACGAAAAGAGAACTATGAATTTGAGCAGATGGACCTTAATGAATCCATCCAGAGAGCACTTATGCTGGTTTCTCATGAATTCCTAACGCGCCAAATAAACATATTTTTTGATCGTGCGGAAAATTTACCACCATTTATTGGAAGTACCAACCATTTGCAGGGAGTGTGGATTAACTTGCTGATGAATTCTATTGAGGCTATAGGGGATAATATAGGCGAGATAAAAATTGCCACTCATTATGAAGAAGGAACCTTCTACGTTGAAATCCGGGATTCAGGTGCGGGTATCAGCAATGATCATTTAGAAAAAATTTTTGAACCTTATTTCACCACTAAACGCTCAGGGCAAGGGACAGGTCTGGGTCTTTCTCTGGTAAAACGCACCATTCAGGCACATTCCGGGCAAATCATGGTGGAAAGCAGCCCTGGAGAAGGCGCAAGATTCACAATAATATTGCCTGAGAAAAATCGATCAGAGGAATCTAAAAACAGCGAAGATCAATAATCTTCGCTGTTTTTAGATTGAATGAGTTATTCGTCTTCTAAGGGTTTTTGTATCTTGAAACAGAACGATAATGCAACTACACCAAGGGCAACCGGGATGTACCAGAATTCCGCGTACTGCAGGATTTCGGGCGCGCCTTTGAAGATTTGCATGCCAAAAATGTAAAAATCGTTGTACATGATTACACCAGCGATCATTAAAATTACAGCGAGGAAAACCAAAAACCAGCTTGAAACACCAAAGGGGGGCGTCCCTTTTTCTGGGGTTGGTAGAGCTGAGCCCTTGGACCGCCCATTAACCTTACGGCGTTTAAGGGCATATTCACGATAATATCTCTTCTTCTTTCCGCGTAATAACGCTATCCGCAGGTAGAAGAAGGCCATTGCCACGATAACAACTATTAATCCAGTTGAAATTTCCATTTTTTAGACTACGCTTTCTTGTAAGGTATCTTGGATTTAACAATTCGTTTAAAATCAAGTTTGGTAGGATTTAGGCCGATTCCGCGCGGGCGAAAATTCCCACTTGGAGTAAGGTAACCAAAATTAGTTTTATGCAGTTCTTTAACCCCGTCATCACGAATAATGGCAAATGCGATTGTGGTTGGCAACCTGATCCACAAAAAGCGCCTTTCAGGTCTGGCAACGAAAGCCAGATAATAGGGATCCTGATCTTCCTTAGGTGTTGGCAGGGTGATGATCACAAGGTTGGTTTTTGCATCAATCTTTTCAACTTCATAAGCCAAACCAGCCGAGGTTACCCTTTTTTCTTCGGGTAAGCGGTCGCCCACGTGATTCCACCAGAACTGCAGGAATTTTACCCCGTCTTTTTCGAGATACTTCATGAACTGTGTGGTTTGGCTGTGGAAGAGTACTGGCAGGGCTTCCATTCCAAAATTGTATTGTAAGCTCTTGTTTTTTTCCATAAATTACCCTTCATCTTCAGAGGATGTAATGCGTGTAACGAATTGCTTAAAGGTTGTTGGTTTTCTCCCAAGCAAATACTCAAGGACGGAAGAATTACCAACCAACCCAAATTTATCATAGTATTCGAACATTTTTAACAGTAAATCTACCTGCTGCTTTTGCATTCCAGTGGCTAGAGCATTATCATGCCAATCCAGCCTGGATTGCTCAAGGGCTTTAACAGGTCGCTTAATTATCCCGCTAATTTGATCAGCAACCTCATATTGGGTGAGATTTTCAGGACCGGCAAGCTCATAGATGGTATTGGCATGACCCTTCTCCATTAATACCTTTGAAGCAACTTTGGCTATATCTTCAAGATCAACGATACTGATGCGTGATTTCAAATTGTAAGGAACAACGTATTGACCTTGTTGTATCGACTTCCATCCAGATAATAGGTTCTGCATATACGCGCAGGGCTGCAATATCGTAAAGTCCAGACCGCTGGCGAAAAGTGCTTCTTCAACGCGCATTTTATGCCAGTGGTGCGGCATGGACTCCACCTGCGGATGAAGTACAGAATGATACACAAATCGCATCACGTTATTTCGTTGTGCAATCCTTATCAAGCTTTTTCCAATTTGCACTTCGTCGGGAGACATATTGGGACAAATGGTATAGATCGTGTCCACACCGTAAATTGCTTTGGTAAGTGATACCTCGTCCAGGAGATCACCGATAACGGTTTCAATGTTGTTAAAACCCTTAACCTTTTCCGATTGCTGTTGATTGCGAACAAGCACCCTCACAGCGACCCTGTTTTGCGTAAGGTTTCGTAAAATAGAAACACCTGTTTTCCCAGCTGCGCCAGTCAGTAAGATCAATTTTCAAATTCCTGTTTTTAGTCGGTAGTTACAAGGATTATAACCGATGCAGAAAAAGAATGCTCCCCAGGCTGCAAGCAACGTAGGGGAGCATTGACAATCAGTAACTGTCTACAAATTATTGTAGAACGTCGGTCGCGCGAACCTTTGGCGGTTTAACCAACAGGAAGAGCAGGTTGACTAAAATACCGAAGACTGCAGCGGCTGCAATCGCAGGCCAACCGAAGGGGAAGACACTCTTGAGCAAAGGAATAGGCAGATTGCCGCCGTATCCAATGTTTCCGCCGATGCCGACGACCAGGATCAAAGCCACAATGGCCAGTTTTCCGGGATCGAAGAGGTCAACTTTCTCAGCCATCATAAGGGCAATACCCTGAACGCCGATGACACCATACAGATAGATGGCAAGGCCACCGGTGACTGCGGTCGGGATACTATAGATGACGTCGCGGAGTGGTCCAATGAAACCGAGGATCACTGCAATAGCGCCGGCGGTGATGAGTGCGGGTCCGGAGTAGTTGCGGGTGATAACCATGAGGGAGTTGTTCTCACCATAGTTGGTTCCAGCGGTTGAACCGAAGAGACCATTGACGAGGTCATTCAAACCATCTAGCATCAGGTTGAGGCCGATGAATTTTGAAAGGCCGGGTTTCTCGCGTCCCTGCTCTTCAGCCAAATGGTCTACGTACAGGCTGATCTGATACAGGTGGGCGGTGGATTCCGGGATGGTGGCGATTGCCATAACACCGATGCCGATGAGGGCTGTGGCGGTCAAAGCGTCATTGAAAGCCGGGAACACGATCCGTGGGACAGTGAACCAGCCAGAGGCGCCAATGGTGGAGAAATCAACCAGGCCGATGGGGATGGCAACAAGATAGCCAAAGATCATGGCAAGGAGGATGGGGAGCATGCCAATGAAACCCTTACCCTGCAGGTAAACGGAGAAGACAACAGCAGCAAGGAAGGTTAATGCGGCGGCTAACCACCATTTAAGAGTTGGGGCCATATTAGCTTCGACACCGCAGCAGGTACCGGAGGCCATGGTCAGGGCGGTATAGGCAAGACCGATACCGATGATGATAGCAACCGAACCAGTGATTTCTGCGGGGAGGACTTTGTCCAATCCTTTTTTACCGCCGGTCGCGCGAATGAGTAAGCCGACCAGGATATTGAGGATACCGGTGACGATGAAGCCTGCAGTAACGATGGAAATAGAGCGCGGGGAGGCTACAGCACCAAAGGCTAAATCGGGTTCAAGCACTGCGATAATTGATGTGACTGCAGCGATGTAGCTGAAGCTTGAGCCGTAGTATAAGGGGATGTAGGTATTAATCGAGAATTTTGCGCCAAGTAATGCGACGATAGTACCGAGACCGGTGATGGTCAAAACTGTTGACACATCAAAGTGCATGAGCAGGGCGCACAGCACAGTGGCGGGGAACATGGTCAAAACGTGCTGAAAACCGAGCAAGAGCATCCTGCCAAATGGAGGGGTATCTTGTGGTAGATAACCCATCACTTTTGAAGTAGTTGCCATAGGTTTTTTCCTTCTTTCCTTTGATTAAATGGTTTTCTTCGATCTAATACTTGTTTGCATGTTGGTTTGAGCAGAAAACGAAAAAGATAAATCCACGAGTTTTGCTCGCACCGATTTTAATCAATAGGCTCTACCCGATAAGCACCTCCTATTTTATTGTCAATCCACTCTTGAAAAAAAGTATGCATTAATAATACAACATTTTGTCAAGATGGATGACGGGGAGGGTTTCCTCCCCGTACTTAAAACACCTTATTTACCAAGAAGTAACGCAACAACTAATAAGACCAGGGCAACTGGAATTACGTAGATGAGCATTTTAAATTCTGCTACTTCCATCAAGTTGGTTTTCTTTTTTGGTTCGTTGGTTTCTGTTTCTTTTTTTTCTACTTCTGTTGCCATCTTTCCTCCAAGGTTTTATCTAATTTTTCCATCCCAGATCTGATCATTGATTTTGCCACGCTGTCGATCATGCGCTGGCCCACGCTGGCAAGAGTTCCACCGATGTTCACGTCACCAGAATATTTCAACAAAGTAGTGTTATCGCCGAGATCCGTAAAATGAACTTTTCCAATTCCTTTGGCAAATCCTGCCGCGCCTTTACCTTCTACATTTAATGTACAGCTTTCGGGGGGATTTTCATCGGTTACTGAGAGTACACCGGCAAACGCTGCTGAGATCGGTCCTATTCGAAGTTGAATTTTGCCTTCGTAATGTGTATCGTCGACCTTATCCAGTTTCTGCATTCCGGGTACAGCTGTGGCTAATGCGTTCGGGTCGTTGAACATTTCGTAAACGACCGCACGCGGTGCCTTGAATACATGTTCTCCTTCAATTATCATTTATCCTAACCTCCTGCTTAAGATTCTTGCTTGAACGATAAGGGCGCTGTTTTACCCGTTTACCTTAAATTTTGCAGCCTCTACATACTTATAAACAAGGCTGGGATTCAAATTTGATTCCAGGATTTCCACCGGGTATTCCGAAAACGCATCTTCAATTGCCTGGGCAAAAGCCGGGGGAACGGGTAATGTACCAGCTTCTCCGACGCCCTTCATACCCAAGGGATTCAGTGGACTCTTTGTGTGGCCATGACCCATCTCAATCTTCCGGGGCATGTCTGTAGCTTGCGGCATAAGGTAATCCATAAAAGATGCTGTGAGCAGTTGACCGTTCTCATCATAGACCATGTGTTCGTAGAAAGCATTGCCAACGCCCATGGAAACGCCGCCCTGGATTTGTCCATCCAATAACATTGGATTGATCACGGTACCGCAGTCGTGAACAATCACGAAGCGGTCGATCTTCGGTTTATAGGTTTCTGGATCAATATCCAGGATCACCGCGCAAGCACCTGATCCAGTTGCGCCATGCGGAGGGGCATAATAAGCAGTGGCTTCCAACCCGGGCTCAACGCCGGGTTCCACAGCCCCACGCATCGGATTGGCGCGTGATGCCAGGTCGCCAAGTGTGATGAATTGCTCCGGCTTTCCTTTTATACACACGCTTCCTTCACACAGCTCCACCTGGTCAGCCGAAACGCCAAACGCCTTGGCAGCAGTGGCATAGATTTTTTCAAGGATCTTCTGGCAGGCAAGATATGTGGCAGTGCCCACAAGCGTGGCACCGCGGCTTGCAAAAGTTCCGGCTCCCCATTGGAAGTGATCTGTATCCCCGGTGATGACCTTCACATCTTCAACTTTTACTTTGAGATATTCAGCGACGATCTGCGCATAAACGGTGAAATGTCCTTGTCCCTGTGTGCTGATACCGGTTGCCAGGCTTACTTTACCGTTTGTGCCGATAGTAATTTTTGCGCCTTCATAAGGCCCTACAGAGGTTCCTTCGGTAAATGCAACCACACCAATACCCAGGCGTCTTCCTTCTTTTTTTGCCTTGGGTTGGATCTCTTTACGGAATTTCTCATAATCAACGATTTTAAGGCACTTTTCAAGGTTGCCGAGGTAGTCCCCGCTATCAAGAACACCTTGCACAAAATCCTGTCCTATGATGCCTGTTTTGAGTGGGAATTCGTCAGGCTTAAGAAGATTCTTACGCCGCAGTTCCACAGGATCCATCTTAAGTTCCCTGGCGGCAAAATCAAGCATGCGTTCCATAGCATGAATACCTTCAGAACGACCTGCACCGCGCACCGGGGTGACCACCATCTGGTTGGTAAAGACCATGCGAATCTCGGTGTAGAAATTTGGAACACGGTAATTGCTGACTGTATGGGTCTGTGTATTCAATGGAACGGTCATGCCGTAGGGGTTGTAAGCACCAGTGTTATGGTAGAAGACATCCTTGAATCCAAGAATGGTGCCGTCTTTTTTTAGTGCGATTTCGCAATAATGCACCTGGTCGCGTTCAGATGTTGTGCAGAGGAAGTTTTCCCGCCTATCTTCAATCCATTTGACCGGGCGATTCAACTTCATTGATATCCAGGGCAGCAGGACGTCATCAGCCTGGGAGCTCATCACTTTGGGTCCAAATCCTCCACCAATAAACGGAGTGCGGACACGCACCTGGTTTTCCACGAGATTGAGATTACGAGCAATGGACCCTCTCAGCGGAAGTGGAGCCTGGGTGGTTGACCAAATGGTTAATTCCTGGTTTCTCTCATCCCAATCAGCCACAAACCCGCGGTTTTCCATGGCTGCGCCGGCATTATGTTCAATGAGCATTCGTTTGGAAATGACAACGTCTGCTTTTTTCTTCGCTTCCTCATAGTTGCCGGATTCCTGCTTGACCAGGGCGGCCATATTGGTGGGTAGATCATCGTGGACTAGCACAGAGGTATCTTCCCATGCCTTTTCCAGATTACACACTGCCGGCAGAGGTTCTGCTTCAAAGATAATGTCTTCCAATGCATCTTCAGCAATGTAGCGGGATTCAGCAATTACAATGGCAATTGGTTCTCCGGAAAAACGCACTTTGCCTTTTCCAATGGGAGGTAACGGGCGAGCATTGAATTGAGAACCTTTGATGGCATTGGGGGGCGGCACTTGCAGCGGCCCGACATGCCAGTAATCTCCAAAATCTTCTGCTGTATAAACTGCCACAACGCCTGGGTGCTTGCGAGCCTCAGTCACGTCTATACTGAGGATTTTGGCATGAGCATAATCACTGCGGAGGAACGCCGCATGAAGCATACCGGGGAGTACCAGGTCATCAATAAACTTTGATTTACCGGTAAGCAGGAACTTATCTTCAAGACGTTTTACAGGTTGTCCAAAATATTTTCCAGTCACAGTATCACCTCTATCCTTTTCTATTTGCCCGCAGCCATGTTTTTAGAAGCTTCCTGCGCTGCCTCAATGATCTTTTCATAGCCGGTACAGCGGCAGATATTCCCGTCAATAGCTTCGCGGACCTCTTCATCCGTCGGATGAGGATGTTGTTCCAGGAATGGAACCAATGTCATCAGGAAACCGGGAGTGCAAAAACCGCACTGCAGAGCGTGCTTTTCTGTGAATGCCTGCTGCAAGGGGTGCAGGTTATCAGGAGTGCCCAGGGATTCAACCGTGCTGATTTCATGCCCGGATGCCTGGACAGCAAACATCAGGCAGGAACGAACTGCTTCACCATCAAAGAGGATGGTGCATGCACCGCAAATTCCGTGTTCGCAGCCGACGTGCGTTCCGAGCAAGCCGATCTCATGGCGGAGGAAGTCACTTAATAACATCCGAGCCTCAACCTGTCGCTCATAGACCCGTCCATTGACACTAATTGATACAGGGAAGAGTTTGATCATGCTAGCCTCCATTTTTTGCGCGGGCGATGGATTCAGTCAATGAGCGCGTCACTAAAACACGGATGAGGGTGCGCCGGTAATCTGCTGTGGCATGCAGGTCGGTCGCCGGATCGATTTCGGAGGTGGCAACTGCTTCAGCCACTGATTTCAATACGTCAGCAGTTGGTTTTACACCAACCATGATTTCAACAGCTTTTTGAGACAAAATGGGAACCTCTCCCACACTCATCAGAACAAGGCGAACATTTTTAACCTTGTCGCCATCCATCGTGATCACGCTGGCTACAGCAGCCTGGGCATAACCACCGCTCTGGCGGCTTACCTGTGAATAGTTACTCCCCGTGTGGGGCGGATTTGCCGGCAATACAACTTCAGCCAGCATTTCTTCTGGTTCGATCACGGTCATAAAAGGTCCGATGATTAATTCGGGTGCTTTTACCCAACGCTCCTTGCCTTTACCACGGATAAGGAGATTGGCATCCATGGCAACAGCAATACTGGGTAACTGACCAGCAGGATCTGCATGCGCGATGGCACCACCAAATGTGCCGCGTCGGCGAACCTGTGGATGAGCAATATACTTGGACACTTCTGCCAGCAAGGGAAACTTTTTTGCTACTTCGGAGTCGTGTTCAACCGTGTTGACGCGCGTCATGGTACCGATTGCAACACTTCCGTCTGTGGCAGGTTTGATGTAGGACAGTTCCGGAATATTGTTCAGGTCAACAAGGGCAGCGGGTCTGGCCATGCGGAAGTTCATGGCTGCGATCAAACTTTGACCGCCTGCCAGTACCTTTCCATCATAGCCAAGTTCTGCCAGTGTATCCAGTGCTTCTGGAACACTGGATGGGGCATAATAATCAAACTTAACTGGCTTCATTTAGTTATTGCCTCCTGAAGAGTGAGGTTGAATAAGACGGGATAGTGCCCAATTGTAATGGATAATTCCAATTTTTATAAATAGACCTTCAGGGAGAAAAATCTCACCTGAAGGTCTGAAATCCAAAAAACTATTCTTTGAAGGCGACGAATCGGCCCCACATTGATTCAGCTTCCATGGCTTTTTGCAGGTAGCAGCCGATGTAATAGCGGCCGCTCTTGGCAGTTGCCAGGTCACCGGCCAGGTTCTCTGCATGAACGATCGTTTTGGGGAAGAGATTCAAATGCATATCCTGGTAGAAATCCTTTAGGGGATAGAGCTGATCCCAATCCTTGCCGAAATCTTTGATCAGTTTGGCATTTGCTTCTGCAAAAGTCTTGGGATGCCAAATGCGCATGATGGTGTTCATCGGGTGATCCGCCGAAACTGCATCCACACCGATCCATTTGATCTTCATTTTTACAGCCCAGGCGGAAAAGTCAGGTGATGGACCCGGGTGCTTGACCATGTAACGAAATTCGTCGGAATCCTTGCTGAACCAGCCGTATTTGTTCCAGCCAGTCTTGATGATGAGGATGTCACCTTCATGGACGTCCACTTTTTCCATGATCATCTGCGGGGTATAAACGCTGGAATCACTAACGAGGTCGGAGATGTCGGCAATAACTCCGGGACCGACCCAATCCTTGAGGGGAACCTGACCAATGGTGCGTCCGTTGGGATAGAAGTGTTTCTCGCCATCCATGTGCGTGGCAAGGTGGATGCTGGCGTTGCAGATCGAGCCATTGCGACCCATGCCAAAGTACTGCCCGCCCACGCGTTTGGTATAAGTGACACTGAGCGGAATGTAGTTCAGCCACTGGGGAGTCTGCACGCTGAACGGAACGGTCATATCGATCATTTCAGCTTTTTCCATCGTGCCGAGGAACTCTTCCTCGCTCATTCCAGCAGGGGCGGTCCATGCAAAGACGCGGCTCCATGCGGTTTCGACTTCCATGAAGGGGATCGGCATGATGCTGATCCAGGCGCGCTTATTCTTTAGCTTGTCAATATCACCCACAATGGCTTCTGCCAAAACGAGATGTTTCTTGGGCATGTCGATGTGAGTGGTTTTATAGTACTCGCCCTGCGGGAAGGTCTCATCCCAAGTCTTGCCAGTTTCTTTGAGAAGTTTGGCTTCGGCAAGTTTGAAGTGGTCCTCATGCCAGCGGCGAATGGGAGTATTCATGGGGTGTTCTGCGGCACCGCAGTCAACACCGATGACTTTCAATTTCATTTCCATTGCCCATTTGTAGAAACTGAGGGATGGACCCGGGTGGCGTACCAGGAAACCGAATTCCATGGATTCCACACCGCCCTGAGCTTTTTTGTTATTTACTTGAGGCTGGTCCCAGGAATACTTGTGATATCCGGTATTAATAATGAGGATATCTCCCTTCTTGACCTCAACCTTGGACAAGATCATTTCAGGGGTGTAAATGCTGTAATCGGAAACAAGGTCAGAAATATCTGCAATAACACCTGGACCGCATAGATCGGTCAGTGGGATATCAGCGATTGTGCGCCCGCCGGAGTGGAACGCCCGTTCACCCACCAGGTGGGTTCCAACGGTGTTGCTCCAGTTCAGGATCTGCCCGTTCGCGCCTTGTCCGCCGCCGTAAGCCCCTGTAACACGCTTGAAGAAGTGCACCTCGAGGGATTTCTCGTGGGGATGGGGAGGGGTGAAAATGCTACACGCCTGGGTCAGGTCATACAACTTGGCATTGTTCAACATGTTAATAAAATCTTCTCGGTTCATTATTCCTCCGGTTTTAAGCGAATTTTAGTTAAAGCCGTATTTATCGGCATAAGCGATCAAAGCATCCTCGAAACATTTCATCGGGGCTGAAACCACACCGGCTCCAACCTGACCAACACCCGGATCTTTGTGGGCGACGCCAGTGTTTACACGCGGGGTGATCTGTTTTTCCACTACCTTACGGAGATCAACACCCGTGGGGGTACCGCGGAAATCGAGGAAGGGGATGGTGAATTGCTTGTGCTCAGCAAAGGTAATTTCATACATATCCAGGGTAGTGTTAATCGCATCGCGTGGTACACCGCCGATGAAAGTAACGAGAGCAGGTGCCGTTGCCATGGCAAAACCGCCAATACCAGCTGTTTCCGTAATAACGCTGTCACCAATATCTGGGCAGGCATCTTTTTCACTGAAACCGGGGAAATACAGGGCTTTGACCATTGGTGCCGGGGCGGTGAACCATTTATCGCCCAAACCACTCACCTTAATTCCCCAGTCGGTGCCATTGCGTGCCATGATCGTAACAATTGTGCTGCCTTCCACGTCGTGTCCTGCTGCGGTCATGGTCTTGCAGCCTGCCATCACAGGGTTAAGAATGCTCAATGCATTTTCACCAAGGAATTTGATCACATCAAATGCGGTCTGGGTGTCTTTGGCAGTTTTTGCAATGAAGGGTGCCAGTTGAGTTGTCCAGAGAACGGAAGCTGCATCCAGGCGATTATGACCATCATCACCCATGTGCAGGGCTTTGGAGAGGATGGCGCGAACATCAATGCCGCCCATGGCTTCAAGGGCAACTTTGATTGTTGGGCCAAGCGTGGATTCCATCCAGCGCAGTTTGGTAATTACTTCTTCGCTGTATGCACCCATGCGGAGGACTTTACCGCGTCCTTCGTTGAGATTGGAAAAACACTTGATGCCGTGAGTCTGGTTTTCAACAACATAGACCAATTGCGAAGGCGAGATAACACCCGCCATTGGGCCAGTGCACATGTGTTCGTGGCACGGTGAGAATTCGATTTTCCCTGTGCTCAATAGTTTTTCGGCTTCTTCAGCATTTTTAGCTTTATCTTCGAAAATACAGGCACCGATCATAGCGCCTTTCACGGGTCCAGCCATACGGTCCCATGTGATGGGAGGACCGGCATGCAGGAGCATGTTTTCTTTCATCCCGGGCACTACTTCAATCGCCTTTGCCATCGTGGTGGCAACCGGGCGAGCTTCCATGAACTTTTCGCACACTAATGCATTTGCTTTTTCGATTTTAGCTTTATCCATGTCTGATCCTCCAATTATTTCGAATGACGGATGGTTAATTAACTCTTCATTTTTTCCAGGATATTCATCAATCGTTCATTACCACCGGCAGGCGGTTTCCACTCCACCTGAATATGAGGGGCTTCCTGATCCTTCAGATTTTCTGAGAAGGATTCCAGTCCAACGTTGATTGCCTGCATTTCACGTTTGATGGATGCCAGGTCGACTGGTTTACCAATTTGTTGAGCAGCAACCTGACCGCGCTCATTGAGGGCTCGCAGGATTCTACCAACACGGCGCACGACAACTTCATTACTTGTATCCACCCAGGCGCCGGCCTTCTTGAGTTGAGCAATCTGTGAATTCAGGTCTTGTGGGTCTTCATCGGTACCTGTTGCCACGCAAACGATCTCAAGGTGGCGGCCGTTTTTCTTCGCGTCTGAGAGACATTTGGCGATCGCGGGAGCAATTTCACTGGCAGGATCCGGGTGTGAACCATAACCGATGACCACATCCAGCATGATCACCGCCACTTCCGGATCTTTTGCCTCTTCGTACAAGCGGCGGATGCGCAACTCGTTGTCCATCATCGGGTGCAAGCGCCCAACTGTGAATTCGTCTTCACCAAGGTCAACGATGCAGTTCTCAATGCTCTCCAGGGCATTGGGCATTTTGAATTCTTTATTGATGGGAGAATTTGCCCAAACTTTAGGAATGTATCCAGCCAGGATGTGCTGGGCTTCATAAGCCAGCGTGCCTCCAGAGAATAGACCACGATAATATTTCTGCTTGTTTGTGAATTTCTTGGTTGGCAGATCGTCATCCGTTTCTAACTTGGGAGGATTATTCGCCAATTCAACTGCAAGGCGGGCTGCGTCATCCAAACCAGTAGCGAAGAAGAGGTTGCCATCGCGGATGGTGGTGACAGCGCGGGCAATGAAATTGACCACAACAGGTTTGCCGGCTTTACGCGCAACCTTCAACACTTCTTCGGCTACCTTGGGTGAAGGTGGTTTTGAGGTTAGGACAATCACTTTGGTGTCTGGATCGCGAATGAACAAGTCAAGCGCCATCAGGAAGGTGATCGCGCCAACTTTTTCAGAGAGGTCGCGACCGCCTGTACCGATTCCTTCGGTAATACCACTGCCCAATTGATGAATACGGCAGGCTACCTGTTGGAGCCCGGTACCCGCTGCAGCCACAACGCCTATAGGTCCGCGGCGGATCTTGTTGGCGAATGCCAATCCCTGTCCTTCGATCATGGCGGTTCCGCAATCAGGTCCCATCACCAACAAACCTAGTTCACGCGCCCGGGTTTTAAGAGCGATCTCTTCTTCAACACTGACGTTGTCACTGAAAAGATGAACATGCTTGCCAAGTCGCAGCGCTTCGCGGGTCACTGCAGCTGCGTATCGGCCAGCCACTGATATGATCACCCAACTGGCATCTGGCAGCATTTCAGCTGCGGATTCGAGACTGCGGGGACGATATTCTTCGTCGATATTACCTTTACGGGCTGCAAGCAGGCTATCCACCTGGGCGAGGGCTTCATTGGCAGTTTTTGAGTCCTTGGCTTTTACCACAATAGCAAGTTCATCCGGTTTAGAAGCCATCACCTCAGCCGAGGCAAGACCAATATGCTCAAGCAGTTCTTTATTAGAATCGGTGCCCATGACAACACCAGCGTCTTCAATTCCGGGTAACCCGGCAAGTGAGCGCTGCAGGCTCATCAACTTGGCTGAGTCATAATACACACCACTTCGTATTTCAGTTTTGATCGTTGACATCACTGCTCCTAAGAGAAGAATTTAATAAAACAGCTGCCGATGGAGATGGGGAAACTAAGTTTTCTCCTATCAGGCAGCCTTGTTATCGTGTAATCGCAATAGACATATGTATATATTAGACATGCTGATCATTTGTCCTGAAACCGCTGGAAAGCCATCAAATGTAAACTTCTTCGCACACTTCAATATAGCACACTGAAATTCCAAAATCAAATTACCTTAATCGCTATTTGTATGACGAATTTCCCTTCATTCTTTATTACAAAACATCCCCAACCATGCGGTATGGGGATGTTCAAAAATTAAGAATGTGCTCTAGAGATCGAGGTTTTCAGGAACGCGGAAATTCTCGTTAGCCTTAAGAACCTCATCGGTAACCTTGAAGTTCAGGTCATCACCGATGATCTGCTTGCAGTAATCCTTCAGGCGTCCCTGCCAGGTATCCTGGTTGACGTAGAAGATCTTGGCGCCGCCCAGTTCGTGCTGATACTGGGGCCAGGGTTTGGTGGGTTGTGCCATTGATAGGCCAGCCATACGCCAGCCGTTGTAGCTTTCGAAGGTTGACCACCATTCCTGGACTTTAACCATTTCCATCGCGTAGTAGGTTTTGGCGTAGTACATCGGCCATCCTAACTTGGCGCGGCGGGAGAAGGTGAGAGTGTGCAAGCTGACAGCCACGTCTTTATCCCAAACGCGACCATTGGCAAAACCAAGCCATTCACCATCCACCAGTCCTACAAAGGTGAAGGGGTCTTTGAGGCGTTTGCGAACGAGAGCGAGAACTTCACCATAAACACGAACTCCGACGATATCATAAAAGTCTTTCTCGACCTTCATTACTCTTTCGAGGTACCCTAAAACGGGCTTGATATCACTATCCTGGATGGCGCGGATATAAAGCATACGTCCATCGGGAAGTTTTACCTGGGCACCAGTCCATACGGGCAGTTTCATCGGGGGCGAGGAGAGAATACCTTCAATCTCGCGAACATCGATTTTCATTTCTTCAGTTGAAACAGGGGTTGGGAGGTCTACTTTCATTTTTAATCCTTTTCCTATTGGTTATGTATGTAAAAAAAGTATAGCATTGAAAAGGGATAATTTGACCGGTCATCGGGCAATTAAGACGAAAATCGGGAGCTATGTAACATAATATACAATGGATACAAGCTAAAAATGAATATAAGTGATAGGTACCTCAGTAATTATGGAAATCAGGTAAATTCTTTTCTATAATAAAGAGAACTTTCATTCCTATGCAACCGCCCCAATATTGAAAATATCCTTACTCCATCTGCCTGTTTTCCAACAAAACTGGCGTTTGTTGCTGCTTTAAAAAGAGTAAGTTGAATAACTCTGCAAACCCACCCAGTATGCCAGTGAAAAGAACCCTGGCAAATGAAATTACTGAAATGGCCACGGCTTTGTCCAACGCAATGCCCATTGCAGTCAATACCGCTAAAAGGGTGACGTCACGCAGATTGATTCCTATGCCAAAATTAAATGGCAAATTCATGGCTAATATCAATATCGCTCTCAAGGTACCGAGCTGTGCGTAGGTAAGGTTAACGCCCACGCTTCTTGCCATGAGCAGATAACAGGCATACATTGCCAGGTGATTGATTAACCCTATTAGAATGATTATTAATTGTGTCTGGACCTTTAATTGTTCAAATTCCGCAAAAGCTTGGATGATTTTATAGATGTAATCCCAAGCTCTAAGGAGGAAATTCCGAGAGCGCAATATTACCCGAGATTCAGGCAGGTGCTTGATCAACTGGCGGCAACCCCAGGGTGTTGCAAGCATTATCACTAAAATAATTCCCAAGAGAGTGATGATTTGCCAGACGTGTCCCTTCAAACTGGTCACGTCTGTAAAAGACAAGAATGCCAGGCTCAAGACTAAGGCAAGAATGATGTTGAATACTTTATAGAATGCGATTGAAACAAAGGATTGCGCAGGTTTTTGGGATTGCACTGAGTATCGTATCCACCGCAAACCGCTGACTACGAATGTGGAAGGGAGAACAATATCATAAAAACTCATTCCCATATTGATCAGTAATAAACGCCAATAGGAGATACGAGCTTTTTGACCATCTAATATAAGTTTATATGTAAAAGAAGTGGTTAAGTGCAAGGGAATAACAAGTGAAAATGCAATAATGATGTATCCAATATCGGCATTGCGTAGAATTTGCCAGGTGTCTTTCCAAGGCAACAATAGTATAGCGAGAAATATCAAAACAATGAAGAAAGTCAGGCTTAGAATTCTCCATTTCCTGGGTGAATGTTGATTGCCAGCACGAGTCTCCACTAAACACCTTTGTCAATGAAAGGAAAAGAATATTATGTGATTATTGCGTTGAGTTCATTAATCAGTCGACCTTGAAAAAACCCCCGGTTTAATTGGCTTCAATTCCAATGACTCAAACAAATTGACCAACAATTGAATATTATCAGTATTCTTTGAGACACAATTTTCAGCAACAGTTACTAACGATTCTTTGTTATGCCAACAATCAACAGTTTTTTTTATTAACAATTCCGGTGTAACCTGGTCATAGTTCATTAAGTAATCTTTATAACCGAGTTCTTCAATAATGTTCCACTTTCCCCCCTTATCATAAGCAATTGCAATGATGGGAGTATTCACTGCTGCTGCAAAAATGGCAGAATGCATTCTTGTGGCGACCAATAAATCCAGCTTGCTATAAATTTGAAGTAATTCCTGGACCGATGGGTTTCCCTTGATAACATCAATATTATTTGTTCTCACAGTGAACTTCAATTCATCAAGCAGTTCTGAGTTGTCTTCCCAATTGATACTTACCTGGGGAATGATTACTATCCTGGAGTGCAAGTCAGAATAGTACTTAACCAATCCGGAAATGCTTTTCAAGTAATTGTCCCTTGTTTTCAATCCTTGGGTTTTCCAATCATGAATTGTCAGTCCAATGACTTTAGGGTATGGCCTTCGGAAAGCCCGCATACGATTTAAAATGATATCTTTTCGATCATTAAATACCGCAAAGGATAGATCAGGAAGTAGAAATGGTTCTGGAAAATTATAAGTAATTGCCAATTTCTTCGCTACCTTGAAAGAGCCTCGTTCACGGACTGTTACGAATTCGCACGCCTTAAATGCAAATCCCAGTAAGCGATCCGCAAGGTTACTTTTTTGATCCCAAACAGAAGTTCCGATTAATACCATTTTTTTGGAAAGCTGGCTGCAAAGTAACAGATGAAAGATCTTGGAAAGGATGCGGAAGATTTCAAGCGCAGCAGTTTTTCGATTTCTGTAATTCCTGCCCCGGATAACGAGTAAATCTGCGTTTTCGATGAGTTCTAATGTCACCCGATACTTTTTCGAAATAAAAAATTTTAGAAGACGGAGAGGGATTTTTAGCTTCAATGCGAACAATAACCACAATCGAAAAATCAAGCCAAGGAAGTTTTGAAATTCAAATAGTAGGATCGGTTTCTCCCTTTTTTTGTTTGCTGGGAAAAAAGTTGGAACAAGTCCGCCATAGATCTGAATACCGAGGACACTGGATTGATCATATTCCTGATTCATTTCGGGAAATTGATTTGCTCCAAAAACTGACACCGCCGATAGGACAGCATTGGGGAAGCTTTTTTGCAATAAATTAATTAAACCGTTGTGGATGGCAGCATCACCGCGGTTCTTTTCTGAAACGTAATCGATGATTACTACTTTTAGCGAAGACATATTTGGATTATTTACCACGATAATATGTCCCATTTTTATCCATGTCTATAACCTTTGTGTAAATTTCAATATGCTGCCGCAACACTGATTCTACTGAAAAAACCTCTTTAATATACTGGTACCCCTGTAGCGCGACTGTCCGCCAGTAATCTTCTTCCAATAGGGCGGAAAGACCTTTGGAAAAATTATCATGATCAACAACATAACCAAACCTGGAAGTGAATCCATCTGGGTTTAGAGAGCTCAATAATGCACACCGTGATGCACACGCTTCAATAAATGATATTGGCAATCCTTCCCGAGCCGCTGTGTTGAGTAGTATCCAACTGCGGGAGAAAATTTCCTGCAATTCATCGTTTTCAAACTGGTTAATCATGCCGTGAACTTCAACATTAGGTAATTTTTCCAGTTGGGATCGGATTAATTGGTCGTAGGAAAGGTCCCGGCTGGATCCAACAGCAATGAATTGAACCTCCGGCGTTGACCGTGCCAGTTCAATAAAAAATTCTGGTCTTTTCCTGCGATCCCATCTTGAAACGTAACATACTGTTGGTTTTTTGTCTTTATCCACGGTATTCGGAATGTACACTGGGGTCGGCAGGAATGCTGGTTTCTCATTTAGATGGTACTTGTGGTAAGACCGGTCGATAACCAAGTTGGAGGCTGCATATCTGGCAACAGCCCTTCGAACTGCTTTATGAACTAGAAAATTGTCTTCGAATAAAATATTCGTCAATACCTGAAAGTGACTCTTGGAAGGATGGGCAAGTTCAATCGCCCAATCTGACAAAATTCGGGTATCGCGGAAGGTGACGATATGTTTTTTTTGTGGGTGAAAATGTTGCGCCAGATAAGTACCAAAACTGGGTTCCTGGGAATGAAAAATATCTGCATTGCAACCACGGAATATTCTCGCAGTTTCCCTGGGTTTTAAAACATCATAGCTAAATACAGTAATTCCATCGAGATATTCGACCTCTTTTTGAGGGCTCCTGCGGGGAATAATAGCGGACACCTGGATGCCGCGTTTGACCAGCTCGCGCCCCAAAATGCGGGTAGCCTTGCCAAAACCACCATATTTTCCCCAGGCAAAAATTTCAACTGAGATCAAACAAATATGCACCCAACCGCCTTTTATTCTCCTGGTATTAGTTTACCCGGACAGGTTTATCGAAAACTTCGATCATGAGGTTCTCGTATTTGGAAGTTGTCTTTTTAATATCGAATTTATTCGCAATTTCTCTGCTGACGATCCGAGCATCGAGCAGCGCTTTTTTATTGGAGAGCAGGAGGGTTAATGTTTCCCTCATCCCGGTCACGTCCGAAGGGGAGTGCAGTGCGCCATTACGGTTTTGCTCAACCAGATCTACAAAACCACCCACGTTTGAGGCGACAATCGCAAGCCCGGCTTCCAATGCCTGAACCCCAACCACCGGTAATCCTTCAAACAAGGAAGGCATAAACAGGATGTCGCTTTCATCCATCACCTTTGTTACCTGTTCCGGGGTTACCCATCCAGTAACATTAATCCTTTCACTCAACCCGGTTTTGGTTATTCTTGTGGCGAAGTTCTCTCGTAATGGACCGTCTCCCAACATCACACACTTCCATGGCAGTTCATGGAGCGATTTCAGAACTTCGAGGAAAACGCCAAGGTTCTTTTGAGGCACAAACCTGCCGGCAAATAAAATCACCGGGGGATTTTGAAGCTTGATCGAAAGTGCCTCTCTGATTGGGATTCCGTTTGGAATGATTTCAGGGGTGGTTTTATATGCATTGTTCGCGAGTTCAGCTGTGAATGCACTGACCGTTGTGATTTTTGATGCATTTTGCCAAATACGTTTCGTAAACGGGAAAATCCATCGAAACCATTTATCCGTTTTTTGCGGGGAACCTCCTGGAATATCTCCCAGGTGGGTGGTGAGCAAGTAGGGTACACCCGTTAACCTGTGTAATAAGTAGGCAGCTACACCTGCCGGAACAGCAAAGTGCACGTGGATGAGCGAGGGATTCCATTTTCGAATTAACCTGAGTCCGTTTACTGTTGCTTTAAGAATATAAAGACCCATTGTGATCAAACCTGCCTGGTACTCACGCTTCCTGGCAACTGGAAATCGCTTTACCGTGAGGTTTGAAAAACATTCAACTTTAGGAAGACCGCCAAAATGCGAAGTTAAGACCACCAGTTCATGACCGCGGGAAGACAATTCAATGGCGATATCCTGGCAGGCTTTTCCACCGCCACCACCCAGAGGAGGGTACTCATGGATTAGTGTCAAGATGCGCATTAGTTAATCTTCTGGTCTAGATTTGGCTATTGCGCGGATGGCATATGTGGATTTTCCTTGGGTTTCGTAGTAAGTCCTGATCAGTAATTCTGCAATCATTCCCAATAGAATGGAAATGAATCCCAGGATAAACATCAGGACACTAATGACGAAAAGTGGTGATTCCATGACCGAGGTTGTTAGAATGATCTTTCGAACCGCAAGAAAGAGTAGGACTGCTGTACTTAGAATCATTAAGCCAAGTCCAACTCCCCCAAAAAGCCGCATCGGTTTGGCAGAATAAGCCATCAAGAATTTAACCGTAAACATATCAAGGATCACTTTTATTGTTCTGTCCAGACCGTAATTACTTTTTCCATTTTTTCGCGGGTGGTGGTGTACGACAACCTCTGCCACTTTGGCACCGGAGGCTTCAGCATAGACTGGAATAAACCTGTGCATTTCTCCATACAACCGGAACATGCCGAGGAATTCCCGCTTATATGCCTTTAAGGTGCAGCCATAATCATGAAGTTTTAGTCCGGTTACACTGGAGATCAAACTGTTGGCAATTCTTGAAGGGATGGTACGAAGTAAGAAATTATCTTTTCGGTCCTTTCGCCATCCGCTGACGACATCAAAACCCTCGTCCATCTTTTTCAAGAGCAATGGGATGTCAGTAGGGTCGTTCTGAAGGTCAGCATCCAGGAGAATAATGATATCTCCCCGGGCAAATTCGATCCCCGCTGCAATTGCTGCAGTTTGGCCAAAATTCCTGCGGAATTCGATAATTTGCATGACGCACTTTTGTTGGTCGAGGAATTCGCGCATAATGGCCAGGCTTTGGTCTGTACTGCCATCGTCCACAAGTACCAGTTCCCAATCATACCCAAGCGGGGTTAGGATTTTTATGAGGGAGCTAAACAACTCACGAAGATTATCTGCTTCATTAAAAACCGGAGAGATGATCGAAAGCTTCATATCAATTCCAATCAAGATTAGGTCAAGGGTTTACTAATTGTACACTTGAATAAAAGGCACACATATACGGATACCTGAGTGAAAGAAGGTTACGATAATTGTTTAATAAATCGATAATAACTCTGAAAGGGTATTCACTTAAGTTACTCTACATGAAAAAAACTGAACGGTCATATTCATTTATTTTGTTGAGAAAACTTGCAATTTCAAGGTTTTTTGAAAATGTATAGTCTTGAGGAATCAGGCATTTTTGCGTAATTGATATCTACCGGAACCTCGATAAGTCCTGCTCGTTCAATAAACTCCAACCAATTGGCAAATTCCTCCTGCCCGATGATAAATAATTTGGATTGTCTCCTCCAATCCCGGGCTATTTTTTCGTTCCAAAACCCAACCCTTAAAAGGGCATCGGAATCAGGGGCTTCAACGAAGGAGAAGTGCACATTTATCTGTGGAGGAAGATATTCAAGACCTTCAGTGTATATCAACGGAATGGCAGTAGTAAGTCCATCAATATACACTTTTTCCCCAGGCACAGTAGATTGAGCCACAGCTTCTCCCATTCTTTTATAGGCACTTGTTACGCTGATGTTACTAAATGCCTCTTGTGTTGGCCAGGACAGTGCTGGAGAGAATAAGAAAACGACGACCATTATCGCCAGACTTGAAAAAAATGGGAAACTCACTTTATTCCTAAATTGCGTCTTTCGGTAGATTATCCAGAACAATAACAAGAACGCGATACCAATCAAAAGTCCCAGAAGGGTTGGAAGGATCATCCGCGCTGACTCATACGACATTTGATACTTGTTATTGAGCATCTGCCAAAGTTCAACTGTTCCGGGAAGGATCCTTCCTTCTCTTACCCTGGGAACATTAAACTTCATAAGCGAATAACCGAAACTTTCGAAATATGAAAAACCGATTAATGCACCAGATACCAAAGGCAAAAAGATTAAGGCGATTAACCGGACAACTGAAGGTTTGTGCGAAAATGAGGGTTGACTAACAGCAAATAAAATCAACCCAATAGGCATAAAAAACGCGTAATAATTTGTGCTGCAATATACACAATAATCATTCCCAATGGATGCCCAAGTGTGGCTTGCAATTAAAACGAGAAGCACTGTTACCAGGAATACTGCAGTTTTGAAATTTACTGGTGATTTCCAGGAAATCTTTTTTACCCACAGGATTAAGGTGGTAAGAATAGCTGCTATGGGGACAAAGAAAACCCGGATTGCCAGTCCGAGGCTATGAATTCGTGAAGCAAGGGAGGAAGATTCAACATCAGGAGTGCTGATAGAAGTGAAAGGAAAATCCAAGCTCAAATTAAATGGGAGCCACCTTATCCACAAGTAAAGGATTTCCGGCCAAAAAACCAGGTGTCCTATTACCAGGATGGTACTCAAAGACACAAGGGCGAGGATACCTTTCTTTTTTCCATGTTGCCAGAAAGCATATATTGCGAATAGCGGGAGAACAAAGATCATGTTTTCTCTGCTTAAGACCATAATGGCGGCCAGAACGGCACCTATCACGATCTCCCAGTTTTTCCGACCTTCGCCCAGTAAAAACACGAGACACCAAACCAGGAAGAAAATGACCACAACCTGTGAATTCCCGATACTATAAATACTTATCAATGTCGGGTTTAATGCCATAGCCCACACTGATGCAGCAGCCAGCCAATTGTTACTGAAGCGGCGTACCATGATCCAAATACCGATTACTGAAAAAACGCCGAGAGTTGCGGCAAAGAGCCTCGCTGCCAATAACCCCGGTCCAAAAATCCGCTGGATCCACCCGAATAGATAAAAAGTGAGATACATTTTATTGGTCCAGAAACTGTACTGCTCAAATGGCACTGTTGCACCGCGAGCGTACTGAAGACCCTTAAACAGATAAGCTCCTTCATCCATATTGGGCAAACGGATTTGAGTGAAAAGTGCAGTTTGTGCAATATAAAGCGCAAGCCCAATACCTGCAATGTAATAGGGCAATTTCTTGTTGGAGATGAATGAGGTAAGTAGTGAATTTCTTTTTGGCATTGGCTTTCTAATTATTGCACAAGATAATCCAAATAACAAAAAGACCGGGTATTACCCCGGTCATTTTGTTGAAATGGGGATTTATTTCACATCAACCAGGACTGCACGGACGAGCACTCGATAATTATAGTCTTCAGAGGTTTCATTCCATCCCTGGCAGGTGACAAGGGTCAGCCAGGCGTCTTCTTGAACCTTGAGCATAGCTTTAACGTTCGAGGAATTAACCTGCAGCACCTGGCGCACTTCATATACATATTCCTTACCGTATGAATGAACGATCACAGTCTGGCCGTATTGAAGTTTATTGATGGCGAAGAAGGTACCCGGTTTATTAAGCGCATCCCAAACATGGGCTGTGAGGACTGAGTTCCCTTGCGCGGTCGGATAAGAACTGCCTTCCAGCCACCCAGCCTGGTTTCCAAGCCAGGTGACATCCCAGGTAGTGTCGGTGATTGGCACACCTACGATGGCAGTCTTAACCTTCAAGCTGGGAATTTCAAGCCACAGGTCACCTAAACCGGCATAGGAGGTTGTCTGAGCTGGCAGGTCAGTAATACGGTCAGGGGCGAACCCGGTGGACGGCATGAGGGTGGCGGCAGCGGCCGGGATGGCAATGCCGAAGGTCATGATTGTGTCAAATTCACCATTATTCAGAGTGTTGCCTAACGGGTCTCTTATGGAACCTGTTCCGCAGACGAACAATCGGAAGCGCCCTTCCGGAAGATCGTTGCCTCCATTGACAGTCAGGACGGCAGTGAAGGTAGTAGGGTCGTATACTACACTATCCACACTGAATACAACATCATCCGCTTGAGGGCCAATAGCGCAGGTAAGGGTATCGAAAACGTTCGAGGCTCCATCTTCCACCAGCATGTAATTGGCGGGATTGTCTCCAGCGAATTCACTTCCGTCGTGGAGAACATCTTTATTGAACTTAACAGTCAGCTCATGAATACCTGCGGTCAAAGTCTGACCATTAAGCGGCTCTGTTACGGCTGCAGTTGGACCGCTTCCATCAGGATTGAACCCTACTACCACAGGATCATGGTCGCCATTGCGGTAATAACCTGAATCGTAGAGGCTTGCTTGCAGCCCGGCTGATTTATAGTTGGTGTTGTAATCCAATATGGCTGGTTCATCTGCGTTGACATGCCATTCCTGAACACCGGATGTCTGTGAATAGAATGTTGGCGATACAATAGCGTAATCGAGACCGCCAACGTTTTCATCAAAGACATAGGAGTAGGCTGCATCGCCCAGATAAGCGTGCGCAGCATTGATAAATCCAGCAGCTTCGAGTGCGACAATAGGATCTTCCTTAGCATAGGAATTTAGATCTCCAAGCATGATAATGTCAGGATCGGCAGTACCGGTAGGGTCCATGCCAAACCAGGTGATCAATTCGTTGACAGCCGCAAGGCGAACAGCATTGCAATTTCCCTGCCCATCTCCTGCGTCTGCCGTATCACAAGCACTGCCTTTACTCTTGAGGTGATTTACATTTGCCAGGAAGATGGCACCTGTGCTGTTATCCTGAAATGCCTGCAGAAGAGAGACGCGATTACGGGGCTCACCGTCTCCACCATTGACGAATGAGGTAGTGTTCAACACCGCCGTCGTACCGACTGGTGTAACACTGGCGGGTTTGTAGAGGATGCCGTTCTTGATGGCATCAGCACCCATGGCGTTGGTTAAGCCTGTCACTGAATCGACGTCGATGAAAGCATAAGTACCAGCGCCAGCAACTGCATTCAGTTTTGTTACCAGGTCCTGGATGGCACTTGTAGGACCGTAACCATCGTTCTCCATCTCCGCTATCCCGAGCACGTCGGGATTCATTGCAATGATCGCCGCAACAGTTTTTGGCCATTGGCGGTTAAACTCTGTCAAGTTATCCGCACCGCGACATCCATCAGTAACCGCTCCACCGACACCATAAGTACAGGATGTTGCGCCGAATGTATTAAAGTAGTTCAAAACGTTCATACCGACAATGGTGGCTGTTCCGCCGACCGCAGGGGCAGACGTGGGGCGGGGGTTGGTAGCGGCGAAGTTGTAGTATCCGCTCATGGAAGTGACCGGACGGACGCGGTAAGCATTAGGACTGTATGTAGCGTCACCACCGTAAGTGTAGTTGAGCACACCCACCAGGTTTGTAAGGGTATCGCCACCGCGGAGGGTGTTGGATGCAGAAAGCGGATTACCTCCACGCCCAAACACGATCGGGTCAGGGTTTTGGTTATTAGTGGAGTCATCCACAATGATCATGTTGAGGTGATTGGACGCGTTTAAAGCCAATGCCGGAGCACCTGGATCAGCAAGCGCAGTGGGAGTGTGCAAACGGTCACCACTTGAGAGTGTTACCTGACCGAAGCGGCCGAGGTAGTAATTTTCGGTTACATACAACTGCTGCGTGAAACGGACAAGCATACCTTCAAAACGTTCGAGGAATGTGGCATCCGCAACCGGTAAAGTTACGTCAGTAGGGGTAATGGTGTTTCCAGTACTGCATATGACTGGTGTTCCGATACTGATCTGGGATTGCCCCTGGAATTCAGCTGCTGTTCCGGTTACGCGCACCAAATCACCAAGGTTAACGCTATTGGCATTGGAGCCTTCAAACACAAAAATACCGTCCGAGGTCGCGCTATTTGCATCACCAGTGGGATCCTGGATGAAGAAACCGCGTAGTGCTGATGAACCCTCAAAATCTCCTACAACAACACCCATGGTGGTTTGCGTACCGGTTAGGGCCATCAGGTCGGTTGTTCCCTGGATTGAATAAATTGGCGTATAGGTTAGTGTGCAGGGATCTGCCATAACCGTAAAGGTGAATGAATAATCAGCAGCCAGATTGTCAAGAGGGACATCCTGATCAGTGACAGCAGAGGCTGTTACCGTTACGGTGCAAGACTCCAGCGGTGTAAAGTCAAGTAAAGGGTCAAGAGTGAGGATGGTATCTCCGGAAGACATTCCAGGTCCAACGAGATGTGCACCGCTGACGGTGCATAATACATTTGCACCACCCGCAGCAATCGTGACCGGTTCACTGAAAGTGACCGTAATGCTCGCATTCATCGGAACATCCGCAGCGCCATTAGTTGGGTAGTTACTGACTATGGTCGGTGCAATGTCCAGGACAACCAGGGCATTAGTTGCTCCCGGGGTGTTGAGCGCTTCACCTGTGATTAATGTCCCGGTATTGCCAGGGATGCCGGCCAGGTCAAAGTCATTGCGCACCCAGTCGGCGGCTGCTTCAGTATCGTAACCATCCGGGATGCGTGATGCCCCACCAGGGGCATATGACATGCCATCGTATGCAACTGTAAGTGCAGGCAACCCGTAAGTAAGATCACCTACGCCTCCATCATTCACTCCGATGGAGTCAGTGAGCGCGGTCCATGGGGTCAGATCAAAAACGCCATCATTATTGGTGTCAAGATCATTAGTAAGTGCACCAGAGAAGTTCTTTACTAGCAGAAGGGAAATAGAGCCGTTTTCAAGCGCATTAGCTGCCAGACTGGCCAGATAAAAGCCATTCGTATCTGTGGTTCCAAGGGATATTACTTCATCGACAACTCCCTGCCCGGAGGCGTCCCCTTCGATTTCAAGGATCTTATAGGCTGAGTAATCTGTCGTCGCTGAGCCGAAAATTTCAACGAATTCCACGTCCGTGCCGGCGGTACTGGCTGAGAACTCGTTAATCTTTGGTTCGATGGGTGTAAATATTGGAGTGAGTGAGAAATCGTCTACTGCGAGACCGTCATCAGAACCTGAGGGATTGTACTCAACCCATCGTATCCAGAATGATGCACCATTTGCGATCATCAGCCCTGGGATTGTGTTTGTTATCGATGTTCGGTAAGCAGCATCATTTCCGTCTCTTGCGCCAGTAGTTGTACCTGTGGTGTTTGGAGTGGTGAAATCAAGAAGGTCAACATTTGTCCAAATCCCTGTGATAAGTGATGTTGCGTCAGTACTATACTGAAAATCGATGCGATCGGTACGACCACCCAATGCCCCAAGACGCCACAATTCGCCAGTATAAGCAATCTCAAGAGATGTTATAGGACTACCAGTATTATTCGTAAAAGAGGCTCCAATTGTTGGAGTAAGAGATCCACTCAATAATCCGCCAAACGCCCGCTCTGTTGAGCTGGCAGCCCCAAAACTATAGGTATCTCCAGCAGTACCGCTTCCTGTTCCGGCTGTGTACAACGTATTCGCATTTGTCCCGGATTCGGAATAATCCCAACCGGTAGGAACTGTGCTGGATGTCCCGGATGAAGCAAGGGAGTCAAAATTTTGAGTATAGGCTGCTCCTGTGGTTGACAGGCTGATCGAACCTGCAGCTAATGCAGGTTTATTGATCTGACTGATCATCCCAAGTGCAAGGCTTAAGGCAACGGTGAGTGAGAATAACCTGGCTGCGAACCTTTTCATGTTTCCTCCGGCGTAGAGTTGGTATAACGAGATAAGTGCATTTGTTAAACTCAGAGGACGACAGGTTAAATGAGAACAGAACTCATTGGTCTTTCTAATGAATTCCGAACAACCTGAACGTGCCTCCCTGAACGTATAGATTGTTGTTACTGGTGCTTATGCAATATCTTGTAGATCAATAAATCGGGGTATTTTCCCAACGTGTTCATTGTAGCAAAATCACAAAATAAAACAATAAGGAATGAGTAAAAGAGAGCATTTTGGACAAACTGGTCTCCTGTGTTTACCCCTTTTCATGTCACTAATTCCGTTTTTACCGGATACCTGCAATCATTACTTTAATTGTTTTCGTAAAATTTAAAAAATGGGAACAAAGGGGAAACGAATCATTTTGTATTCAAAAAAGCTACATATCAACGGGTTTTGATAAAAAACAATTTGATTCAATTCGAGTAATTATCCCGGATAACAAGGTATTAAAGGCAAAACACTTGATATTATAGCACAAAAGTTCTATAATGTCAAGTGTTCCTGGAAATTTTAAGGTTAACAGAATTCGTAAGTGGGAGTGTTATTCACTGACTGTTTTCCCGCCCAATCCCTTATCTCACACTTATGCCGTTCTGTTTGGTCACCTGTGAATACCACAGGGCGCTGTCTTTGGGTGTGCGTTTTTGGGTGGCGTAATCCACGTGGACAATGCCAAAACGCTGCGAGTAGCCGAGGGACCATTCAAAGTTGTCCATCAGAGACCAGGCGTAGTAGCCGGTTACGGGTATGCCAGCCTGAATCGCCTGCCACACCGCCAGCAGATGATCATGCAGGTAGTCAATGCGCTTTTGATCGCGCACCTTTCCGCAGGCATCCGGTCCATCGGAGTAGCTGGCGCCGTTCTCGCTGATGATGATCGCGGCAGGCTTGTAGTCACGGTAGACCCGGTCGAGGACCTCGAACAACCCTGACGGGAAGATCTCCCAGCCTATCTCCGTCTGGTTGTTTTTTGGAGCGGGAATATGGTCAAGCCGGGTGGGGTTGTTTTCGAACCCGGGGGTGGCTTTGACAACATTGCGTGAGTAGTAGTTAATCGCCAGAAAGTCTGCGGGTGCTGCGATAGTTTCCATGTCTCCCGGATGGATAAAATCCGGTAAAGTTGTATTCAGCACCCCAGCGTGGTTCAGATCAGCGATCACATCTGCGGGGTAATCCCTTCCGTAGAGGGGATCGAGGAACCAGCGGGCAAGTTCACCATCCGCGTAACGGGCAGCGGCGGTATCCGCCAACGATTTCGACTGCGGGTAAATGGGGCTCAGGTTTAAAGCAATACCAGTGCGTACACCAGGGCATTCCGCGCGCAGGACAGGCAATGCGCGTCCGTGCGCCAGCAGAAGGTGGTGGGCAGCTACCAGTGCCTGGTAGTGATTTGTAAACCCGGGGGCATGGATGCCGAGCTTGTAACTAAGGATGCTGGCACACCAGGGCTCATTGATCGTGACCCACTCCTTGACCCGGTCGCCAAACGCACGGGCAACCACAGCGGTGTATTCGGTAAAGGCATCCACCGCAGCGCGTTCCAGCCATGCGCCGTTAATGGCGGTAGGGATATCCCAGTGATACAGCGTGATCATTGGATGGATACCAGCGGTCAACAGCTCGTCAATCACCTGGCTGTAGAAATCCAAGCCTGCCTGGTTCACGCTGCCCCTGCCTTGCGGGAGGACGCGGGGCCAGGCGATGGAAAAACGATATGCCTTGAAACCCAGGTCTTTCATCATATGGATATCATCTTTCCAACGGTGATAATGGTCACATGCCAGCTCTCCAGTGTCACCATTCAGCACCTTGCCCGGGGTTTGCGAAAAGGCATCCCAAATGGACTGCCCCCGCCCATCCTCCCGGGTGGCGCCTTCAATCTGGTAGGCTGCGGTGGCGGTTCCCCAGGCAAACGTGGATGGAAATATTTTAATTTCTGACATATGACCTCTTTGAATTGGACTGTTGGCTAAATAGCTGATATTTTTGTGAAGGTGGTTTTTAGCGCCGGGTAGAGCTCACGGTACAAGGCATAGGATGTTTTATAAACTTCTACATCCTGTTCTATTGGCTTTGTTCGCCCAGTTACGCGGATAGTGCGATCGCATGCGGCGGGCACATCTGACCAGGCACCAGCCCCGACACCTGCAAGCAGCGCTGCTCCAAAAGCCGCCCCTTCGGTGGTGTTGACGGTAACCAACTCACTTTGAAGGACTGAGGAAAGAATCTGACGCCAGAGCGCACCTTTGGTACCTCCGCCGGAGGCACGTATCTGCCGGATGGAATCAAGGCCTGCGTTTTGAATGAGGGTGAAGCCATCTTTCAATCCAAAAGCGACACCTTCCAATACGGCCCGGGTCATGTGCGCACGTGAATGGCGTAACGTCAGCCCAATAAATGCGCCGCGGGCATTCGGATCCGGATACGGTGTGCGTTCTCCGCTGAGGTAAGGTAAAAAGAACAATCCCTCACTGCCGGCTGGAACACTTTCAGCCTCATGAAGGAGTTCATCAAATGAGATGCCAGAAGCAAGAGAATCGCGGTACCACTGCAGGCTGCCAGCAGCCGAGAGCATTACGCCCATCAGGTGCCACATCCCGGGGACGGCATGGCAAAAGGCATGCAGGCGTCCCTGCGGTTCGATGAGGGGAGAAGGGGTGGCTGCGAATACCACGCCGCTCGTCCCGACAGTTAAGCCGATAATCCCAGACGCCACCGCCCCAACACCGACTGCGCCGGCTGCCTGGTCACCACCGCCAGCTGCCATGGGTGTACTCGCTATTAATCCAGTGATACTGGCTGCCTCAGGGGTGATTGCGCCGGTGAACTCGGGTCCTTCAAAGGTGAGGGGCATCCAATCGCGGGGAATCCCGAGAGCGTCCAGCAAGTGTGTCGACCAGTCCCGATTTTTCAAGTCAAAAAGAACTGTTCCCGACCCATCGGCTTTGTCCATTGCGTATTCACCAGTCAGGCGAAAACGGATGTAGTCTTTTGGCAGGAGGATATGGCGAACCCTGGCATAAACTTCCGGTTCGTTTTGCGCCACCCAGAGGATCTTTGGTGCGGTGAAACCGGTGAGGGCAACATTACCGCTGATTTGGATGAATTCTTCCAGACCAACACGCCTGTGAATCTCGTCACACTGCGCCTGCGTCCGCTGATCGTTCCATAAAATGGCTGGTCTCAATACCTGGCTGTGTTCATCCAGGAGGACCAGACCGTGCATTTGCCCGGTGAGCCCAATTGCCTGGATGTTTTTTGGATCAATCCCGGATTGCGATAATACCAGCCTGATGCTGCTGATCGCTGCCTGCCACCATTCCAACGGGTCCTGTTCCGACCAAAGGGGTTTGGGAGTCGACAAAGTATGCGGAAACGAAGCAGTTGAAATCACCTGCCCCTGGTCATTGACCAACAGGGCTTTACTTCCGGTGGTCGAAACGTCAATTCCGAGAAAGGCTGCCATTAGTGATCATTCACCACTTAAATGACCTCAACCGGGCACACAAAGACGCGCCCTGGAATCTTAACGCTGGTTTTCCCGCTGATTGTAAACTCCCCTGCAAGGCGGATATCTTCAGAGGAACTGCCAATCATCACCTTGATATTTCCGGGCTCAACCACCAGGTTCAATTCTTCATCATAATACGCCATTTGGTTGACAGGGAGATGGAATATCACCTTTTTGGTTTCGCCGGGCAACAAGGTGATGCGGACAAACCCTTTTAACTCCTTCACCGGCCTGGGAAGGCTGGCGATTTCGTCACAGACATACAGTTGAACAACCTCATCCCCGGCGATCTTGCCGGTGTTGTGTATTGAAGAAGAAATATCAATGATTTCTCCCGGTTTTGGTGATTTCTGGTTGAGGGTCAGATTTGTGTAATTAAATGAAGCATAGCTGAGACCGTGACCGAAGGGGAATAATGGCGTAACAGGTTCATTGAAGTAATCTCCAAAGATCTGGGAGCGCCTGCCAGATGGTTTGTGATTATAAAATACCGGCAACTGCCCGGCAGAGCGGGGGATGGAGATGGGCAGTTTTCCACCCGGATTTACATCACCGAAGAGCACGGAGGTGATGGCGCGGGCACCCTCCTCACCCGGCACCCAGGCTTGCAGGATGGCATGTGTTTTTTTCACCAGGTAGGAGATGGCTGCTGGTCTGCCATTGATCAGGACGAGGACGCACGGCTTTCCTGTTGCCAACACTTCAAGGGCGAGTTTTTCCTGAACACCAGGCAAACCGAGGTCAGAGGCGTCGCGGAATTCTCCTGTGGTGCAGTCCGGCACAAGCCCGGATTTACCGCCCAAAACGAGAACAACTGCATCGGCTTCCTGCGCTGTCTTTAAGGCTGCCTTAAAACCACTTTCGTCTGTGGCGTTTAATTCACAACCGAGCGAATAGGTGACAGCGGTGTTGGCGGAGACCCTGTTTTTGATGGTTTCCAGCAGCGTGGGAATGACCACTGTCGGGTTTTCCAATTCTTTTTTGCTTACCGCCGCGAAAGCTGAATCAACTGAAGGAAGCAAAGCCTGCAATTCCGCAGAGGCAGTATAAGAATAATCTCCCTGCATGATACGGCTTGAGTACGCATTTGGACCGATCACGGCTAGTTTTTTGATAGATGGTTTGAGAGGTAAAAGACCGTCGTTCTTGAGAAGCACGAGGCTCTGGCAGGCGATGTCGTACGCCAGGGAGCGGTTTTCTGCTGTTTCGAAAACACTTAATACATCCCCTTCTGACACGTACGGATTATCGAATAAACCCAATTCAAATTTCTTTTGGAGGTGCCGGCTGACCGAAAGATCAATCGTTTCGAGGGAGACCTCACCAGCCTTAAGTGCGGCCAGCAGGTCTTCACCGTAACAGGCGATGGTCGGCGCTTCAACATCGATACCAGCATTGAGGGCTTTTACGGCAGCACTGCGCCTGGATTCAGCAGCATGATGATAATTGTGAATCATAATAACTGCTTCGTAATCAGAAATGACGAAGCCTTCAAACCCCAGGCGGTCTCGCAGCAGGTCCGTGAGAATGCGTTTTGATGCAGCGATAACTTCGCCATCCAGTTCCGGATAGGCGTTCATCATCGAAGCCAACCCGGCATCCCGGATGGCAGCCTGAAAAGGTGCCAGGTAATTGTCCCACAGGTCATGCGGACCTAAATAGACAGGCGCGCAATTCAATCCACCCTGGGAAAAGGAATGACCCACAAAATGCTTGCCGGTAGCCATCACGCCGTTGCGAAGGTCATCAGTCTGCAACCCCTGAATGTAAGCAACACCAAATTGGCTGACGAGGGTGGGGTCCTCACCAAAGGTCTCTTCCACCCGACCCCAGCGGGGGTCACGGGCTACATCCAGTACAGGCGCCAACCCCTGGTGAGCGCCGATGGCGCGCATCTGCTGACGGATGGCGGTGGTCATCTGGCGGGCAAGTTCGGGTTTAAATGTGCTGGCCAGACCGATCATCTGCGGAAAGATGGTGCTTCCCGCGGACATGACTCCAGCACAGCATTCTTCGTGAATGATGGCAGGGATGCCCAACCTGGTCTTTTCCTTGAGGAATTTCTGCAGGGTATTAGCTGACCTGGCAGTCTCCACCGGGTAGAGGTTACAAGCCCCGGCGTTGCGCGTGATTTGACCGATACCGAGGATGAGCTTGTCCGAAATCTTACTCTCATCCAGACGCCCCTGGCTTTGTAACTCATGTACCCAAAAGGAACCGAGCTGGGCGAGTTTTTCCTCAATGGTCATGCGGGAAATCAACTCTGCAACCCGGGGTTTGATCTGGTTTTTATTCACTTTTATCATGTGGCTCCGCTGAATCTTGTGATGATGGAAATAATATCAGTCACGCATGCCGAGGAGGAGATCGATGGTCAACTGATCAAGGCGTTCGTACTGCAGACCGCGGCTTGAAATGGCGTTACGATCAAAGGACTGGTTTTTCAATGCGGAAGCGTTTTCGGCTGAATACTTGCCAAAGTATTTAGCCATGGCTGGATCACTCTTATTGTTCTCACTCAAAATCGCCTGGATTTCTTTATCCGCGTTGAATTGAGCAGCCTTTTCTTTTAACATCAGGTAAGTACGCATACATCCACGGGCGAAGTCCTTTACTCCTGCATAATCCTCGCTACGGTAAGCGTGCGCGTCAAAGTGACGGGAACCATCATACCCAACATCCTCAAGGAATTTCACCAGGTAGAAAGCTGCCTTGATGTCCCGTGAGCCAAAACGCAGATCCTGATCGTAGCGCCCGGGGTACTGGTCATTCAGGTCGATATGGAAAAGTTTTCCGGCTTCCCATGCCTGGGCGACGCTGTGCATGAAATTGAGGCCAGACATATGCTCGTGAGCCACTTCCGGATTGACACCGACCATCTCAGGATGGTCCAGGGTTTGGATGAAGGCTAACATATGACCCGTGGTGGGGTTGAAGATATCCCCGCGCGGCTCGTTGGGTTTGGCTTCAAGGGCAAACTTGAGCTGGTACTTGTTATCCAGGACATATTCGCACAGGAAGTTCATGGCTTCACGGTTGCGTTTGATGGCATCCACAACGCTCTTGGAGGAATCAGTTTCAGTGCCTTCACGCCCGCCCCAGAAAACGTAAATCTTCGCGCCAAATTCAACCCCGAGGTCGATGGCATTCATGGTCTTTTGAAGTGCGTAGGCGCGCACCCTGGGATCGTTAGAAGTGAAGGCTCCATCCTTAAATATTGGATCTCCGAAGAGATTTGTGGTTGCCATGGGGACTTTTAAACCGGTGTCGGCGAGCGCTTTACGGAATTCCCGCTTGATCTGTTCGGTTTCAGCAGGCGAGGCATCGATTGGAATGAGGTCATTGTCGTGGAAATTAACTCCATAAGCACCAACCTCTCCAAGCAGGTAAACCAGTTCTGCCGGAGTCCTGGGCTCGCGTACCGGTCCACCAAACGGATCACGCCCGATTGACCCTACTGTCCATAAACCAAAAGTAAACTTGTGCTCCGGTTTGGGGGTAAATTTATCCATTTAACAACTCCTTGATCTTTAATTTACAACACTCACTCCCCATCGCTCCCAGTCGCCCGCCGCGGCTGGGAGCCAGAATAGAGGAGAGAGAAGATGAATACTTAATGGTAAACCTCTTCATGGAACAATCTCCAGGAACTCGCGAGCACTCCGCTGGAGGGATCCCTGAAGCTCACTGTTAAGCAGGTTGTAATCACTGTTGTCTTTTCCAGTGCCTTCATTTTCAACAAGGATCACTTTGGCATTTCGACTTAGGACAATGGTGTGCCAGGTGTTCTTCTTTACGTTGTAGATATCACCAGTTTTCATTTCAATCGTTTGCGGATCAGCTACTTGCACAGCATTTCCTCCGAGAATTAGCATGCCTTTTCCTGCGACAAGTATGAAAACCTCATCCGTTGCAGTGTGGCGTTCCATTGAATCGATGCGGTCAGGGGCGATTTCATCCAGGTAGCGCAGTGCAGCCACCCGCCAGGATCCAAAAGATACCAATGGCTGGAAACCCTGACCTTCAAATGTTTTTACTTCGATCAATTCTTCCAACAATACTCCTCCATTAACCGCGGAGTCTTATCTCGACCCGGTTTTCCTGTTCCAGCTTATCCATTGGAATCATGTTCCCGGCAATAACGATGCCGTTCAAGGTTATTTCAGTAACACCTTTGCAGAAGTGATCGGGATTGGTCACAATAATCTCAATGTGTGTCCCGCGGAAAAGTCGGGAAGCAGAAAATCCAACCCAAGCAGATGGGATTACCGGGTCGATGATCAACCCGTCATAGGCAGGGCGTATGCCCAAGATCCACTGCGTGATCGCCACATAATTCCAGGCAGCTGTACCGGTGAGCCACGAATTCTTGGCTTCACCAGGATGAACCGCTTCCTTGCCGGCGATCATCTGGGCGTAAACATAAGGTTCGCAGCGGTGGATTTCGCTTAAGTCTTCGCGGAATGAGGGATTAATGCGCTGGTAATAATCAAACGCCCTATCCCCGTTTCCTGTTAGCGCCTCGGCGATCATGATCCATGGGTTGGTATGGCAAAAGACGCTGCCATTTTCCTTGTACCCGGGAGGGTAGGAGGAAATCTCCCCTATGTGGAGATAATACTGTTTGTAAGCGGGGTTGAGGAGCACTAAGCCATGCTTGAAAGCCAGTCTTTCTGCAACAGAATTGAGGGCTTTTAGAGCGTTGCCGTTTTCCAGACCGACCCCGGCCATCACGCAAATTCCCTGAGGTTCAATGAAAATCTGCCCTTCCCGGCATTCCTTTGAACCGAGCGGTTGACCGAAATCATCATAAGCGCGGCGGAACCATTCTCCATCCCAGCCCGCAGATTCGATTACCTTCTCCATTTCCAGGCGTGCACGGTGAAGCTCTTCTGATTGAGTGGTATCGGCTCTCCTCCTGGCTATCTCTTCCATTTCAGTGGATGCCAACACAAACAAGCCGGCGATAAAGACGCTTTCGGCGACGGTGCCATCTTTGCTGGTGGTCGTCTGGAAGGATTGCCCGGGAGTATCCGAAAAACAATTGAGATTGAGGCAGTCATTCCAGTCTGCCCGTCCGATGAGAGGCAGCCCATGCGGTCCAAGGCGGTCGAGGGTATACTGGATCGAGCGCTGAAGGTGAACATATAAGGGAGCTTCGCTTCCGGGTTTGTTATCGAAAGGAACCTGGGTGTCGAGGATCGACCAGTCACCCGTTTCTTTGAGGTAAGCTGCTACAGAAAGCACCAACCATAACGGGTCATCGTTGAAATTGCCACCGATATCATTGTTGCCAACTTTCGTCATGGGTTGGTACTGGTGGTATGCTCCGCCGCTGGGAAGCTGCGTGGCAGCCAGGTCGAGGATGCGTTCGCGGGCGCTTTCGGGTACCAGGTGCATAAAGCCAAGCAGGTCCTGGTTGGAGTCACGGAACCCCATACCGCGCCCGACCCCTGATTCAAAGTAAGAGGCGGAGCGCGAGAAATTGAAGGTGATCATCATCTGGTAGGCATTCCAGATGTTTACCATGCGGTCGGTATGGATGTTAGCAGTGGATACCTGGAAACGGGAGAGGGTCTTTTCCCAATACCCAGCCAATCCGCTAAATGCCTTATCAACCTCCCCCGGCTGGAGAAAGCGTGAAAAAATGGGTTTGACGGATTTTTTGTTAAGCGTCTGCGAACCTGGTGGATCGAATTTTTCTGATACTGGATTCTCATGATATCCGAGCAGGAAAATGATCCGGCGCGATTCACCGGGCTGGAGTTTTACAGATACCTGATGCGCCCCAATGGGCTGCCAGCCGGTTGCCATGGAGTTGACGGTGTGACCGCGCTCAACTGCCAATGGGGCATCCCAACCGCGGTATGGTCCGAGGAAATCCTCACGCTGGGTGTCAAAACCCGCGGCGGGCTCCGAACAGGCGAAATACGCGAAATGGCTGCGCCGTTCGCGGTATTCCGACTTGTGGTAGATGACACCCTCTTCCACTTCCACTTCACCGATGGAGTAGTTACGCTGGAAGTTGTTGGCATCATCCTGGGCGTCCCACAGGCAGAATTCAACCGCAGAGAAAAGGGAGAGGTCAGCCTCTACTTTGCGCTGGTTGGTGAGGATCACCTCCCAGATTTCGACGTTCTCACCAGGAGGAATGAAGTACCTGGTATCGCATTGGATAGCGGAACGCATTGAACTAATTTTGGTATATCCGAGTCCATGCCGGCATTCGTAAGAATCGAGAGGGGTTCGCGTCGGCTGCCAGACGGGTGACCAGTAATCCGTTGCGGCAGACGCATTATCGCGGATGTAGAGGAAACGGCTGCCCTGATCAAGGGGCGCATTGTTGTAGCGATAACGGGTGAGCCGGCGCAAACGCGCATCCCGGAAAAAGGTGTAGCCGCCACCTGTATTGGAGATGAGTCCAAAAAAAGCTTCAGACCCCAGGTAATTGATCCATGGCAGGGGGGTATCAGGCTGCTGGATTACATATTCACGCTTAGAGTCATCGAAGTAACCGAAACGCATTCACTGCCTCTTGTATGCCGAGTTGATCTATTAATTTTTGGTAGACGCCCTGCAGTGCTACTCTTTTACTGCTCCCATGGAGATGCCATTCACAATGTAACGGGAGAAGAGGAAGTAAATGATGATGATCGGTATTACGGACGCGGCGAGCCCCAGGTAAATGGCACCAAATTCCGGACGGTACACATCACCGCGCAAGGTCTGGATCAACATTGGCAAGGTGTATTTGTCGCGGGAGGTGATCAGAATGTAGGCATTGAAGAAATTGTTCCACGATCCTACAAAGGCGAAGATGCCCAAGGTAAATGCACCCGGCGCCGCAATGGGGAACATGATCTTATGAAAAATCCCTAATTCGCTGCATCCGTCTATGCGTCCAGCGTCAATGAGATCTTGAAGAATGATGGATTCGAGGTATTGTTTCGAAAAGAAAACAGAAGCTGCAGATGCGATGCTAGGCAATATCAAGGAAGCGTAAGAATCGGTAAGCCCAAGTTTTGACATGAACCTGAAGAATCCGATAATGGACAACTGCATTGGGATCATGACCAAAACCAGGATGCTGTTATAGAGGAACTTCTTACCTTTAAACTCGTACGCTACAAGCCCATAGGCTGTGAGCATGGAAAAATAAACGGTAACGATTGTGGTCAAAACGGAAATCTGCAGACTGTTGAGAAAACCTCTTGGCAGATTCAGCCCTTTGCTGAGCAGTACGCGGTAGTTTTCGAACATGTGTGTGCTGGGGATCAGGCTAATCCCGTTTTGAATCTCAGTGGTTGAGCGCGTGGCGTTAACAATAAGCATCCAGATGGGGACAATCGTAATGATCACCAGAAGGATTAGCACGATGTAAATGAAGGCTCGGGTCAAATTTGTGGAAAGTCGATAGTTACGCATTTTCAGTACCTCCCTTCACCTTTCTTGCTGATTTGATTGCATCTTTATCCCGTAATGCATAGAAGATAAGGAGTGCCACAAAACTCGTCATAATGAATACCATCACACCAATGGAGGATGCAGCGCCGAGATGCCCCTGGTTGCTGCGGAATTTCATGTACATGAGGATATTGTTGGTGAGGATGGCGTTTGCAGGGCTGCCGCGGCCATCTGTCAAGAGATAGGGGATATCGAACATCTGCATACCGCCAACCAGCGACGTGACCAGCACATAGATCATCACTGGTTTGATCAGGGGAAGGGTGATAAAGCGGAACATCTGCCAGCCATTAGCACCATCCACAAGGGCAGCTTCATATACAGAGACTGATATTGAGGTCATAGCTGCCATGAGAATGATGATGGTTTGACCAAACCACAACCACCATTGGATGAACACGACCAGCCCCCTCATCACCGTCCGGTCGCGGATATAGTCGATGGCTTCGGGGATGAAACCTGCCCGGACCAGAAATTGATTGACCGGACCATAGTATGAAAACAAACTGAAGAATAACGCTGCCACCACGGCAGCCATCAGCAGATTTGGCAAATAGAAAATGGCACGCCAGATACCAATTCCTTTGATCTTCAACCTGGTACTGGTGAACCATACGGAGATCAACATGGCAATGCCCAATTGAGGGATAAAATTTAACAGCCACAAGAGCCATGTATTTGCAATGGCTTTGAGGAACATGTTATCCACGAACAATTGCTTGAAGTTGTCAAACCAAATGATCTTGGATTTGGCAGACATCAACGTGGTATTGGTAAAACTCAGTCCCAATGTGTTCAATACTGGATAGAGACCGAAAAGCAGGAACCCTATAACGAATGGTGCAATAAAAATATAGCCATAGGTACTTTTGTTGAATTTTGACTTAATCATCGCGCCTCCGTTTAAATGAGTCAGTGTATATGGATACTATACACTGACTCATTTTTATTTACCCAATTTTCCTGTTATTTAATGATCAAATCAGGAAATTCGTTGTGAACAGCGTCTTTCCAGGTTTGCCACATTACTTCTTCGGTGATAGCTCCATCGAGGTAGGAGGTTAGGGGGTCGTTGAAGGCGCGCTGGATAGCGTCGTCAGAGCCCTGCATCAAGCGGGCATTTACGGAGGGCGCTGCAGCAGCGAAGGCACCGTAGGAATTCTGTCCACCCAGGAATTTGCTGAGTTCTGAATCGTCGAAGGAGGAGATGATCTTGTTCACGACCACTTTGCTTCCGACGAAATCACCAGCAGCCTGTGATTGACCTTCAGGGGTAGCAGGATCAATGGCTTTGAGATATTCGTTGGTGTAAACACCAGTTGCCCAGTTTGTCAGGTTGGTTTCATCCAGGGTGCAGAAGCGGATGAATTCCTTGGCAATCTTCATGTTCTTGGTTTCCTTCATGATGCCCAACCAGGTTCCACCCCATTGATAGGGGAGGGGTCCGGTGATCATCGCCCAGTCGCCAGTGGTATCCTTGGCTCCGTCAGCCGATTTGGCATGAGGAGCTAACACATAGGGGAGACCCCAGGTGGGGAGGAAGTAGGAGAAGATCTGCTTGGGGTTGCCTTCGGCATCCACGAGGGTGTCGTTCATACCGGCAAACCAGCCTTCTTGCCACTGGGTGGCTTTGGCTTCATAGCCATTATCGCGGAAAGCCTTGGCGGTTTCCACAAGTTTCAGAACCAGGGGATCTACGGTGAGGGTGTTATCCACGATCCAGGGTTGAGCCCGGTTGGCGTAGAAAAGGTTCATGAAATCGCCATTGGAAGCAACCATGAAGGTATCTCCACCGGATTTTTCCTTGACAACACCAGCTGCGGCAAGATACTTGTCCATGTCGCCGAGGATCTTCTGCATTTCTACAGGATCATCAGTGCCAAAGTACTCCTTGGCAAGACTGCGGCGATAGAATAACGCACCCGGGGTCGCCTGGTAAGCAAGGCCTTTGAGAACACCATCGAAAGTGCCTACTTCGGTGACGAATGGATAGACGTCAGCCTTTTCAACATCGGGTTTCAGGCTCTTGAGGTCCGCGAGAAAATCGCTTTCAACATATTGTTTTACGAAAGCGGCTTCGAGGGCTACAACATCAGGGACCTCATCGGTACCGAGGGTAGCCATCAGCTTGGTCTGATATTCGCCATTGGTCATCGGGATCATGGTGTAGACGACATCCACATCCGGATGCGATTTCTCAAAGGCAATCGCCATGGTCATGATTTCATTGGTGAAAGACCACACGTTGAGGACGGTTTTTTCGCCGGGGGCTTTACCGCAAGCAGTGAGGACCATGGTTAGAACAATTAGAACTGAAAAGATGATCGATATACGTTTCATTTCTTCCTTTTCTCCTTCTAAATGGTTGGTTGAATCAAATAGTCGAACCTTACCGAATGTTGATGTTTCCTCACCTCCTTTAGATGATCTATTATGAGAGCGCTCCCATATAAATGTAAAAAAATCACTCGCTCCCAGGTACTTGCACCAATCTCTTCGCGCCGCAGGAATCCCGGATGACAAGCTCCGTATCCAGAATGATCCGGCGGGCGGGGGTAATGCCATTTTCAATAATGTCGATCAAGAGTTCGACAGCTTTGATCCCAAGACGCAGGATGGGTTGACGGACGGTGGTCAACTGAACCGCAGTAAATGAACTTAAAGGAACATCGTCAAAACCGATCACACCCATATCTTCAGGAACGCGTATGCCGACTTCCTGTGCTGCCCGGATTGCCCCGGCTGCCATAACATCTGATCCGGCAAAAACTGCATCGGGCTTGACATCAAGCAATTGTTTCATGGCTGTGTATCCACTCGGTTCTGTAAAATCTCCTTCGACGATCAATTTTTCATCCACGGCAATCCCGTTGTTTTGGAGGGCAATTTTATAACCTTGAAGGCGGTCATCTGTAACAGCGCTGCCCCGGCTGCCGGTGATGGTGGCGATACGCGTATAACCGAGATTAATCAGGTGCAGCGTGGCTTTTGAAGCAGAATTGATATTGTCCACGTCGATGTAATTTATCCCCGCAGGGTCAAAAGGGCGGCCGATCATTACTGTAGGCAGGTTGGATTTGAATAATTGCGAGATCAATTTGTCATCAGGCTGCCCAGCCTGCACCAGGATGCCATCCAACAAGCCCCTGCGTGAGATTCGCGGATAGATCTTTTCTTCATCTTCTTTGTTACCGACCAGGAAGAGGGACAAGGTCAAATCGTTATTGTTACAGCCGAAGGCAATACCCTGGGTCAACTGGGGGAAAAATGGGTCCGTAAAGAAGGAGCTGACACTGCGCGGAAGGACTAAACCAATCATGCGGGACCGTTGTGACGCCAGTGAACGGGCTGCGGCATTCGGCTGGAAACCGGTGGTTTGAATGACCTTGAGAACACGCTGGCGCACCTCGCTGCTTACATTGGGAGAACCGTTAACCACCCTGGAAACGGTGGAACGGGAAACCCCAACAAGTTTTGCGACATCTTCAAGCGTCAACTCAGCCATCCTCTGGCTCCAGGATTCCTGTTTTCCTCTGTTCTTTTGTGAGAGCGCTCCCATGATATTTCCATTATACAGAGTCTTTTGGGCGCTGTCAATCATCAAACAGATGTTCGATTCCCTGAAGCATTGTTAAATTACTAAAAAGCAAAAACCTGGCAGGAGTCCCTGATCACCAGGCTCGGAGAAATCTTGATCGTATTGGACTCAACCGTCTTGCCTTCGATCAGTTTGATCAATAATTCCACAGCCTGCCTTCCCATCTCAACCAGGGATTGGTCCACTGTGGTCAGCCCGACGTATCTGGTTTCAGGGATGTTGTCAAAACCGACCAGGGATAAGTGCTGTGGAATATTTATATGAGCAGAATTTGCGGCTTTCATGACACCGAGAGCCATTTGATCATTTGCCGCGAATATGGCAGTTGGAGGGTGGGGCATGGCAAAGAGTTTAAAGGCGGAGGCTTCTCCGCAATCCGTTGAATAGTCACCAGTGAGAACCAAATCTGCATCGATGGCAATCCCGGCTTTTTCAAGTTCGTCACAATATGCTTTAAATCGTTCGGTATTCTGCAAGCCCGGGCGACCGCAGATATAGGCAATGCGGGAGTGTTTCAAACCGATCAAATAGCGCATTGCCTCAACTGCTCCCTGGTAATGGTTCGTAAGAATTGTGGGATATTCTGAGGTGAAAACATGCGGATCGATCGATACGATTGGAGCACTCGAGGAAAACGAGGAGGCAGATGGGGTAACCACGATCACGCCGTCGGTTATTGTTCCGTTTAAACGGGATACATATTGCTGCTCGTGCCGGGCAGTATCCTGTTTTTGAAAACTACCTGTTGTATAGACAAGAAGATCGTACTTGCTGGTGGAAATCACCCGATTGATGCCTTTTAATACTTCCTGAGAATAAGGATGCTCGATATCAGGAACGATGACCCCGATGATATTGGTGTGCAGACTGCGCATACTGCGGGCTGCCAGGTTTGATGTATAACCAAGAGTCTGAATGACTTCCTTAACATGGTCCTGTGTATCAAGCGAGACATCCGCCTTGTTATTTAAAACCCTGGAAACAGTGGAGACTGAGACCCCCGCGCTTTTGGCTACGTCCTGGATGGTAATTGAATGGAGTGATCTTGACATTTTATCGGTATCAATACCGGTATCGTTACCGGAATAATAACATTATTGCACTTCTTTCATTAAAAATCAAGAAATTTTAAGGTAGAAGGTTAACTCGGTAATTAAACTTAGGTGTGTAAGGAATACATAAACGTTTTGCTGATTTAAAAACCTAATTCAGCCGTTTTCAGTTCGGTAAATGCTGTACGTTAGTTTGGTAAAGGTTCGCAAATTTATAATCTTGGGGAGGTTTTACTTGTTAAGGTTACCCCATACTCATTAAGAGTGATGTATTGTCATGTTTAAACCGAAATACTATTGGCTTATTCCTTAACTTGAGGAACTCGATTAACTTTCTCAGAGAATTTTAATTGATAACCCTGGCAGTTAGTGTGAATTTGATTACGACCATCTGCCTTGGCTTGATAAAGCGCTTTGTCTGCCTCATCCATAATGTCTTTTAGTTTTATGGTTTTATTTCCCATAGGCTCCAGGCAAGCTAATCCACCACTGATTGTTATACTTATATCCTTGTTTTTAGCCAGGATCATGATTTGCATCGCTTTTTGGCGTAACCTCTCGGCAATCTCCCCAGCACCACGCATGCCTGTTTCAGGAAACAGGATAACAAATTCATCTCCTCCATAACGACCGAGGATATCAGTTTTCCTTAGCGTATTTACACATACATCTACAAGTTGCGAAAGTATCCGGTCGCCATGAAGGTGCCCAAAACTATCATTAATCTCTTTAAAATGATCAACATCCAGGATCATAAGAGATAGTGGGTGGTCGTAACGGCTGGCTCTGGCAATTTCCTGTTCAGCCAGTTCCAGGAATTTACGCCGATTATAGCAATTTAGAGTGGGATCCATAATTGAAAGCGATTCAATTTTTTGGTACATTTCAATTCGCTCGGTAATTTCTGTGGTGACACAAATCACTTTCCCTTTGCCTTCTTTAGCCGTTCCCATCAATACGATTCGTCCCTCGAACCATAATTTTTTTCCACCTCGAACTGGAAGTTGATATTCGATTATCTTTGTCTGACCGGTCTCAAGGACTGATCTAATGGCTGCTAATTTCATTTCTGCGATATCAGGGGAGATAAAATCACTGATTTTCTTTCCGACCATATCCCCAACGTCCGCTACAATGTTCTGAGTCTCGTTGCTATAGATCTCAAGGTACGTGCCTTCTTCATCATGAATAAAAGTGATGTTAGGCAAAGCCTTGATAAAAGCGCTTAGCTTGTTTTCCCGTTCGTGCAATTGTTCCTGCGAATTGGTGAGTTCCACCACGCGCTGGTCTAATTCGTTATTAACTGATTCAAGTTTCTTCTGTAATCTGAAGATCGTTAATTGCGAGCGGATACGGGCAAGGGTTTCATCAAACTCAATGGGTTTAATTATGTAATCCACTGCCCCGGCTTCAAAACCACGCAAGCGGTCTGCCGTAGAATCCATTGCGCTGATAAATATTACTGGTATGGATTTTGTGAGCGGTTCAGCCTTCAATTGACTGCACACCTCAAAGCCATCTATTCCGGGCATTTGAATATCGAGCAATACCAATGACGGCTGCAATGTTTTACAAATTTCCAGAACCTGGCTGCTGTTTGAGGAGACTTCAACACGATACCCACCCTTGCTTAGTATGCGTTTGAGAAGGATTAAGTTTTCTTCTGCATCATCAACAATTAATATCAGGTCTTGTATTTGTGTCATTGGATTTCCTTCAAACAACATTCAACCACACTTTCATTCATAACATCGAAATAAGAAGACCAGTGCCTACAATAGAAAACCACAATCGTTATCGTTTGCGGTTCCTCTCCATTACTTCAGCAATGGATGCGCCATAAGTTTCCGGTCTCATTTTGAAGCCTGCAGCTTCCAAGCGTGCGTTGAACAAGGGGCGCATTCCAGTTGCCTTGGTACTGCCTTCAATTTTTCCATCGGCGCTTAACCCAGTTTGTTCATATTTGAAGATATCTGTGAGGACGACTGTATCGCCTTCCATCCCTACCACTTCTGTTATGGCAGTCACTTTGCGTGAGCCATCTTTCATACGTGACTGTTGGACGATTACATCTACAGCTGAAGCGATCTGCTGACGGATGACCTTAACCGGAAGATCCATACCTGCCATCATGACCAGGATCTCAAGACGTGAAATGGCGTCCCTGGGTGAATTTGAGTGAACTGTGGTGAGCGAACCATCATGTCCTGTATTCATGGCTTGGAGCATATCCAGGGCTTCACCACCCCGGCATTCACCAACAACAATGCGATCCGGACGCATGCGCAAGGAATTCCTGACCAGGTCGCGCACGGTGACCTCTCCCACGCCATCTGTATTGCGGTTTTTTGTTTCCATTCGTACCACATGGTCCTGCTGCAACTGTAATTCGGCAGCATCTTCAATGGTTACGATTCTCTCGTCCTCCGGGATGAAACCCGAAAGGACATTGAGCAGCGTGGTTTTTCCTGAACCGGTACCGCCTGAGACTACGACACTCAACCGGCTGGCTACACAGGCGCGTAAGAAATCAGCCATGCTTTGAGTAATGGAATCGAAAGCGATCAAATCTTCTACGGTAAATCTCTCCTTGCGGAATTTCCTGATCGTAATTGAGGGACCATCAATGGCTACCGGACCGATAACGGCGTTCACACGTGAGCCATCTGGAAGGCGTGCATCAACTGTTGGATTGTCGGCATCGATACGCCGACCAAGAGGGAGGATGATCTTTTCGATTATTTTCAACACATGCTCATCATTGTCAAAAGTGACGTCTGTTTTTGTTACCTTGCCTTTTTTTTCGACATATACGCTCTGGGGACCGTTTACCATTACTTCACTAATTTGCGGGTCATCCAGCAATGGCTGAATTGGTCCAAAGCCAACAATTTCATTCAAAGCCATATTCATTATTTTTTCACTGGCATCATTACTAAGGTGCAGGCCAGTTTGATCGTAGGCTAATTTTATTTTTTGCGCTACCAATGAGCGGTAATTGGCACCGTTCGGTTCTTCTCCTTCAATCTCCGGACCAATACGACCGATCAAATAGTCTCGCAAACGCCCGAGATCGTGATTCGAATAATTGGTTTTCGGTGCAACAGCGCTATCGACCAGCATCAGTTTTCACCTTTTTCAATGTCTTCTTCTGTCGTGATCCAGGTTACCTGATCCCGCCTAACAGCAATGAACTGAGTTCGGAAGAGTAATACGTGATCGGTGTTGAAAATGCGTGCATTGGTTACCGCCAGGAACGGCTCGTTACGATCCAGTTCATCTTTCAACCGGGTGTCATGGCAAACATGGATATTTCCTTCTATAAAATGGTTAGCGGTCTGAATCCTTGATGCGACCGCAACTTTGGGGATAATATCGGTATAATATTTACCTTTTTCGTCATAATTTATTGTCATTAACTTACCGCCTTTAAATAAAAATCACACGAGTATATAGTGTAAATTCCTTTAATTGAAAGTCATATCCGCACCTGTACCTAATAAACCATGCGCTATTACCTACACCGATTTTGGTATGACTCGATAGATCCATTTGTGGGAATGGTAATTTTATCCCCATGGAGATGTAAAGAAAATCAGTACAAATACGCTATTGTATTCACTCGTGAAATTGGTCATAATCAATTTGCGAAGAAAAATTAAGTTTCAAAACATCATTGGTAAAAGTTTCCCGTCATTATGAAAATTAATGGCGGTTGAAATGGTTATTTAAGAGATTTATACGCTTCGGTTTTTTGCGGTGAACCGAAAACAGGGAGGATCAAGCGTGTTAGATAAATCAATTACCTTCGCTTTTACCTTAAATCTTAATAGATCAGGAAAGACTGAGACTCACCACGTAAGACTATTATGCCTTTTAAATTCCGGCAAAAAAAGCACAACAACTATTTCGAACAAATTTAAACCGATTTTTTTATTTTGATAACAACAGTTCAGCGAGGGATATCTCCCTGATAAATTGTACAAATCGAGGGGGCAAATATGGGTGACTTGCTATTTGGAAGAATGAAGGGGTGAATGAATGAACGCCAAATCTACCATCCTTGTAGTGGATGACGACCAGTTGCTTTTGAAAAGTCTGGTAAAACTCCTTGAAAGCGCACAATACCAGACTTTACAGGCTGAGACAGGCATTGATGCATTAAAAGCAGTTGATGAACTCAAACCTGATTTGGTTTTATTAGACGTAAATTTAACCGGCATGAGCGGTTTGGAAGTCTGCAGGCGAATAAAAACGGGTGAACAAAAGAATACATTTGTTATCCTCATTTCAGGGTTAAGCACTGACAGTGACAGCCAGGCGGAAGGTCTGGATTGCGGAGCCGATGGTTACCTGGTCCGTCCAATTTCCAACAGGGAACTGCTGGCACGAGTTAATGCCATTCTGAGAATCAAGGATGCGGAACAGGCATTACGCAACAGTGAAGAGCACCTCCGTTCAATCTATGAAAACTTACCGCTGGCATATCAATCTCTGGACGAGGCGGGAAATTTCCTTGATATCAATAAGGCGTGGTTGGAAATGTTGGGGTATGCGCGGGAAGAGGTAATTGGGAAATGGTTCGGTGACTTCCTGGATGCGGAACAGCGCAATCATTTCAATGAGCTTTTTTTGCATTTCAAGACCAAAGGAGAAGTAAACGCCATTGAACACAATATGGTACGGAAAGATGGCGCTCGTATCGTTGTATCCTTTGACGGGCACATTGAATACGATTCTCAAAAGCAATTCAAACAGACCCACTGTATTTTGACCGATATCACTGAGCGGAAACTGGCGGAGATCACCCTGCAGCAAAGCGAACAAAAGTTCAGACTATTACTAGAGCACGCCGGCATGGGAGTGGGTTATTTTGATCTGGAGGGGTACGTAATTTTCTTTAACAATGTTGCCCTTCAGCTGATGGGCGGAAAACCTGGGGACTACAGTGCTAAAAATGTCGTGGAACTGTATGGTAAAGAGTTCGGTACCCAAATCTTACAACGGATTGCTCAAGTTGCCCAATCTGATCAGGCTGGAATTTTTGAGGATCTGGTAACCATACCAACCGGAACCAAATGGTTCATTTCGAATTATGCCAAGGTGTATAACGCCAATTCAGAAGTCATCGGCGTTCAGATCATTTCCCAAGATATTAGTGAAAGAAAACAAATCGAAGAAGCCTTAAAAGAAAGCCAACGGCGGTTGATGACCTTGATGGGAAACTTACCCGGAATGGCTTATCGCTGCAGGTTTGATGAGCATTGGACAATGGAATTTGTCAGCGAAGGTTGTTTTAATCTCACCGGATATCGTCCTGATGATTTGATCAATAACCACAAGATTTCGTTTTCTCAGGTGATACACCCGGAGGATCGGCTAAAGACGTGGGAAGTAGTTCAATCCGAAGTGATAAAAAATCAACATTTTACTTTTACTTACCGCATTATCACAGCAAGCGGGCAGATTAAGTGGGTATGGGAACAGGGGCAGGGGGTCTATTCCACGGATGGGAATCTGGAGGCATTGGAAGGTTTCATTATTGATATCTCGGATCAGAAACAATCCGAGGAAGCATTGAATAATCTCAGCATGCGGCAGGAAGCCATTCTGGAATCAATTCCTGATATCCTCATGGAGGTTGATGCAAACAAGGTTTACACCTGGGCAAATCCAGCTGGACACCATTTTTTTGGTAAGGATGTAATTGGTCAAAAGGCTGACGATTATTTCATGGGAGGACAGGACGTATACAATGCTGTCCAACCGTTATTTGATGGAAACGAAAATACTGTATATATTGAGAGTTGGCAGCGCCGCCAGGATGGCGAGAAGAGGCTTCTTGCCTGGTGGTGCCGGGTCCTAAAAGATGAAAATGAGAGAGTTGTAGGTGCCCTATCTACGGCACGCGATATAACCGAAACCCGTTTGGCTGAAGAAGAAATTCATACACTCAATGCCGAATTGGAAGAGCGTGTATCACGACGAACGCGTGAGTTAAGTGAGGCACAGGACAAGATCGTACGACAGGAAAAATTGGCTGTGCTCGGGCAGATGGCCGGAGGGGTAGGGCACGAATTACGCAATCCGCTTGGGGTAATCTCAAATGCTGTATATTACTTAAAAATGCTCCAACCTGAAGTGGATGGCAAGGTCAAGCAATACCTGGAAATGATCGAGACTGAGACGCGTACAGCCGAAAAGATCATTACTGATCTGTTGGAATTTGCCAGGGTTAAATCTGTGCTCAAGGAAGCTGTGGGTGTCAGTGAGCTGATCGATTTCACCCTCTCACGCCGACCAGCACCCTTTAACACATCTGTAAAAATAGATCTACCTGTTGACCTGCCGCTTGTGGATGTTGATCCACGCCAGATAAGCCAAATTTTGGAGAACTTGGTGGTGAATGCCTTCCAGGCCATGCCTGAAGGAGGCACATTAAATATCGATGGAAGACCAAAGGTAAAGGATAACCGGAATTATGTGGCTATCAGTGTTCGTGATACTGGCTCGGGAATCTCAAAAGAGAATTTAGGAAAACTCTTTGAACCTTTATTCACTACCAAATCCACAGGGATCGGTTTGGGGCTGGCTGTCTGCCGGAAATTGATCGAGGTCAATGAAGGATGGATTGATGTTCAAAGTGAAGAGGGGAAAGGGACTGTCTTTACGGTTTACCTTCCTGAAGTAATGACTGAAGTGAAATAGATTTTCTTGAACTTAAAAATCAATGAAAGGTTCCACATTGGAGCATTTTACTGACCAGGGTGCTGTATAAAACTACGTCCTGAGCTTGCGCTGGATTTTATTATCCTGTCAAACACATTTGGAATAGTGCAGGATTTATGCCTAAAGAGGGTTGATTTTATTGATTTAATAGATAATAATTAATGAAGAGGAGTTTGTTTGCTTGCTTAACTTTTGGATTTAACCTAAGTTCGCCCTGGTAAGTCAGAGTGGCAAACATGAATCAAAAAATGAATACTCTCTGGACGCGGATAGAATGGCGTATCACGTTCTTTTATGCAGTGTTCGGGGGGCTCTGGATTTTTCTATCTGATCGCCTGCTCGTGTTATTGGTTGAAGATCCCCTGGTGCAGTACAAGATCCAAAATTATAAGGGTTGGTTTTTTGTCTTAATCAGTGCCTTGATTATTTACCTGACATTAGCTAAAGCCCTAAGACGGCAACGCGAAGCAGAAATAAGGCGCCAGGAATCCCATGAACGTTTCCAAAAATTATTTGAAACCAGTATGGATGCCATCCTCCTTACTTCTCCCGATGGTACCATTTTCGAAGCCAACCCGGCAGCCTGCCGCATTTTTGGCCGCACCGAAGCGGAGATATTGCGTATAGGAAGAGATGGTCTGATTGATGTCTCTGACCCGCGCCTTGCCCCTGCGCTTGAACAGAGGACCCGTGATGGATACTTTTCAGGTGAACTTACTTGTTTGCGCAAGGATGGTACGAAATTCCAGGGTGAGTTTTCCAGCGTGATCTTTGTTGACCGCTTGGGTCAGACGCGAACCAATATGCTCATCCGGGATATCACCGGCCGTAAATTAGCAGAAAATCTCATCGTAAAATCCCGCGATCGACTGAACCTAGTACTTGAGAGCATGACAGATGCCTTTATCTTGTTGGATAACGAGTGGCGCGTGGTATTTATTAACCATGAGGCAGCCAGGATTCACAATAAACCTGCTAAAGAATGCCTGGGAAAAAACCACTGGGAAGAATGGCCATTTACAGTTGGCACCAAGGTCGAGCAAATGTACCGGCTGGTCATGGAGAAAAGAGAGTCCGTTCATTTTGATTTCCATTATTATGAAGAAGGCCAATATGACCTGTGGCATGAGATCCATGCCTATCCTTACGAGGATGGAATCGCCATCTATTATCATGATATTACAGACAGGAAACGGGCGGAAGAAGAAATCCATCAATTGACGCGGGACCTGGAAAATCGGGTGAACGAGCGTACGCTTGAACTGATGGCCAGGAACAAGGAGCTTGAAACATTCACCTACACCGTTTCGCATGACTTGAAAGCCCCCCTGCGCGGTATGGACGGTTACAGCAAGCTGCTTCTCGAAGACCACAGCTCCAACTTAAACCCAGAAGGACAATTCTTCCTCTCCAGCATTCGCAAAGCTGCTGAACAAATGAACCTATTGATCGATGATCTTCTGCAATATTCACGCCTGGAGCGCCGGGTTTTATCCAAAGCGGTGGTGGATTTGGATTCATTAATTGAGACGATGATCTCTGAACATGAATCTGAAATAAACCTTCACAAGATAACGATTGAATTGGATCTCAAATGCCGGCAAATATCCACGGATGTGGAAGGATTGGTCTTTGCCCTGCGTAATTTACTTGACAATGCCATTAAGTTTTCAGGGCAATCAAGAGATCCAAAAATACGAATCTCAACTAAAGAAAAATCTGGAAATTGCATCATTTGTGTAGAAGATAACGGCATAGGTTTTGATATGAAATACAAAGACAAAATATTTGAGATCTTTCAGAGACTTCACCGCGCTGAAGATTACCCTGGAACAGGTATTGGATTAGCCATAGCCCGTAAAGTGATGGATCGCATTGGCGGACGGGTGTGGGGGAAATCTGAACCTGGTAAAGGAGCCAAATTCTACCTGGAGATACCCCTATGAAACCAAACCCGACCCGCCCCATTGTTCTCATCGAGGACAACCCAATGGATGTTGATCTGACCCGCCGTGCATTCGAGCACAACCATCTGGCTAACCCACTGATCGTCATGCGGGACGGAGAAGAAGCACTTGAGTATATCAACGGAATAAAAACAAGCACCGCCGCGCCGCTGCTAATCCTTCTGGACCTGAAACTACCCAAGGTGAATGGATTGGAAATCTTGAAAGTCTTCCGTAAGAGTAGAGAATTCAAGACAACGCCGGTAGTCATACTCACTTCCTCGGCAGAGGATGCCGACATTAAAAAAGCTTATAGCTATGGCGCGAACTCCTACATTGTAAAACCGGTAAATTTCGACAAGTTCATTGAGGTCGCCAAAAATATCGAGTTTTATTGGGTATTGCTGAACACTCCGGGATAAAAAGGAGAAATTGTTGAAAATATTATATGTTGAGGATAACTCAGGGGATGCTGACCTGCTACGCCGGGAATTACTACGCGCGGCTCCGGACTTCTCGATCACAGCAGTACAGTCTGTAAAACAAGCGCGCCCTTTATTAGATGAGAAAACCCAAATTCCATTTGATCTGGTTCTACTTGACCTCAATCTACCAGATGGATCAGGATTGGATCTCTTAAACCAAATTCGCATGACGAAAATGCCATATGCAGTGGTTATTGTTACCGGGCAGGGAGATGAACAGACCGCCCTTGCGGCATTAAAATCCGGAGCCGACGATTACCTTCCCAAGCGCCCAGGATATCTGCAGGATCTTCCGGCTGTATTAGAGAATGCGTTACAACGGTTCAAATCCGAGAACGAAATACAAAAACGTTCACTGCGGGTGTTATACGCTGAGCATGTGACAAATGATATCGACCTAACGCGCCGCCATATGGCTGCACATGCAAAGTTTATCCAACTTGAAGTGGTGAACTCTGCGCCACAGGTGCTAGCTGCTTTGGAAAAACAAGGTCAGAAGGCGGAGTGGGATGTTATCCTGCTGGATTACCATCTGCCTGGAATGAATGCGCTGGAGGCTATCCGGGAAATCAATCGAATCGGTGAACATCCTCCCATCATCGTGATTACCGGTCAAGGGGATGAAGATGTGGCAGTTCAGGCACTGCGGATGGGAGCATTGGATTACATCATCAAGAATCCCGGTTATCTATATGAGCTTGCTCCGGCGATACAGAGCGCATATCACCGGGCAAAGGTGGATCGTGAGCATAAGGCTCTCGTAGAAAGCGAACAGCGGTTTCAACGCCTGGTTCAGAATGCCCAGGATCTCATTTATAGGTTTCGAATCTTGCCCAACCGGGGTTTTGAATATGTCAGCCCGGCTGCATCCTCTTTGACCGGCTATTCGCCTGAGGATTACTATGACACTCCCGAATTTAGCACCAAACTGATCTACCCGGAGGACCTTCCTTTATTCCAATCAGCTTCAATGGGAACGAGCACGTATGATAAATCTATCATTATGCGTTGGGTTCATAAGGACGGACGTCTCATCTGGACTGAACAGCGCTATGTTCCAATTAGAGATGAACAGGGGAATTTGATTGCCCTCGAAGGAATAGCCCGGGACATCACTGACCGTAAGGAGGCTGAACAGGCGATGGTTGAATACAACGAACGCCTGGAGAGAGATGTGCAGGCACGCACGCAAGAATTACGCGATGCACAGGAAGCGCTGCTCAAGCAGGAGAGGCAGGCCACCTTCGGCCAACTGGCGGGGGGTGTGGCACACGAATTACGCAATCCCCTGGGAGTGATTGCGAATGCAGTTTACTATTTAAAACTCGTCGTTCCTCATACAGAAGAAAAGATAATGGAGTACCTGGGTATCCTGGAGAGGGAGAGTGAAACAGCGGTTCAGATCCTCTCTGATTTACTTAATTATTCGAACGTGGAATCCGGTGACCGCCAACCTTCCCGGGTGGCTGAGTTAATTCAAGCCGTGATGGAAAAACAAGCGCTTCCAAAGGGAATCGTATTGGACCTTAAAATCCCGGAGAGAATACCTTTAGTCTTTGTCGACCCGCACCAGATCGAGCAGGCTGTACTGCGCCTGGTAATGAATGCATACGAAGCCATGGAAGAGGGGGGAACCCTTGGAATTAGCGTAGACCATGCCATTACTCAAAAACAATCCTTCGTAATGATAGCCATTAAGGATAACGGGGCAGGCATTTCGCCTGAGAACACGGAGAAAATATTTGAACCCCTTTTCACCACCAAACTGCGCCGAATCGGACTCGGTCTGGCACTTTGCCGGCGTTTGATCGAAGTCAATGGCGGTCGGATCGAGGTAAAGAGTAAGATTGGAAAAGGGACAACTTTTACGCTTTACCTTCCTGCAAGAGTGGAGAATAAGGGATGACCGCGGAGATTTCATTTTATTTTCCCGCGGTTGCTCTCACCATGGTGATCACCGGGGTGTTAGCGTGGATAGCCTGGCAGCATCCCCCGCTACCGGGTGTGCGGGGATTTGCCCTGATGGGGTTGGACGTATTCCTGATGGCGATGGTGGAAATCTTCTCCATGATCAGCCCGCAGCAGGAACAGGCGTTATTCTGGTTTAAAGTACGTGCACTGTTTATTTCATTGATTCCTGTCCTCTATGTTATTTTTGCTCTACGTTACCACGGACATGGTACCTGGCTCTCCAGGAAGGTATTGGCTGTACTTTTCGTGATCCCGGTAATCACTCAGGTGGTTATCTGGGTTCCTGCACTGCAGCCTTTATGGGCTATAGAGGATACGATTTTTATACACATTGGAGATTTTTGGGTTTCCCTGGAGGCATCCCTTATTCCCGGCGTCTGGTATATAGTGGATTCTTTATACAGCCTTGGGTTATTATCGGTGGCAGCCACCGTGATGCTGTTGGCAGCCTGGAATAAAAAAGGGACTTTACTGTGGCAATCACTCCTTCTGTCGGCGGGTGCGGTGGTGGGATTGGTATTGGCACTTGTGCCACTCTTTGACCTGCTCCCGAACCTAACTTTCAACATCTTAATTCCAGGGTTAGGTATTATCTCGGTATTGTATGCCCTGGCTGTTTTTCGATTCAAGTTGCTGAGAACATCTGTAGTCTCTGAAATTCCCGGGGCGGATGAGAAATTCAAGTATCAGGAAAAGCGGTCGCTGGCATTTATCCTGGTGCTTTATGCGGTCACTATTACCGCCATTGCTACCATTGGTTACTTTTCATATAAATCATATACTGCTCAATTACAGCAACAAGTGGAATACCAATTGGATTCCATTGCAAAATTAAAAATAGATGGGCTCATTGACTGGCGTGACGAACGACAAGGAGATGCAGAGGCAATTTCTCATAACGCGGCTTTCGCGCTATTAGTTGCGGAATATTTGAGCAACCCGGAAGGACCAAAGAATTCACAAGTTCTGCAATCCTGGCTGGATACACTAAAAAACTCCTACGAGTATGACCGAATATTGTTCCTGGATGCGGAAGGTGCAGTGAGAGTCGGTTCACCAAATGAAGACTACCAGGTTACCGCGCATATGCGTGAACATGCGGAAGAATCCCTGAGTACAGGAGAAGTGACCTGGACGGACTTTCATCGACACGCGGATCAAACCATCCACCTGACAATGGTTTCCCCTATATTTGCCGGGCAGGCTTTGAACAAGCCTCTGGGTACGGTGATATTCGAAATTGATCCCAACACCTGGTTGTACCCCTATCTGCAGGAGTGGCCAACGGAGAGCCAGACGGCAGAAACCCTGTTGGTGAGGCATGAAAGCTATGGAGCAATCTTTCTAAATCCCACACGTTTTGATCCAGAGGCTGCATTGAACCTGTATTTACCTTCATCGGACAGCCAGGTCATTGCAGTGAAAGCTATTTTGGGAATCAGGGGAATCGTTGAAGGGCTGGATTATCGACGGCAGCCAGCGGTAAGTGCTGTTTATGATGTACCGGATACTCCCTGGATCCTGATTGCCCGCATGGACAAAGCGGAAATCTACGCTCCGGCGCGCGTACGGTTGTGGCAAACAGTGGTTTTTTTCGGTTTTTTGATTTTGGCATTAGGCAGCAGCCTGGGCTTGTTCTGGCGGGGAAACAGGATGCGTGAATACAAAGATAAGTTAACTGCCGCTGAGGCATTGCGCAAAAGTGAAGAAAAATTCAGGAAAGCATTCGATACCTCACCAGATGCCGTGTTGATTTCACGGTTGGCAGATGGAATGGTCGTCTCAATCAATGAGGGGTTTACAAAAATGTTGAAGTACACAAGTGAAGAAACGATTGGTTCCAGTACACTTGACCTTGATATCTGGGTGGATAAACGCGACAGGGAAAAATTTGTGGCAGAACTGCAGTCAACAGGTGCGATAAAGGATTTTCCGGCAAAATACCGCAAGAAGAATAACGAGATTATAGATGGATTAACTTCTGCCGCGACCATTGATATAAATGCAACACCTCATATATTAAGTACCACGCGGGATATCACCAAACAGAAAATTGCTGAAAATGCGCTTCGCGAAAGTGAAGAAAAATTTCGAAACGCCTTTACGTTATCACCAGACGCAGTATCGATTACGAGCATGGCGGATGGAAAGATCACTTCGGTCAACGAGGGATTTTCAAAGATCCTGGGATATTCTGCAGAAGAAGTCATTGGATTGAACGGTCTTGAACTGGATATCTGGGAGGACAAAAGTGACTTAAATCAGATGGCAACAGAGTTGCAGAAAAAAGGCAATGTCCACGGAGTCGAGGCGAGATTTCACACCAAGACAGGTGAGGTTCGCTACGGTTTAACAACCGCGGTTGTCATTCAAATCAACGGAATACCTCATATATTAAGCACTACGCGTGATATCACGGATCAAAAAGTTGCAGAAAAGACTGTTCAGGAATATTCTTCTCACCTGGAAGAAATGGTCGAGGAAAGAACCCGCGAACTGAACAAAGCGCAGGAGAGACTGCTCCGCCAGGAACGCCTGGCAGCCCTGGGGCAATTGGCGGGCAGCATTGCACATGAACTAAGAAACCCGCTTGGAGTAATTTCAAATGCCACCGCATATCTATCCATGATCCAACCAGAGGCGGATGAAAAAGTGCGTGAATATATCGAGATCATTAAAAGCGAAACCAACACTTCCGAAAAGATCATTGCTGATTTGATGGATTATGCCAGGCTGCAAACTGTTGAAAGAAAACCTGCAGAAATCTCAGAGATAATCCGAAATGCGCAAAGGCGAAATCCTGCACCTGAGTATATAAAAGTATCAAAGGACGTGTCATCCGATTTGCCTAAGGTGCTGGTGAACGCGACACAGATCGAGCAGGTGATTGGAAACCTCCTCACCAATGCTTACCAGGCAATGCCAATTGTCGGGAAACTATACATCAAGGCAGAACTACACGCCGATTCAGGTGAAGAAGAATTTATCAAAATTACGATGGAGGATAATGGCGAAGGCATAGCCCAGGAAGATATGGATAGAATCTTTGAACCACTCTTCACCACCAAGGCAAAAGGGATTGGTTTAGGTTTAGCGGTAAGCAAAAAAATTATTGAAGCCAATCACGGACGGATTGAAGTTGAAAGCCAACCGGGTAAAGGAAGTACTTTTACCCTACAATTACCAGTACAAAAGGAAGCGAAATGAAGCCAAAACTCAAGATCCTGATCGTAGATGATGATCAACGCATGACGCATACACTTGCAGATATCCTTACTGTTTCAGGTTACACAGCAATTGAAGCAAGTTCTGCTCTGCAAGCATTAGAAAAAGTACGCAAGGAATCTTTTGATTGTGTCCTAACCGATATCCGCATGCCTCAAATGGACGGTGTGGCTTTCCACCAGACGATCAGCAAAGAACAGCCAGGGTTGCCGGTGATCTTGATGTCAGCCTACGCGGCTGATGACCTCATCCAACAAGGATTGGAAGCGGGGGTTGTTGGAGTGCTGGACAAACCGATCAATATCGTGCAGCTACTGGGTTTCTTCTCAATGCTCGCCAAGAATCGTACACTGGCGATTGTTGATGATGACCCCGTATTTTGTAAGACCCTGGGCGATATCCTCCGCAAGCGTGGATTTACTGTGGATCAACTGTCAGCTCCAATTACAGATTTGGACAAATTGGCATCAGAAGCCCAGGTAGTACTCTTGGACTTGAAGTTGAACAGTAACAACGGATTGGAGGTAATCAGTCAAATCAGAGAACAATTTCCAGGACTTCCGGTCTTGCTGGTTACCGCCTACCGTGATGAAATGGCAGCGGCGATGCAGTTAGCAATGGAGAATTCAACCTTTGCCTGCCTCTACAAGCCGCCCGAGATCACTGAAGTGGTGCGTTTACTGGAACAGATTCATCTCACCGGGCTGCGGGGCATGATTGCAAAAGATAAGTAAAAAACTCAGTTTTAGTCACGGCTGAATAAACCATTAACTGGTTACCGTGAAAAGAGGTGAAATGCAAGGAACGGATTCAAAGATCCTGCTCGTGGACGACGACCAAAATCTTCTGACGAGTCTAACTGATATCCTGACCTTCAAGGGATTCGAAACCTTGCGCGCCCCCACAGGCAAAAAGGCATTAGCAATCATAGCTGATCAAATCGTGGAGGTCGCACTAATCGATCTCCGTCTGGAAGACACCAGCGGGTTGGATCTAATCCGGGAAGTTAGAGTTCGTTCTCCTTACACTGAATGCATCTTGCTTACTGGTTATGCTTCACAAGATTCTGCAATAGAGGCTATTCGTTATGGGGCATTTGGTTATTTTCAAAAACCTTTCGACATTGACCAGGTAATTCTATCGATCCAACAGGCAGTGCAAAAAAGCCAGGCAGCGAAATCACTGGCTTTGAATGAGCGCCGTTTGCGTGCACTGCTTGAAAATGGCCGAGATAACATTGTTTTGTTTTCTGCAGAAGGTAATTTACTGTGGGAAAGTTCATCGGTTTCTTTGAATTGGGGTCTCGAGTTTAAAAGCTTGATGGAAATTGAAAATTCTGATGCAATACATCCTTTTGAAAAGGATGAGTTATTGTCGATTATGCAGAATATTTTCCAAGTCCCTGGATCCAAGCAAAATGCCACATTTAGATTACAAGATAAAAGGGGCGAATGGCGTTGGGTGGAGGGAACTGCAGTAAATATGCTTAATGATCCTGCAGTCCAGGGGGTTGTGATCAATTTTAGGGATATCACTGAACAAAAAGCAGCCGAAGATCAATTAAAGTTGCACAGCCATGCATTAAATGCAGCAGCAAATGCGATTGTTATAACTGACTCTGAAGGGTTAATCCAATGGGTTAACACAGCCTTTGAATCCATGACCGGATTTAAACTCGCGGAAGTAATTGGAGAGAATCTGCGTTTTCTAAATTCCGGAAAACAAAATGAACAGTTCTATTATGATATGTGGAAGAACATACTTGCTGGAAAGATCTGGCACACACAATTAATAAATAAAAAGAAAAATGGAACTTACTACACAGAAGAAATGACGATCACGCCATTATTGGATGACAACGGAGCGATCGAACACTTCATAGCGGTTAAGCAGGATGTTTCCGTTCGTAAACAATTTGAAGATACGCTTTCGATTAGCGAAGCGCGCTACCGCAGTTTATTTGAAGAATCTCCAATCGCGATTTTAGAGGAGGATTTTTCAGCGGTGTACACCAGAATCACGCAGCTGCGCAGACGAGGTGTGAAGGATTGGAGACGTTACTTCAAGAAAAACCCTGAAGTCGTGCGTGAAATGGCAGGATTGGTAAAAATTCTTGATGTCAATAAAGCCGCTATCCAATTTCATGGAGCCAGTTCAAAACAAGATCTCCATAAAAATCTTGCACTTTTTTTCCAGGATAATCCTGAATCCAAATTTCTTAATGAACTGGTTTGCTTCGCAGAAGGAAAGACCAAATTTCACCTTGAGACGGTAAACAGAACCTTTGATGGCAGGCTGGTTAACATCATCATATACTGGTCCGTGGCTCCCGGTTATGAAAAAGACCTATCGAAGGTCATTGTATCCATTGTGGATGTCTCGATATTAAAAGAAGCAGAAGAGTCTTTAAAACATAAACACCTGCTGCAAGAAAAAATTGTGGCACTGGGCCGAGAACTGGCGGCCACCCGGGAAATACCGGTTATTTATCGGACTGCGGAAAAATATGTTAAGTCCATGATCGACAGTCCAAATTTTGGGATCATTCTTTATGATCATGCAAACCAGGTGCTCACCCCTTCTTATGTTACAGCAGGGAAAATGATTCTTGATATAACCAAGTTACCCCGATTGGATTACAGTCCACAGTTCTCCCCCAACGAGCGCTCAAACGCCATCATTTCCAGGGCTCCGCAAATTGTGAATGATAGCAAAATTGTGAGAAAAATGAGGATTGGAATGCCATCTGGAGATGGGAAAGACCCTCAATCCATGATGTACGTTCCCCTGCTTGCCGGAGACCAGGTTATTGGATTAATCGTTTTACAAAGTTACGTTCAAAAAGCGTATATAGAAGAAGACGGTGAATGGATGAGCGTAGTTGCCAACCAGGTTGGATTGGCAATCCAAAACGCTCGCCTGCATGATGAAATTCTGCATGAACTGGCTGAAAAGGGAAGAGCTGAGGTGGAGATTCGCCAGAGTCTAACCGAACTGGAATTGTTATATGAAAATGCAATCACCATGAATCAACTGCTCGACCCTATTGAAATCGGTAACGGTTTGATAGGGATGTTTACAAAACACTTCGCCTGGCACCATGCGGTCATTAGACTGCGTGAGGGGAATGGGGAAGATCTTAAACTGATCGGCTTCCATGTTCCGGGGTTAAAGAAAAAAGATCGCGCAGCGATTGAAAAGCGCTTCAGGTTAATGGTCAACAAGGTGGGAATAGGCCTAAGCGGTTGGGTGATAAAAACAGGACAGTCGACAAGGGTGATGGATGTTAACAAAGATCCACGTTATATCGCGTCTTATCCGGGAATTCAATCCGGAATGTATGTTCCGATCAAAGTTGGTAATTCTGTAATTGGGAGCATCGCCATTGAATCTAATAAACCGGGCGCGTTCAGTGAGCGGGACGAACGCCTGATGCTCACGATCGCCAACCAGGCTGCAGTGGCATTTGATAACGCACGCCTCTATCATGAGATTCAACGGGAACTCGACGAACGTAAATTAACTGAGGCTGCGCTGCGAGTAAGCCAGGAACGCCTGCAGTCCATTCTGGATAATACTAATGCCTTGATTTATATCAAGGATAAACAGGGTCGGTACTTGTTGGTAAATAATGCCATGACCAAGTCATTTGGACTCTCAGAACAGGGAATGTTGGGTAAAAGTGCTTATAACCTTGCAGGTAAAGAAGAAGCCGACCAGCATATTCAAAATGATCTCAGCGTTTTCCACAGAAAGGCGTCAGCCACCTTTGAAGAATTCCACATTGAAAGTGGCGAGATGCATTACTACATATCGGTTAAATTTCCCCTCAAAAATGAGCTTGGGGAGATTGTCGCAATAGGCGGCATTTCCACTGACATTACCGAACAGAAGAAAAACGAAGATCAGCTACGACTATTGTCCTATGCTGTCGAGCAAAGTCCCGCATCTATTGTATTAACAGATCCAGAGGGTACCATTGAATATGTTAACAAAAGTTTCACTCAGAAAACAGGGTACAGTGCTGAAGAAATCGTGGGGAAGAATATAAGTATTCTACAGTCCGGATATACCTCACAAGAAGAGTACCAGATTCTATGGGAAACGATCAATGCAGGTAAAGAGTGGCGGGGGGAATTTAAAAACAGAACCAAGAATGGTGAAACTATTTGGGAGTCCACAACGATCTCCCCGATTCTGAATAGTGACAAGAAAACGACTCACTATCTTGAGGTCAAAGAGGATATCTCTGCCCGTAAGGAAGCTGAACTGGCTTTAAGGCGAATGAACCAGGAACTGGAAGACAGGGTCTTTTTACGAACTGAGGAATTACGGGCTGCGAACACATCGCTAGAAAAGGCCTCCAGGCTAAAGGATGAATTCCTGGCTAATATGAGTCATGAATTACGCACACCTCTTACAGGCGTTTTAGGATTATCAGAGGCACTCCAAAAGGGAGTTTACGGGAGTGTCAATGAAAAACAGACCAGTATTCTCAATACAATCGAGGAGGGAGGCAGGCATCTGCTAACCCTGATTAACGATATTCTCGACCTTTCGAAAATTGAAGCCGGAAAAATGGAATTGCAGCCCAGTGTTATCAGGGTGGATGATATCTGTCAGTCCAGTTTGCGAATAATCAAACAAATGGCTAACACTCAGCATCAAAATGTGGTCCTTTCCCAAGATCCAGCGAATATGTTAATGTATGGAGATCCGAGACGCCTCAAACAGATCCTGGTCAATCTATTGGGAAATGCGGTCAAATTTACCCCGGAAAATGGTGAATTAGGATTGGACGTTCAAGGCGATGAAAAGTTGGATGTTATCAGGTTCACGGTTTGGGATAAAGGAATTGGCATCACAGAGGAGAACCTGGAAAAACTCTTCCAACCGTTTATCCAATTGGATAGCAACCTTTCAAGAAGTTATTCAGGCACCGGGCTGGGACTTTCACTGGTACACCGGCTGGCGATGCTGCATGGGGGACAAGTAACCGTGAGCAGTAAAATTGGTGAGGGCAGCCGCTTTACCGTCTCCGTTCCCTGGTATAAAGAAGAGGCAACGGCATTAAATGAAGCTGCGTTAAAAATGATCGAAATTAAATCCAAAGAACTGGAAGGAAAGGGGGGATCCGCAACTTCTGACAGAATCCTTGTGATAGAAGATAATGATGTTAACCGAAGTATGATTGCTGACTTCCTTTCTTTCCAGGGCTATCATGTGATCGGAGCTCAATCTGGCCAACAAGGCATGGAATTGCTCGTAAAGGAGAAACCAGACCTGGTACTGATGGATATTCAAATGCCGGGTATTGATGGACTGGAGGTTATTCGAAATATTCGCCAGATGCAAGGAGGAATATCCAAGGTACCGATCATTGCAGTTACTGCGCTGGCAATGCCTGAGGACCGCCAACTCTGCCTGGACGCCGGGGCGGATGATTATTTGAGCAAACCGATCGATTTGAGCGGTTTGCTTTCGTTGATAATTAACTTAAAGAAGAAAAAGAAATGAGCCTGCCACGATTATTGATCATTGATGATGACGCGATCTCGCGGGAAACTCTCTCTGCGATCCTAGCAGGATCTGGCTATTTAATCCAAACTGCTGCTTCGGGCATTGATGGTTTGGAAATTGCGCCGAAATTCAATCCGGATGTGATTCTATTAGATGTAATGATGCCAGGCATGAATGGTTTTGAAGTCTGCCGCTTGATGCGCAAGGATCCATCTCTTGGAGAAGTTCCGATCATCATGGTAACCGCGTTGGATGACCGCGATTCCCGCCTGGCAGGGTTGGAGGCTGGGGCTGATGATTTCCTTTCCAAACCTTTTGACAGCATGGAACTGGAGATCCGCCTTCGAAGCTTGAAAAGGGTAGCCAGGTACCGTCATTTGGTCGAAGAGCGAACAAAGCTGAATAATGCCAATCAACTCCTGCAGCAGAGAAATGAGGAATTAAAGCTGCTTTCTGGCAAGGTGATCGAGGTCCAGGAAACCGAACGAAGACGATTAGCCCTGGAGCTTCATGATGAAATCGGGCAGCAGTTGACCGCTTTACAGATTATCCTGAAAGATACTCAGTCTGATCAAGAAGAAGGATTGAGAGCTAAATTTAAACTTGCGTTGGAAATTGCCAACCAGCTTTTAAACCAGGTAAGAGAATTGTCGCTGGATTTACGTCCGACGATGCTGGATGACCTGGGTCTTGTAGCAGCGCTTGACTGGCTCTTTAAAAGATTCACCCAACAGACAAATATTACAGTGATCAACAACCTTAACCCGATTGACGAACGACGACTGCCTCATTTAATCGAAACTGCAGCTTTTCGATTGATCCAGGAAGCATTGACCAATGTCGCCCGGCATGCTGAGGTAAAGGAAGTGACAGTGACATTAAATTTTGAACCTGACCTGGTAAAAGTGACCGTTCTGGATTCTGGGAAAGGGTTCGATCTGGACAATTTGTCACCGGGTATGTCCACGGGGATTTCTGGTATGCGTGAGCGGGTATCCTGGGTTAATGGGCATTTTCAAATCAGTGCGAGTGCAGATGAAGGTACACTAATAGAAGCCACGTTTCCTTTACTTGAAAAGGAGTAAAAATGTCAATTAAGGTATTACTTGCAGACGACCATAAACTTGTACGCCAGGGAATGGTGGCGATGCTCCAATCACAAGAAGATATAGAAGTTGTGGGAGAGGCAGCCGATGGAAACGAAGCTTTACGGATGGCAGGTGAATTGGATCCGGATGTCATTTTACTGGATGTGATGATGCCAAATTTAAATGGCATTGAAGTGGCTCACCAGATGCGGCAGCACGGATTGCGAACTCGCATTGTGTTCCTATCGATGCACGCGAATGCCAGTTATGCAGTAAGAGCATTACACAACGGCGCCCTCGGTTATGTCATCAAGGATGCCGATTTCTCTGAGATTATTTTGGCAATCCGCAACGCTAATGAAGGAAAAAGATACTTGAGTTCAGCAATCGCGGACGAAGTTATCGAAATGCTGCTATCCGGAGAAAGTGAAAACGCCGGATCTCTGGATAGCCTCAGTTCACGGGAGCGCGAAGTGCTGCAGTTGATCGCAGAGGGGAACACCAATACTGGAATAGCCGCAAAATTAACCCTCAGTGTGCGTACAGTCGAAGCCCATAGAGCCAGGATAATGGCAAAACTCCGCATCAGTTCTCAAGCAGAATTGGTTCGTTTTGCAGTGCAGCAGGGTTTGGTCGACAGTTGATATAGGTAGAATCCCTCAAAAGATGGCAGTAATTCCTGCCTGCAGGAGTCGCTTTTCCACGACTTCCGCAGAGTGAGGAATCCGATTAGGGTTAGGCGTTAACCCTAATTTATTGACTACAATGATTTGAATTGAGAAATTTGTACCTGGAACTGAAAAGGAATGTTGAATTTGATTAAGCGTAATGGAAATGGTCTCATCGCAAAAACGCAGAACCCGAGAATTTTGATCATTGATGATGAACCGATCATCCGATTGACCTTGGAAGGTTTGTTGATGCAGGATAACCTGGATCTGCTTCTTGCAGAAAACGGCAAGCGAGGTTTAGAACTTGCCGAGCGTTATCTGCCCGATGCCATCCTACTGGATCTGATGATGCCGGATATGGATGGTTATGAGGTTTGCCGGAGGATCCGCGCCAATCCAAAACTTGCTGAAGTGCCTGTAATCATGATCACTGCCAATGACAATCGCGAAGCACGGATCAAAGGACTTGAAGCAGGGGCGGATGACTTTCTGACCAAACCGTTTGACAGCCTGGAAATCCAGATTCGGGTCAAGAACATCCTGCGATTAAACCGTTTCCAGAACATCACAAACCAGCGGGATAAACTGGCGCGTATGAATAAAGAATTGGTCACTACTTATGACAAGACAATCGAAGGCTGGTCCAAGGCAATGGATCTTCGCGACCATGAGACTGAAGGGCATACGCTTAGAGTAACGGAGGCCACTGTCAAATTGGCAAAATTGGCCGGTGTAGACAAAAGCGCTCTTGAGCACATTCGCCGAGGAGCACTGTTACATGATATCGGGAAACTGGGAATACCTGATTCGATCCTATTAAAACCGGGAAAATTAACAGAAGAAGAGTGGAAACTCATGCGGATGCACCCGGTTTATGCTTACGGCTGGCTTTCTCCAATTGAGTATCTGGAACCTGCGCTGGACATCCCTTATTGTCACCATGAGGACTGGAATGGCAAAGGATATCCCCGTGGGCTTGCAGGTCTCGAGATCCCTCTGGCCGCACGAATTTTCTCTATCATTGACGTTTGGGATGCGTTACGTTCAGAGAGACCATATCGCAAAGCTTGGCCAGAAGACGAGGTTCGAAAATACATTCTCGATCACAAATCTATTGAGTTTGATCCAGATTTGACGGATTTGTTCTTAAACAATTTCTAGTCATTGTATTCCTGGGCGGCAATCCTGGTATTCATCATTTGACCAGCAAACCAACATGACCTATTATCAAGCAGCTGGTTCACCAAACCCATAACTCTTGCTGGTATGATTGTGGAGTGCAATCAGAATGAATTTTAAATGCTGTGTCACTATTTGTTGACACTCAGCAATCGCACCTGCAAACTGGAGAATTTATCGGAATGGCACTTTTTTGGTACGTGGCACGCAGTAAACCAAACCGTGAGGAGTTTCTTGAAGGGCAATTGATCTCGCGTGATGTTGAGGTTTATTATCCGCGCATCCGGGTAAAACCGGTCAATCCGCGTGCCCGCAAGCACAAACCCTATTTTCCAGGCTATCTCTTTTTACGTATTGATCTCGAAAAGAACAGCGTCACCAACCTGGAACACATCCCCGGCGTGGTGAGGCTGGTATCATTTGGCGGGGAAGTTTCAATTGTGCCGGAACCAATCATTAATGCCATCCGGGTGAAAGTGGATGAAATTAACGCAGCCGGCGGGCAGAAATCGCCCGGGATCAAGCCTGGGACGCTTGTAAAAATTGAAAAGGGTCCATTTGAGGGGTATGAAGGCATCATTGATTCACGCATCCCCGGCAAGGAGAGAGTTCGAGTGCTCCTGAAGATGCTTCAAAATCGGAAAGTGCCGGTGGATCTCTCAGTTCAAGACGTGGTAGCGGTAAAAAATACCCCAAGATCACGATAATTTCCTCAGATTGTAATGGATCCAATTAAATAATCGATGCATTTCTTTGCGCTTATTGTTTGCAGATTGTTTCTTAACGTCCGGCTTTTTTACCATAAAACACCCCTAAATTAGTAAGTCAAAATGAGCCCGCTTAACGCCTTCCTCTATTCTTCAAGGAAGGTGTTCTTTTGACATGACGTGTCAAACCTTTTTTGGATTTCCGCTTATCGTCCTCTTTGAGAGATGCAAATCAAATGACTTCTATCCTGGGAAGGTTTTAATTAGTTATCCGATCTTATTTTGTAACATCTGGATTTAATAGATGTAAATTCTACGTAAAAAATTCCCCGTAATGGTACTTAATGTACTTATGTAACTTTACTTAACAGGTTTGTTTAGTATAGAATAGGTAGATTCCGATATTATTTTGGTTTCCAACAATATAGAAAAAAGTCAAGCGAGGGACAATGAAGCGTGTTGCCATCCAACCTGTTATAAATGGTTTATTGATTGTAATTATGTTGTTTGGATTTCTTTACCCGCCCCAAGGCACTGTCTCGGGTGCGACAACATTGACTATCGAACCAATTACCTGGAATGTGATCGGGCTGGACAGCAATAACGTGAATGTTGGTCCCAATACCTTCCCCGTGGGAGCCAGAGTATGTAATACAGGAACTCAAGATTCTGGAGCGTTGACGGCGACTTTTAACTGGGATTCTGCTAACGCTTACGTTAATTTATCCGGTGGAACTTTAGATACACTAAATTACTCCAGCCTGGCGCCAGGTGCTTGTACAGATATTTATTATGAAGTGGAAGTCACTCGGACGAGCAGTGCTTATAATACCGCTCGCCGTTACCACATCTCTGTAAGTGAAAGTAGCGGCTCTACATATAGTACCCCCATCCCACGAGAACTTTTTGTGGAACACCTGATCTCACAAAGCCGCAATGGTCAGCAAAATTTGGAATTGAGTACAGATGGTGTGAATTTCACCAGCTTTGCAGCGGGCTCTACTTTAACGCTTTTACAAGGTAACACTTATTTCCTTCGTCTTACCGCCTCGACAGCCACCAATGGCTACGAGCAAATCGAAAGTTACCTGAATCTGCCAAATGTATACTTCCGGGTTCTTTCAGTAGAAACTAACTACACAGCCTATTCAGCTGAAAACCCTACGGACAAGTTATATGGTGATGGCTGTACCTGGGTAAATGATCCCAATGCCCCCAATTATCGTTCCTGCACTTCAACAGGAAAAAACGGTGGGACGGTGATCACCACTTACCAGGTGAGGATTATTAGATACCGCTCTGGTGACCCGACGCCAGTAAACGGTATGATCTACGATTTTTCCGGTTCCAGTTACCACTATAATGCAGATTATGTTGGCGCTGCCCGCGATCTCTACAACCTGGATCCGGCGCGGATCCCATTCACCAAGTCCTTTGTTCCCGACGCGATCGTCCCAGGGGATACCTCATGGGCAACATTCAGTATCACCAACCCGAGCAACCTGGAACTCACAAACGTAAACTTTACAGATACAACAGTCATACCTGAAACCATCCAATGGCCTTCAGGAATGACGGTTGCTGCCACGCCTAATCTCATGTACACCGGGTGCGGCGCCAGTCCTTCTCCTGCAAGTGTAACAGCCGGGGCAACAGGTGTTGATTTCTCAAATATCACCCTTGCACCTTATGGCACCTGTACCATCAAGTTAAAAGTGACTGCGTCAACAGAAGGAATTTACACAAACCTCACCGGGAACCTTGGATTCACCATGGAAGGCACAGACTATACTGGTATCTCTGCCACCGATGATTTGACCGTGGCAGCAAGTGTTCGCTCCTGTACCAATGGTGCAACCCTGGCTCTGTGGCAGGTGGATGGAACCGTTTCACCCCCTCCTCCTACAACGATTGGGAATGGAGTAGGAACAGCAGCAGCATTAGGCATAGGCACAACCTCTGAGGCATTTGCAATAGATGCCACCACTTACCCAGGTAACCCAGTCTGGGAAATGACGGGAAAATTGGGTGGAACAAGTCGGGATATTGCAAAATATTTTCAATTTACTGTTGACACAACATATTATGAAAACGTCGTTTGGAATTTTTCGCTGGCTGAACTAAAAAATGGTCCGACCAGTTTTGATTTCTCTTACGATCCACCGGGTCCAACTGGCGAGACCTTTTTAACCTCGATGACAGGAGTGACCGGTACGCTTACTCCTTATTCAGGTGCAATCGGAACAGGGTATTTCCCGGCAGGTAACACAGTCTTTAGGATTTATCCCTATAATGCATCGAACAGTGGTAAGGATGCAGTTGCAGTGGTTGATAATATTTTATTCACAGGTAACTACTGCGACCCCCCACCGCCAACCATTACCAAATCGTTTGGGACAGACCCGATTGTACTCAATGGTACATCACTCTTAACTTTTAACATTGCCAATACAAGCACAAATCCGGGCAGCGGACCTTTAACCGGTGTAGCCTTTAGTGATGTCCTGCCAACCGGGTTAAGCATTACAACCGGGACTCAAACCAATACCTGCGGTGGCACTCTCTCTGCTATCAGTGGAACCACTACAATTACATTAAGTGGGGCTGCTTTGGCGTCAGGAGCCACCTGTACCGTCAGTGTGCCTGTAGTGGCAACTGCGCTTGGTAAATTTGATAATTACACCGGTCGCATTACTGCCTTCGAAAGTGGCGAGAATAAGACTTCAACTGGCATTGGTTGGGATGACATCACGGTCATTGGACCCCCGAGTATTGTCAAATCCTTTGCTGCCGAAACGATTTTAACAGGGCAAACGACCTCATTAACCTTCATGGTCACCAATCCCAATCCGACGACTGCGCTCACTGGTGTGGCTTTTACCGATGAGCTGCCTGTTGGGATAGATATAACCTCAGCTTCAAGTGCTGATTGCGGAGTTACTCCGGCTGTTACAGCTCCTCGAACGATCTCCCTTAGCGGAGCAACTATTCCGGCTTACGGGAGTTGTGTTTTCATTGTAACGGTCACCGGTATGATCGGATCAGTGAATTTCTACACCAACACTACCGGAGCGGTATCTTCTGCCAACGGTGGTACTGGCAACACCGCCACCGATACCATTTATGTGCGTGATCCTGCGCCCAGGTTGTCGTTCTTAAAGCAGATCGCTTTGTCCGATACCGGACCCTGGAGTTACTACCTGGTTGTTGCAGAGGGTGCTCCGGTTTACTATAAATTCATCATGGAAAATACCGGTGATGTTCAGCTTACGAACGTAGTAGCTACAGATCCCGAATTTGGTTTGAATCCCGTCTGCGGACCAGCCACTCTTGAAAAAGAAACCATGGTCGAATGTGTTATCGGTCCGGTTAATGCTTTATCAGGAATTAATCCAAACACGGCTTCCGCAACCTCAACTCAAACACCGACGCCGATCTTATCAACAGCCACCTTTGCCACCCCACTATTGACGCTCGTGAAGACCGCCATGGAAAAATACTATACTGCTGCCGGTCAGGTGTTGCATTACACCTATATAGTTACTAACAGCGGAGCCAGCTTGATCGGCCCCGTAACAATAGCAGACGACAAAGCGATTGACGAGAACTGCTCATCTCTCACTACCGTCGGAGATTTCGACGATTGGTTTGATACTGGCGAAAGCATCAGCTGCTCAGCAACTTACACCACCCAGCCTGCTGACATTGCAAGTGTTGTGAATATTGCCACTGCTCATGCCGGAGGATTTGCATCAAACGAAGATACAGTAATAGTTCCCAAGCTTCCTGCTAACTTTGGTCATTTACCGTCTATTTATTCCGGAATGAATTTGTTCGCAGATGATGGCGCACGCCATATTACCGATGGTTCAGCAAATGGTACTTACTTGGGAGCGACAGTGCCGGTCGAGGCGGATGGAAAAAACAATTCCATTTTTGTTATTGAGCGTGCGGATGACGGAGTGACATTTAGGGGTACATGGACAACATATGTCGGTTTGGCCAAAATTGGGTATCATTGTCCTGCCGAGTTGACATGCTATGTGAACGGTTGGCTTGACTGGGACGGGGATAGCCAGTTTGATTCGCAGGATTGGATTGTAGATAATAAGGAAGTATCCGGAACAGGTACAACGGAATATTCATTCACAATTCCGGCAGGCACAAATGTTGAGGACGGACGTGTACTTCATGCTCGATTCCGTGTTTACTCTGCTTATCCTGGAGATGCTCCTCTTCCTAATGGACAGGCAATAAACATTTCAGGTCAACCGACTGTGGGTGAAGTGGAGGATTATGAAATCACCTTACTTGGCGGCACTCCAATACACACGCCGGTAACCCTTTCCTACTTCAAAGCAGTAAGAAATGGAACAAACGTAACCTTCAGCTGGTCAACAGCTACTGAGACTGGCAACATGGGTTTTAACCTTTACGTTGGCGATGAAACTGCGCGTAAATTGATCAACCCTGAAGTGATCGGATCAAAGGTTGTTGACTCGCTCAACAGCCAGGATTACACCTACACAGCCACTGTGAGCGGGAACACTTTCTATATTGAAGACGTCAGTGTTGCCGGTGAAGCTAAAATCCACGGTCCGTTCCAGCTCAGCAAGGAATATGGTGATAGAACTCAAAACGATGTAATTGACTGGAATCTCATCCAGGTGGAGAACAGCGCCAAAGATACAAAACGCCAGCGAAATCTGGCACCCGGGCTGACAATTACGAATATCACGAAAGCGCCCACATCGGCTCTCAACTTTGAGGTGAACAAAACCGGAATCTACCGAGTAACTTACGAAATGTTGAAAACGGCTGGCTACGATCTTAATGGTGTGCAGACCGCGAAAATTGGATTGACCAGCAGTGGCAAAGCTGTGCCGATCTATATTTTTGGTGGAAAAACTTTTGCACCAGGTTCTTATATCGAATTTTACGGTCAAGCATTGGACACGCTTTACACAGACACGAATATCTATACGTTGCAACTCAATATGATGAAACCTCTTCGGGTTTCAGTGGATAGCAAGCGTGTCTCGAAAAAAACCATTTACGCAGAATCTTTCATTGAAACGCTGACTATCCATAACCAGAAGCAGTATGCGCAGGATGTTCCAGGTGAGGACCCCTGGTTCGATACTTCCTTGCTGGTTTACACAACGCCCAAGTATTGGAATCTACCGTTTACCATCAACGGGTTGAGTGATTCTAACTCCCAAACGGAATTAAAACTAACGGTATGGGGAACAACAGATTGGCCAGAAACTCCGGATCATCGATTACAGGTAAGCATAAATGGCATAAGCCTGGCAGATGAGCTTTTCGATGGTTCGATTGAAAAGACTCTTAACCTAACCATTCCAGCTGGAGTTCTTATCGAAGGAACAAATACATTACGCCTCACGCTTCCTGGAACAACAGGAGTCAAGCATGAGATCCAAAGATTGGATCAATTTAGTATCTCCTACCCGAGCAGGTTTTTAGCGCATAATGGTTACCTGGAGTTTAATTCGGCGGCTGCAGGATTTAAGGTTGGCAACCTGCCCACCGATGGTGTGCTAGTTTACCGTATTGATCCTTCAGGAGAGATAATAAAGCTTACACCTACAGTAACAAAAGAAACAAGCGGCACATTTACAGCTGCTTTCCTGGGTGGTTCATCAAATTCGACATACTTTGTAAGTGCTGAGACCGAACTCCTGATTCCTGAATTTGGAGCCGCCCCCATAAATGTTGACTTAAACGAGCCGGCGGAATACCTGATCATCTCCCATCCTGATTTCATAGCCAATTTACAGCCATTGGTAGCTGCCCGTCAGTCACAATACACTGTAAGTGTTGTGGATGTGACAGACCTTTATACACAATACACTTATGGTGTGTTTGACCCAGACGCCATCCGGCAGTACATCAAGTACGCCGCAGATAACCTTGGAACAAAATATGTATTGTTGGTGGGTGGTGACACATTTGACTATCACAACTACACCAAGCAAAACAGCATCAGTTTCATTCCTTCGTTGTATGCAGAGACTGGACCGGTGATCAGTTTTGCCCCTGCGGACCCGCTGTATACTGATTTCAATGGGGATAACATCCCAGACCTTGCTATCGGGCGTTTCCCGGTTCGCACTGCCGCTGAATTAAACCTCGTAATTCAAAAGACACTTGCGTATGCCACTAAAGATTACGGACAGACTGCCATCTTTGCTTCGGACAAGTATGATCAGGGTTACTCTTTTAAACAGATTAGTGATTCTATGGTGGAGTCCTTACCTGATGGTTGGTCAGTAGAAAGTGTCTCTCTGGAAGATATTGCCCTGTCGATAGCCCGAACAAAATTGCTGTCAGCTATGAATGCTGGTACCGCACTTGTAAATTTTACCGGACATTCCGGACCAGCAGATTGGACCTTTAGCGGTTTATTTAATCAAGCGGATGTTGCGAGGTTGACGAACGCTGGTAGACCTTTTGTGGTAGTACAGTGGGGATGTTGGAATAACTACTTTGTTTATCCAAACTACAACTTCCTTGTACAGAATTTTCTCTTCACGGGTGACAAAGGAGCGGCAGCAGTCCTCGGTGCCACAACCCTGTCCGAAATTACTTCAGAAATGTTGTTAGGAGAACTCCTTACACCGAATCTTGTGACGCCTGGAATGACTCTTGGACAGGCGGTACAGGATGCCAAGAAACAATTGGGTGAAGAACATCCGGAGATGCTGGATGTCCTACTTGGATGGTCACTCATGGGTGATCCAGCACTAGTAATAGAGCCGTAATATTACATGGATATATAACGTGAGCGGTTTTGCAGTGATCTTTGATCGTACCAAGACGCTGGTTAATCCCAGCGTTTTGGGATCTATCATGAAGCGACTCAACCATCGGGGACCTGATGGTCAGGATACCTGGCATGACGGAGCCGTTGCTATGGGCCACCTGCACTTCTGGACTACTCCCGAAGAAAATGGAGAGCGCCAACCCCTGAAATTACGAGGTCTACCGTACACTATAGTTTTGGATGGCCGGTTAGACAACCGTCCTGATCTAATTAATCGTTTGAACATTCACTCCGAAGAAGCTCATCAGCTTTCGGATGCAGGGCTTGTGCTGATTGCTTATGCCCGTTGGGGAACAGATTGTTTCAAGGGCATGATAGGTGAATACGCCCTTGTTATTAATGATCCCCAGAAAGAAAGAATCGTGTGTGCTCGTGATCCTGTTGGCGACCGCACATTATTCTACTCTTTCCAAGGGACACATGTTGTTATAGCTTCTGAACCCTGGGCGGTGACTGCAGGGTTGATTGGACAATTGGAGATAGATGATCGAGCTGTTGCCTATCATTTCTCTCATCGAATGCCAGAGGATGGTCAGACCTTTTTTAAAGATATCTATGAACTGTTGCCAGCTCACTGGATGGCAGTGAATACTGATTTGGTAGAAAAACAAAGATACTGGCATCCAAACCCTAAAAAACGCAGCCAAAAGCACCCCGAAGCTGAATACATCGAGGAATTCCGAGAGTTGTTGGAAATGAGTGTGCGATGCCGTCTACGAGCGATTACACCTCCTGGAATTATGATGAGTGGAGGGTTAGATTCCACCTCAATTGCTTGCCTGGCAGCACGGATGCTAGCACCAGCACAATTGACCACGATATCCTACGTGTTCGATAAGTTTACAGATTGTGATGAACGTAAATATATCAATGCTATCCGTGACCAATATGGAACACGGACGATTGAAGTACTTAGTGACGATGCCTGGCCATATAGAACATGGCCAGATTGGCCAATAGATCCAAGTTGGCCGCCTGCCAATCCTTACCGTTTGATACTTGAAAGCACATATTCACGAGCCAGAGACGAGGGCTTCCGTGTGTTACTAACCGGGATGTATGGGGATAATCTTTATGCGGGTTCATCGGAATGGTTAACTGACCTAATGTTGGATGGACGCTATCATCAGTTTAGCCAAGAGATTGCAAGCATGTCGACAGAGTCTGGTTTATCCAGTGCTATTAGGTCAAAAGTGTTCATGCGCTTGATTAAACAATTGTTAATTCGAATACCTGGTATGAATACACTGAGAAAAAATCCTGTACCTCCCGCCTGGCTTACGCCTTATGCAGCAAGTTTTATTGACTTGAAATCAATTAAGAAAGTTTCACAGCAACAAGACGCTATGTTAACCTTGAATAATGCAGCGAGTCACACTCGTGAGATTTATAATACCAACCGTTATTCGCTTGAACTACGTAACCCGTTTCGCGACCAGCGGTTGATTGAGTTTGTCCTTGGCTTGCCAGGCTACTTACTTTATTCCCATGGTATTTCAAGGTTCATATTGCGTACCGCAATGACTGGAATCCTACCCGAGGTAATCAGATCCAGAGTCGGAAAAACAGATTTATTAACGTTTTATGATTATGGAGTTGAGCAAAAAAGCGTTGAAATTGAGAGAAGCCTGTTTTCGGATGAAGTTTTTTGGGATAAATATGTCAACAGGGATTTTTTATATAATAATTGGCAATTTGAAAATTCAACACTATATAAGGCTCAAAGATCCACCATTCCCGCACTATGTGCTTTTTTTGACCTCTGGCAAAAATCATTGATTAATTAGTTGTAGAGAGGAAATTATGGATAGACCAGTAACTCTAGATGAAGTATTTGATCAAATTAAGGACGGGAGCCACAAAAAAAAACCGTATCAGCCTCCAAGTCTAGAAAAGCTTGGTGATTTAAGGTCATTGACATTGGGATCGACTTTAGGCATGTTTAACGAATCTACAGGAAGTACTACTTATTCGCCTTATCCTAACCTGACAACTCCACCAGGAGGATAGCCCATCGGCTGGTTTTCTGGTCTTGTCTTGGATATCCATAAGGCTATTGGCGGTTTTGTGATTCAATATTGTTTTTCCGGGCAGGAGATTACACTCTCCAGCGTTCTCTCTAATCGAGATTTATACAAAGTATCCAGTGCAACTTTATCTCCTGCACCTGTGAAAATATCCAAAACAGAGAAGCGAATCAGTAGGTCCATGGGATGGGTTGCCAGGGAAAATTGTTCAGTTGAGGTCTGGTCTGCAGGAGCAGGATTGGTTTTGAAAGTCGCAAATTTCCGCGATTTCTACATTGCACCTTTTGGCAAGTCTATTTTACCTGTTGTGGGAGACTCAGAACTAACCGACCTTGAACAGGAAGTTGTTCTAGGTCCTGCGCTGGTACTGGCTTTAGCTCTTGGAGGTAAATGGTGCCTGCATGCCAGTGCTGCTTCCTTCAATAACAAAGGGATGGTTTTCCTGGGTGAGTCAGGTTATGGCAAATCGACTTTGGCTGCTTATCTTGATGAAGAAGGCGAACCAAGTTGGAAGCGTATTGCGGATGACATTCTTCCAGTTTCATTGAGTGAGGGTGGATTGACAGGTTGGACGCAATTTCCACAACTCAAACTACCAGCACTGATGCAACCATCGTTAAACCTACCGGAAACCGTACTGATCGATTATGTCTACTTGCTCGATCCTGGTAACTCAGCTGCAACACCAATGTTAATGCCGCTTTCCAGAGATGAAACGACGAGAGTAATTCTGGGAAACACTGCAGGATCGCGTATGTTTACCCCCGAGCTTTTAACGGCGCACCTGGCATTTTGTGCACAGGCTGCCAGGCAAGTAACGGGATATCGCTTGTCTTATGCTCATCAGCGAGATATACTTCCGGCGGTCAAGGAACTTTTAGAACAGAGTCTTTAATTGAAAAACACAGGAAATACAAAAGTATTTATGAAAATTACTCCAAATTTAAAAATTGTAAAAACTGAAAATGCACTGCTCCAGGAATTGGAACGTGAAGCGGTTTTATTGAACCTGTATAATAACCAATATTATTGCCTGGATGAAGACAGCATGCGCATGTTCGATGTGCTGATCACTTCTGCCAACCTAGGTGTGGCGTACACTATATTGAAGGACGAATACGAAGTGACTGGTGAGAAATTGTGGGATGATCTAGTTCAATTTATTGATGACTTGGAAAAATCAGGATTGATTCGAGCGTTGGATGAGTAAGTGGGCGAAATATCAATCACTCCCGCTTGGAGATCGTTTTAAGTTAATCGCATATGCATTTCTACTGGTACAGGTCCAGATTGCGTTGAGTTGGTTTGGATATCAGAAAGTTTACACTTTCCTGGCAACCCATCCCGGAAAGCGACACATTTTTCCTGGACAGGCAGGAAAAGCCCTCGATGAAGCAAAGCATTGCGTATACCTGGTTTCGATCGCGGCTAGATATGGCATTGTTCGAGCCACGTGTTTGCGACAGGCATTACTGGCCTTCTGGCTACTTTGCCGAAGAGGGATCTTCACTGAGCTGCGCATAGGTGTTCGAAAGGTAGAGGGATCTATTAATGCGCATGCCTGGTTAAAGTATGGAGAAGATGTAATTACTGAAGGTTCTCAGGTGGAGAAGAATTTCTCTGCCTTTGAGGATCTGCCTGATGTTCAATAATTGCGTGTAGTCTTCAAAACCAATTATTAGTTGATTGTTCCTAAACAAATTCCACTATAGAAATTCAACGGATTCTCAGCCATCTGCGTAATTTGAGATTTGCATTCATTTTTTGCTGATTGGTTTTTATATGCCGTAGGTTCAATACTGCAGAGAAGTAGTCCTTTAAGAGGAAGCCGGATCGGCGGAAAAATGTCCCAGCTTGCATTCTTGATGGTGAATCGCCAATTCTCTTGTTTTGAGCATTATTGACGGAATTTGAAAATTTACCCATTTTTTTCAACCACCATTTAAATGAATTGATCAATCCATCGGGTGGCACATCCGGCATTTGCTCCCCGGATAACATGACTTCAAAAATATTTTCCTCAATCCCTTCAGGAAATTCAACTGAGGAGATTGTTTCAAGAACCTTTTCAGGCAGAGGGGTGTAGAGTAGCTGCGTGGAGAGTTTCAAAATAAAAGCAATTCCCGGAATACAGTCATCATGTTCAGCATAATTCCAGAGGGTATTCCAGTCTATGTTTTTCCCGTAATAACGGATGAGAGTGTCGATATCAAAAAGCGAGCGTGCGGCATTAACAAACAAGTGCTGGTAAACTGCATGTACGCAGACATAGAATAAGGCGATTGTGGGCGTGAGCAGCCTAACCGGATGATCAAATAATGATCCTATTTGAGCTGTCTCCCAGATCAATTCTGGGGTAAGGATGGTGGAGTTCACGTGGGTGGCGAGTGAATTATGGACTTCGACTGGAAATGGGTAACCTTTTTTCCCCATCGGTGGCAGGTGGTGCTGAGGACCTTCCCAAATTGGTCCACTCATCCGATATCCGAGGGATTTCAGCTCAGCGACTCCTTTTGAGAGGTTGGCTTGTTGGAAAAGCAGGTCTAGATCGGACATTGGCCTACAGGCTGCGTTTTTGTAAATGGAAAAGCTAAAGTGTGCACCTTTGAGCAACATGACCGGGATGGAGTGTTGTTCGAGTCTGCTTAAAATTTCTTCGAGTTGCTTGTTAGCATACAGATTGCGAGCTGCATTGTGGAGATAGGCTTGTTTTAATTCCTCCACAAATTCCTTAGGGAGAAAAATATCATATTGGGAATTCAAAATGTGATCATAAATAATCGGGGCAATTCCTTGCCGGGTCAAGAAATGTTGGACATTACCTAATACTTCAGGTCTTATAGTTGGGACGATCTGCTTGAGTGTGTCAGATTCGCCATCGCAGGCGAGCTTGAAACAAAAATATATTAATTCTTTGGGAGTCATTTCCCTGAATTATAGTATAGTCTTGCATTGTAATCGTTCATTATCGGTCAGCGACGCAAGGGCATTATTCACAATTTAGGATAACTAACAATAAACTCCCGAAGGCAATAGGCAGTTGTCTGACATAATTGAAAGGTTCACCCTGGAATTTTTTAAACAATGGTCTCTAAGGTATAATTACTAATATTCAGAAATTTGCAAAAACAAAGGACCAAAGCTGTTAGCAATGGTTCTTAACAGGGGATTTTATTGTGGGTAACACAATTGATATTATTGATGACCAAATATCTGCTCACGCTAAACCAGAATCGATGGCGCTGACCCGTCCTTGGTTTTCCTTCTTCATCAAGAGAGTTTTTGACATCCTGGGAGCAGCAATAGGATTGGTTTTCCTATGGCCGGTCTTTGCCTATATCGCGATCCGAATTAAGCGTGACTCTCCAGGGCCGGTTTATTTTCATGGACCGCGGGCAGGCTTGAAAAATAAGACCTTCCAAATCCATAAATTTCGCACCATGTATGAGTGTCCGGAGAGTTACAATGGCTCTCCATTGACTGTAAAAAATGACAAGCGGATCACCCCATTTGGTGAGTGGTTGAGGGATACGAAGATCAATGAACTTCCGCAATTATGGAATGTGCTCAATGGGGACATGAGTTTTGTTGGTCCACGTCCCGAATTCCCGGCAATCGCGGATAGCTGGCCTGAGGAAGTACGCAACGAGGTGCTTTCAGTCCGTCCAGGTATCACCAGTCCTGCATCTGTGGCTTACCGAAATGAAGAAGACCTACTGAGCAGCCAAAGTGTGATGGATGATTACCTGCGGTCCATTGTGCCTGAAAAACTTCGCCTTGATCAGCTGTATGTCCGTTATTTTACAATTTTAGGTGACCTGGACGTGATCTTCATGACGCTTACTTTGCTTCTTCCCATGTGGCGCACAAGTAAAGTTGCAGAACGCCGATTATTTGGAGGACCGTTTTCATGGGTTTTACGTAAATTCATTTCCTGGTTCCTAGTGGATACATTAGTTGCGTTTTTATCAATTTCTTTGGTAGTCCTGCTGTGGCGGGCTTCCGCACCATTGGATGTGGGGTTTGAGCGCATGACGCTGATTGCTGCAGCTCTTGCCTTGGGTTTGGCGATTACGAACACCCTATTTGGTGTAAAGAATATCACATGGCGTTATGCCAGCCCAATCCACGTAGTAGATCTGGCATTCTCTACTATCTTGGCAATGTTATTTTTTATCGGAATAGCCGAGGTTTATTCGAAAATCCACCTACCAGCTCCAATGCTGGTGCAATTCGGTATTTTTTCGTTTTTTGGGTTTGTTGTGGTTCGTTATCGCGAGCGGTTAATTACCGGCCTCGGCTCCCGTTGGATCCGGTGGCGAGCCCAATCCAGTAGACTGGGTGAAAGAGTACTTGTGATTGGTGCAGGGGATTGTGGACAACTGGCGATATGGCTGCTTGAAAAAAGTAAATTATCGCCACTTTTCTCGATAGTGGGTTTGGTGGATGATGACTTGCGCAAGGTAAATCAACGTGTCAACGGTATCCCTGTTTTGGGGACGATGCGCGACCTACAAGAAATTGTGAAGAAGAAGAGTATCGGCCTGGTTTTGTTTGCAATCAATAAAATTAGTCCACTGGAACGCGACAGAATGCTAAAACAAATTCATGAGCTTCCAGTCAGGGTACTGGTCATCCCGGAGTTGCTTGATGTGCTCAGTAAATACTTTAGCCTACAGGTCAGGAAGGCAGAACCGAAACATGAGTAACCTGCTTCAAGCTAGAAATGTACTGGTGACAGGAGCGGGTGGTTTTATTGGCAGCCACCTTGTTGAGGCGTTGATCCTGCGAGGGGCAAATGTACGAGCCTTTGTAAGGTATAACTCAAGGGGTGATGCTGGATTACTTCGAGAACTGGATTCAAAGGTACTGAAGGAAGTGGAGATCATCGGCGGTGACCTGCGGGATGAAGACGCCGTTCGCAAAGCAGTGCATGGTCAGCAATTGGTTTTACATCTGGGGGCATTGATCTCAATACCTTATTCTTACTATCATCCTGTAGAAGTGGCTAACACAAACATCAATGGCACCCTGAATGTCCTCCAGGCGTGCCGGGATTTTGGTGTGGAGAGGCTGGTGCATACTTCCACCAGCGAGGTGTACGGTACCGCGAAAATTGTTCCGATCGATGAATCTCACCCCCTGAAGGGGCAATCGCCTTATTCTGCCAGCAAGATCGGTGCAGATAAACTGGCAGAAAGTTACTTCTGCGCATACGGATTACCAGTGGTTACGGTACGACCTTTCAATACTTATGGACCGCGTCAATCGGCAAGGGCGGTCATTCCAACAATCATTACCCAGGCGCTGGCGCGGGATACCATTAAACTCGGAAATCTTACCGCCACTCGGGATTTCACATATGTAAGCGATACAGTCGAAGGATTTCTGAAGGCAGCCTGTGCCGAAGGGGGACTGGGAAAGACCTTTAACCTGGGTACCGGGCAGGAGATCCAGATCGGGGAATTGGCTGAGCTTGTCATTAAATTGGTAAACCGGAAAGTGGAAGTGGAAGTAGAAGATCAGCGTTTGCGCCCAGAGAAATCTGAGGTATTACGTCTGATCTCCAACAACACACTCGCGCGTGAAGTATTGGGTTGGAAACCGGAAGTGAAACTGGACCAGGGACTTCGACAGACCATCCAATGGATCAATGAGCATCTGGAGTATTACCGGATTGGAAAATATGAATTCTAAAGAGAAAAAGGGGAGATCAATGAAAGCCGTTGTTCTGGCAGGGGGAAAAGGACGAAGATTGGCGCCGTACACACGCATCATTCCAAAACCATTGATGCCGATTGGGGATAAACCGATCCTGGAGATCATGCTGCGGCAGATGAAGAGAGCTGGGATTCGGGATGTTGTTCTAACGGTCGGACACCTGGCGGACCTGATGAAGCTTTTCTTTCAGGACGGCACGCGCTTAGGATTAAATATTACCTATTCATATGAGGAAAAACCTCTGGGAACCTCAGGTCCAATTGCCAACGTGGAAGGTTTGGACGATACCTTTTTAGTGACTAACGGAGATGTGTTAACCACGTTGGATTTTGCTGACTTGATCAGTTATCACCACAAACAGGGGGCTATCGCGACCATTGCCAGCCATAAACGCAAGGTGGATATTAACCTGGGTGTGATCGAACTGGATAAAGACAAACGCATTTGCGGGTACCAGGAAAAGCCAAGTTTTGATTATCTGGTCAGCATGGGAATTTATGTTTTTGAACCGTGTGTGCTGGAGTACATCCCTAAGGGAGAATACCTAGATCTACCTGACCTGGTTTTGAAACTGATAGCGGCAGGAGAAAAAGTTTCAGGATATGTTTATAAGGGATACTGGGAAGACCTGGGCAGACCGGATGATTATGATCGTGCCAGTGCTGATTTTGAAATTATGCGCGATCAATTCCTGCCGGAGGATTAATTTATGAATTGGGTTGTTCCGCTATCTGATATTCAATTTGGACCTGAAGAAAAGAACGCCGTTCAAGCCGTACTGGATAGCGGGTGGTTGACCATGGGCGCCATCACTCAGAAGTTCGAAGAGGAATTTAAACAGTATACGGGTGCAAGACATGCGTTGGCTGTGTCCAATGCCACGGTAGCCCTGCATATGGCATGCCTCGCGCTCGGGATTGGCCCAGGGGATGAAGTAATTGTGCCATCACTGACCTTTGTGGCAACAGCCAATGCTGTACGCTACGTTGGAGCTACTCCGGTATTTGCTGACATTAATGGCGAGAATGATCTGACGATTTCGCTGGCGTCTATGCAAGCCTTGATCAACCCCCGCACAAAAGCCATCATGGTCATGCATTACGGCGGATATGCGTGTGATATGTCCGCGATCCTGGATTTGGCAAGTAAGCACCACATCCCGGTAATCGAAGATGCTGCGCATGCGGTGGGGTCTTTTCTGGACGGGCAACACCTGGGTACGCTTGGAGCAGCTGGATGCTTCAGTTTCTTTTCCAATAAAAACCTGTCCACTGGTGAAGGTGGGATGATCGTTACAGATGATGATGGGTTGGCAGAGAAGTTTAAACTGCTGCGTTCACATGGAATGACCTCACTCACCTGGGACCGCCACCAGGGTCACGCCTGGAGTTACGACGTGGTTGATCTGGGGTACAACTATCGCATTGACGAGATGCGCTCAGAGCTCGGCCGGCAACAGCTCAAGAAACTGGATGGCTACAATGCCCGGCGCCGTGAGATCACCGGAAAGTATCGAGAGTTATTGGGAGAATTAGTACCAGAAATGATAATTCCATTCAAGGATCACCCTGGAATTTCCGCGCATCACATCATGCCTATCCTATTGCCAAAGGGGAATGACAGGTTGAAATTTATGGAGAATATGAAGGACCATGGAATACAAACCAGCATTCATTACCCTCCGATCCATCAGTTCACCTCGTTTAAAAGTGAAAAACCAGACAGTTCAAACCTGTCTGTTACTGAAGATATCGCCAGGCGAGAGGTCACCTTACCTTTATACCCAATGCTTATTGACAAGCAGGTAGAAATGGTGGCTATTGCAGTTCGGAAATCACTTTCAAAGAAGTGATCAATATTAATTGGGAAATTGGTTCAAACCCGGGATACATTTTGTGCTCGACAAGAAATGGTGACGGGATTTTTGTGAGCAGTCAATAAATTTATTGTAGAAATTCATTACCAGCAATTTGATTTATACTTAACTTGTTAAGCAGGAAGGGAAATGTCCATGGGATTGGATATGGAAACCGAAGAACGAAGCAGCCTGGAGAGTGTACTCGAGTATGCACAAATCCTTTGGCATTGGGCTTGGCTATTAATTCTAGCCGCACTAATCGCTGGGGGAGTGGCTTACTTTATCACCAACCAGCAGCAGCGCGTCTACCAATCCACCACACTTGTCCAGGTAAATGCAGCTTCAGGAACTTCCATTGATACCTATACTTCCCTGTATTTGGGTCAGCAATTAGCTACAACCTATACCAGCACCATGTTAACTCGCCCAGTGTTGGATGCTGTGTCCGGAAGGTTAGGCTTTGCTGTAGGAGCTGGCCAGGTCAGCGTACAGACGGTCAGTAATACCTCATTGATTAAAGTAACTATCACTGATGAAAATCCTGAAAAAGCAGCGCTTATTGCCAACACTCTGGTGGCTGTTTTTTCTGAACAAGTGCTCTCTGATCAAACATCCCGCTATAAAGATCTCAAATCAAGCCTGGAAACCGAACTAAGCAATCTGGATTACCAAATAGACCAGACCCAGCAAAAACTATCTGCAGTAATCACGAAAATGGAGTCTGTTTCAACAACGGATCCATCCATTGAACCGACCTTGGATCCGGCAGATGTTCTGGCAAAATCACAATACGAAAGCATCATCTCTCAATATCAACAATCCAGGGCTTACATTGTCCAGACTTATCAGCAGTTGAAACTTGCAGAAGCGCAAGCGACTTCATCTCTAATTCAGAAAGATCCTGCTGTCCCTGTTTATGATCCGGTCCAACCGCAGCCAATAAAAAGCGGAATGCTAGCAGCGGTAGTTGGATTTATGTTGGCAGCGGGCGTCATTTTCCTGGTCGCTTTCCTTCAAGATGAGATCCGGGATCCGGAAGAGATCACTCGTAAATGGGGAGTACCTGTACTGGGCTTAATCACCAGCTACAAGCCGACTGGCAACCAAATCATCACAGTAGCCCAACCGCGAGCGCCGGTATCTGAAGCTTACCGCTCTTTGCGTACCAACTTGCAATTCAGCGGGGTTGATAAACCCCTGAGGACGATATTGATCACCAGCGCTTCCCCTTCTGATGGCAAGACCTCAGTGGTTGCAAACTTATCAACGGTGATGGCGCATAATAACAAGGAAGTGGTCGTGATTGATTGTGATTTGCGACGCCCAACGATTCACAAGGTTTTTGGCCTTACCAACCGTTTGGGTTTATCGGACTACTTTATCCGGACTACAGATCGATTAATCGGAGTAGTGAAAAAGACGAGCACCAAAGGGTTGAGTGTAATTACCTCAGGCAGCCTGCCCCCTAATCCATCAGAATTACTGAATTCGTCCAAGATGATGGACATTATTTATTTTCTTGGAACCCATTTTGATACCATGATCCTGGATACACCTCCATTGTTAGCAGTCACGGATGCACTTGTGTTGGCGCCCCGTGTGGATGGCGTGATTCTGGTGATGGATCCTACAAAAACAAAACGCGGAGCTATCCGCCATGCCATTGAACAGTTGAATCGGGTGAATGCAAACCTGCTCGGGGTGGTTCTGAATAACATTAAAGTAAAACGTTCCCAGTATTACTACAACCGTAACTACTATTATGGAAAAAGATATGGGAAAGCTGCAAATGAAATCGTAGAAAATGAATCCCAGGGTGACGAGACAAAAAACGGTTAGATCGTTTTGTTCCACCTGATTTCACTGAGCAAAACAACTCCATGCATAAGAGGGAATAAACGAAAAGCATGCCCACACAAGCGATAACCAAGGATCCAAAATTAGAAGGGCTTTGCCCTTTTTTGGGTTTTTGCGATGATCGCGATACGGCATTGTCTTATCCATCCAAATTCAATTGTTGCTTCAAATCCAAGCCGGTTGTTCCAGTAAGTTATTTTCATCAAAGAACTGCCTGTTTGAGCAAGAACTATTTTGATTGCCCCGTATATAAATCTGAGAGCATAATACCATTACCGAAAGCAATGGTTGGTAAATTTCCGAAAACAGAGAAATCCAGACTATGGCTAACACTAATGGTCGTGATTATTGTTGCTCTGATCGGTGTAACGCTGATTGCACTGCTTGGCGTCTTTAACCTTTCTGGAATTCCAGCCTTACTAAGACGAGAATTAATCACACCGATTACTACAATGAACCTCCTGCCGTCGGAAACGAATACAATGATTCCACCGACGGCGACGATTACACAAAACCTATTACCGATCAGTACAGAAACGCCGGTTGCTCCAACTATGATTGCGCCTCATTTCCTTGAAACTTCTATTGGCGAGAACCCGGAACTTGTTTTTCATCTCGTACTTGAGGGAGAAGCATTTATCATCCTGGCAAATACGTATAACACATCAGCAGATGCTATTCAGGCGATTAATTTTGAGATGGAAAACACATTATTCGCTGGCCGGGTGATCGTAATTCCGGTTAACACGACCGATGTTAGTGCACTGCCCGAGTTTTCGGTTTTTGAAGTTACTGAAGATTTCTTACAAATTGAGACTGTGGCAATGGGGTTGAATGTTAATATTGTGGATCTGTGTAAATACAACCACCTGCCTGAAGGATATGTACTGACAAAGGGGGAGTTGTTATTGATCCCGCGTTAGTTGATGGGACCGGTGATTGAAAAGTGAGATGGTGAATATCCTTTTAGTATGCAGTGCCAATCGGTTCAGATCAGTAATCGCTGCTGTACATCTGCGTTCCTTACTAAACAAGGATCCTTCTACGTCAGACTGGCAGGTAAGCAGCGCTGGAACATGGGCAAAGAATGGACTTCCGCCAATACCACAAGCGCTGCGCTTTGCTGCATCCCGGAATATGGATATTGAAGATGTGCGCTCACGAGATGTCAACCGGGAGATACTGACCGCTGCAACATTGGTCATTGTCATGACCGAGAGTCAGCGGGAAGCGCTTGCGATCGAATTTCCTGAAGCGGGTGAGAAGGTGTTCCTGATGTCTGAAGTTTGCGAGGACCAGGTATTCGATATCCCGGATCCGTTTCAAAAGGATGATAAAACGGGAGACGCAATCGGGGATGAGATCATGGAATTGATCTCAGATGGTTTTTCCAGGATTTGCAGCAAAGCCAGACAACTCGACCAACCGAGAACCGGATCAGTATGAACCAGAAACGTACTTCTGGCAAATGGATAATATTCCTGATCGTATTGGTTGTTCTTGCAGCAGGTGGGTATTATCTATGGACTGGTTCACTTTTTGGTAAACGGCTGCCTGCTTTTATGGGAGAATCCATTCAGACATTCACTCCACTTGTAACGTCAGTACCAGTTGATGCAACGGTAGAGGTGGCGCTGGTAACTCCTGTACCGCAGGTCACTCCGATTACGGTAAACACACCGACAGCGCTGCCTGCGGATGTAAAGCCGGTCTGCGGACAGAAAGAACCAATGATCCTGCTTGGGCTTGGGATCGACGAACACGAACAAGCGGATGTCATTCGCATTATGCGTGTAGATTTTATCGAACGGAAGATCTTGATCCTATCCATTCCGCGAGATTTTTGGGTACCCATTCCTGGGCTGAGCGAATATAACATCACCCAGTTCAAGATCAACGCAGCCTATGGCTTTGGCGAGTACTTTCTGGGGCAGGGTCAGGGAGTGGTGCAGCAATCCAATACGCTTTACCAGAACTATGGGATCACTTTTGATCGCTATGGGGTTTTTCATTTTACAAACTTCGAACGCATGATCGATGCGGTTGGGGGAGTGGATATTGTATTGGAAGAACCGATCGGTGCTTATGGTACTGCAGGGGTGACGCACCTGGACGGGAAATCGGCATTGAAGTATGCGCAAAATCGGAGTAACGATAACGATCTGTTCCGGATAAAACGCCAGACAGAGATCATTAAAGGTCTCTACTCAAAAATTATCCAAACCGAAAACCTGATCAAACTACCTGGTTTGGGGCTCGAATTCCTTGGAGACAAATCCGTGCTGACTGATTTATCATTAAAGGATGTCGCTACCTTCACCTGTCTCGCCGGGGAGATTGATGATCTCTCACTCGTTTTTCGTGAGATCCCACCAGAGCTATATCAAGCTGCCCGGACGAACACGGGGCGTTTTATATTTATTCCTTCAGATCAGGTGGCAGTTTATATTCAGGATCTGGTGGTGAATGGGAATTATTGAGTATTGTGGATTGTATCTTCAATTAAATATTAATTAAAGACACCCCGGCCGGGGTGTCTTTGGTAAAAAATACTTCAAGGTGATCTGGTCAATTACATTTGGGGGACTTTACCAACCTTATCAGACCAACGGTTCCAGAACTTAATTAAGCCGGCAAGGAATCCAAGGCCGTAACTCAGGTGAAGTATGGTGAAAACAAGAGGTAGAAGAAATAGGTGTTGCCATCCCTTTTGTGAAGCAGTGACGATAGATGCAGCAAGGTTAGTCATGAGATAACTTCCAGCCGAAAGTACCAATACTATCCATCCCCAACTCGATGTAAATGATAATAACGTCGATACTAACAAACTTAGCACAAAGACAGGCGGAATGAATTGTCGTAGGCTCATATGCCTGGGGTGTTTTTGCAAAACCCTTACTTTCCAATAACCATACTGGAAATATTGTCTCCATAAGGACCACGGTGTGCTGCGGGTTGTATACAATGACTTAATCTCAGGATTAAGTATTATTTTCCCGCCATTTTCTCTCAAGCGGTAGTTAAATTCATCATCCTGATCTCTGACTAATTCCTCATCGAAAAGTCCAATTTTACAAAATACTTCCTTAGGCCAAGCTCCCATATATACTGAATCAACTTCCTCTTCAATCTGTGCGTAATGAAATTTAGAATTCCCCACACCAAAAGGCATACTCGTTGCAATGGCAACAGTTTTTCCAAAATTCGTTATTCCAACTGCGGTCATACACCCACCGACGTTATCCGCACCTGTACGTTGAAGTGTCCTAATGCAATTTTCTATATAATCTGGATCAATCAAGGTATGCCCATCTATCCGCAAAATAAAATTTCCCTGTGCTTGATTGATGGCCGTATTTAAACCAGTTGAAACAATTTTTCCTGGATTGTCGATGAGATGAACTTGTGAATGAATTTGGTGATAGCTTCGAATAACTTCTCGAGTCTCATCTGTGGACATTCCGTCGACTACCAATATTTCAATTTGATCCAAGGGGAAGTGTTGAGAGATGATTGCATCAAGACTCTGGTTAATTGAAGTTGTTTCGTTACGGACAGGAAGGATGATAGATATCAACCCTGAACCTTTGATATGACGGCTTGGAATTTTCCATTTGATCCTCTTGGAATAGATACTACCGGCTCGAAAATGAAATTCATCTTTCCGAGACGTTCTTTCAACCGTTGGGATAGGAGCTGATCATGATTGTATCCGGGACCAGGAATAAATTTTATCCTGATCGTATCGGTTTTTTCTTGGATAATTTGCGCTTCGATAATTGGGATATCCACTTTAAAAACCGGATCTAACCGACCAATCGTTCGTCCATCGGGTGTGACAATTACATCATCAATTCGGCCTTCAATATTATAGATCATAGGCAATTGTCGTCCACATGTACATATTCCAGATTTCAGAGACCCTCGATCTCCGGTTTCGTATCGAATTAATGGCATATCAAAATTAAGCAATCCTGTTGCAATAATTCTTCCTGTTGATTGAGTGGGTAGGATTTTATCTTGTCGGTCTTCCATCACTTCGATAATCCCGGCTTCAGGCCAGCAATGCATTGAGCCTTGTTCACACTCTGAAGCACCACACACAAGTTCTGACATCCCATATGTATTGACCACTGGACAATTAAAGGCATCACTGATCACCGACCGTTGATAATCAAAAAGTGGTTCTGCGTTACTAATAACAACCTCCATGGATGGTACAACCAATCCTTGTTTTAGCGCCAATTCCGAAAGAGTTGTGAGAGATGAAGGGTAACCTAGAATGTATCGTATTTGATACTTTTTTAATACAGATAGGTAAGACTCTGCGTTTATTTCTGATATATGGTATGAGGATAAATAGAGTTGGTGAAATGCCTGGTTCCAAACCCAGAATGGTGGCTTTTTTTGAGAATATCTGGCCACCATCTGACCGCCGATTATCGCCCACCGATCATCCCTTGAAACGTGATTCCATTTACGGATTCGGGCTTCGTATAAAGCATACCAATGATGTAACGTTTTCCGACTCTGCCAAAGGGTTAATGGAGTTCCTGTAGAACCACTTGTGTGTTCTTTATAAAAATTCTTGCGGTTACTATGTTCATCAAGAAATAGTGATAATTTTTCACGTAAATCAGCCTTTATTAAAACTGGCCAATTTTCCAATATCTCCCAAGTTGCTTTATCACCATATCGTCGGCGTTTATCCCATTGATTTTTGTAAAAAGGGATCCGGGAAGCTGCATGATGAAGTATCATCCCCAATTGCTCTTCCTGATAGACGCGAATCATCTCGTGCGACCAGCTTTCGTGTTCCAATACATCTTCAACCATTTGGTCGGTTTCTGGACCGTACCTCCACCCTTCCAGATAGTAACCCCATATACTTGCGCCAAGTACTTTTAGTGGATATGGCAGATGATGATAGACATCTAGTTTTTTCATTAATGAGGTTGAAGTGTAAAAGGCATCACTGCGATTCTTTAGAATTGGAATGTAGTGGTTTGGTCATATACCCATTCCAATTACCTGACTCTTGCCCGGACTTTATCCAACCACAACGTTCATAAAAGGAGATAGCCCCAATGTTTGTGGTATGAACGGTCAGGTGCATTTGTGTAAATCCCTTTTTCAGCGCTTCTTTTTCCACGGCGTCCATTATGAGTTGTCCAATTCCCATTCCTTGTTTTTCAGGATCCACTGCAATTGAAAGAATTCCGAAGGAATTACGTGAATTGGTTGACGTTGGCGGTATTGAAACACGTTTCTTGTTACCAATATTTAGTGCTAATCTTATTCTGTCCGTCACCAACGGATTTTTTACAAGCCAGGGGTGTGTGAGAATCCATAGGAACAAATACTTTTTGTTTTTGGTTAGGAAACCAGAAAGAGATCCATGGAAAACACCCGAAAAGCAATACCCTGACAATGAGTTGTCACAATCAAAAATTCCAACTGCATAGCAGTCATGGGGGCCTGTCAATTGCCATTCATAGTATCTTCTGATTGGTTCAATTCCTAGTTTCGTTAGAGCCGAGTCATCAAATGCCTTCTCGTGTAATTTTGCGACGTATCTAAGATGATCTTTCTCTATCGAATGGAGGTGGAAATTCCGATTGTCATTAATCATATGGAATTTAATAATTCTTCCCATTGAGGTAAAACGATCGACCAGTCAAATTTTTCAGCTTTTTTGCGAGCATTCAAGCTTAATTTGGCTGCTAACCCTGGTTCGGTAAAGATACGTTTGACTGCTTCTGCCATAGCTTCGGAGTCATTTGGCGGAACAAGAAGTGCATCAACACCATCTTCCCATAGGTATGAGAGTTCACCAACATTCGTAGTCACTATACATAAACCACATGCTGCAGCCTCAAGGACTGATACACCGAAACTTTCGTATAAAGTTGTGTTGAGGAAGACATCTCCGTGAGACAGGTATTTCCCTACTTTTTCCTTGGGTATCGGACCTGTGATAACGACCTTATCATCAAGTTTATAGTCAATAATTTTCTGGTTAACATCCCGGCAGGAACCATCCTCTTTATCTGGACCGATCATGGTTAGGGTGGCAGCAGGATACTCCTTGGACAACAGGTGCAGAACCTCTATGGCGGTGACTGGTGAATATATTGAGTGAAAAGCCCGCAGCCAAATAAGTTTCGGTTTCGCGTTGGAACGGGTATTAAGTTCATAATTGCTAATTTCGATTCCATTGGGGATGTAAATAATCGAAGGGCGGATCGACTTGAAGGATTCAAGGAGGTATTTTGAAGGTGTGGTTACGTAGCTTGCAGCATTAAGGAACTTGCCAAAGGTTTGTTTATGCATTTGGAAAAACTCAAGGAGTTTACCCCCATGCAAGGTTAGAATAACGGGTTTCTTCAATAATCGCAAGAAAATAGACAAGAAAAATGCCCACCAAAAGGCCAGGCCGCTATACACCTCCACAGCAGCAACATTGTATGAATCCCGATGATATAGGGATGTCCATAAAAAATCCAACATCCTAAAAAATCGATTTCTTTTTGAGGAAGCGGTTAACACCTTTCTACCACTATATCTTAATCTTACGGATAATTCTTCTCCATTTGATACAGTGCCCGAAGTGGCAGAAAAAAAATTCCCTGCAATGAAGATCCTATTCATAGGGATATCACTCTAGCGTTTTAATAACCTTTGCAGGAACTCCACCTAGCATAACATTTTGAGGAAATGAATCTGTTACTACTGCCCCTGCGGCAATAAGTGAGCCACTGCCAATTTCACAGCCAGCGGTAACTACACAATGTGATCCAAACCAACAACCATTTCTGATGCAAACTGGAAGGTTGATAGAACCAGATGCGAAATATGTTTTTCCCATTCTCTGGTGATTACTAGAGGCAATAACGCAGTATGGTCCTAAGGTGACTTGATCTTCAATGGTTATCGTATCTCCGGCTGAAAACCAAGAGCCATATCCAATGTATACATCACTCCCGATTGAGATTTCCGATGGATTATAAAACACCAGATTTCTGCCTAATCGAAGGTTCTTCCCACATTTTTTAAAGAAGGTATTTGCTAAAAAACCACGTAAACGAAGGAAAGGAATATTGTCTGGCAGCCAATTTGTGAATAATAATACAAAATGGAGCGGCCAATCGTATCGCAAGAGTCTCTTAATTTTGCGCATTAGTCTTAACCCAATCCTTCATCACTCTCGCCATTTCGCCGACCTGTGTTTTTAAGGTATTTTGGCTTGCAAGGACAAAGCCCTTAGATATATACTCTTGGCGGAGGGATGTGTTGTGAATGACTTTAGATATCCCTGCTGATAAATTTTGAGGATTCTTTGGTTCGACCAATTCAGCTGCTCCGGTAATAAAATCTGGAATCGACCCCACCCTTGTTGCAACCACCGGCAGGCAATGTGCCATGGCTTCCCAGATTGTACGTGGGAACCCCTCAAATGAAGATTGCGATGCAAGAACGTAAATATCCGCCTGTCTGTAACAGGCAAACAATTCCGGACCGACTGCCTTATAACCAAGGTAATTGACCCGTTCAGATATGTTTAGTTCACGAGCTTTCTGATTGATTCTCTCGAGAATGTCGGATTTCTTATCTGGCCAACCTACCAGATCCAATACCACGTTATCTCCCTGCCTTACCAATAGCGAGACAACTTCGACAAGATCCAGAACCCCTTTCGCTTGATCAATCCTCCCGGTAAATAATAACTTGACTGGTAGGGACAGGCAGGTATCCTCCCGTTTAAAGAAATCATCGATTGTGAGAGTGGTTGTGCGAGTCTCTACCAGATGTTTGACTTTTCTTTCAAATTGCCTGTATAAAACGCGGCTGTTCACAAAGACCAGGCACTTCTTAGAAACCTGTATTTGACGTTTAGCGTTGTACCATGACCACAGGCGGATCAATTCTTTCCGCCAGCCAGGTTGGTGAAGAGACTCTATACCTGCAAGCTGGTCTCCCACGATCATAAAAATCTTGTGAATTCCGGTCATTGCCTGGGCAATTGGCGGTAATAATGGTGAAGGACCTCTAAGAAGTATTGCGTCCATCTCAGATAGGTTTTCCTTAAAAATTCCTACAAATTTACCAGAGTGAAGCATCCTGAATGGCACGGAACCCCGACAAGGAAGCTGGATTAGCTTCACATTGGGCGATCTGATGGCATAATCGAATTCGATGTTCTCACCCGGTTCGGGGGAGTGGAGGAAGAGAGTTACACTTGCTAGATAACTGGCAAGACTATCAAGAAAACATCCCAAGTAACCGGGGAGGTAAATTGCTCCATCCTTTCTTATCGCGGGGATGTGATAGTAGAAACCTAAACGCATCTTTCCTCATTTGGTAAACGGTTAATCATAATTATTGATGCAATTAATCCGTATATGAACCAATTTGCTGTGTTTGTTAAGGACGAAATCACCCACATATGTACGGACATTTGGAAAAAACCTAATAAAACTGGCAGTGCCCAGAGGTGCCCCTCCTTATATAAGTTGTGACTGGAAAGACTACCGCGGAAACCCAGGGTAATTAATAGTATTCCGAACGGGATCGTTCCAATTAATCCAAACTCAGCAAGAAAACCCAAATAAGAATTATGGGAGGATGTTCTATCAAAATACTCCTGGTTTCTATAAGATAGAATCCTCGGGATATCCAAATCGGTGCTGGTAAGTGTAAACCTGTTTGCACCAACACCGATAATCGGAGAATCTTGGAAAAGCCTCCACCCTTTCTGAATCATCAACTGGCGGATCATATACGACTTTTCCTGGTCGAGTGAGTCAAATGTGTTAAATCGTTGTTGGATCCTTGTTGTTAAATCTGGAAAAGTTTGCCATGCAGCCACTGCAACACCAAATGTAACCAAAATAACCAATAAAAGAGAAAAGAATCTCTTTCTATCTGTGATCAATGTGTAGACTAAGTAGAGAATTAATCCTGACGAAATTGCGACCCACGAACCTCGAGAACCGTTAAGGGCAACTGCCCCTAAAAGAAAAAAATTCCCAAGGATTGCCAGGATTCTCTTCCATCCTTTTGTAAAAAAGGGAACGCTTATTAGAAAAGGCGAGAATGTTGAAAAAATAAAACCATAGCTATTTTGGGTTAAGAATTGTGTCCTTGTAGCTGAGCCGATGTTGCCAAATTGGAAGATCTCATAGCAGCGAAGGAGTGCTAGTAAAAAAACTGCCCAACCTAAAACCATTACTAATTTCTTGATCATTCTTATTTTGCTGAAAAAATGAGCTGTAATAACGAATACTAACAACCAATAAATGTAACGGATTACCGTAAGGATTCCACCCTGTCCGATCTCTACACCACCGCTGAGCAATCCATTTGCCCAAGTGCTAATAAAGATTCCCAACCATAGAAATATTGCAAGTAAGATCCACCCGGATAATTTTTTTGACCAGGGATACGGTGGTTTGAGGATGCATTTGAGGGCGATTATCAAGAATATGGGGGCAGAGAGTGAGAGTCCAAGCACTGGTACTTCAATAATTGGCAGGACGAGATATGCTCCGAAGATAAGAAAAAGTACTCGAATGATCTTAGGATATTGAAAAACCTTTTGAATTCTGAATCTAGGTTTCTCACCAATAGATATTGGTTGAATTTCAGAATTGAGGTTAATTAAGGTTTGCGTCATTTAATTTCAATCGCATTTTGAAGGGCTGATTCCGCGTCTTGCAACCAGTTAATTTGTGGGGTAAGGTTCCGGGTGGTTGGTTTCTGGAATAATCCGCGCAAAGAACCCCGAAGGTAACCCCAAGCATATGCAAATCGGTGTCGCCGCGGGGAAGTAAGTGCTCTACCGATATTTATCAAGTTGTTTCCAAGATATGTGTTTAGGAGTGCAAACCGATCTGTTAGTTGCGTTGATCCAGTGATTCGATAATGGTCGTTGAGAAAACGCCGACTATAAGCAGTTGCGTAAGCCAAATTATATGCCTTTATTGGGTAAGAATTTGGCAACGCGTCATCTGGGTGTTCAATATTTAGTGTGTTAGTAATGACCAGTTTTCCATTCTTACTCACTTGTCTAGATAAAAATGTATCCTCCCCCAACCCACATTGGATATGTGTTAAGGCAAACAAGTCTTCTGAGAAACATGATTGATCAATAGCCGCTGAGCGATATGCCATGACTCGACCTTGAAGCCAATCCACCTGGCAAATGCCTTCAGAATTAAATATTGGTGGAATACGATTTCCTGATGGCAAGAACCCCCCGGGTTTTTTATCACGATTACTAAAGCTATTATTCAGACGCCAAGTAGAGTTGGTTGCTCTATCAATAAGTGCTGGTTCATTCTTAAATCTGTCTATGTCACTTGAACTGGTTTTTGCTGTAACACCGACGACGCCCTGTATTTGTAGCAACTGTAATAATCGAGACAATGTATTATGATCACAAAATCTTAGGTCGTCGTCAAAATAGAAAATGAATTCAGGATTATTTACGGTACTCATTTTCCAGGCCAAATATCGTTGATACGCCAAATTGGCATGATTAGATGGAACATAAAAAAATTGCGGATTATTTTTTGATTTAAACGAAGCCAATAAATTCTTTACAACGCCAGAGGTGGGATCTCCGTCCACAATGATGAGGATTCCACATTGGAATGTCTGGTTAATAATATCTATGATTAGTTTCTTTAGTAACTCTGGTCGCTTATATGTACATATGCACACTGTTAACGAACCAGACAAGAAAATAGGAGAAATCACGAGTTTGTCACTTTTTCAAATGAAGAGATTATTCTTGGAAGGATAGATTGAATGGAGTAATGGGCAACAACCCTCTCTCTAGCAGCTTTGCCTAAACTTCTCCTTAATATTTCATCATGCAACAAAAGTCGAAGACGGTCAATCCATTCCTGGTCACTAATGCAGTGGAATCCAGAACTTCCGTCTAAGATTAGCTGGGTATTAATCCCAACGGGCGAGATGAGCGCCGGTATTCCAATAGCCATATATTGTATGGCTTTTAGACCGCATTTTCCTCTTTCAAAAGGAGTGTCTTCAAGAGGCATTATCCCTATGTCTAGTAGTTGGAGATTTTCGATTTCTCGTTTTTCGTCCCAAGGAATAAATCGCCATTTTACGCTTGTCCAGTTGATAGTGGGACAAGTATTTGATATTATGACGAATTCGAAATTTTCTATCTGGGCAAGTTTCTCAACGAATTCCACAAATACTGGCAGGCTATAGGACAAGGTGGAATCTGACCCCGACCATCCAATGCGAATTGGACCTGGTAATCTTTGAGTAACAGATTGATACTTTGTGGAATCAACCACGGTTGGCCAGATTTCAACATTTTGATTAAGCGTTCTGGCGTATTCTGCAAGATAAGAATTTCCTGGAGTCAACAAATTAAAAAGAGGAAGTAATCTTTCAAGTTTTTTGCACCGAGACCCTAAATGGATGGAATCATCAAAATCGAAAATGAAATGCGGATTTCGTTTTATTATCCATTCTTCTACTGCTGTAAAACGTAATCCAGGTAATAAATCTCGATTAATCATGACGACATCAAATCGTTCTATATCTCGAGTAACCCACAGGAGAGTTGTCACCCTCATCAGACTTCCTAGAAGTATTGCAACTCGATTTAACCAAGAACATTTTGTTCTTGGCTTCCAGTCTCGTGTTGGGAAAACCATTCGAACAGTCATTTTTTGACCGGAAGTAGTTAATGGATCAACGAATTGCCATAATCGAAATCTTGCTGAGGCTGAAGTATAAGAATTCGGCAAGAATAGAATCTTCATTTCTTGCCTTTCAATTTCTTAATCAACCAGATCCCGGTAAGATTCAACCAATACCCGATGGAATAACTTCGCAAATTCTCTTTTAACCGCTGATTTTCAGAATGTGCACTAGATAATTTTGCTCTCAATATTTGGAGGTCTGTGCTGGGAACATTCTTAGGTTCACTGGTGATAGGATCAGTTATTTCTGTTAGGTAATGATAATTACTTATTGTTGGACGAGAAATGATGTTATCAGGAAAAACAAGAGGCTTGTCCAACTCTCGGGCGATTCTTCCTGTTTCTACCATTCCAATTATTAGATTCCTGGCAAGTTCAGATGCAGGTGAAACATGGTAGAGAATATCATCAAAACAACCCTTTTGAAATTCGAGTTTATTTTGAGGTGGATTTAATAAATCCGTTATTACTCCTGAGATATGTTCATTTGCGGTAATTGTCCATGCTGTTGGAACAAACCTGGGAACATTGTGGTAATCCAAAGCTGCAACCGGCCTATTGGCTATCATTGTTTCAATTATTGTTGTACTCACAGTTGTTACAACAGCGTCCACACAATCAAGAGTTTTTGATAATTCTTGGGTACTCAATTCATTTAATCGATTCTCAACCCCAATTAAGCTGGCGACGTTCCTGGTTAATCGCCAGGTTACATTAATATCGGGACGCTGTTCCAGATAATTCCTCAAATCTATGAGAGATTGCAGAGTCACTTCTTTTTGGTGATCGTCAAACCACGGTTTTTTTGCTGTCATGACAAGCAGTCGGTTTCCAGGATTTCTTATTGGACTGAATTTCATTTGTAACATATCGTCCAATCGCGGCATTCCGGTTACTTCCACTTTGCCAGCATTTCCCCATGCAGCTATTTGCCTTGCACTTTGAGCTCCAATACAAGCAATCTTATCTGATAAAACAGGCTCATGCTGAGGAAGACCACCCCCTGCTTCGAAAATTGGATTCTCGTATTGGCAACGCCATTCCAGAATTCCATCCTGAATCACAAGGGACGGGATCCGTGCATTTCTTGCTACCTCAATACACCTTATCACGTCGTAATGGTATTCATTGACGCTAAGAACAAGGTCTGGTTTGCTGGCAAGTATTCTTTCCGGTTTCCAGTCGGGATCATAAATGAATTCCCCTTGATCCGCCATTAAAAGCTCCACAGGTTTCACTAGGGAGTATTGATCTTTAAGAAGACACCAAATTTTTATTCTTGCCAAAAGTTACCCCTCGATTATGGTTTTCCAACTAATCGGTAAATTTTTTGAAACTTCAATATTGGAAAATACCTGTCCTTTTCTTGCGCCAACCTTTTTTGCCCAATCGGCCATTCTTTTAACACCCTCTTCTAATGTTGTGGTATTTTGAATATTGAATACTTGATGAGCTTTACTATGATCAGCATAGGCGTCAAGAACTTCATTTCTAGCAGGGAGATATTCAATATTGGGTTTTGAGACTAGCGTCGTGGCTACAATTTCTGCCAAGGCTTTTACGGTGTATGGTGTATCTGCACCTATATTAATTGTCTGATTTATTGCTTCCGGTGTTTCGACACTATTCGATATATACGGTGCAACATCATCAATATATGAGAATGCCCGAGTTTGAGTACCGTCGCCAAAAACCGACAGCGGTTTATTTTGCATAATTTGATTCATGAAGATACCGATGACATTCCTATAAGGATCGCCAATATTCTGATTTTCCCCATACACATTGTGAGGTCGGAAAATCACATAATTGAGACCAAACATTGAATGTGCGGCATGCAGGTCTAGTTCAATAGCATTTTTGGAAATCCCATAAGGATCTTCCGGTCTTGGAACCATTGTTTCTATCATTGGAAGTTGACCTGAGCCATAAACCGCAATTGATGATGTAAAAACAAAACATTTAACATCATTTTTAACTGATTCATTAATAAGATTTACACTTCCAATCAAGTTATTCGTGTAGTTAAATCTTCTTATAAAATGGGAAAGACCCTCAGCGGCGTAGGCGGCCAGGTGATAAACGTAATCAAATTTCTCTTCAGTAAAAATCCGTTCCAGTAATAAATGATCAGTTACAGAACCTTGAATAAACCTGGCTTGTTCGGGGATATGATCAACAAATCCTCCACTGAGGTCATCGAGTATAACAACTTCATGACCATTTTCCAGGCAATGTTTGGCCACGTGAGATCCAATAAATCCAGCACCACCTGTAACTAATGATTTTATTTTTTTCACTCTCTTATTCACTCATTTCTTTGAGGAAAATCCTCAGTTGTTAGATCGCTTCCCCATTTGCCAAATTTGTTGAATCATTTCAACAAAACTACACATATCTTTAAGGGGTATGCTGTTAGGACCGTCACTGAGGGCTATCTCCGGATTCGGGTGGGTTTCGATGAAGAATCCATCCACGCCGGCCCCAGCTGCAGCACGTGCTAGCAGCGGGGCGAACTGGCGTTCACCACCCGACGTACTGCCGGACCCGCATGGCGTCTGAGTGCTGTGCGTCACGTCGAAGATGACCGGTGCGAACTGGCGCATGATCGCCAGGGAGCGCATATCCACCACAAGGTTGTGGTAGCCGAAGGATGTTCCGCGTTCCGTCAGGCAGACACGTGAGTTCCCTGTAGCTGTAACTTTTTCGACCACATGCTGCATGTCTTGCGGCGCCATGAATTGACCCTTCTTCACATTAACCGCTTTCCCGGTTTTTCCAGCTGCGATTAGAAGGTCGGTCTGGCGGCAAAGGAACGCGGGGATTTGAATCACGTCCACCACTTCAGCCACGATCTCCGCCTGGTAGGATTCGTGAATATCGGTCAGCACAGGAACGCCAATTTCACTGCGCACCCGTTGCAGGATCTTCATTGAATTTTCAAATCCGATGGAACGGAAACTGGAGCCGGCGGTCCGGTTAGCCTTGTCATAGGAGGATTTGAAGATATAGGAAATATCGAGTTTGCTGGCGATTTCCTTCAGGCAGCCGGCGGTTTCTAGGCAGATCTCTGCGCTCTCTATCGCGCACGGACCGCTAATGAGAACAAGTTTCTCACCACCGATGACAACGCCTGGCGCAATTTCCATTTGAATGGATCCTTGGGAGTTTATCATATATTCGCCTGATAAATATCGTGAATACGGATCAGACCCAGGCAGTGACCGACCTCATCCGTCACCGGCAAAACAGAGATCTGGGAGGAACGTTTCTCCATGCGGCTTGCGGCTTCTGACAACGAATTATAAGGTCCGATGACCACCGGATTGGATACCATCACCTCTTGCGCGGTGAGGGCGCGGATATCATCACATTTCTGCAGCGCACGTCTCACATCACCATCTGTGATGATGCCCAGAAGGACATTGGCTTCATCCACCACACAGGCTGCTCCAAGTGGATATTGGGTCATGGCAATCACCACGTCCTTGAGGGAAACACTCTTTTTTACTGCAGCTACTTTTTCAATGGGATGCATCACATCTGCCACGTGCAGCCAGAGATTGCGCCCCAATTGACCGCCTGGATGGAAACGGGCAAAATCTTGGGCCTTGAAATTGCGCGCGGTCATCAACACAGCTGCCATGGCATCCCCGAGCGCCATAGCCACGGCCGCGCTGGAGGTTGGTGCCAGGTCAAGCGGATCTGCTTCGCGTTCCACACACGCATCCAGAACCACATCCATATTGTGTGCCAGGGATGAATTGAGGTTGCCGAGGATGCCGATGAGGGGGGAATTGAATTCGCGCAGCAGTGGGATGAGGCGCAATAACTCGACCGTAGCGCCGCTCTTGGAAATGAGAATGGTCGGGTCGCCGGGGGAGTAGACGCCCAGGTCGCCGTGAACGGCATCCGAGGGGTGCAGAAAGATTGCCGGCGAACCGGTGCTGGAAAGGGTGGCGGCAATCTTTTGCGCAATGTGACCGGATTTACCCATGCCGGTGATCATGATCTTTCCGGAATGCACCAGAAGGATCTCGACCGCGCGTGAAAACTCGCCATTGATGCGCCTGGAGGCGGCAAGGATCGATGCTGCTTCATTTTCCATGGCGGCACGGGCGATATCAATCAAGGGGGTTGATCCATCAGGAAGGGTCATTTGGATAACATCCTCCTCACGTTTTCAAGATCTTCCATTGTGTCGACTGCCACTGAATGGTAGCCGGTCTCCACGGTCTGGAAGGTGTACCCGGCTTCGAGGAACTTCAACTGTTCCAGGCTCTCAGCCTGCTGCAGCGGACTTTGGGGTAAATGGTAATAATTACGCAGGACTTCAGCGCGATATCCGTAAACGCCGATGTGCCCCCAGAATTGCTGGTGATCCAGCCATTGTTCCATCGGGCAGCTGCGCACATAAGGGATGGGACTGCGCGAGAAGTATAATGCTCTTCCATCATGCGCGCGGGCAACCTTGACCACGTTCGGGTTACCCAGGTCAGCGGGGTCGGTGATGCGGTACACCGGTGTGATCAGGTCGCAGGGGGCGGATGACCATTTTGAAACCAGCGCATCCAGCATCATTGGATCAACCAGCGGCTCATCGCCCTGGACATTGAGGATCAGATCGGCTTCCAGTTGATCGAGGATGGAGGCGATGCGCTCGGTGCCGGACTGGCAATCAGGACTGGTGAGGAGCACCTGGGCACCGAAAGCCTCTGCCACACGGCGTACTTCGTCTGCATCAGTGGCGATAACCACCCGGTTTATACTTTTTGTCTGCTGCACGCGCTGCCAGACGTGCCAGATGAGCGGCTGACCATAAATATCAGCCAGCACTTTGCGCGGCAGGCGTGTGGAACCCAGGCGGGCTGGAATAACAGCAATAGATTTCAATCTTTATCTCCTGAAAACAACCTTTTTACTCTTCGACCGTTGCGGATAGCCGAACGGAGAATAACCAAATAAAGATTAAAAAACATCCAGCGGAATTGCCCCCAATATATCCAGGTGTGCTGATATTTTTTAAGCAGAAGGGCGACATTTTTCCAATCCTGTGGAACCGGTGGCATTGGACTTGCGTGCTTTTCTTTTTTCGCAATGATAAAAAGACTGTTAGGTACCCTCCAGTTGATACCCCCTTCATTCGCAAAAACAGTCGAGAATTTGTGCTTGGCGATGAAGGCATCAAGCGTTTGCGGAGAAAAACTGGATGGATGAACATAACGTAAATAGAAACGGTCAAGCGATCGAAATGGTTTTAAGATATTCGGCACTTCCAGTATGAATAAACCATCATCATTAAGAAGTTCCCAGACCTGGTCCATTGCTGTATTGGGATCATAAAAGTGTTCGAGAACATGGAACATGACCACAATATCAAAGTGCCCAATTATCTCTGGACTAAATTGGTCAAGCGATCCACAAACACAAGGGATGTTATCTTCCTGTAAAACTTTATAAAACTCAGGAGAGGGTTCAATTCCTAAAACGTCTGCTCCTTTTCGTTGAGCAAGCGAGAGGAAGGATCCCTGTCCGGGTCCAACCTCCAGCAAGCGCTTGCCTTTGAATGAATCAATTTCAGATATCCAATTTAACTTTTGATTCAGACTCTCTGAAACCAAACCCTGCTGACCATGAGGTGAGCGTGGAGAAAGATGACCATAGTAACCTGCGTACGCTTCTGTATAGAAGGATTCGTAAATACTCTTTTCAGGGATAGGGTTGGTGAAAACATAACTGCAAGATTTACAGATGACCGTATCCAGGTCGAGTGTGTGCTGCATTTCATGGCTTATCACGTGAAAATCATCCCCACCGCATAAGGGGCAGGCACGCGTTCGCAATCGGCTGGTCCAGTGAGATGATACCTTCAAAAGCTCACCCAACTCTCCGAAGTAATTTTCAAAATTGGTATCAATAAACCCCTTGTGATTGTGTATAACTTGACCGACCCAATATTCTCTTGAGAGCATTTTTCAAGAATGCTTTTTTTAGTAAATACTCTGGCCGTAGAAGAACAGCCTGTAAAAAATATTTCACTACAAACTTGTCCGAAGAGGTTCTCCAAAGATAATAATACCCTTCCGCTATCCTTTTACGCAGAATGATCTTTCGTCTTTTTTTGTCGCTATTCGAACCCCAGTCACAATAGGCAAATGTTCTTGGTAATTCCTTGTAAGCCTCAGCAAGGCTACTAGTAGTTTTTGATTCCTGGTGGTGACGGTAGGTGGAGAAGACCTCAGTGCATAAATTGACTTTTGAAGCTTTTACTGCTCGAAAGAATAATTCCCGGTCCATTGTGTAATGCAGGTCTTCACGAACCCACATACCAATTGTCTGTAATAATTTCCTTGAAAAAAACGCTGATGCTTGCGGTAGATACCAGGAATCGGGTTCAAGCAGCGTCAGATCAACTGGCGCCGGCTGCGGTAACTTTGGAAAACGCACTACTCCCAATTGAGAATCCTGGTTTGCGGAGGCAATGCCGCCAACAACAACCCCAACATCAGGATCCTGTAAAAAACATGCAGCAATGTGTCTCAATACATTTGGAAAATAGATGTCATCGCTATTGAGATACGTGATGATCTCACCCGATGCCAACGCAAAACCTTTGTTGATGGCGTCACTTTGACCTTGGTCAGGTTCACTGCTCCAATGAAAGATCCGGGATTCATATTTCCTGATGATTTCCAGGCTACCATCCGTGGAACCGCCATCAATGATGATGTATTCCAGGTTAGGGTAATCCTGAAGAAGTACAGACCGAATGGTTTCTTCAAGATATTCTGCCTGGTTGAAAGAAGGAGTGATGACACTTATTTTTGGATGGGAATTGCCCACAGGCAAGGTTAATGGCATAGTTGAGGTTTCCATTTGCCAGGGCCAACTAGTTTTGTTATTGTATGTTGTTGAAATTGGAGTGTAAGCCATTTAATAATTTCTTACCGAGGAAGTGGTCATTGCATATATTCTTGTTACAGACTTAGGCACGTTTTTGTTTATTAACAATAGCTTGTTCTGCTGTGGCGATAAAAGTCTTGGCAAAATTGATTGTTCTTTGCTCTATCTGTGATTTTGACTGGCGCTCTAAGTCAAAATCTGGTCCAGCGTTCCAATTCTTAAAAGCCTCAATCAGTTGTTTTTTTAAATCTTCTGTAGACCTTAAGTCAAAAAACACCCCATCTTTAACTTGTTCATGATGTACGGGAATATCAGAAAGAATGATTTTCTTCCCAAGAGACTTAGCTTCTTCAACGGATGTGCTCCAACCTTCAAACATTGAAGGTTGAAGCAACGCAATAGATTGCCTTATTAGTGAATAAACATGATCTCTCGGAATTACTCCTAAAATTATCATTTGGTTGCGTAAATCATTAACTGCTATTTCATATAACAATTCTTCAAAATAAGATGGATTCCGATAATCGTTTAGATTCCCGCTGCAGACCACCACAATATCCGGGAATTGGTCGTGAAGGATTTTTAATGCGTTAAGGATAATCTTGTGGTTCTTATGTTTCCAGAATTGATTTGGTAGATAAAAGAATTTATTGGGTAGATGGTAATAATCACAAACCCAAACAGGATCTTGCTCGTATACACCTTGTGGAATTTGAGCTAGAAAAGAAACAACCCGCCCCTTGTTTTGAACCTCAGGTTTAAAATTCACAAAATCCGTTAAAGTTGATTTACTGCTTAAAATTATCACATCTGATTGCTGAGAGATATTCGAATAAAATTTTGTTCGTTTAATTAATTCTGCTTTATCGAACATTTCGGGTAGGTGGAGATGCTGGAAATCTGGAATCCATGTCATCAAAGGGAAAGCAAAATTATGCCCGTAACTCTTCCTTGAAAATACGACATCAACATCATTTTCCTGTAAACGTTTACTCAATATATTCGCTGAATCATCTTTCACCCTCAGGTATTGACTAAGTTTCTTCCATTGTCTTGACAATAATCTAGAAGGCGAGGGAATTTCGATTAGGATAATATCATCAGTGTATTTCCTAAACGTTTCATTCACGTAGCCAATAGATTCGCGAGTTGCTATTATTGATATTTTTATAGGGTTTTCGTTAAGAGACTTTAAAGCCATTAACAAATTCTGATAGTAAATCGTTCCTGCTGTCCATTGTTTTTCATTAAGTGAGACATCGAAGGCAATATGCATTACATCCGCTTTTTGGATAGTAGAGATTGGAAAAGCAAGTTAAGACCGGAGGATAAATCTACACTGGGCAAGAATCCTATCTTCATAATCTTTGAAATATCCGCATTCCAATTTAAAGGATTCCCTGATCTCAAATCGCCATCAAACTTAATTTCTTTTTGAATACCACAAGTCTTAAGTATCAAATGCGCTAATTCATTAATGCTTACTTCAGTACCAGTTGATAAATTATAGATGTCTCCTTTCATTGGAGCGTTCATTAAGACGGTGTAAATTCCTCTTGCAACATCTTCAGAAAAAATAAAGTCTCGAGTCTCATTCCCTGTTCCTTGTAGTTCTAATACTGATTCTTTTGATAACACTTTGTTAAATATTTCCCATATTACTTGTTTATGTAATCCAGGTCCATAAGCTGAAAAGACTCTCACAATTGAGACATGTTGGTTATATATTTGTTTGAATTCTTCACAAAGAATTTCGCTCAATAATTTGTGATATCCATAAGGTGATATCGGATGCGGTGTTTGTAGTTCATCAATAGGTAGGGTGGTAGGGTTACCATAGACCGCCGCGCTTGAAACTAAAATTAATTTACAACTTGGTGCATGAATACGCAATGAGTCTAGTACTTCAAATGTTAAGGAAGGCCCTGAATAGTAATCTGCTTTTGGACTGGACATGGATTTCTTTACTGAAGCATGTCCTCCACAATGGATACAATGCCTTGGTTTAATTTTAGAAATCAACTCATCAAATTCGATACTCGGTATCCCTGCATCGATATAGAGATTTAAATCAGCTAGAGGAGCGATATCTCTAGGAATGATATCTATACCGGCGATATACCAATCTAACTTTCTAAAAAAATGTGCGATGGTTTGACCAAGAAAACCTGCAGACCCTGTAATTAATAGTGAGTTTTTCATCGCAAGTTACTTGATCCGTGTAAGAAAACATTAACAAGATGAAGATTACCCGATTGATTTTTCTTGATATTTAGTGTCATCTATTTATTACCAATATTTCACTTCCTATATCTATATTCGGAATACTTATTAAATATCCATTTAGTGAATTTGATTGTTCTAAACAAGATCTCAGAAAGTAATATGGTAAAAACCATTTGAGATTGTGATAGTTTAGCATCGGAATTCAAATACTTCTTTACAATCCTCGAATTGCTTTTATCGTTTTCCACTAGCGATATGTCGAATTCCCTTGTAATTTCTTGTTCAATAGTTGCGGGTATTTGAGGATGATCACGTTTTAAAATACTTGACTCTGCTTCATAGTCGGGGCTCAAATGGGGTAAAAGAAATGTTTTACATCCTGCAAAGGCGGAATAGAACAAACTGGTACCAATGGCATTGCTTGCGGCATACTCAAAATGAAAAAGAATATCAGACAGCCTATACAAGAAATTTTCATCGTAAATATGTCCTGCACTTATGACCTTATACCCCTCTTTCTTAAATGGTATATGATGACCTTCTAAATAATCCTTCCAATATATGCAAACCACTATAGGAGAATACAAAGGTTTTAATAAATCAAGTTCACGGATAATTCCTTCATAATCATTACTTGCACTAACATAATGGGTCGAATGCGCTGGAAAAAAAATCAAACCTTTTCTTGGAAAACCAGAGGAAGAAGGTTTATTAATATAACAAAAGGGAGCTGCTGAATCAAATATAATTTTTCTTGTACATGACCGATAATATTTTGTGCGGTATTTAGGATAACTTAGTATCAAGGGTAGATCAGACTTTAGTTCCGTATCTGATAAATATAAATCATCATAAGTTATTCCGTGGGGAATAATAAATTTTAATCTATAGCGATTACTAAGTCCTGTATAGTTTTTTAATACCTTGTTTATCCCATAAAATGCATTTCGGGCAAAAACCTCATTTGTATTTAAGACTCGATCTTTACAGAGATTATCTAAATTTGAATAATCATCCATATAAATTCCAAATTCACGAATTGTCCTAATCGTTCTTTTTTATAGTCTTCCAAAGCGTGTTGTACGCTACAATACCTGGTCTTCGTGAAGAATAAGACTTCAAATTAATATCAACAGAATCTTCGTCAATGACAAACTCAATACAGTTCTCATGTTCATCGAGCGAATTGGAATTTAATACACCAATAACAATATCCAATGTATAACGGCCGGGCTTTAGGGGTGATGGCAAATCCACATACGTTTCATAATTCCCCCGCCCTCGTTCTGTAAGCAATTTCGACTCCAGATCAGTATCGAAACTAATAAAAATTATCTCCCCATTCCTTTTTACTTTTAAGATAATCGCAGCCCCGATTAATTTAGTGTTTATGAGATATTTAATGTAAACCGTTAACTTGTTGTTTATATCAATGTTTCTTGTTGTATCTTCTTTGAGTAAGGTTACTGATGAAATCTGAGCCTTTGCTTTTCGATTGAATTCAAATGTGCTTAAAGTTCTTTCCTTTGAGAAGGACTTAGCCGAATTTAAATATGAATCTGCTACAATTTGTGTTAGTCCAAAAGAACCAACAATCCCGTTTTCCAGGATAAGGGTATTTTTGCATAGAGTTTTGATCATACCTATTTGGTGGCTCACAAACAGAACTGTCCTGCCTTCCTGTGCTGCCACATCCCCCATCTTCCCCAGGCATTTCTTCTGGAACTCGGCATCACCCACCGCCAGCACCTCATCCACCAGCAGGATCTCCGATTGCAGGTGGGCTGCCACAGCAAACGCCAGGCGCACATACATGCCGCTGGAGTAGCGCTTGACCGGGGTATCGATGAACTTATCGATCTCGGCAAACGCTACGATCTCATCGAATTTTCTCCGTACCTCTTCTTTGGTCATGCCCAGGATGGCACCATTGAGGTAGATATTCTCGCGACCGGTCAACTCGGGGTGAAAACCTGTGCCTACTTCCAGGAGGCTGGCAATGCGCCCTTTCACCTTCACGCAGCCGCTGGTGGGGGCGGTGACGCGCGAAAGGATCTTGAGCAGCGTGCTCTTGCCCGCGCCGTTGCGCCCGATGATCCCCAGCACCTCGCCCTGCTCCACCTTGAAGGAGACATCCTTGAGCGCCCAGAGTATCTCACCGGACCGGTTACCGTGGTCGGTCTGCCCGATCCTGAGGAGCGGGTTGGGTTTTCCGCGTACCCTGGCTGCCCAGACCTTGAGATCATTGGTGAGGGTACCGGTTCCGATCTGACCCAGGCGGTAGGATTTGGAGAGATTTTCAACGGAGATGACAGGATAGCTCATTTAGACTGTATCCATGAACGTGGCTTCGACCCGATTGAAGATGATCGTTCCCAGGGCAACGATCACCAGCATGAACCCGAAGCTGTAAAGCAATTCCAGGGGGTGGACAGAGCCCGCCCCGAGAAAAGCAAACCGGAAAGTTTCAACGATGGGGGTCATTGGATTGGCTTTGATGATCAGCTGGAAGCGTTCCGGGATGGATGACACCGGGTAAATCACAGGTGTGGCGTACATCAATAAGGAAACCCCAAAGGTCACCAGGAAACGCAGGTCGCGGTACTTGGTGGTCATCGCCGAGATGAGAATACCCAACCCCAGCCCCAGGCCCGCCATGATGAGCAGCAGGAGGGGGAAGGAAAGTACCCACAGGTTGGGCTGGAGTTCAGCGCCGCGCAGGGCAAAGTAACCCACAAACAGCAGGAAGAACACGAATTGGATCGTGAAAGTGATCAGGTTGGAGATGAGGATGGAAACCGGAACCGCCAGGCGCGGAAAGTATACCTTGCCGAATAAATGGCTGTTCTGCGTAAAAGTATTGGATGTTTTGGTGAGGCAATCCGCAAAGTAAGACCAGATGACTGTGCCGGACATGTAGAAGAGAAATTGGGGCAGTCCATCCGTGGGAAGGTTCGCGATTTGCCCAAAGATGAAGGTGAACATGAGGGTGGTCAATAATGGCTGAATAAGATACCACAAGGGACCAAGTATGGTTTGCTTGTAAGCTGCCACAAAATCGCGGCGGACAAAGAGCATCACCAGGTCGCGGTATTTCCATAATTCACCCAGGCGCAAGTCAAGTAATTTCCGCTGCGGCTGGATGATCAAATCCCATTGTTGTTCAAATTCGGTTTGGATGTTAAAATCCATTTTTGGTTTCATTAGAATCGTTGCGTGCTCCGCCATCCTGACATAACACCGATAAAGTCAGCAGTCTGTATCATTATATGATTTAACCCCTGCGTTTTTAATATGGTAAGGGGGTCATCAATTTAATAAAACAACCGGACGGAGCCCCTTGAGTTCATCCGGTGGAAATACTTCTGGCAATGTAAACCATTAAGCAAGTTCTCTTGATTGTAAAAAAGAGGCATTTTGATGAGACCAGGGGTGATCTACGAAACATTATTATTTTAACACATTAGCCTGTTGACAAACTGTAAGAAGAAATGTTGGAAAAATCCCGGATATCCCGAAAAAGAGAATGGAAGCGGAGCACCTTTCGATGCCCCGCTTCCCTGCATTAGCATGATCTGGTCAGATTACTCATGCCTTATTGAATCGTAAAGCCGCTGTAGGCTGTCCAGGCTCCGTATCCGTACGCTCCATAATTCAGGACGCGCCACTTATAGTTACCGGTGGTTAGATTAAGGAAAGCGAGGGAAGTAGAGGTGCACCCTGTGCCAGCGGGGCAGCCGGCTTGAGCGGAGGTAACCCATCGCGTTGCCAGTACAGTGTTGGTGTCCGCGTTGGATACTTCAAGGATGTAGTAGGTCGCAGTTGGATTACCCGTCCAAGTGTAGGTTCCATTGAAGCTTGCGAGAGGACCGACAGGTGATGTTATGGTGGCCATAGGCAGAGGTGCAGGTATGTTCAGCGTGAATGTCGTGTATCCTGTCCATGCACCATATCCGTACGCACCATAGTTCAAAACGCGCCATCTATAGCTCCCATTGCCAAGATTGAGAAACGCCAGGGCATTTGAGGTACAACCTGTACCCGTTGGGCAACCGGCTTGCGCGGGGGTGACCCATCGCGTGGCTAACACGGTGCCAGTTGAAGTGGAGACTTCCAGGATGTACCAGGTGGCAGTTGAATTGCCCGTCCAGGTGTACGTCCCGTTGAAACTGGTAAGCGTTCCGGCAGGAGAGATTGTGGTAGCCATTGGAGGAGTAGCCGGTACAGCTACAGTAAAGTTGGTGAATTCAGTCCAATTACCATAACCATAAGCGCCGTAGTCCAAGACCCGCCATTTGTAATTGCCATTGGAAAGTTTTAAGAACGCCAGTGCATTCGTGTAGCAACCTAACCCTGTTGTTGGACAGTTGGCTTGCACTGGTGTAACCCATCTCGTAGCTAACACAGTGCCTGCAGAATTTGACACTTCCACGATGTACCAGGTTGCGCTTGGAATGCCTGTCCAGTGATAGATATTGTCAAAACTGGTTTTTGTTCCGGCAGGTTGCCCCAGAACACTTACCACAGGTTCGGCAACAAGATCCAGGGTGAAGTCAGCATATGGAGTATACAGGCCGTAACCGTAGGCACCGTAATCCAGGACGCGCCATTTGTAGTCGCCATCAGCAAGGTCGAGGAATGCGAGAGATGTTGTGGAACAGTCTGTGCCGGTTGAGCAATTCGCTTGTGCCGGGGTGACCCATCTCGTCGCGATTACACTGTTATCCGGATTTGATACCTCGACGATATAGTATGTTGCGGTTGTAGTTCCAGTCCAACGATAGATTTCGTCAAAGGTGGTTTTGGTACCATAAGGCTCACCGAGGATTACAGGTTCCAGGAATGTGCAGGCTGCATCACCGCACCAGGGAGAGTAGTCTGCAGAACCGTAGAGAACATCACCGATTCCACCTGGGCCAGTCCTTGAGCCCCACCAGTTCGCTTCCGCGTTTACTGTGCCGGCCCACACACCCAAGCCGTAAGAATCTGCAGGGTTAGTATTATTGCCTGAAATAATGTTATGGAACAAGACAAAGTTTGCACCATCTTTATTCAAGTCAATTCCCCAGCGATTATTTTGGATGCGATTGTGATCGAACTGTGCGGTTTGTTCATTGACGGCAATACCCTGGATGTTATTGTGGAGATAGTTGTTGGAGATTACAGCTCCAGTAGCGCCATTGTCAATGACGATGGCCGCGAAACCCGTGATATTGTAGACTTCGTTGCCGTTGATTGTTACATTATCTGCAGATGCGTCTATCTGGATGCCACGACCACCGTAGGTTCCTTCAGTGGCGCTGATATCGTAGATCGTGTTTCCAGTGATGGCAAGTCCTGCTCCACTGGTCTGAGCCCAGATCCCGTTTTGATCAGCAGCAATGTTGTGTACGGTGTTACCGGAGACAGTTGCAGTTCCTGTAAACGCTCCCAAGTTGATTCCGGCAAAGGAGGAACCGTCGATGGTGTTGCCTGTAACGGTCAGGTTTACCGGACCAAAGAACTCTAGAGGACGTACTGTGTTGGTCAACGAGTTATTCGTGATGACCAGGCTGCCGTTGTTGTAAGCGGTGATGCCGCCAAAGCTCTGACCAGAAATCACATTATTGGCAACAGTCGTTAGACCGGTGACTCCTGGAGGTCCGTCAAACTGTACGCCGCGCTTTCCGCCGGTGATGGTGTTATACCGGATGGTATTTGTGGCGGTTCCAAGGTCTGCTTGCATGTGGACTGCATAGAGATTACCAGTGCCGCTCGTGGCCATGGTGATGCTGTTGCCTGCCAGAAGCGTATCTCCACCGATCGTATTTCCAGTAGAATTGTTCACCAATGCGATACCCACGTCATCTGTTCCAGCAACCGGTCCGGTGATTACATTTCCTGAGACCGTGTTGTTGTCTGAGTTGTCCAGGGTGATTGCACGTTTGATGTTGTCCGTCAACACGTTATTCTGGACTATATTGTTGTCCGAGCCATCCAGTAAGTCAATGCCATAGAAATTGCCATTGACATGGTTCCCGGAGATGGTTAATCCGGTGGACGCCCAGGTGACGATACCCCCGGCTGCCCATGGATCGGAACGTGTATGCCCTGTAACGGTATTGCCAGTGATTGCACCTGCTGTAACGTCCTGGATATTGATGCCGTTGAGCGGTGTTGCCGATCCGGTGACTGTGTTGTTGCTGATTGTCACATTGCCGCCAACAACCAGTACTCCGTCTCTTGTATAGTCGCTGATAGTGTTATCGTTCAAAGTCAGCAGAGAATCGCCGTAAGCTGCTACACCCCAACTTTCATAATCAGGAGTGGCTGCAAAGTTGTGAATAGTACTGGCAAAGAGACCAGCCATTGATCCGCCAGTATCTTTTACATCCCGGAAGAAGACACCGTCCAACCGGGCTGTACCAGTGGTCTTGTTCAGACCATTGACATCGAGGGTGAAACCTTCGACACGAACGTCAATGGTACCGCTGAGAGCATAAGCAGCAAGGAGATAATCATGGATGTTTGCTCCTTGTGTCACTGAGAGTGCCCGTGTTGCAGGTGAGATGATCGTGGTGGTTCCCTCGCCTGCACCGATCAAGGTCAATGACTTGGTGATGGTGATTTGCTCCGGGTAGGTGCCGGCGGCCACATTGATAGTGTCTCCAGCACTCGCAGCGTCAATTGCGCCCTGGATGGTGAAACCTGGTGTCACTTCATAGACCATGGTTGTACACTCAGGGTTGCCGCACCAGGGGTTGTAATCAACTGAACCGTCAATCTGGGCTTGGAAATCTGTTTTGAGAGCGGAACCCCACCAGTTTTCTTCCAGGTCGAGTGTTACTGGAACTTCGTTTTTCACACCGAGGCTATTATTGGTGATCTGGTTGTGTCGACCAGTTGATGTGGCGTCTGTTCCCGTGACCAATACACCTTGTGTTGAGTGAGTGATGACATTATGGTCTAGTTCAGCGGTCACAAATGCACCATTCGTATTGAGCGGGCTGTCCCAGATGCTGATGCCGGCAATCGCTGCACCATCAATTCTAATTTGACTCAAAATGATGGAGGTGTTATTGGCATTGCTAGAATAGCCTTCGTAGTTATTGACGAATACACCATGGTCACCACCCGTGACGGAACCTCCACTGATGGTTAACGGTGCAGTTGTGTTTGTGTTCCAGACGTTGTATCCAGCGGTGTAACCGGGGGCTGGGAAGGTGATAGTTCCGGGAATAACTATATCGTTGTCACTGATGATCGTGTTCACAGAACCATCTATGGAGCTGACCAACATACCGTTCCATTTATCTGCACCCGGATAGGTTACTGCATTGATCGTGTTATCGCTGATAGTGATCGTACTGGCATTGGAATACCACAGATTTTGCCAGATACCCAGTCGCCATGTATTGATCTCGTTGTTGCTGATGCTGCCGGTTGTTCCCGGATTCGCCTGGAAGTAGTTACCTGTCTGAATGCCGACTCGAACTGCATCAAAGACATTGTCCGTAACCTCTGCGTAGAAGTTGTTGTAGAGGAGAACACCGATACCCCAGTCGTAGGTTGTTTCGCCGATATCCTGAATCAAGTTGTACCGGATGAAGTTGCCAGACGTTGCTCCACCACTGTTTTCCCAGTTGTAGAACTCCATGGCTGTATAGGTGGCATACTTGAGGATGTTATTTTCTACAACGGTGTTACCGATTCCGTCCCACGCTGCAATGATTTCGCAGACATCCACGTCTCCACCATTGATTGTTACACCACTGGTGAAAGCAGGGTTATCACCATTAAAGGTAAAACCTTTGACAGTGATGTTGCTGGATCCCAAGTAGGTCAAGACTGTGCAATTCACATCAGTCGTATCAGGATTTGAAGATGCAGGAATGACAATCGCCTCAGCTACCCGAGTGCCAGAGTTAGGATCGATCGAGGCATTTGGTCCGAGCAGAGAGACTGCTTTGTTGATTGAAAGATCTTCAGCGTAAGTACCTGCTGCCACATTGACGGTACCACCAACATCAACCCCTGCAATACCTTTCTGGATAGTAGAAAAGGCATCGTATCCGCAAAGATGTCCACCGCAAACTGTTGAGGTGTAGTCATCATCCACATACACTGTTGGAACAGCACCACTTAAGGTGGTCATTCCTTCGTCGAGCCAGAAGGGTTCCCAAATTACATCACCACTGATTTTGGATAGAATAGTGGCTTTGTTTATTGTTCCCCACCAGTTCGGTGAAGCATCTATTGTCTCACCCGTAAGATTCTTGAGTGAAGTTAGCTTGTTATCCTCAATCTGTACTCCAGTCACAGTACCAGTGTACAAGTTACGAACGTAGATCTGGTAAGGTGTACCTGTGGTGTTGATTGTGTTTCCTTCGATTAGAACATTATCCAGGTTTGGATTTGGCATGTCATTATCGTAGGCATAAACGTATATCACAGGAAAACCTGTCGAAGGTGTGCCATCAATTAGGTTATTGGAAATCGTTAATCCTGATTCTGACCTCCTTGCGCTGCTGAAGATGGCTCCTATATAGGGCGTATCAAGGTGAATAATATTATCCGAAATTATTGAGTTGGAGGTATTGGTCAGTTCAAATCCAATGTAACCACAATTATCGGTAATATTCTTGGTCACCAACCAATTCGTATGATCTCCCCACTTGGCAGGGTCGCTATTGTAATCGTTACCCACCAGAATGGCGTTATATTCAAGATCATGGAAATAATTGTCCCGGATGGTGATATTTGAGGTGCTACCTACCCACGCGGAAATAGCATTACCGACTCCGTCGAAGTCATCTGCAAGAGTCGCATAATTCCTGATTTCAAACCCTTGAATTGTGATATTCGATACACCATTTGCAAGTTTGAAGGCATCGCCGTATGCGGAGCCACCATCAATAACTGGGGCATTCACGCCAGGACCTGCGACTGCATCGCCGGGATCACCAAGAAGTGTGAGTGATTTGTTGATCAGTATGTTCTTTTCGGGGTATGTTCCAGCTGCAACGATTACCTTACCACCAGGAACGACTGCTGTAATACCATCCTGGATCTTTGCATACGGCAAGTTGATATTCCCATTTGCAGGGTGAATGGTTGTTGTACCTGATGTGGAGACGAAGACATGACTTCGATTACTGGTCAGGTTTGTCACAGTTGCCGCATCTGGACCTCTCCGGTCTAGGACATACGCTTCGTTATTTGCAACGGAAACTGGTAATATGTCCCCGGTGTAATCAGGTGCGTAATAGGTACCGGAATTCCAAACGATATCCCATTCATTATGCGCTGAAGTCCAGGTATTATTTGTCATAACCCTGTTATCCGCGTCTGCATTGGATCCAGTGTAATTCATGATGCCACCCTTGGTGTTGTATATTGTATTTCCTGTGAGGGTAGCTGAGTTATTGTTGTGGATCACAATACCATTTCGTGTGTTATAGATCGTATTCCCAGAGATACTAATTCCCGAGACTGTATTACTTCCAACAGTAATTGCTCGTCCGCTCCAACCTGTCATTGGTAGAGCTTGTACTGGAACGTAGATCTCATTATTCTGGATTACGATTCCTGTCATCGCTGATCCACTTGGGATACTGATCAGACTGGAATTCAGTTCATCACTAACCAATAGTGGGTAAGCAGGTGTTACCGCAAGAGTGATTTCAAAATCCTGGATCACAACATTACCTGATGTGATCGTGAATACCTTGAACATATCGGTCCCAGTGCCTATCACCTTTGCGGTGCCGGTAGTTGGGCCAGCAAGTGTTAGGGCTTTATTGAGTGCAATTGTCGTTGGGACGTTGTAATTTCCTGCTGCGACATTGACAACGCCGCCAGCAGAGACAGCTGCGACACCATCCTGAACCGTGTTGAAGGCATCAACTCCGCAAACGTGCCCACCGCACACTAAGGATGTGAAATCATCATCCACGAATACTGGAGTGACGAGGGTACCGCTTAGGATTGTCATTGGTTCATCGAGCCAGTAGGGTTCAAACAAGACTGCCCCACTAATCTGAGTTTGGATTCCAGATTTGAACACGGTTCCCCAATAGTTGCGATCAGCGTCGACAGTGGGATTTGTTGAAGAAATCCCATAGTCATTTCCGAGGAATTTATTATCCTCAGCGGTCACGGTACTTGTATCAGTCGAACCATAGCCTACCGCAATCCCAACACTGTTATTCGAGAAAGTGTTGTCATGGATATTTGCTGTTGCACCACCGGAAAAATATGTTGTGATTAACAATCCAGCTGAACTAGAACCATCTACTGAAGCGATACCTTTGCAATCAGAAATGGTATTATTCATCACTTCCGCAACTGCACCACCCTCAATCTCAATTCCGTAATCCAGCCAATTCCCAACTCCCTTACCTTGATAGATGTTTCCATCTATTACTGCCGCAGAAACACCAGTTCCGTACATGTAAATACCGATACGGCCGATGTTTTGGAGAAGGTTGTTGCGGATTGTCATGTTGGCATCATAGAAGGCGATGCCCCGACCAGCATAATCTGGTCCGGAAGGGTTGTAGCCAATGTTCATTAAGATATTGTTTTCGATTGTGCCCGGTCCATGTGAGAGAATGCCGATATTCACTAAACGACCAAGACCATCGATTGTCACATTGCTGAGATTGAAAGTAACGCCACTGTTGACGAGGATGAATGCTCTGGTATCACCAGAGGCGCCAGTGTCCGCAGCAGGTTTGATGATTGTTGTGACTTTATCTTCGCCAATTATTGTGACGTTCTTATTGAGCACAATTTGACCGGATTCAACATATGTCCCTGCTGCCACATGGACTGTTCCACCATTTGAGACAGCAGCGATACCTTCCTGTATCGTTGTGAAAGCATCATAACCGCAGAGGTGACCGCCACAAGAGGTTAGCGTGTAGTTGTCATCCACGTATACCGGTGTTACGGTGGAGCTACTTAAGTGCTCCATCGTTTCTTCGAGCCAATATGGTTCATAAGTTACAGATCCATAAACTTTAGTCTGGATCAAAGATTTCGCAACAGTCCCCCACCAGTTGGGAGAAGCGTCAACCGAATAGTTGAAGGCTGCCACATCATCCGGGTGTATTAAGACTCCACCACTGGCATTGTTAAATTTATTATCCTCTATGCGGACAGACCCACCCGAGGGATTATCTTCTAGGAAGACGGCTGCATTATCCAGGCTTCCAGGTGGGGTTGTTGTTAACGCACTGAATGTGTTATTGGTCACAACTGCGCCGGGTGTAGGTCCTTCGAGCCCAATGGCATGAGTCCATTTGCCAGTTATGGCAGAGAATCTGTTCCCATCAATAATGACCCCTGCTGCACCAGCGCCATTATTAAGAAGGATTCCGTAACCACCCTTGAGGGCACTAATGATATTTGTAAAGTCGTTATCACGAATGACTATACCAGCGTTTGGATTGGTGCTATTGGAATCACCGCTGTTGATAGCCTGTGCACTCGACGCTTGGCTCTGGATATTATCAAAGATGTTCCCCTCAATAAGAAGATTGTCAGCGCCATGGGGGAAGTAAATTCCTTTGACATTTGTCGCCAAGACATTACTTCCAATGTCGTGAATCTTGTTATTTGTGATCGTAATATTGGTAGGGGCAGTAGTGATCAGGATTCCATAGGGCTGACCAGGATTGCTAATGTCCATTCCATCGATTGTGACATTACTTGCGGTAATTCCTACTTGGCCAACTAACTTGGCAACAAGGCCATCAACACCTTGAAGTGTGAGTGCTTTGCTGATTGAAAGGTTTTCCGTGTAAGTACCAGCTGCAACAATTACTTGTCCGCCAGGAACAACACGTGCAACGCCTTCCGCAATCGTTTTCTTAGGACTTCTGGCTGTGCCATCACCACTCGTTACGACACTTCCATCGACATAAACGATAGATAACAAAGCAGGGGAAACGCGCTGGTCTTCAATTACAGCGGAATTGTTTGCAGCAGAAATTGCAGGGATATCTGTGTAATATGACAAATCAGTCGCTGCCAAAATGGCAATATCGACTGCATTTGCATTCGCACCAGTTCCCCATCTATTTCCGCTGAAGCTCATATTTGCGCCATCAATCACCCAGCCTCTTGTGGCATAAACGAAGTTATTAGTGATATTTCCTGTGGTCGGAGATGCGAGGCTACCATTGATATAGGCTGGTTGGCGTAATGAATAAATTGTATTATCCTCGATTATTAGACCTGTAATGCCATAGGTAACCGTCATTGCCCTAGAGACATCACCAAGGTTGTAAGACCATTGTCCATGCATGGTGTTTCCAAGGAGCGAAACATCATCTGCGCCTATATATATGATATTTCCAGCATTATCAGTCTTTTCGATATCGCACCCTTCAAGTGATGCTCCTATAGCAGAAAAGTTGAAGTTTTCGGTCGTTCCTGAAACCTGAATTCGTGCGGCCGGGTCGCAACTGAAGGTTACTGCCTTATTAACATTTATCACACCACTTCCCAGCACATGCGTACCATAGATGTTAATTATGTCGCCAGTGTCGGATTCATCAAATGCTGCCTGGATATTACTAAATATCCCAGGTCCGCCTGAAATCGTAACTGGGTGCTCAAAGGTGTTGGTTGTGAGGTAAGAGTCAACATCTAAAACACCTTGATTGTCATAGATTGGAAGTTCTATCCCAGTAAAAGTTGAACCACTAATCGACAGCGTTCCCGATCCCAAACCGAAATTGAGGATACCAGATGCGTCGTTACCTGTGGGTGTGTAATTAAAACCGGAGAGGTTCACACCAGAAATTGTTCCGGATAGAGTGCCACCACCTTTGTTCCAGAACATGATACCGTTCTGAGCGATGGTCGAGGTAGGTCCGGCTCCATTAATTGAACCACCAGTTACATTTAAGGTGATCGTGCCAGCATTTGGAGTTGTGGAGTTCCCATCGACCACGTCTATTGCATTTTTCTGGATACCGTTAATATCAGTGTTGGTTAAATTTAGTACTGTCGTCTGTCCTGCTCCAGCGTCGACTGCCAATCCCTGGCCAGTCTGTGCACCGTTGATTGTGTACAATCCCTGAATAATACTTTCATTGATTGAGCCAGTGGATGCGTTCCAGAAAACGATTGCATCAGCTCCACCACTTCCTGGTGTTGCTAGAGTACTCTTTATTGTCATACCTTGAATACTTACATCTGTGGATACATTAACAAATACAGATGCCAGTATGTTTGCAGTGTATTTATGTCCAACCCCAGTAGTGATTAGGGATGTGGGTTCTATAAACGTAGATGCATCACCTGCGCCACTGATTGTGAGTCCAGTTTTTCCAACAATGCTGAAACTATCATAGGTTCCTGCTGCAACATTAATGGCGTCGCCGTTGGTTGACGCGTCAATTGCCTTTTGAATGGTCAAGAAAGGAGATGCTTCTGTTCCGAAGTTCGAATCTGAACCAGTGGGGGATACCCACCAGGTGAAGGGGTGAGTCAGTTGGAAGTCATAGGTAAAACCACCAAGTGTAGCTTGGTCAACCCATGCATAGGTTCCAGTACCACCATTGTTGTAGGAATCGCCCATACCGAGCCGCAGGTAAGCGCGAACTACATTACATCCTGTGTAGTTAGTAGCAACTTCTGCGAGAGTAATGGCCGTGGTTGTCACTGTACCATCGTTGTCATCCCATTTTGCCCATAGACCAGCAGCTGCATTTACTGTATGCCAACCTGCAGGGTTGGAGGTCGGGACGTGCTGGTAGGTTACATTGTCGTTTCGATCATCTATAACTCCCGTGTCGATTTCGATCGTCATCCAAACCGGATTGACCCCAGCCTGGGTTATAACATCGTAGTTGACTGACCCAGCAGCAAAAACATCAATGGTCACAGTGGGTTTGAAGCCAAAAATGCCTTCGTCTTCGAAATGACCAGATGTGGGATCTACTGCAAGTCCAGCTTTTATGATCCCAGCCTCACGACCGCTATAATATGCGATTGAACCTGGGGATACATAATCATAATCAGCTGGTCCAACGTAAGCAGAGAAGACTCCCCCGCCACCTGCTGCATCCCAACTGGGATCTAGTACATAAACCGGTACCACACTCTCTGCGGCCACCGGTTTAATGGGCGAAAGCCCTAAAGCCAATCCTAAAATTGTGATAATACAAAGAGCTTTAAATATAGTTTTCATCTTCTGTTCCTCTCTAAATGGAATTTGACTTGATTAACAATGAGTACACGTTCCGTAAGCATTTGTGCATTTCCTCCCTCTCCTAAATATTTAAACCAAAAATGACTGCATTTCAGCAGCCTACCCCAAGTTTCAATTGACAAATGTGAGACAAAATTTTTTAGACCCCCTAATCCAAGAGTATTTTATAGGTGGAAATACCTAAAGGCATCCACCAATTCCCACTATTAATAATGTATCTTGTACGGTCTAAATAAGATTACATTACCTAATGCCCAATGTCAAGTAAAAATGTCATAAAAACTGTATGGAATTCTAACAATTATGCAAACCGGGATTGCAGCGATCCCTAGCCTAGAGGAGGGGAGGGTTTTACCCCCAGGATTAACACAAAAAATATGCGCATAGATATAATGATAAATCAGATCAACCTATGCCCATCTGGAACCATAGCCTAAGACTCTAGCCTGATTGACCCTCACGGCAATTTCGCATAGTCGTCCAGGTCTATCAAAATGCCAATCTACATCGAAGTAAGACGGTTCATCTATAGTTAATAGGGGGTAGTAGTAATACCTGGAAGTAACAAAAAATACCAAGGATGTCTATAAATACCTAAAAATGTCAATAAGTGTCAAGAAATGTCAAGCGAGTTAATGAGGCAGAGGTAATTAACGCTGTAGTAAAAATACTTGAATGATTGAACTATTCCGGATCTTGTATGGAATTGAATTAGAAGAAATGTTCTGCTATAATTAATCATAGAATTATTGTTCTTTACCAATCGAGATAAGATGACTGATGACAATCTAACGATTAACCAGAACAAAGCATTAGAAGTGCTGATTTCCACTGGCAACGTCTCCCAGGCTGCTGATGCTGCCGGAGTTTCCCGTTAAACGATATACACCTGGAAGCAAGATGATACGAACTTCAAGGCTGCGCTAATTCTTGCTTCTACGGCAATCGCTGAGGAAGCAAGTCAGCGATTAATGAACCTGGCCGAAAAGGCTTTAATCGTCCTGGAAAAGACGCTGGATGATCCCAATACACCAGCCTATGGGCGGATCCGCGCAGCTGATCTTATCTTGAGCAAAGTCCTTCAGTTGCACGAGTCCTTCCTTCTCGAGAACAAGGTGTCTGAATTGGAAAAGAGGTTGGATGTCATACAGTACAAGAATTAGGCGATTGGAATCTAGGATTAAAAAATTGGAAGACAGTTTAGCCCCAAAACTTAAACCTGTCTTCTATCGCGTACTCGATGAGAGACGGAAGGTCACACTCCCTGATGGTAAAGAAGTGACGCAATCTGAACTAAGCCATCTTCAAATGCAAGGATTGTATCGGGAGTATAAAATAATTCAAGTCAGATTCTATGATGACAATATCCATAAACAATCATATGCTAATCAAAGATCTGATTTAAAAGTCGAATCTCAAAATCCACTTCCAGAATACCCTACATATGCCGATACTACCAATTCGACTCAAACCTCAATTATAGATACCAATCCTACGAACGAATCCATAGGGGAAACTTCATCCCTGGTATCTTCGATTCAACAAAAGAAAAGACATTCCAATTCCAGTCCACTCACAGAACTCTTTACGTGATTCAGTGAGGGAAAACCAGCTTCCTGCGCTCGAAAATATCTTTCCCTTCAACGAAACGCATGTAAAGTGAATCGACGGTGAACGACGCCCTTCTCCAAACGACTTAGTTATTGGTATTGAAATCCAAAATCACTCCTTAAAATGTAATAATTGGAATGTAAATTGAAAAGGCGAGATTCTCTGAAAAACAAGAATCTCGTCTTTTTAACTTTACTGTTTGAACGGTAGACTGGATCGGTCACTTTCAAATATTCGCCCCTGGAGTATTACCAGGATTCAATCCTCTTAGAGGTTAACCTTTCTTTCCTCTATGCTTTATCAGTTTCACTATATCGATACTGATCAGCACCACCAGGCTGGCTGCCAGGCTGATACCGAGTTCCATCAGGCTGAGGGACTGTGTCTTGAAGATCCCCTGTAAAAACGGAATGTAGACCACCGCCATCTGCAATCCAAAGGTGAGTAACACCGCCCCCAGCAAGGTCTTATTGGTGAACAATCCTGCCTGGAATAAGGTCTGGCTTTCAGACCGGGTGGCTAACGCATTGCCCATCTGCGCCATGGTCAGGGTGGTGAAGATCATGGTCTGCCAGGCAAAGGCATGATTGAAGTTATAAGCCCACAAACCCACCAGGAGGGAGACAATTCCCATCAGTGCTCCGATCCATAGCACGTCCACACCCAGTCCGCGGCTGAAGATCTGTTCCTTGGGACTGCGCGGCGGGCGATGCATGATGCCGGGTTCGGCAGGTTCCTGGGTAAGCGCCAGCCCGGGCAGGCCGTCTGTCACCAGGTTCACCCACAGGATCTGCAGCGGCAGCAGCGGGAGTCCCAAACCAACAAAAGGTCCCACCAGCATAACCACGATCTCTCCAAAGTTGGAGGTCATGGTGTACTTGATGAATTTACGAATATTCTCGTAGATGCGCCGGCCTTCGCGCACTGCGGAGACAATCGTGGCAAAATTATCATCCAGAAGTACCATATCAGCGGCTTCCTTGGAAACATCCGTACCGGTAATGCCCATGGCAACGCCGATATCCGCGCGTTTGAGGGCAGGGGCATCATTCACCCCGTCACCGGTCATGGCCACGATCTCTCCAAGTTCCTGCAATGCCTGGACGATATTCAATTTATGTTCAGGGGAGACGCGGGCGAACACCGAGGTAGTTTTCACCCTCTCCTTCAGCGTCGCGGAGTCCATTTTCGCCAGTTCCACTCCGGTGATCACCTCGGCATTGTCGGAAATCCCTAACTCCCTGGCAATATATACAGCGGTCAGTGGATGGTCACCGGTGATCATGATCGACCGGATCCCTGCAGCTTTGGCTTCTGCAACAGCCGCCTTCACTTCAGAGCGTGCCGGGTCGATCATGGCAAACATGCCGACGAAGATCAACTCTTCTTCGAGTAGTCCGCAACTCTGATCCCTTTCCGTCCGTGTACATTGGCGGAAAGCCACCCCCAGAACACGCATACCCTTGAGGGCAAGATTATTATTAGCGTCCGTGATGCGTTCGCGCCACTCTTCATCAAGATCAACCACCCGGTCATCCGTCCAAACGCGGTTGGAGATTTCCAGCAGCCCATCAACGGCTCCCTTGGTGACTGCGATAAACGCCGAGTCTTTTCCAAAGGCTGGTGATGCCATTAATTTCTGTAATGAGTGTGGCAATTCATCCGGTGACTTGATCTGGTGAAGGGTGGTCATGCGTTTGCGCTCTGAATCAAATGGCAGTTCTGCTACACGCGGGAGGGCTTTTTCCAGTTCTTCCTTCCATAACCCGGCTCGCACGGCAGCAACCACTAGTGCTCCCTCGGTCGGATCGCCGACCATTGTGTAGCCTTCTTCGGTCTTTTCCAGTATTGCATCATTGCACAGTGCTCCGCCAGTCAGCATGATGGCAACACCGCTGTCATCATCAATTATTGGGGAGACGGATTCGGCATTACTCAACGTCGGGCTGTAATCCTTAAGTGTCTCCTGCAGATCCAGGCGGTTGCCGGCTACATCTACCAGGGTCACTGTCATGCGGTTTTCGGTTAATGTTCCGGTCTTGTCAGAACAGATAGTAGTGACCGATCCAAGTGTTTCCACTGCTGGTAACTTGCGGATCAATGCGTTGCGTTTGAGCATGCGCTGTGCACCAAATGCTAGCGCAATTGTCACCACAGCCGGGAGACCTTCCGGAACAGCAGCCACAGCCATACTGATGGCGGTCAGGAACATGGTACGGGGGTCCTCATTGCGAAGTAACCCGATTGCGAATACAACAACAACGATCGCAAGGGCAGCGAACGCCAGGGTCTTCCCCAGTTGGGATAAGCGCTTCTGTAGAGGCGTTGACTCCTGTCCTACCGACTGCATCATCTCGGCGATCTTGCCCAGTTCAGTCTGCATGCCGGTTTCGGTAACCACCATCGTCCCGCGGCCGTATGAAACTATCGTTCCCATGAACACGCGATTATGCTGGTCACCCAGGGGGGGATTTTCCTTTTTCGTAACCTCCAGGTTTTTCTCTATTGGTTCGGATTCCCCGGTCAGCACTGCTTCCTGCACGCGCAGGTTGGCATTCTCCAGCAAACTGCCATCAGCTGGAACTGAATTGCCCGCCTCAAGGAAGACAATGTCTCCCGGGACCAGATCCTGTGAGCGGACTTCACTGATCTTGCCGTCACGCCGTACGCGCACCTTTGGGATAGCCATTTTCTTTAAGGCTGCCATGGCTTTTTCAGCCTTGTTTTCCTGTGTAAAGCCCAGGATGGAGTTGAGGATGACGATCACCAGGATGGCAATGGCGTCTTTGTATTCTTTCAAAAAGAAGGTGATCACTGCGGAAATGATGAGGATAACCACCATGGTTCCGGTCAGCTGTTCCAAAAGGATCTTCCATGGGCTTTTTGTCCCCCGGTCTATCAATTCGTTCGGGCCATATTTGGTTAATCGTTCCGAAATTTCTGCGTTGGACAACCCGTGTTGCAGATCACTTTCGATCTCTTTAACAACCTCTTGACTATTTAGTGCAAACCATTTCACCGTCATGGTGAACCTCCTAGATCAACTTGTGAATTAAAAAAACCAATACATCAATATGTATTGGTCTCGCATATGTATTGCTCATAAGGGCTACCGGGAATTTCATCCGTCATGACGATAACCCATTCCTTTTCAGGAACGCTACTCCCCAATCACAATAAAAGTATACGGGGTCGAATTGGTGATGTCAAGTTATTTTTACTAATGTTAACAAAGGATTTATATATTCTGCATCTGATTGGAAGGTTGGTGAGTAGAATGCATGAGGACCGCTTGTTTCCGATTATATAATTAATACATAAACCAACTAACAAGGTAAATCGTGTCCAACATTCATAACCAAATATGTATGGTTCATTCATGAAGGTGGAGGTTCAAATGACAATTACTGATCTTATGAATGAAAAAGGAATCTCGTGGTTGCTGGAGGAGGAATCTCCGGGAGTCCGCTACCTGGCTTTGCGTGACCTCCTTGATCTGCGGACCGACGATAAGGAGTTGGTAACAGCCCGAAAGGATGCCCATGAACATGGTCCGATCGCCACTGTGCTTTCGCACATGGACGAAACTGGGTTCTGGATGAAAGCTGGACCCGGTTATGGTCCGAAGTACAAATCCACAGTATGGTCCCTCATCCTTTTGGCGCAATTGGGTGCTTCAATAAAACAAGATTCCAGGATTGAGAATGCCTGCGATTACTTCATTGAGCATGCATTAACTCCAGGCGGACAATTCTCTGCGTCGGGTGCTCCTTCATATACGATAGACTGCCTGCAGGGAAACATGTGCTGGGCACTGCGCGAACTGGGGGTTGACCAAACCCGCCTGGCGCAACCCTATGATTGGATGGCACGGACGGTTACAGGGGAAGGCATTGCCCCCAAAGAGGATAAGGCCGCACCGGTCCGTTATTACGCCTACAAGTGCGGACCTGATTTCCAGTGTGGGGCGAACTATGGTCCCTGTGCATGGGGTGCCACTAAAGTTGCATTAGCCCTCGGACAATTAACACCTGCCGAGCGAACCCCATTAATGGACCGGGCGATTCAAAGGGCGGTGGATTTCTTTTTCAGTATAGAGCCTACCACAGCCGGTTGGGCACCAGTATCTGGAAAACCACCCAGCCGGGATTGGTGGTTATTTGGATTTCCGGTTTTCTACGTTACAGATTTGCTTCAGGTCGCAGAAGCACTGACCAACCTGGGTTACGGCTCTGATCCGCGGATTGCGCCTACGCTTGAACTGATCCGCCAAAAACAGGATGACCATCATCGCTGGAAGCTGGATTATGATTATGCCGGCAAAATCTGGGGGAATTATGGAGCGAAGGGTAAACCCAACAAATGGGTAACCTTGCGCGCATTACGGGTGTTAAAACACACACATGGTGATTTACGTAAAGCGCTCACATAATTGAGATTAAATTATTACTTCTTGAAGACCGTGATTTTTAAAAACAACCTCCAGGGAAACCCTGGAGGTTGTATGTTACTTCGAACTGTTTACTTACAGGTTATTGTACTTCAGCAACCAGCGCATTGGCCTCGGTGGTGAGTGCTTCGAGGATGGCAACTACTGCTGCTTCATCTGCGGCATTCCACAATTCAGCAGCGGCATCATTGATGGCGCGGCGGACAGAAGACCAGGCAGTGAAGGTCTGGGGTTCTGAGGGTCCGATGGCAGCTAATGCTACGCCAGAAGCCCAAACCGGGTTCTCGGTTGCGTAGTCAGCCAGTAAGGCTTCAGTGGAAACCTGCGTTCCATAGTATCCGCTGATCTTTACCCAGCGAGCCTGGATCTCGGGTGAGGTCAGCCATTTAATGAAGACCCAGGAAGCTAACTGCTCTTCCTCGGTGCTCGGGACGACACCCAGCATCTGCTGGAAGGCATCCACAGCCAGTTTCCCATCCGGGCCGGGTGCAGCGATCCAACCCCATTTATCAAGGTTGGCAGCTTCTTCGAAGGCGGCGGCATAGTAAGGCGCACCAGCGGTTGAGCTCATCGTGATCAATGCCTTGCGCTGTCCTTGCTCAGGATTGGGATAGCTCTCGGTCTGCCAGACACAACCATCTTTCTTCAGATCCAGGATAAACATGGAGGCGTCTATGGCAGCCTGTGAATTGAAATCGTAGGCATCGCTGGCATCATTGAGTTCTTTGCCGCCAAAGGCATATAGGAAGTGCAGCCAGTTGGTCGCGTTTGGATAGTAAACCAAACCACCGGTACCGGCAAAGTCGCCGCCCCGGGTGGTATTGGCCGCTGCGGCTGCGCAGGAGATCTCTTTGAGTTCAGCTGAGGTCGTCGGGGGATTGGCGAAGCCGAGTTCTTCTGCCCAGGTGAAATTGTAGACCAGGACGTTGGCAGATTGTGTCATCGGGTAGGCCACCCAGGCGCCGTCAGGGGTGGAGCCGGCGGCTTTGAGGTGCGGGTAGAGATCAGCCAGTTGCTCGGCGGTCAACCCGTATACCGGGTCAGCGATATAGGGATTCAGATCAACAATGGATTCAACCCCGTACCAGTCTGCAAGAGAGTTGGTATAAGCCATGACCACATCGGGCAGGTCAC
>CAZHMD010000001.1:0-730762 GCA_964533735.1 uncultured Anaerolinea sp. | reverse complement strand
TCAAACTGGATACCGAAGATGAGCAGATCGGCGTGAAGATCGTGCGCAAAGCCCTTGAAATGCCCATGCGCAAGATCGTTGAAAATGCCGGCAAAGACGGCGCCGTGATCGTTGAAGGCGTGCGCGCTGCCCAGAAAGCCAAGAAGAACGACAAGATCGGTTACGATGTGATGCGCGACGATTACATCGACATGATCAAAGGCGGCCTCGGCGATCCTGCCAAGGTTACCCGCGGTGCCCTCGAGAATGCTGCCTCCATTGCAGCCATGATCCTGACCACCGAAGCCCTGATCACCGACCTGCCCGAGAAGAATGCACCGGCGGCACCTCAAATGCCCCCGATGGATTACTAATCCAATAGGTTGAAGAACTGGCAGGCTGAAAAGCCTGCCAGATTTTGTTTAAACACAATTCAGGTATAATTTAGCGAATGAAACGCATCCTCATAGCATCACTCGTGACCATAATGCTGCTTACCGCCTGCGGTAAGCCAGGCACCCTCACCCCCCCTCCAGTTGCGGATACTCCGCAGCCCCCCACTGCAACCTCCATCCCCATGGCGCTCGTGGTCAACGGGCAGGGCATCACGCTGGCGGAGTATAACGCCGCGCTGCTGCGCCTCAAGGACGCCCAGGAATCCATCGGCGAATCCTCAACCGACCAGGAGCAGAAGGAGCGCGTGCTGCGCAACTACACCGATGAGCTCCTGCTGGCGCAAGCCGCCGCGCAGAACGGCAGGGTGGTGGATGACGCCGAACTGCAGACGCGCCTCGACAAGCTGGCGGCGGATGTTGGCGGCGAAGCAAATTTGATATCCTGGCAGGAGCGCAACAACTACACCCCCGAAACCTTCAGGGAGAGTTTGCGCCGCGCGATTTTGGTGACCTGGCAGCGCGACGAGATCATCAACGCCGTGCCGCTCACTGCCGAGCACATCCGCGCGCGCCAGATCCTGGTGCAGGATGAAGACAACGCCGCGTTCTATTACGCCAAGCTGCAGAGCGGTGAAGACTTTGAGACGCTCGCGTATAAGCTGGACACACTCCTCGGCGGAGACCTTGGCTGGTTCCCGCGCGGCATGCTGACGCAGCCCAACGTTGAAGAAGCCGTGTTTGCCCTGCAGCCGGGGGAGTACACCGAAGTGATCAAGAGCAATATCGGCTATCACATCGTCTACGTTATCGCGCGCGAGGCGGAGCACAAGCTCTCCATTGAGTCGCGCCGCATGCTGCAGGAGGAAGCCCTGCAAGCCTGGCTTGAAGCTGCGCGCGCCACCAGCACAATTGAAATTCTGGTGCAGTAATTGCATCTAAACTCGTTGGAGAGAAGCGCATGAACTATCTGGATCACGAAGAACTCGCCGCACGCAGCAAAAGGTACAAGCGCAAACAACGCCGCGACATGGTGTGGAACACGCTTACCGGTCTGGCGCTGCTGGCCACCATCAGTTTGGTGGCAGTGCTGGCGTTGATCTTCTCCAACCCGGCGATCGGGTTGAACCCCTTCCCGCCGCCCACCATGCCCGTGCTGGTTAACCTTTCAACGCCAACGCCATCGCTGGTCTACCTGCCCGCCACCTGGACGCCGGCTGCCGGGGTAACCATCATTCCCGCAGAAGCAACCGCCACCCCGGAACCCATCATCGTCGCAACCCAGGCAGCGCCCACCTTCGCGCCAACCCTCGGGGATGGCGTTTACCCGTTCGCGCTGGAGAGCAACCCCATCGCCATGGCGGGAACGGTCTTCCACACGGATATGGATTGCAACTGGCAGGGAGTGGCAGGGCGCGTGGTAGACCTGCAGGGCCGCCCGATGGTCGGCATGCGCGTGCACCTCACCGGCATCTACAACGGCAAGTCGGTCGAAATGACCACCCTGACCGGGGGGGCTTCCGCCTGGTACGGGGATTCCGGGTTTGAGTTTGTGCTGGGGGATAAAGCCATCGCGTCCATGCAGTCGCTGGCGGTGCAGCTGAATGACCAATCCTTTTTGCCCATCTCGGAGCAGGTGATCTTTGATACCTACGATACCTGCGACAAGAACCTCATCCTGATCAACTTCAAACAGGTGCGCTGAACCCCTTATAGATTGAACATCGAAAGCTGGGTGGTCTCTTCCAGACTGATCGGGTCAGAATCGATCAGCAGTGTCCACAATTCCCGCGACAGGTCAGGGCGCACCGCCAGGTGGCGCATGGTGCGGAACTTGAGGAAATGCCAGTTTTGCGCGGTGCGTTCCCTGAGGAGCGCATCCCGCTCGATCTTGTACTTGATGAGCCCGGCGCGGCTGCCCGGGAAGAGAAAGACGCTCTCGCAGCCCTGCGGGCTGGGCAGGCGGGCAAACGTGCCTACCTGTGCCGTGGGGGAGGTGAACCAGCGGTAGATGGGCGCCAGCGCATCCCCCGGCTCGCACCACTCGATGGGGTTGTCCCCCTGGATGGCGTAGCCCAACTTACTCCCGGCTTCAGAGATGAGCTTGACGATATTGGTGACGTCCTGCGCGCGCCGCGCGGCGTCGTCGTGTTCATTGAGCGTCCATTCACAGGATACAGGATCCTGCGACGCGTAAGAGGCAAGGCAGCGCTCCATGTATTCGATGGCGGGCGTCGCGAACCCGGGGAACTGGCTGTTGAGATGCGCCACCAGGTCAGCCAGGCGGATGGTCTTGTGCTGCTGAAGGAACTCCACCAGCGCAGTCTCCATGCGGTCGGATAGCGGAATGGGAAGCTGCTCGATCTGGGCAAACCACCAGAAGCCGCTCTCCTTCTCCTGGCTGGTGAAGTCCATGTGGCGCAGGAATTTGCCGTCCGTGAGAATGTTGTGGAAATCCTTTTGCAGTTCCGCGGGGAAATCACTGCGCAGCTGATGCACATCCGCGGAGAGCACGTCGTTGACCGCCAGACCCGCCATGACGGCAGCGTGGATCTTGATGTAGCGCTGGGGTTCGCCGGCGTCCATCAGCAGGTGGCGGATGGATTCGCGGATGATGCCCTGGTGGTTGACCCTGCCCGTGGACGCGCGTTCAGGCTGCAGCGCCCACTCCACCTGGATGGGCTTGCTCTCGTCGTAATACGCCAGTCCGCGCAGGGCGTAATCACTGGCGCTGGCGGCTTCAAAGGTGGCGTTGATGAGCCCCGGCACCGGTTCGGGGATGAGCCCGAAGAATGGCGTTCCCGCAGTGACCATTTTGGCGGTCGCGGAAAAGGCGGCCTGCAGGGCGGCGGCGTGCCACGCCCAGTCAAAGCGGCGGCGCTCCAAAATGCCCATGAAACTGGCAGCGTTCTCCCTGCCCCAGATCCAGCCGCTCCATACCGCCGAGAAGGTCCAGAAGGCCGCCAATGGGCGGGGGATGACAGTGATGAGCGCACCCGGCTGCGGCTTGAGCAGGTCTGCGCCAAGGTCGCGTATCCTGCCGCGGTGCAGGCTGATGCCCGCTCCGGCGGGCATGGCTGGCCACTGGGTGACCTCCACCTTGGGGGAGACACCGCACCACTCCAGGTGGGCATTCTCCATCACCTGCCACAGGTTCTTCTCGATGAATTCGGCGGGCAGTGACAATGATTTGGGGGGTTCACCGGTTTCCGGCCAGGGGTTGAGTGAATGCCCGGCATCCAGCACATTGAGGAACATGGCTTCGTAGATCTCCCGCTGGCGGGTGGAGAGGACAATGCCTTCCATTTTGTTCAGCAGGGTGAAGATGAAGTACACTGCGCGCGGCGTGTAAAGGTTGAGGACCTCCTCCACCAGTTTCTGGCTGTCGGCCGTGCCGAGGGAGGCGCGTTCCAGTGCGCGCGCCTGGTGCAGCGGATAGGATTTCTGCAGCCCCAGCAGGCGTTCGAGGTCTTCATCCGTGATCAGGCGCTGGCCGGCATCACCGCAGTTGGGGCATTGGTAGATGCGTGCGAAGGGAGCGGACTCCGCTTTCCGCCACAGAAAGGCATCGGCATGCAGCATCTGGCGGCAGTTGGCGCAGCGCGTGAGGTAGAGGTTCTTGAGGTGTTCTTCCAGGCGTTCCTCGCCGCGTTTGACCGCCGACAACCTTGCCAGCAGGGATTGAAAGCCGCTGACCTGCGGATCGCCTGCGAGGATCTTGAGAATGGCAGCTGTGACAGGATTGTTGGAGTTGACGATGACCCGGCAGCGAGATGCCGCTTCCAGGAGGACGCGTGGGGATGAGCCAATGGGATCAAGGAGCACCACACCTGGCTGGGCATTGCGGGTGAGCCACGCGCTCACCATTCCCGGATAGTATGGGGGCAGGTGACGCGCCAAAGGCGCGACAGTCTCGTCCCGGGGGGCGTCAAGGTAGGGGAGTGGTGGAACGATATTCATGCTTAATATAATAGCCGAGAATTGCAGGTTTCCAAAATGGGAATTTTCACTACATGCGGCAACCGGAGAATCTCCTGCTGCGGGTTAGCCAGAAGTAACGCTAGAGGGGTTGTTGTTGCATCAGTCCCTCCTCTACCATCGTCCGCTCAATGGCAGCCGGCGATGCTAAACCTTCTCGTATTTCCTCTGATAGTGATCGCCAACCAGGATGAAGCTCATCGACAGGAGTAACAGGCTGAGCGAGGGAACGAGTAACAACGTTGGATTGTAGCCAATGGCAGCCCGTCCCGCGAAGAAGAGCCCTCCCCAACTAACCACGGAGAAATCATTTCCACCCACTGCCCGGGTGATGACCACACCAATGTAGCCCAGGATGGCTTCCAACAGGATGATGGCAGGGAAGTTGTTGATGACCCATACAATAATCAGATGGGAGACATTGGGAAAGATATGTTTGGTGATGATGCGCCAGGGGGTGGCACCGATGGAGATGGCGGATTCAATATACAACTGGGTCTTTATCTGAAGGACAGTAACACGGACGATACGGGCAAGACCAACCCAACCAATGACGGAGTAACTGATAATGAGCGTAATACAACCATTTATCCAGGTGGGCTTAAGGGTGCTGCGCAGTCCGAGCACTGTGATGACGACAAACATGATTCCCGGGAGGGATTGGAGGATATCGAGTATGGTGGTTATTACAGCATCTACTCTCTTCCCCAGGTAACCTGCAACGAGGCCGACCATAGTTCCAAATATGGCGATAAGCGGGAGTGAACCCAGCGCCAGGACGAAAGTTGTTCTGACCCCATAAAGGTATCGACTGAATATGTCCCGGCCCAGCGTGTCGGTGCCGAGCGGGTGGCTAATCTCTCCAATATTGTTGCCTTTTTGAACCCACATTGGAGGCAGGTCGGATTGCTTGAAACTGCTTGCATAGGGATCGTGAGGCGCAAGCAGGGGAGCAAAAATGGCGACAAGCGCAAAGGCAGCGATGATAAACAGACCAAAGACATAAGCTCTGGATGTTGATAATTTCCTGCGCACCGGGAGGGAATTCATTGAGAATCCGGTTCCTTAACAATCGCCAGACGCGGGTCTATGATCTCACTTGTTATCTCCACGATGATGTTCACCAGTGCAATGATGACTGCATAAATCAAGGTTAACCCGAGAATCAAAGGATAATCCAGTTTAAGGACAGCCATCCAGTACTGCCGGCCAAAACCCGGAAAGGAATACAAGCTCTCGACGATGAACAGCCCGGCAAACAATTCCACCAAGGTTGGACCCAGGTAAGTAATGAAGGGTGCATAGGCATTCCGCAAGATGTGGTCAACGATTACCCTGCGTTCAACCAACCCTTTGGCGCGGGCAGTGCGAACAAAATCCTCATTTTGAATATTGATGATAGCTACCTGCATTACCCTGGCAATGTTTGCCATTGGCATAAGCGCTAAGACAAACCCGGGTACTAGCCATTGCCCAAAATCATTCCAATCAGGCAGGACATTTATCAAATGCAGCCAGGAGGCAAGGATAATCATAGCCAGCAATCCGAGAACGAAATTGGGGATAGAGACGGCTGCCGCCAGGATTACATCCAGGAAGCGGCCAGAAGTTTTTGCATGTTTCCTGGCGCCGAGAATTCCCAAAGGAATGCCAAGACCAACTGCGATCAATGAGCTCAGGAATACCAAGCGGATGGAGTAACCGAACTGGCTGAGCCAAAATGACTTTCCAGGAGGAGGCGAGAAGAGGATGTTTTCAACACTCCGTCCACCCTGGGAGACAGAGGGACCGAGGTTACCGCATATCACACCGCACACAAACATACCATCCTCACCGTAAAAATCACCGATCAGGTAACGCGTAAACTGCCTCCAGGGAGGCTGGTCCAAACCGAAGCGCTGGTTGAAGTTGTTCATCGTGGTTTGATCGATACTATAGTTCGTTAAACCCCTCTGGGCAGTCGAAAAATTGCTTAAAGGATTTCCGGGAACAGCGTTGATCAAAATAAAGGTGAAGACCAACACGCCCAACAAGATAACCAGTATACGAAGTAACTTTTTTATGATGCGTAGAATCATACGGTTTTACTCTGCCTCCCACGGGATGGTATACCCATTAGAGGAGAGGACAAGTTGAAAGCGGAAAAATTAGAAACCAAATTTAGAAATCCCAAGGAAAAACCCTACCAGCACATGAATATTCTTCAAAGCATGAATTAAGTCATTATACGGTTAATGACATGTGTAATGATTAAGACAGATTAAGAATGGTAAAGATTACCAGGATAGTCTTTGACAGGATGAAAAGATTTTTGAATCGGTTGGGGTAATGATATGGGGTTTGTTACAAGGTTAATCGGTATTCAGGAATTTCAAGTAAGGACACGGATCCTGGGTTGTTTCTGGTTCGGCGAAGAGCACATGCCGGCAACAGGGCAGGCGCCACAGGAACTGTCCTGGCACTCGTTGTTAATCGACTTTAGATAGCCCATGTTTTCGAGTGTATCCAACATGGCTTCGATCATGCGCGGTGTGGTATTCAAGCGTTCAGCCAGGGTGATGGGAGAGGTGGTTGTTCCGCTTCTAATTTCTGCCAATAGTTTTTCGAGCATTGTTTATCCGATCAGACCAGCCAGTTGAAAGACAATTATGGCGGCAACCACTGAAATCACAAGCATTAAGCCGATGTTCAGAAAAGTCCATTTCCATGAGCCGGTTTCCTGGCGGATGACAGCTACCGTGGCAGCGCACGGGATGAAGAGAATGGAGACAGTGAGGAATGCCAGCGCCGTGGCAGGTGAGTAAGCCGCAGCAAGGGTTTGCGCTAACCCACTGCCGGCTGTGTTACCAAACAGCACTCCAAGCGTGGCGATGGCATTTTCCTTGGCCATAAAACTGGTGAGCAGGGCAACCGTCAGGCGCCAGTCCAGCCCCATTACCCTGCCGGCTGGTTCCAAAAAGCGGCCGATCCAGGAGAGGATATTGTTGTCCGGATCTCCATTGGGCAGGTAAGAAAGCGTCCAGATCACCAGCGAAAGGATAAGAATGGTTGTGCCTGCCTTTTTAAGGAAGGACAATGAGCGCTGCCAGATGAGCAAACCAATGGTACGCCAGTTAGGGATGTGATAAAGCGGCATTTCCATGATAAAAGCAGCGCGTTCACCTTTAAAGAGGATGCGATTGAGAATAACCCCAAGGAGGATGAGAATGAAAATACTGAATGCCACCAAACCCCAAACCACGAAGATGGCCTGGCGGCCAAAAAAGATCGGAGCAAGGAAGGCAACCACAGCCATGCGCGCAGTGCAAGGAACTAACGGTGCAAGGAGGATGGTAAGCAAGCGGGATTTCCATGAATCGATAACGCGTGTGCCAATCACTGCCGGGACATTGCAGCCAAAACCGAGGAAAAGAGGCAGAAATGACTTGCCATGCAATCCCATCCAATGCATGAAGTTATCCATCACAAAGGCGGCGCGAGCCATGTAGCCAACATCTTCAAGGAAACCAAACGAAGCAAAGAAGATGATGAGGATGGGCAGAAAAGTGAGGACTGAACCGACCCCGCCGATGACGCCATCCACGATGACGCCGCGAAGCCAGCCAGGAGAACCCTGCATGGCGGTTGAAACCAACGATCCGAGCGGGATGATGACGCTATTTTCGAGCCAGGTCTGAACAGGTGACCCAATGGTGAAGGTGAACCAAAAAACCAGGCCAAGCACCAAACCAAGGAGAATCAAACCGACGAGAGGATGCGCTGCCCAGCGATCCAGGCGGTCGGTGAGGCTGATCTGCCCAATCTTCGGATGCGTAACGGCAGCGCGAGTCATTCTGCCAATCCATTCGTAACGCCCGGAGGCGATAGCGAGTAAGGCATCGTCGTGTTGTTTTAAAAGATCGTGAAGGGTTTGCCACTCCTCCGTAGGCAACGCAGCTTTTACCTTGCGGGTGATCTCAGAATCTCCTTCAAGCAATTTTAGAGCAAGCCACTCCCTGGGATAAGGGGGAAATGGATATGGACAAAGAAGATCAATAACGCGGTCGAGGACAACCTGGTGGTCAGCGCGGATGGCGGGAGTTTTTGGTTGTGATCTAGCGGTACTTTCCAGAACATCCTGGATAGCCTGAATAAGAGGTTGGACACTTTCCATGTGTGTGGCGGTGAAAGCGATGACCGGGACCCCAAGGGCTGCCTCAAGGACTTCTGGTTCAATGTGATATCCCTCCTGTCTGGCGACGTCCATCATATTGAGGACGACCAACAAAGGAGCGGGCAGTGAAACCAGTTCCGCTACCAGGTAGAGAGAACGCTCAAGATTGGCGGCATTCACCAGGGCAACGACCAGGTCAGGAGCTTCGGTAAGGATGAACTCGCGGGTAATCAATTCTTCGGCAGAATTGGCACTGAGGCTGTATGTCCCGGGGAGGTCAACCAGGGTATAGGTCTTGCCGTTTTGCTTAAAGCGACCTTCTTTTCTTTCAACAGTCTTCCCCGGCCAGTTGCCAACGTGCTGATTCATGCCCGTGAGGAGGTTAAAAACGGTTGACTTGCCAACATTGGGCTGCCCCACGAGGGCAATCAATGGAGAGTCTTTTGGTTTTACAGTTCTTTTTGTGGAGGGTTTTGAAACGTCGTGACAGTCGCTCATGCACCACCGAAGGGCTCAACCAGGATTCTTTCGGCTTCTCCGCGGCCCAATGCCACATGAGTACCTCGTACGTTAATGATGATGGGACCGCGCCCGTAATTCTGCAACACCTGGAGCTGAACCCCAGGAGTGAGACCCAACGAAGTCAATCGACTGGTTAATTCCAATCCAACCCGCACGGTGGAAAGGGTAACTTCTTCCCCTTTGTTCACATCGGACAAGCGTTTATCTTGCGGCTTTTGTAACGAAGTCATCATTGTATAATTATTTAGTAACCCTTTGCACCCAGTCAAGACTCTGGTATTATATTAGCGTGTGCTAATGATTAACATTAGTATACTTGATAAAGATGTCATTTGTAAAGGATGATATTCCTCCTGAAAAGGTAAAATCATGAGCGATAAACCCAGCGCGACAATCGAAGATTATCTCAGCCTGCTGTATATCACCGAAAGGGATGGAGAGACGGCGAGCGGGGCGCGCCTGGCGGAATTACTGGGCGTTACCCCGCCGACAGTGACCAACGCACTCAAGCGCATGAGCCGGGACGGGCTGGTAGAGATGGACGCCAACCACAGCCCAAAGTTAACCAAGCACGGGGATGACCTGGCACGTTCCGTTTTACGGCGCCACATGCTGGCTGAATGGATGCTGATCCGCTTGCTCTCCTGGTCTAAAGTGCACCAGGAGGCGCATGGTTTTGAACACACGATCTCTGATGATGTGGAAGCAGCGCTGCTGGAGGAACTTAATCAACCGGAGACCTGCCCGCACGGAAACCCGCTGCCCGGGTTTGAAGCCTCAGTTTCTGATTGGGTAGCACTACCGCTGGTGAAGAGCGGAGAAGAAGTGGTCATCCGAAGAGTCCATGAACTAGCGGAGGAAATCCCCGGGCTGCTGACGTTTCTTGAGGAACACCATATAGAACCGGGTCAGGTTGTGACAGTGAGCGAAATCCTACCGTTCAACCAGACAATCACGCTGAATGTGGAAGGTAAACCTGTAACGCTGGGTTTTTCCACTGCGCGGCAGATATTTGTGGAAACATCTCAGATCAAAGAATTTAATTGAGCCCATATTTGTGGTGAGGAATAAACATGCAGGATATCATCAGCTCGATTGAAAAATGGTTTGAACAGGGAAAACAGGTGGCGCTGGCTACAGTGATTAAGATTCACGGATCCGTACCGCGCGAACTGGGTGCCACCATGGCGATCAGCCAGGATAGTGAGATGGCAGGCTCAGTGAGCGCTGGATGCGTTGAAGGAGCAGTGGTGCAAGAAGCCCTGCAGGTATTGAAGACCGGAAAAGCCAATGTCGTCCATTACGGTATTTCAGATGAAATGGCATTCACGGTGGGGCTGGCCTGCGGCGGCAACCTGGATGTGTTGATACGCCCTTACAGCCGGGAGGAATTGACAGACACCGTTGGACACCTTTCCTCCGGGCGAATTTTTGCCCAGGTCTCGGTGTTATCTCCCGAGGATCGCGGGCAGACGTTTTCCATTTATCCTGACGAGGACCTTTTGAAGATGCTGCGGTTGAGTGACCTGCATTTCACGGAAGGGGTGGATCAGAAAAAGTTATTCCTCGACCAGGTCAGTAAAGAGTTCCGTCTGGAAAAGGCGCAGCAAGAAATCCCGCTTTTCTTTAACATATTCCCGCTGCCATCACGGCTTATCGTCATCGGCGGCGTGCATACTGCCATCAGCTTGTTGGGAATGGCCAAGGGTCTGAGGTTTAAGACCATCCTGGTGGATCCGCGCAAGGCGTTTGCCAACCGGGAGCGGTTTCCGGAAGTGGATGAATTGATGGCTGAGTGGCCGCAGGATGCCCTGCTAAAACTTAAACTTGACGAGGGTTGTTACCTGGTGACACTATCGCATGATGACAAACTGGATCTGCCTGCTGCAGAAATTGCCTGTAAAAGCCCGGCACGGTACATTGGCATGTTGAGTTCGAAGATCAATTTTGCCCGCAGAAAACTGGAATTGTTGGAAATGGGACTATCTGAAGAACAGATAAACCGGATCAGTACACCGGTGGGCTTGAAAATCGGGGCAAAAGGTCCGCAGGAGATCGCATTGGCGATTCTGGCAGAGATGGTGGCGGTGCGGAACGGGCTCAATCCACGTTCAATTTAATCGGTAGTGCGTAACCCCTTTAATCTGGCTTAACCCATCGCGGATATCATTCATGGGATCATCCGCGATGGTTTTTATTACCATAGAGGCGATCACCTTATTTGCCGGCAGGTCGGTTTCAAGTGAAATCGAGAGGACTTTTTTCTTCAACTGTTTAAACAAAGCCACCAATTCCTCCGTCAGGTTGGGATTATCAATGGCAGTGACGGAGACACTGATGGTTTCATAGCCCTTGATCCATTTTTTCTCAATGACATTCAGCAATACCAGGATCACCAATAACATGACCGTGGTGGCGATACCGGAAAAGAAATGCCCTGCACCGATGGCAAGACCGACCATGGCAGTGGTCCAGAGCGAGGTGGCAGTAGTGAGCCCCTTGACGCTTGTGCCGTATCGTAAGATGGCACCAGCACCCAGGAAACCGATACCGGAAACCACCTGGGCAGCCAGCCTGGCTGGATCACCATTGGGCACGAGCGGGGTGAACTGCATGGCGAGGTTGATCGAAATGGTCATGGCGAGGCAGGAGCCGATGGCGAGGATGGTGTGGGTGCGCAAGCCTGCCGGCTGGTTCTGACGTTCGCGTTCAAAACCTACGATCATCCCCAAAACCGAGGCGATAGCCAGGCGGATAACAATTTCCTGTTCAGTGATCATAATTCTCCCTCACATCACTTGCTGAAAATAATTCTTTTCAATCTCCTGCCAGGTTTCTCCGGTCTCAACGAAAAGGTGCGGAGCAAAAGCGGGTAACACTCCCCGCAGGTCATCTGCCATTTTTGCTGCCAGGCGGCGCACAGAAAAATGTGCATTGGGAGCAGCGCGCAGGTTAATGAAATGAATGGCGCTGCGCAAATTTGTGGTGATGAGGAACCTGCGGTTGAAAGCGTTGGGCAGAATGTAGGAACCGATGCCAAGGGAGACAGATTCTAGCTGCGAGAACAACTTGAGGCAGCGCTGCATAAGTTGAGCGAACTCCCGGCTGCAACCAGCCTGCTGCACAACTTTTGGAAGGGCAAAGCCAAGGAATGGCGTAAAGGCCTGGGTGGTGAGCGTCATCATACGGTGGCGCTTTACTTCGTAGTATGCACCCTGGTCCAGCGTGACCTCAAAGGTAAAGGAAGAGTGCTCGACCTCACGCAAGGGGGCGGTGAAACGGCTGCGCTGCCCCAGGATGGTGCGGGCGAGGTCACTTTTTTGGAGAGGGGTAAACTCAGCAATGGCGCAGAATGCTTGCGCATAGTCAATTTGCTTGTAACGGAACAAGGCAGCAGCGAGGATCTTGTTTTCTGCGTTGGTGTCAAAGTCAACCAGCCGGCACCAATCACTACCAGAAGGGGCTGCACTGCAAGGCGTGGTATTGATCTTTTCAGTGACGACATCCAGGTAGGTGATCTTATCGGCGTATTTGAGCAAGGTGGGGACGGACTGGATGGCACACTCCTTGATGTTTTCTCCCATCGCGCGTACCTCCGCGAGGTTGGAAGAGAGCATCTTGCCGATGCCGTGTTCGAGGGCGCGCGCGTTGATGGTCATTCCCACGTTTGCCAGCGAGGCTGCCGGGAGAATGAAACGGCAGGCATCTACAGCATTTGAGCGCACTTTGCGGTGCCACGCAGCATCACTTTCTTCTTCCTTGCGGGGAGTGTTATTTTCGACCACTTCCATCACAAGCGGAATGATGCGGGTATAGAAATCAAACAAGTCAACGCAAAGAGCCTGATAATCCATTTCAAGGGGATGCCCCTGCAATTCCAGCGGCAGGTGATAGGCGTCCCTTTCCCAGGTCTGGTAACGCGTGGATTTTTCAGTATAAGACGCCAGGCGGTTTGACTCCAGGTTCTCAACCGCCAAGCGGGAGACATTCTCAACAGCAATGTGCAACACGGCGTGTTCCGCCACAGATGAATGCCCGTAACCCACAACCCATTTTTCATTAAACTCGGCACTCTTCTGGTCGGTCAATTCTGCCGCGATCTGGTCAAAGGACTCAGGCGAGCGTGAAGTTTTGGCAAATGCCACCGCAATCGTCTCAGGGGTATGCTTTAGAGAATCCAGCAGATATACGCGCGGGCTATTCTTCATTCCAAAAAACCTTTCGGGTTTTCCTGACGTCCTTCTTGATCTGAGCGATCAACTTATTGACGCTGGCGAACTTCTTCTCCGGGCGGATAAAATCAATGAATTCCAGGGTAATTTCAGATTCATACAGGTCGCGATCCACGTCGAGGAGGTGCGGTTCAACCCGCGGAGCGGGAAGGGGGTTTTCGAAGGTCGGGCGAACGCCGATATTGGTAACCGCCTGGTGGTCACTTTCAGTCATCCAGGCTCGAGTAACATAAACGCCGTTTCCGGGAATGAGTCGCTCAGGGGCAATCTCCAGGTTGGCGGTGGGAAAGCCAAGTTTGCTGCCGCGATTTTCTCCATGGACAACTTTACCTGGAAGCATGAAGTGGTGCCCGAGTTTCCGGTTAGCTTCACGAATCCTGCCAGCGAGCAGGTCCTGGCGAATCTGGCTGGAAGATACCACCTGCTTTTTTTCCATCCGAGGGGAAATCACTTCCAATTGGAAATCCATTTGTAAACCGATTTCCTTGAGGGCAGTGGTATCACCGAGGCGGTCCTTGCCAAGCGCAAAATCAGGTCCGGTGAACATCCAGGAAAAACCGGTATGGCTCTTGAGAATTTGGAGGAAGGAGCGGGCGTCCAGGCTGGTGAGGTCCTGGTTGAAATCCAATGTTATGACTCGGTCTACACCAGTTTTTTTAATCAGTTCAATTCGCTCTTCAGGAGAGGTGAGTGCGTAACGCGGGGGGACTCTCTTGAAAAACAGGGCGGGCAGAGGCCAAAAAGTGATGACCACTGACTGCAGTCCGTTTTTACGCGCATGGTCGACAACCTGATGCAAAAGGTGCTGGTGCCCGAGATGAACGCCATCAAATGAGCCGATGGTTATCACTGAATGCTTTGAATTTAAGGTTTGCAGGGGATCCGACTGAGTCATGGCTCTATTATATTTGAAATTCCAGTTTTCATAAAAACACCCCCTTGCGGGGGCGAGAAGTTACGAGAAAAACACTTTTTTGGGCTGCCATTCCATTTTAACAGCATCCAGTTCGAGCAGGGCAACCAGTTCACCCTGTTCGCTGATACCGCAAGCTTTTGGTCCGGATCCCGCGGCTGCGGGGATGCGGTGCCCATGACGGATGGCGTCCATATATTCATTGGTGAGTTCGATCGCCGGCCAATCTGAGAGGGCATCGGCAGCAGGGATGAGATACTGATACCAGGAACCATCAACAAAGGCATCATTCAATTTGCGCAGCGGTATGGCATCACGCAGAGTGAAGCGCCCGTTCTTGGTTCGGCGCAATCCGGTGAGGGTGGCACCGCAGCCCAGGCGCTGACCCAAATCGTGGGCTAATGAGCGCACATAGGTGCCTGAGGAACAGTTGACATCGATGACCACTTCAGGAGGTGCCCACTCGAGGAGTTCAAGACTGTAGACATCAATGATGCGCGGCTCAAGTTCAAATTGTTCGCCGGCACGAGCCATGTCGTAGGCTTTGCGACCCTGTACCTTGATGGCGGAATAAGGCGGGGGAACCTGTTCGATGCGCCCGACAAATTTCTGCAACTCTGTATTAAATTGCTCTTCAGTTACATCCATGGGTGAGGAGGTAGAGGTGGTGCGCCCGTCGCCGTCATATGTATCGGTAGTGGTGCCGAGTTGAATGACTGCCTGGTAACGTTTATCTGATGCAGCCACATATTCACTTAAGCGTACGGCTGGACCCAAGAGGATGACGAGCACACCTGAAGCCCGCGGATCCAGGGTACCAGTGTGCCCGGCGCGGCGAATGTTGCTGCCGCGGCGTACCGCCTGGACTACATCGTGAGACGTCATACCGACGGGTTTATCAACCACTAATACCCCTGAAATTGTATTTTTTACGTCAAATCTGTCGTTCGACTGGTCGTTCATTTTCCCTCTCCGTTCTCTCTGTTTATTTCACCCCTGAACGTTCCGTTTTCAATTGAACGTAGATAAGCCATCGTCCGGGCAAGCACTTTTTCTTCAACTTCCTGGCGAGTACCGGGACAATCTGCACCTGCAGCTGCGGCATGCCCGCCGCCTTTAAATTCAGTAGCAAGGACGCTCACATCCACTCCAGGGATGGAACGCCAACTCACCTTGGTATGCGTTGTACTTTGTTCAACGAACAGTACTGAAACCCGGCTCTCTTCGATAGCCGACAGCAGATTCGTTAGGTCTGCATCATCATCTTGTTTATACCCCGAATTCTTGCGGTCTTCAAGAGTCAATGTGGTCCACACGACACCATCCTTGTGCTGCAGACGGCTGAGGGCGAATCCCCAGTATTTGGCAGCTTCGAAGGGGCGGGTGATGAGCGCTTTATTATAGAGAGAATGAATGTCAGCGCCTTTTTCCACGAGAGAGGCGGCAATTCTTAATGCGCGGGCATTCATGTTCGAGGTGCGGAAGCCGATGGTATCACTCAAGATGCCGGTCAACAGCGCACTGGCGACCGGTTTATCGATGGTAAATCCCAGTTGGGGAATCAACTCCGCGAGGATGGCGGCTGTTGCTACCGCGTCTGCGTCCACATAATTTATGCGGGCAAAACGGTCATTGGTAATGTGATGATCGATACAAATATCAAATTGGCGGTCGAGCAGCACTCCGCCAGTACGCGGCAGGTCAGAGCTATCCACAACGATGTAGATATCGCATGGATCTGCGAAGGATTTCTTGATCAACTCTGAGCCGGGCAGGTGGCGAAAGGTGTTGGAGACTCCATCACGGAGGACCATTTGGACAGTCTTGCCGGCAGCGATCAATGGCAGACCGAGACCGAGCAGGGAACCAATGGCGTCACCATCCGGGCGAATGTGAGCAGCGATACCAATTTTATCCGCGGCGACAATTGCCTGCCGAATTTGAGAAACGGTTATTTCACTGTTGTTTTCGTTTTTCATCTTCTTTTTTTATTTCTATCAATAATTGTTCAATGCGATCTGCTTTTTCAGGAGTTGGATCCCAATGGAAGCGCAGCCTCGGGAAGGAACGCAATTCTATGCGATCGGACAGGGTCTTGCGGATGAATCCGCTGGCGCGTTCGAGCCCTTCCAGAATTTCACTGGCGCGCGAACTGCCTTCCACTGCTGAGACAAAAATCTCGGCATAAGAAAGCTCGCGGTCGACTTTAACTTCGGTAACCGTTATCCCCGCCAGACGCGGGTCACGGATCTCGCCTTTAACCAACATGAGCGCGAGCTCCTGCTGGAAGCGGTCACCGATGCGGGATAATCTTAATGGAGTTGGCATACTAAAACCCTTTTTCCGGCGATTGCCTTAGCCGGTCTTGTCAATAATATATGCTTCAAGAATGTCGCCTTCGAGGAGCTCGTTAAAGTTCTTGAGTGTGACACCGCATTCAAACCCCTGGCGGACTTCCTTGACATCATCCTTCTCGTGCTTAAGAGAGGAAACCTCGCCGTCAAAGACCTTGGTGCCATTGCGCATGACGCGCACACGAGTATTGCGGCGCAGTTCGCCCTGGGTCACACGGCAGCCGGCGATGGTGCCGACTTTATTGATCTTAAATATGGCGCGTACCTGGGCCTGGCCAACCGGAATCTCTTTTACTTCAGGTTCGAGCATGCCTTTGAGGGCTTTCTCAACATCTTCCAACATACGGTAGATGATCTCATACAGGCGGATGGAGACATTTTGCTGGTCAGCGAGATTGCGGGCGGCCACTTCAGCATCCACGTTGAAGCCAAGAATGATGGCTTTCGTGGCGGCGGCGAGCATCACATCACTCTCACTGATGTTGCCGGTCTCGGCGTGAACAATATTAATCTTGATCTCACCCTGACCAAGTTCGTTGAGTGAATTGACGATGGGTTCGACTGAACCCTGAACATCGGCTTTGACAATGACGGGTAATTCGCGGATCTCCCCGGCCTGTACTTTTTCAAACAACTGCTCGAGGGTAATTTTGGAGGAAGTGGTTTGTTTATTCCGCAATTCATCCTGGTTAACCTGGATCATCGCGCGGGCTTCTTTTTCATTGGCGACAACCTGGAAGACGTCTCCGGCAGGCGGTACTTCACCCAACCCGAGAATCTGGACAGGGAACGAAGGACCGGCAGTATGGAGCTTCTTGCCATTGTAGTCAAACATGGCGCGAATCTTTCCATAAGTGGTACCAGAGAGGATGGTGTCGCCTTCCTTGAGAGTGCCATTTTGAACCAACAGCGTGGCAATGACACCACGAGTCTTATCAATCTGGGCCTCGATGACGGTGCCGAATACCTTGCCATTGGGATTGGCCTGAATTTCCATGCTGTCACTGACGAGCAGGATGGCTTCGAGGAGGTCCTCAAGCCCTTGTTTTAACTTGGCAGAAACAGGAACGACCAGGGTATTGCCTTCCCACTCATCTGGGACGAGGCCGAGTTCAGCCAGTTGATGCTTAACGAAATCCGGGTTGGCATCGGGGCGGTCAATCTTGTTGAGGGCGACAATGATGGGCACGCGGGCGGCCTTGGCGTGGGCGATGGCTTCCTTGGTCTGGGGCATAACACCATCTTCAGCAGCAACAACGAGGATGACGATATCTGCTCCCTGGGCACCGCGGGCGCGCATGGCTGTAAAAGCCGCATGCCCGGGAGTATCCAGGAAGGTGATCTGACGCCCCTTTTGTTCAACCTGGTATGCACCGATATGCTGGGTAATGCCACCGGCTTCTCCGCTGGCGACATTGGTATGGCGCATGGCATCCAGCAGGGTGGTCTTGCCATGGTCAACGTGACCAAGGATGGTAACCACTGCAGGACGTTTGACGAGCTTTTTGGGGTCCTCGTCCATGATGATGCGGCGCCATAAAGGAATCTCACTGGTATCAACCGCAATGGCATCTTCCTCCCTGGCCTCGGGGACGGCTGTGAAACCGAGTTCGGATGCGACAATTGCCGCGGTATCGAAATCGACTACCTGGTTGATGTTTGCCATTACGCCATTTGACATCAGGATCTTAATTACCTGGATGGGACTGGCATCCATTTTTACCGCCAGGTCCCGAACGGTGAGACTCACCGGGAATTCAATTGACTTGCTTTGGTCCTCGCTCATAACGCACCTCCTGAATGTGCCCCCTGATTAATCCTGCCAATCACACTAATAAAATTACCAATGGCAAGAGTGACTTGTGGTACTTCTGAGCAAGTGGGTTCAGATCAACCGATCATTTGGGGTTCCCCTGGTCTGCGGAGGAGTTGGGTAATGCTGCTGTACCTTCCGCAGTTCCATCTGTTGCCGGCAGAGTTGCCATGAATTCCTTGAGCTTTTCGCGGTCTTCCGCTGTCAACTCAATTCTCAACGCGCCGTTGATCGGTCCTTTTATCGCTTGCTCCCAGCACTTGCGAATGGCGTGCACATAAGCGCCGCGTCCTGCGGCCTTCCCGGTGGGGTCCACAAAAATCCCTTTTTCTGAACGGACGATGCGGATCAGTTCCCGTTTGGAGAGAACCGTTCTGCAACCAATGCAGGTTCTTTGCGGAATGTGCTTCACTCGTTTTTGTGCTTGTTTAGACACCTGTCCTCTCGCTCTTACTCTTCAATTTCCCAACCGGCTGCACCACGTTTGTGCTGCTTGGTTACCGTGGTGGCATCGCGGTCTTCGTCGTAGGTGATCACAACGTGCTTGCTCTTCTTTTTCTTACCTTTTTTCTTATCGCTTTCGTCACTTTCATCTTCGTCAGTGACCATAGCGGCTGTATCCAAAACTTCGGGGCGCAAGGTGAAGATTTCAGCCAGGGAGATTTCTTCTTCCTCTTCAACCACAGGGGCGGGAATTCCCTCGACTGCTTCAACTATTGCGGCTTCTGATTCAGCAATGGCTTCGACCGGGGCGACTTCTTCAACGGCGGCTGCGACCTCAGGTTCCAACACGACTTCCGGTTGGGGTTCCTGCGCCTTCAACAGGGCGGCTTCCTGATCAGCGATGAGCTGCTCGTCCATGGCTGCCATCAGGGTGGTAATGTTCCCCAGTGCGCGTTCACCGATGCCCTGCAGGCGCAAAATCTGGTCCTGGTCAAGCTTCATCTGGACAGCGACATCCCCGATTGAGAAGTAACCGGCTTCCTGTAAAATGAAGCCGACGTGCTCCGGCAAACCACTATCGAGAATACTCTTCTCGAAAGCTGATGCGGGAACAAGCTTGCGAATCTCAGACAGTTGTGCTTCTTCTGCCAGTTTTTGTTCGGCAGTCTTGGCGGTGGCTTTCTTCTCGACACGATCGACAAACTTCGTCATGAAGTCATATTCTTCAGGAGAGAGGGGACGGCCATCTGCCTTGCGGGCGAGGAATTCCTCGACCTTGACTGCGGCTTCCTCTTCCGTGGCCAGCATGGCGGCAAATGATGGATCGGTGCGCAACTTCACCAAAGATTCAGAGGCGGCTTCGGGCAGACTCTTGATATCAATGCGCCAGTTGGTGAGCTTGGCAGCCAGGCGGGCGTTCTGCCCGTCACGACCGATGGCCAGGCTTAACTGGTCTTCAGGGACAACAACGGAGGCTGTTTTTCCGCCGGTGGTTTTTTGTTCATTAAGGTAGACTCCGCTGACCCTGGCGGGGCTTATGGCTTTGGCAATGAAGAGCGCGGGGTCCTGGTTCCATTCGATGACGTCGATCTTCTCGTCGTGCAACTCGCGGACGATTGCCTGGATACGCACTCCGCGGATACCCACGCAGGCGCCAACCGGGTCAATGCCCTGCTGCGTGGCAGAAACAGCCACCTTGGCACGCTGCCCGGGTTCACGGGCGATGGAGCGGATCTCGACGATGCCATGGAAGATCTCGGGGACTTCATTCTCGAGGAGACGGCGGAGGAAATTGCGGTGGGTACGGGAGAGGATAATCTGCGGACCGCGCTGATTTTCCTTTACTTCGGAAACCAGGGCGCGGACGCGGTCGTGAATGTGAAAACGCTCGCCGGGGATCATTTCCTTGCGGGGCATGGCGGCTTCGGCTTTTAATTCCAGACCAACAGTGAGGCCGGTGGCACCGACAGCCTGAATGGTACCGCTGACGATCTCGCCCAACTGTTTTTCGTAAAAATCAACCTGGGATTTGCGCTCCGCATCGCGGATGCGCTGCTGGATCACCTGGCGCGCGGTCTGGGCGGCAACGCGGCCAAAATCAGCCGGTGTGGCTTCGACAAGGACCATATCCCCCAATACAGTATCGGGGTATAGTTTTTGCGCGTTTTCAAGGGTGACTTCGGTGGGTTCGTTGTTAATCTCCTCAACCACTTCCTTTTCCGCGTAGATCATCACATCGCCGGTTTCGGGATCAACCTTGGCTTCGATGTGCTGCTTGGTGGGGACGATGACGGAACGGCGATAGGCCGATACCATGGCAGATTCCAAAGCGGTCAGAATGACCTCTTTGGGGAGACCCTTTTCTTCAAGGACTTCATTGAAAGCGAGCATAAATTCGTTCTTCATGTTTCTTTTCTCCACCTGTTTGAACAATTACCCGGTTATTCCACTATGATAATAAGAAAAGTGGGGGTTGCCCACTTCTCGGTGTTGACGATAACGATGTTGCCGAACAAGTGAATATTACCACAAGTCAGCAGTGTTTTCAAGGGTAACGAGAGTGATTTATCGTTGGATCCAACCCCAGAATGTATAATAAATAAAAAATTGGAGCTTTGAATGAGCAAAGATTACCTTTGGTGGCGGGACGGCGTTATTTATCAAATTTATCCCCGTTCGTTTGCTGACAGCAACGGGGACGGCATCGGTGACATCCCCGGCTTGATGGGCAAACTGGATTACCTGGCTGACCTGGGGATCGACGCCATCTGGCTCTCCCCGATCAACCCTTCACCGGACAAGGACTTTGGATATGACGTTTCAGATTACAAGGACATCGATGCGAAGTACGGCAGCCTGCAGGATTATGACCTGCTGATCACGGAAGCGCATAAACGCGGCATCCGGGTGATCATGGACCTGGTGCTGAATCATTCCTCTGACCAGCATCCCTGGTTCCTGGAATCGCGGCGCTCAAAGGAAAGCGAATATCGTGACTGGTACATCTGGCGCGACCCTAAAGGAAACAAACAACCCCCCAACAACTGGCAGTCCATTTTTGGCGGCAAAGCCTGGGAATATGATGAGGCAACAGGACAGTATTACTATCACATGTTCGTTAAGGAACAACCCGACCTGAATTGGCGCAATTCAGAGGTACGCACGGAAATGATCTCTGTTTTTACTTTCTGGGCAGAGCGCGGCGTGGATGGTTTCAGACTGGATGTGTTCAATGAATATTTCAAAGACGCCCTGTTCCGCGACAACCCCACCAAGCCCGGAAGGCGACCTTTTGATGCACAACATCACCTCTATGATACCAACCAGCCGGAAATGATGGGGGTGGTGAACGAGATCCGTTCCACACTGGACCGTTACCCCGAACGCTACGCAGTGGGGGAAACCTTCATGTCTGACATGAAGACCGCAGCGGAATACAGCGGTGAAGGCAAATTGCACGCGGCGTTTGACTTTTCGTTCATGCACAACAAATGGGCTCCGGCGGGATTCCTGCGCTCCATCCAGGAATGGGAAGGAGTGATGCCTGAGGATTCCTGGCCGACTTATGTATTGAATAACCATGATAATCCCCGAAGCGCCACGCGGTTCAATGCACCGGAGAATGACGAGCGGCTTAAAGTGGCTGCAGGGATGCTGCTGACCCTGCGCGGTACGCCGTTCCTATACGCCGGCGAAGAGATCGGGATGCGGGATATCCGGTTGAAACGATCCGAGATACAGGACCCGGTGGGGAAGCATTACTGGCCGATCAACGTGGGGCGGGATGGCTGCCGCAGCCCGATGCAGTGGGACGATTCCAGCAACGCCGGATTTACCAGCGGCAAGCCATGGCTCAAGGTACACGGTAACTACGTCTCCCGCAACGTGAGCGCACAGCTTAAAGATCCCGCATCGCTGTTGAACTTTTACAGGAAATTATTGAAAATTCGCAAGGAAACCCCTGCATTGCGGCGCGGCAGCTTGATGGCGATCACCTTTGAGCCACGGCGGGTGATGGGGTACCTGCGGCAGTACGGCGATCAGACCGTACTTGTGGCTTTGAATTTTGGAAAACGCAAAGTAAAACTGGCGCTGGGACGAACCTTAAACAATGCCAAATGGGAACTGCTGCTTTCGAATAAAAGGGAAACCACACCCGGCATAGTGAATGGCTGGCTGGCGCTGGAAGGGGATGAGGTGTGCATCCTAAGGCAGGTATAAAGGGAATCACACCTGCAAAAACTTATTAAATACTAAAACAGGTAAATGCAGAAACGCGGTATTAAAGCGCAAAAGAAACCGATGGGCGTTCGACCGAACGCCTCCACAAGAGCAATAAAAATGGCAGAATCCCGGTTTCGAAATGCAAAGAAACCGGGTTTGCAAACAGGGCAGAAACCGGGAATCTTAAAAAAGAATCCCGGTTTTTATAAATCGAAACCAGATCAGATAACTTGAATTCCAATCTTAAACTGGGTATGCTTAATCCAATTAAAAACAAGAGGTCAGCATGCAAAAGACTCGTCCAATACTTAGTATTATCCTGATCATTATTCTTGTCAGCGGCTGCTCAAATAACACAGGGAGCAACAACGAAGCTGCAGATCCAGGGCGGAGTATGCAGGTTGCCACACTTTCCGGCAAACCGGTGTCGGTTACAGCGGAGCCAGTACAAGCTACACCTCTTGGAACGCATGAGCTGGAAGAAACCCTGCTGATGCAGGATGATTTCAGTGATATCAGCAGCGGGTGGGAGTCTTATTCCAGTGAGTATGGAAGAGCGGATTACGACCAGGGCGGTTACCTGGTGGAGGCTTTGATCGAGAAAGAATACAACTGGGGGGTGGCAGGGGTGGATTACAGCAACATCCGGATCGATGTGGATGCGGTGGTTCAACAAACGGCAGCCAACCTGAATGACGCTTTTGGCGTGGACTGCAGGGTGCAATCCAACGGTGATGGGTACGGATTCAGAATATCTTCAGATGGGTATGCGGGTATCGTATTCTTCCTGGATCAACAGGGAAGCAGCCTGCAGGATTGGATCAAGGTTGATGCTATAAAAACTGACGGGACACCCAACCGCCTGACCGCGATCTGCGAGGGGAATCACTTTTCCTTCCTGGTGAATGATGAATTTGTGGCGGAGGTTGTTAATGACACCTTCGCCAGCGGAGATATCGCGCTCTCCGCCGTATCCTATGAGCCTGAACCAATAATCGTACTTTTCGATGACATCATGGTGCAGGAGGTCGGCAATCCCTAGTTTCGTGGAGGTTAAATTCAAAAAAGGCTGATGAAACAAAGAGGCGTTCAGCCGATCGCCCGTGCAAGAGCAATAAGAAGGGCAAAAAACCCGGTTTCGAAATGTCAAGAAACCGGGTGTAGAGACAGAACAAAAACCGGGAATCTGTAATAGATTCCCGGTTTTAACTTGTTAACTACTACTTTCGAATGAAAAATAATCTGGCGGGCGTTCGGCAGAACAGCCCTACGCTAGCTTAACCCGATGATCTTGCCAGTGTCGGTCTCGATATCGATCTCCATATAAATGGGGCGGGTGGGGAGACCGGGCATGGTGGACATGGTGCCCAGCAGCGGGTAGAGGAAGCCAGCACCAACCGAGGCGCGTACATCGCGGATGGGGATGCGGAAACCCGTGGGAACGCCTTTAAGGGCAGCGTCATGCGAGAGGCTGAGATGGGTTTTGGCCATGCAGATGGGGAGTTTATCAAACCCCAAGCGGGTGTAGTCAGCGATGCGTTCCTCAGCTTCGGGGAGGTAATCGACACCGTCGGCGCCGTAAACCTCTTTGGCGATGATCTCAATCTTCTGCTTGATGGTCCACTCGAGCGGGTAGAGGAATTTGAAATGCGCGGGTTGTTCGGCAGCCCTGACGACTGCTTCAGCCAGGTCCACGGCACCTTCTCCGCCCTTTTCCCAGTGTTCGCAAATGACCGCGTCCTCCGCGCCGCCCTCTTCAATGGCGGCCTTGCGGATCAATTCCAGTTCAGCCGGTGAATCGGTGAGGAAGCGATTGACCGCCACGACCACGGGAACGCCAAACTTACGCGCGGTCTTGATATGGTGCAACATGTTGCCCATGCCAGCGCGCAGGAGGTCCAGGTTTTCAGCGGTGTAGGCGGCATCCAAAGGCTTGCCGGCAACAACCCTGGGACCACCGCCGTGCATCTTGAGCGCACGCACAGTAGCTACCAGCACCACCACGGATGGGACAAGCCCCGAGTAGCGGCACTTGATATTCATAAATTTTTCCATGCCCATATCGGCGCCGAATCCGGATTCCGTGATGACATAGTCAGCCAGTTTGAGGGCGATCTTATCAGCGAGGATGGATGAATTGCCGTGGGCGATATTGGCAAAAGGACCTGCGTGAACGAACACGGGTGTGCCTTCTACCGTCTGCATGAGGTTGGGCTTGATGGCATCGCGCATGAGAACGGTCATTGCACCAGCCACCCCCAGATCTTCAGCGGTGACGGCGTCGCCACCGCGGCTGATGCCGATGACGATCTTGCCGAGGCGCTCGCGCATATCCTTTAAACTGGTGGTGAGCGCCAGTATCGCCATGATCTCGGAAGCTACAGTAATATCAAAACCGGTCTCACGGGTAAAGCCTTTTTCTTCCGGACCTTTGCCAATGGTCACCCCGCGCAGAAAGCGATCGGAGGTATCGAGCACGCGGCGCCAGGTGACGGAATCCGGGTCAATATCCAGGCGGCAAAGACGGCGGCGATCTTCAGGAGAGAGTTCTTCGGGATCGGCGGCGGTGAGGCGAAGTTTTTCCAAGCGCACGACCATGCCCTTGGTGAAGTGGCGTTTACCGCTCTTATCCAGCGGCAGTAGGCGATTGAACAACTGCTCATCGGTGGCATCGGATTCGTGGAACATGCGCGCATCGATGGCGGCTGCCATGAGGTTATTGGCAGCAGTGATGGCGTGAATGTCACCGGTGAGGTGCAGGTTGAATTCCTCCATGGGAACCACCTGCGAATAACCCCCGCCGGCAGCTCCGCCCTTGATGCCGAAGGTAGGACCCTGCGAGGGCTGGCGGATGCAGGTGATAACGCGTTTGTTGAGGTGCGCACCAAGCGCCTGGCTGAGCCCGACCGTGGTGGTGGTTTTTCCTTCTCCCAACGGGGTGGGGGTGATGGCTGTTACATCAATGTACTTGCCATCCGGCACATGGTGCAGGCGCTGGAGCACTTCCAGACGCACCTTGGCTTTGGTATCGCCGTACTGCTCGATCTCGGAGGGCAGCAAGCCGAGTTCCTCGGCAATGAGGGTGATGGGTTTGAGAGTGGCTTCCTGGGCGATATCGATATCGGACGGAACAGGTGCGCGGCGGTTGAGCGGGGTGGGAGTGAAGGCTTTACGGGTAAAAAGTTGGTTCGGGCTCATAACAGGCTCCTTGTAGGTTGATTGACCAACCCTAATTAAAGACCATTTTGGTCGGAAATGCAAGAAAAAAAGGGGGTAAAAATTGCTTGACAGGAATTTAAATTGGTCATTCGTAGTCGATTTTTCTATGCTATACTGACTTTATGAGAAGGGAAGTCCTTCTCGCCGGAACATTCAATAACAGGAGGATAATATGGCAGAAATTGGATATTGCATGAAATGTAAAATGAAGAGAGAAATGAAAGATACTGCAACCGTTACCATGAAGAACGGCCGAAAAGCACTCAAAGGCAAATGCACGGTTTGCGGCACGGGGATGTACAAGATCCTCGGTAAGTAAGACACTGTTTGACAAATAAAACCGCCCCTCATATGAGGGGCGGTTTTTGTTGTTTTTATGGATAAGATTCGCATCCTAAAAATTGTTGTTGCGGGCTTTTGATTGGCTTACATTTTGCCGCTATGCATGTTCGCTCGGAATTGTAAACAGTACACCGATCAGTCGGTGGAACTGGTGTTGGTGTGGGTGTAGGGGTGAGGATGAGGGGTACGAATAAGCGCGGCAGGTCACCAAGCTGACCTTCTGCCCGACCGATATCCAGGCGTATCCAGCAGCGAATCGAGCGCCGGACCGATGGCGGCTCCGGGTCTATCAAACCGCATTGTTCAAGCCCGGTGGCGCCCCAGGTGACTTCATCATCGATGTGAGTCAAGGTAGGCGGATCCGGATCGATAACACAATTCGGGTTCGGATTGATGGGAGTATCAGGGTCAATGAGGGCCCACCTGCCGGTGACGTCGAGCGCTTCGAGGAGAAACAGGCTGCCCAAGGGTAGTTTGCGGAATGGCTTGTGCTCGAACGAGGGTCCAACGTAGCAGTATTCCTCTGCTTCCAATTCAAAGATGGGCCAATCCGGCACAGCAAAGAGCGAGTTGAGCCGGTCCCAGCCAAAGCTCCTTGAAAAGGTTTCCGGGGTAAAGAAGTTGACATTCTGCACCGCTTCAAGATGCGGTGTTTTTGGCTGGGTCCAGAGACCGGGCATGAGCGAGATTTGGTTGGATGCATAATCCGCGATGATCTTCACGCAGTAGTCAGAATTAGTCTGGTATTTGGGCAGATAGAATTCATAAAACCCATTGGCGTCAGTTCTGTCCCAGGCGTAACTGACCAGGGGCGAGGATTCTCCGCAGGTACCTTTGTTAAGCCACACCTCGATATCTTCGATGCCGGGTTCCCCGATCTGATGCAATCCGTCTGCGGTAACAGTACCCCAGGTATCTTTGACGCAACCTTCATGGAGGGAGGCAGGATTGACCTGGTTGGTCTGGTCACAGCCGTCTTCCCAGACGGTGCCGTTGAGCACAGAGAATTCCATGCTCGGTCCGAACTGATAGCGCCAGCCAAAGTCCATAAAATACAAGAAAGCTCCTTCAGGAAGGTTAACGGCGCCCTGCACGAGCGATCCATCGGTGGCTGGAGAGGTCCAGCCTCCGGGAACGAGAACGCTGGCGTTTTCCAGCGAATCAACGCTGACGCAGTAAGTGCCTGCCGGCAGGTTATCAAAGTAATACGTGCCGTCCGCATCTGTAAACTTGACCCCCATATTGGTGGAGGGGCAAGGTCCGGAGCCCAAACGCACCATGACGTTGGCGATGCCGGGTTCCCCGGGAGTGCGGATGCCATCACCGGTCACCCCACCACCGGGAGCGGTGATACAACCAGCGGGCAGCGGATCGGGCAGCGGGCCAAGTTCCGGGACAGCGCAGAGGTCTTCCCAAACATGACCAAGGATACCGATAAAGGTATCATTCCCTTCCGGCGGGGCGCAACCTCCCGTATTGGTGCGGAAAGTGAAGGTGGGAGAGGCGGGACCTAAGACAGTCCCATCAGTACTCACCGCGCGCACCATCCAGAAGTATTGGGTGCAGTCTTCCAGCGGATCACCGGGTCCCCAACGGGTATCGGGGTTACCGGTACCGCCAGCGAGGCTGGTATCGGCAAAGGCGGATTCAGTAGAGAGATCCACGCGATAACCGGGAGGCAAACAGTCATCGGGATAAGCCCATGTAAGGGTGGGATTGAGATCGGCCACCGTGGCGTGATCTGCAGGGGAGAGCAAATTGGCTGCGACGAAGGAGGCAGGGTCACAGGCTTCACCGGTGAAGAAATAGCGGTAGCCGGCAAAGGGTCCGAACATGCCGTCACTGATCCCCTGGACGCCCCAGCGATAAGTCTTTCCGGGAAGCAGGGCACTCATTGGTGTAAAAGTATTGGTTTCTCCTGAAGTCACTCCGCCCAGGCTATCACTAAAGAAAGGACCGGTGGATAATTCGACGTTGTATCCTTCAGGGATGCAGGTGTCGGTGGAGGACGCAACCGGGTAGATGACCGGTGGAAAAGTCCAGGATAAGGCGGGACTTAACGAGCCTACGATAGCGCCATCTGCAGGTGAGCCAAGCGAAGGCTGTACCAGGTGATCTGGCGGGCAGATTATGGCAGGGGGAGGACCCAGGGTGGGCGTTGGTGTGGGTGTACAGGCGCAAAACAGGAGCAGCGCCCCAACGATGAGGACGATCTTCAAGAGTCGAGAAGACATGATTTCCCTCCAATCCACGTCTATTCAGTTGTGCTTCCATTATGCAACATTCAAAGGATCAAATCAATCCTGAAAAACGACATGCTATCTTGGTTTGCACACTCCAAGATTTGCAGCTAAACTAGGTATCTTCTGCCAATTGCAAACATCTGAATGTTCACTACATTGAGCGTCTGTTTTATAACTGCTGCAATCAATTGGTGCAGGTGTTGGAGTGGGGGTCTTGTAATCGGGGGTTTTCATGACCTCAACACGACCCAGGTCGCCTTCTGCGGTGCCGGTGAGGGGATTCACCCAGCAGCTCAAGCCTTCATAGAAGAAGGCTGAGGCGAAATCAGCCCGATTCAATATTTCTGATGGGGTGATGAAGAACCAGTCGCGATCACGGGTGATGCCTTTGATTTGAAACTGCATACCGGGCTGAAGTATGGCATAGACCTGCCAGAGCGCGCTCGGGCCTGCACGGCAGTTGGCCGGCTCACGCTCGATCTTGAACTTGGGATATTGTAATGGAACTTCGATGGGTGTAATCTCAAGGGGAAGGTTGGCGTAATCCCACCCGAGAGGATAGGTATCCAGACCTACAAAAGATTCAGGAAAGGATTCAAGGTCAGTCCAGGTAGGGTCATAAGGCACCTTTGACCAGAGACCAGGGAGAAGAATGCCCGCGTTGGGATCAATATCAGCGCGAACTTTAAAACAGTATTGCTGTTGAGGTGCGACCAGGAATGAAAACTTCCCTAATTCATCAGTCGAGGTTTCGGCAAATAACGGTCCTACACAGTTGTCTTTGTACACTTCAACCGTAATCCCAGGGATGCCGGGTTCGCCTTCATTAAGATAACCGTTGGCGCGGACTCTAACATCCTGGTTGCCACCCACCCAATCCGTGCAGCCCACAGGTATGGGATCCGGGATGGGCGATCCGGGAACGACGGTACATTTATCGTGGAAGACAATTCCACCGACGTATGCATAAGGATTGGCTCCACCGCTTTCACGCTGCCAGCCGAGGTTCACGCCTGGGCGATCTTCATCGCCAGCCAGGTCAACCTCCCAGGTACCCAACACCTGGTCTATCGCCTGTGCCGGATAAGTCCACCAACCGGTGCCGAGCCAGAGGGGATTCTCAGCCGGGTCGACGCTGATGCAGTAAGTGCCAGCCTGGAGACCCGGAAGGAAATAATCACCGTCGACATTGGTTTTGGTGATGCCGATGGGAGTGCCGGCAGCACAAGTACCCCGGGCGACGTGAACGATCACATCACCTATACCAGGCTCACCAGGAGTGATGTTGCCATCAGCGATGGCGCCATTATTATGCAGATTGCAGCCGAACGACAGCTCGCCCGGGAGCGTATCATGGGAGAGCGGGCACATGTCCTGCCAGATCTTGCCGGAGATGCTGCCAGCGCCGGGTTCCTCCTCGCAGCCTTCCGTGGCGAGGCGCACAGACCAGGTATCAGAAAAGGTCTCGAGGTCGGTTCCAGCGGAGGCGGCAACGCGCCAGTAGATGCGGGTGCAATTTGGCAGGCCGGCATCAACCATGAAAGAGGTCGCAGCAGTACCCGGGTCCTTTGAGAGGATCATAGTGTTGAATTCAGGATCCAAGGCAATATCAATGCGCCAGGGGTATGGGATACAAGTTGAAGTGTTTTCCCATAAAAAGGTTGGCGTAAGCCCAAAGATGGTAGCCCCATCGAAGGGCATGAGCAGAGTGGGGGCGGTTACCCCGGATTCGCAGTTTGCGCCAACAAAGAATTTGCGCGATCCGCTCCAGGGTCCATTTACGTTGTCTGTAACGCCCCTGACTGACCAGCGATATTCAGCACCATTTTCGAGAATCGGAGTCTCCCAACTAAACACTGTGCCGTCCACGAAGCCGCCGTAGGATTCCTGGAAGAGAGGGCCTTTTTGGAGCGTCAGGCGAAAATTCTCAGGTCGGCAGGTGCCATCCGCGCTGTGGGGGTAAGGTACCGGCGCGGAAGACCACTGCAGGACAGCGGTTTGCGTATTCACATACCCGTTATCCGGCGGTGCAACAAACAAGGGTGCCTCCAGATATTGCGGTGGGCAAATGGCATCTGGTTCTTGCGGGGATTTTTGTTTTTGATCACAACCGGTGAGGACGAGCGCCGTGATGAAGACAAGGCAAATGAATACTTTAGGTTTCATCTGTTCCCTCCCGTTTGAAAAACCTATGGTTTTATTATCCAACATTATGAATGTCTATACAAGAACGAATTCAAGGTTTACAGGGGATTATCCTGTAAACGGAAGTCTCTGTATTGATAAATAACAACTCATACCAATCCGGGTGGGTGATGGCATTGATCTGGAAGCTGAAGGGCTGATGGCTGACGAATAAGTAAGATGAGGTGAGTGCGCAAATCGTGGCGTGCTTTTGCCCGGAGAACCAGGGGTAATCGTAGGGCAGCATCCGGGTTGAGAAACCAGTCAGCGGCGTTACCCACACCCCTGCGTCCGAGCCGATGAGCCCATCCTCCTTTTCGATGCCGGCGATGAAGACTGTTGCGCCTGGGGGCAGCTGCGTTTCCATCCAATCGAATGCTGACACATCGGATGCGGCGACAAAATTACAACAGGAATGTGGCTGGTAAACCTTGTGATTGCTTGCGTTGAAAAAAATCCAAATAAAAAAGGACAGCCAAAGTATGACTCTAGTCCATTTATTTTGAACCCTAAGAATTAGCGCTGAACCTCCAATGCCGGCGACCAGGGAAAATGGAAGGAAAAGGGACATCTCGAGGAACTGTTCGTTAAGCAACGATTCTGCCGAAAGAGGCACCCAGTGAGGAAGTGGAATAAAAACACTGGCAATGAGGAGCAAGGTGAAGAGACCAATACTGGATGTAATTCGAGGGTGAACAATGAGCGCACAGGGAAGAAGGAGGAGGACACCGATGACCTGGAGGAAATGGTCCCCATTGTAAACCAGGGGGATGAAAGGGGTGGTCAGGTAGAGGACGGCGCAACCAATCCATGCCAAAACGCCGATGATGCAAATGAACTTGTCAGCGCTGTGCTTGCGGAATAAAGCGACAACAACAACTGCAGTGCAGGCGTAAATCAGAAGAACAAGGATGCGGGAGTGGAACCAGGTAAGCCCTAATATTAAAACTGCTGACGTGAGAATCGCGAGCCAATTCTTCCCTTTTTGCCTGGCAAGCAGCAGAAGAGCTGCGCACACCGCAGGGAAGAGAGCTATGCCGGAGATGGCAGGATATTTTCCCCAGTTGGCGGCTAACGCTGGCATGCTCCAGAGCAAGGCGGCAGCCAGCGCGCTGATGCGCGCGGCATTGCGCTCACCTGAAAGGCTCAACGCGAGGGCGTAGACAGATACTGGCAGAATGACGAGCATCACCTGCCCAATGAGGGGAAGTATGGTTAAGAGGTCGAATCGGGTGAGCGCTGCCAGCCAGGATGAGATAACGTGAAAACCAAGATGGTAGAAGCTGCCAGCGGTGACCGCGTTGAGCGGTATCGAAGCATCAAGCAAGCGCGCGGCGAGCAGGTAATGGTAGGCTGAATCCGCGTAAGGCGGGGCGAGCAAATCACGTAAGAAAGCCAGGCGCAGAATGAGCAGAAGGAGGAAAGCACCAATGCCGGCAGCCAGCGGCAGCCAGCGGACTTGCCGGCTCAATTCGCGGCCGTGGGAGACCATCCAGGCAACGAGGAGACCGAGCCCGCCAACAGCAATGATCCATGCGCCAACTGCCATGGCTGCAGGCCAAAGGCGACCTAAGACGACAACGACCGAGAATAATATTGAAAGGGTGATGATACCTAGCGGGAGGGACAAGGTGATGGAAAGCAGAGTGGATAGACGGCGGCTACGGGTGAAGGGCCTGGCAATCCACAACCCAAAGCCGGCTGAGGTGAAGAGTAAGACGAGGATGGGCCAGAGGTGGGCGACCAGTTCGGCAAAGCCATCCGCGAGCATAGAGGACAACAAATCCCTCCTGGAAAAAGACGATAAAACCATTATAGCGAATTATGGACTCACAAAATCCAATTAGATGTGCGTATAATTAACCAGTATGATCTTTCGTGACGGTTTACAAATTATCTAATCCATATGGCGGAATTTCAGGAACCCATTGTTTTCTTCCTGGTGATCATGGCAATCATCCTGATCGCGCCTATCCTCTCGGAAAAAGTGCGCTTACCCGGGATCGTCGGGATCATCCTAGGCGGAATGCTGATCGGTCCGAACGGGTTCAACCTGCTCGCTGCCAATGACCGTATGGAATTCCTCTCGACGATCGGACTGGTGTACCTGATGTTCAGCGCCGGGCTGGAGGTGGACTTCCACCAGTTCATGCGGGTGCGCAAAAGAGCGCTGGTTTTTGGTCTCCTAACTTTTCTTTTCCCACAAGGGATGGGCATGCTCCTGGGGTGGATACTGGGAATGCCGATACTGGGGATGATTCTGCTAGGGTCCGCATTTGCTTCGCATACACTCATCGCCTTTCCGATCCTGAATCGACTGGGGGTTACGCGGAACGAAGCGGTGGCAGTTACTGCAGGAGCAACCATCCTGACGGATATCGGTGCATTTATCATCCTGGCAATTGTGCTGGGATCGCAAAATGGGCAGCTTGAAGTATTTTATTTCATCAAGTTATTCATCCTGCTCATTCTGTTTACGCTGGTTATTTTCCTGGTAATGCCCAGGGTGGGCAAATGGTTTTTCGCGCGTTTCAGCGGACGGACTGTGGAGTTCCAGTTTGTGCTGGTGGTGTTATTTATCGCGGCAGTGGGAGCCAAATTGATCGGTGTGCACGAGGTCGTGGGAGCGTTCCTGGCAGGGCTGGCAATCAACGCCACGCTTCCGAGGCACAGCCCGGTCAGCGGACATGTTCTTTTCATGGGAGAGTCATTCTTCATCCCGCTTTTCCTGCTCTACAGCGGTATGATCACTGATCCATTCACGCTCGTTCGAAACCCTCAAAGCATCCTTACTGCAGTGGGTATCCTGATCGTTGCGTACGGGTCCAAGTTCCTGGCGGCGTTAATCACTGGGAAGATATTTCATTATTCGAAAGCGGAGTTGATGACAGCTTACGGGTTGTCACATGCCCAGGCAGCGGTGACCATACCTACCCTGGTGATCGGCTTACAGGTGGGACTTTTTGACTCTAACCTATTCAACGCTGCCATCCTGATGATCCTATGCACATCGATAACCTCTCCCTTGCTGGTACAGCGCTTTGCTCCACAATTGGTAACAGCAAAAGAGGAAGTCAAGCACCTCCCACTGTTCCACCGAATCCTGGTACCGATAGCAAACCCGGATACCCAGGAAAACCTGTTGACCCTGGCCACCCTGTTGGCAAATGCAAGCAAGGGGAAGGTACTTGCTGTAAACGTCACCCGGGACGAACATGGAAAAGAAATGGCCATCAATCAACAAAAACAACTGCTTGAAAAGGTGCCTGACCTCCTAAATGATCCGGATTCAGAAGTGGAGCTTATCCCTCGGCTTTCGAGTTCTTATGCAAAGGGAATATTACACACAGCCTCTGAAAAAGAGGCAACGCTGATCCTGATGGGTTGGCGCGGAAAACGAACATTAGAGCAAAACATCCTCGGAAGCGTCCTGGATGAGGTCATCTGGGGATCCGATCTGCCAGTGATGGTGGGAAAACTCAACCGTCCGGTATTGGGGATGCGCAGAGTGTTGCTTTTGCTGCCAGCCAAGGCAATCGCACCGGAAGTCGTGCGGCGGATTGTGGAGGCAAATGTTATCCTCGCAAAAACGCTGAACATTCAACTTTCCATATTGGCGGATAAGAGTTTCCTTATGCACGTGCAGGAGATACTTGTTGCCCTGGAGTTGGATCCGCCCTGCCAGGTGGAGCAAATGATCGGTTCCTTAAGAGTCGACGATCTGCATAAAACCGCTGAAAGCGACTTGCTGGTTATCCCCGGATTCGGTTCGCGCCAACGGTTCCTGGCGAATATTGGCAACCTTCCGGAACGCCTGGCAACTTCGTTTGACGGGAATATCCTCTTGCTGCATTTTGACCGATAAGGTAAAGAAAACCTTTTTCCCGATTTGAGAGATCATTTTTCTGGTGATAAAAAATCAGCAGCTGATTTTGGATGCGGGATTGCTCAAATCGAACCCAGAAGAATTCAACCGAAAAGCAAAAAACATTTAAAGGATTACCTATTTTACTCATCACAAAGTGGTGAATAAATTAGTATCTATTTCAAATCAATGTTGCTATAATGTTTATTAATTCCTTTTCAGAACCGAATTTCGAATAAGCGGGTGAATAATTGTGGCTTGCAGCTCTGTTATTAATTTTATTTGGCGCAGCAATCTTCTATGAGATTCGCAACGGACGGAAGACCGCATTGAAGCTCACGATTGTTCTTTTGACCGTATTTATTATTGTTGTGGCTGTGTTTTGGATATCAGGCATCGGCCAATGTTGATTAAGGCCAAAGTGTGATGGTGAGTGTTTTGAGATATTAACATTTCGACAAGCGGCATTTGAAAGGTGGGACAATATGAAAAAAGTGATCCTAATTGCATTGGCGATCATCTTATTGGCAGCCTGTGCACCAAAAACACAATCCACTGCTCCCGCAGCCACCGGACCTACACCGACACCGCCGCCATTTGCGGAGATTCTGATCAATAACGGGTTTCACCAGACGCGCAATTACTGCACTGTAGCCTGCACATCCTATGAACTTTACGACCCGCAGACGATCGCGAAAGTCAATGATGATGGTACTTTTTCCATCCAGGCAGTGGCTGGTCCCGGGGGGGTGCTGGACATGCAGATTTTCAACCTGGTGCTGACCCAAGCTTATGGGGAGGAAGTTACAGATTGGGCGACGGAGCACCTGATCGCATCCCTGCGCAAGGAACAGACAGACAGCCTGGGGTTTTATGATGTGAGTATGACGGGAAAAGAGAACGAACGGGTGACAATCACGATCAACCCGAAATAAAGAGAGAAGTCCGGCAGATTTCAGCTTTGGGAAAGATTTTCGAACCGAAGATAATAAACTGTTTTAATGACCCCCGAATCTTCCAATTCCTGAACTAATAGAAGAGCCGAGATCCCCGATTGGGGGAAAAATCAAGGAAAAATCAAAACCGGATTGTTTCAAAATTGGATAATTCTTCCAAACAAATATTACCAATACTACCAAAACCACGACCAGGAATATTGTCCAAAAATCGATAGAATTGCCCTTGTCTTCTCGCATATGGTTTATTCCAACCTGAACCAGTTAATACGCTTATCAACATTATTGCACAAATTAGCCCATTTCAATATCATCGAATTGAGATGTTTGAAGGCAAACTGCACTTTTTACTTGGTTTAGTGTGATGGAAATTAGTTTTTCATTACGAGTACAAATTACAATGGTGTGGGGCGAGAGGGGGTCGAACCCTCACAGTGTCACCACCGACGGATTTTAAGTCCGTTGCGTCTGCCTATTCCGCCATCGCCCCAGTGATTTCCCTATTTTATCTTAATTTTTAACTCTCGAGAATGGTGATGTTGAAATTCGGCGTCTTCTCAAAAATTCTGTTCACTTTTTCCGGACTTGTTTTTGCATACGAGCCCAGGATGAGTAAAAATGAACAAATGGGCTTGCCAGTTTACCACCGACTGCCGCGCCCTTGATGGCAGAGCGAAGGCTGTCGGCATCGTGGAAATCAGGGACGATGGAGAATGCTTTACCAATTTCAGAGGGGTGATGTCCGTCTGTGCCTGCGGTGCCGGCGAGATGGTACTCCTGTGCGAAGTGTTGTGCTCTTTCATTTTGTGATTGATTTAAGATGCGGGCATTGAAAACCTCAATAGCATCCACCTGGGAGGCCAGGGTGATTAAAGTCGCAAGAGGCCATCCCGAGCGCTGCGGGTCAAAAGGGTGCGAAAGACTGATGAAGGCGTTCTGATCTTTTAATCGTTTGAGCGCTTCCTGCCATTCCAGCCCCTTGGGGAGTTCCTGTGTTACATAGGCTGCAAGGAATTCACCCTGGGTGGTTTGGACTTCCTCGCCGATGATGATTAGATCCGGCGCAGCAGCGTAAGCCTCACGAGCTCCGGCAAGGCAATTGTGATCGGTTACCACCAGCCTATCCAACCCCCGGCTGCGGGCTGCATTAATTATCTCATCGATGGTGGTGAGACTGTCTGGCGAATAATATGTATGGCTGTGGAAATCAACCTTCAACAATTTGCCCATCTCCGCCGGACATGCCAAGTCTTCTGCCTGAAACTGACCATACCAGCAATCCAACGAGAAGGTTGATCCAGAACGTTGCCAACCTGAAAAGCAAGGTGGCGGTTACGGCAATTCCAGGTTGAAAGTTTAGCAGTATTGTCATCATCAACGCCATGGAAGCTTCCACCACGCCTAAACCGCCGGGTATAGCGGTAATGTTGGCAATGCTGGCTGAAAAAGCATAAACCAGGATGGCAGTAGCTGCCAGGGTTAAGGACGGGGTAAGACCAAGCCCAGCAAGGATGAAGAATAATACAGCTCCTTCAGCGGCGCGGGAGACGACCCCCAAGAAAAAGGTGATGGACAAATGACCAGTGGTGAACAGGTCAGGATGAGCGTCAATGCAGGAGTGAATATCGATCAAAAGCTGCCTGTAGAATGGCAGGCGCTCCTCCATATCAGCCATTTCGCTGTCCTTGTGTTTCATACGCAGGAAAATTGTGGCTGTGAGGAAGAGAACTAAAATGAGCAGGAAAACCGGCCAAAAAGCAGGGTATGCCAGCGCACCAAATACGGTAAGGAAGAAGATACTCAGGTTGTCTGAAAGTTGTTCAAGCAGGTACACTGAAGTCAGGCGCTGGATGGGCATCCTTGCCAGTCTGAACAGCCACAGCCCCTGATAGGTATCGCCCACGCGGGCAGGCGCAGCATCCAGCGGCAGGCTGGCGAGGAATAATTGAATGGAACTCGGGAAGGACAATCCTTTAATGCCGGAAATGCGAAGGGCAATGGCACGTTTCAAGAAACGGATGGTATTGCCGAAAAATGCCAACCCCAATGCCATCCCAAAGAATTCCCAGCGGAAATCGATGAAATGCTGGCTGACGTCATTTAAGTTACCAAGGAACATCAAACCGATGACCACGATGATTCCGAGGATAAGGCTGGGGACCAATTGAACAAAAACAGGATTTCGTGTGGTTTGCATCATTTGCCTCAATTGGATTATACAGTCCAATCATCCTAAAACGAATTTACACGCTTGTAAGGTGGTTTACAATTTCGATAGAGCGCGGCGAGAATTGACAATTACGAGAAAAAAGCCCATAATAAAGAAACACCCATTCCAAAATTGGTGGGGAATCCCTAAAAACATGTTGTAAAAGGAGAAATGAAGTGAAACGTCTATCTTTGGTTCTGGTTGTTGTTCTGGTACTTGCGTTTTCTCTATCTGCTTGTGCAAAACCCGCTGTTGTTAAGGTGGCAACTGACGCCACGTTCAATCCGTTTGAATACACGGATGAATCTGGCAATTTGATCGGTTTTGACATTGACCTGATGAATGCCATTGCCGAAAAAGCTGACATCAAATTCGAATGGGTTAACGTTCCTTTTGATTCAGTCCTGGCTGGTTTATCCGAATGCCAGTACGAAGCCGCAATCGCTGCCATAGGAATCTCTGAAGACCGTAAAAAAGAGATGTTGTTCTCTATTCCTTACCTGGATTCCGGCATGATCGTAGTGGTAAATTCAGAAACCATGGATATCAACAGCCTGGCTGACCTGGACGGCAAGAAAGTTGCTGCACAGTTAGGTACCACCGGTGAGATGGAAGCTCAAACGATCCCCAACGTGGACTACAAACCCTACGATTCCTACGAACTGGCTTTTCTCGAATTAGCCAACAAGGGTGTGGACGCTGTTATCGCTGACAACCCGGTTGCCCTTGGATATATTGCTGCAAATCCGGAAAAGATCAAGGCAGTCGGTGAAGTCTTTAATAACGAGCAGTATGGCATTGCCATATGCAAGGAGAACGCCGATCTTCAGACAAAAATTGACAAGGCTTTACAAGAATTAATCGATGAAGGATACATCGCAACATTAGCCCAGAAGTACATTAAGTAATAACAAAGAGGCAAAATCTGCGGGGGTAGTGTTTACCCCCGCAGATTGTTAATCCAACCAAAGAGGTTCACTTGTCGAAAACATCTAAAAAAACTGATTTAAATAACACGATGCAGTTCGACCGCTGGTGGTTCATGGTACTGGCGGTGATAATTCTGATCATCCTACTTGTGTTTCTAAAACCCGATCCTTATCAAAGGATCCTGCTTTTTGTTAAAAATGGAATTTGGACGACGATTTCAATCACGGGTATATCCTTCCTGCTCGTGATGGTTTTCGGGTTGATCGTTGCATTGGGCAGGTTATCCAAGTCGACGATAATAAAAGGGATTGCCACGGTCTACGTGGAAGTGATCCGCGGTATCCCCATGCTGGTGCAATTGATCTTCTGGTATTTTGCTTTTCCGTCACTGGTGCAATCACTGGGAGACTGGTTCAATATCCAGTCGTTTCAAGATTACAACGCTAATGCACTTTCCATGGCTATCCTAGGTTTGACATTTGGTTATTCAGCTTATATGAGTGAGGTCTACCGTGCGGGCATCCAAAGCATTTCCCGCGGTCAAATGGAGGCAGCGCGCAGCATGGGAATGACCTATTTCCAGGCGATGTGGTACGTGATCCTGCCGCAGGCTGTGCGGGTGATCCTGCCGCCGGTTGGCAACGAATTTATCACCTTACTTAAAGACTCTTCGCTGGTGTCAGTGGTGGCTGTGGCGGATATGACACGGCGGGGGCGCGAGTTTATGGCAGCCAATTTCATCCCCATCCAGACCTGGGTGATGATCGCGTTACTCTACCTGGTGATGACCCTGTTGGCGTCCCGCCTGGTAACCTGGATGGAACGCAAGTTTAAGATGGAGAAATAACCATGGCACCCATCATTCAAATCTCCAACGTACATAAACGATTCGGCCTTGTAGAAGCGCTTAAGGGTGTGTCGCTGAATGTAGAAAAAGGGGAAGTAGTCCTGATCATCGGTCCTTCCGGTTCGGGTAAATCCACATTATTGCGCTGCATCAACCGCCTTGAGGAATTTGACAAAGGCCAAATTATTGTTGATGGCATTCCACTGGATACCGCAGAAAACATAAATGCAGTACGGACTGAAGTAGGCATGGTATTCCAGCAGTTCAACCTGTTTCCGCACCTGACAGTGCTGGATAATATTACCCTGGCACAAAAGGTGATCCGCAAACGCAGCAAGGTCGAAGCCGATAATGTTGCACGCCAGTTACTGGATAAAGTAGGCATACCGGAAAAAGCCAATTACTTCCCCGGGCAGCTTTCAGGCGGGCAGCAGCAGCGTGTAGCCATTGCGCGCGCGCTGGCGATGAATCCCAAGATAATGCTGTTCGATGAACCGACCAGTGCGCTTGACCCTGAAATGATCCAGGAAGTGCTGGATGTGATGCTTAACCTGGCAAAAGAAGGAATGACCATGGTGGTCGTTTCCCACGAGATCGGATTTGCCAAGGCGGCAGCAGACCGCGCCATCCTGATGGACGGAGGTCAGATCATCGAAGAGGCGCCACCGGAAATTCTATTCAGCAACCCCAAGGAAGAAAGAACCAAACTCTTCCTCTCAAAAGTACTCTAAATTTCATTCAAACCCCGCATTGCCGGGGTTTGGTGATTAAAAAGGCGTTTTTTTGACTTTTCGCCGTTAATGTGCTATTCTCTTTACTTGCAATGAGATAATCTTAAATTAAAGGATGTTGTGCATGCACCGTGAGAGAGTTTCGGATAATGTTTACTGGTTTCAAAGTGAAGTTTATGCCCAGGTGACGGCCGGGGCGATCACTGGTCCGCAATGGGCTGTTGTGATCGATACCCTGGCACTGCCTGATGAAGCAGTTGAAATGCGCTCCTATATTGAAGAGACCCTGGGAGTTCCGGTTCGATACGTCATCAACACACATTACCACGCTGACCACGCCTGGGGCAACTGCTTTTTCCCTGGCGCAACCGTGATTTCGCACGCCATCAGCAGAGAGATCATGCTGGAAAAAGGGAACGCATCCCTTGAAGCCGTAAAAAAGCAAAACCCGCTGTTTAAACAAGTTAAATTGGTAGAACCACACATGACGTTTAGCGAAGGTTCACTCACCATGCGGATCGGGAAGAAAACCTTGATCCTATCACCAATGCCCGGTCACTCAATAGACGGTATTTCTGTGCTGGTTGAGGAAGACCGCGTTTTGTTTGCGGGTGATGCCTTCATGCCGATCCCGTATGTGGTGGATGGAAACCCGGATGACCTGGCGGCTTCGATCAAGCGAATTGGAAAAATGGGATTAGAGAATATTGTGCAGGGGCACGGAGATATTATCCTGCGCGGTGAAATAGAAGAGGCTACGCGTGAAAACCTGGCTTACCTGGCAGCAGTGCGCAAAGCTGTGCGCGCGGCGGCAAAGAAACGCGATCCACTGGAAGCACTGGCAGAGATTGACATTGAAAGCTGCGGAAAAAGCAGGGTGACCCTGGCTGGGCTGGGGGTAGAGCTGCACAAACGCAACGTAGCTCACCTTTACCGCAACCTGGAAAGTGAAACTGCAGCAGACTAAAAAAGAATCCGGCAAAAGCCGGATTTTTCTTACCCGTTATGCTTTTCTGATTTCTTTTGCAGATAAGCGCGCAAGCCCACTGTTCTTTCAGTACCTTCACGCAAGCGCTGAAGATTGGGTCTTAATGCGATAAGAACGATCACCAGGGTAACTACGCCATAAACGATGAATTCCCAGGGGCCCACTCCGATAATTGCCCGGGAGATGAAAAGAATGAGTGAAAAAAGGGCGATGCTTATTGTGGTCACAGAAGCATAACCGATCAGGATGTAAACCAGGACAACCAGCGGAAGGATAATGGTCCAACTCAACGGCCAGAGAGAAATTGCTCCCCCCAGAGTGGTGGACCCACCGGCTCCCCCACGGAGGGTGATTTTACCGGATTCATTTCTTTCGAGTAGAAAAACCGAATAGATTTGTCCGAGGACGGCAAGGATCAATGAAATGACCTTGACCCAGATGCTGCCAGGAACTAGAACTCCAGCCAGGAAGCCAGCAAGGATGCCTTTCCCAACATCAAACGCCGCAGTCAGCATGCCAGCGACAAAACCAGCCGAACGCATGGCGTTTGTGCCGCCGCTGCGCCCGCTGCCCATCTGGCGCACATCTTTTCCGGTGAAAACTCTTACGATGAACACACCAACTGGAATTGAACCGATGAGGTAAGCACTAATGAAAGCAAGTATCACCATTAAAACCATTAAGATTTCTCCTTGTAAATACAGAAAAAGAAACCCCGATCAAGTGAAAAGGGTGCTTCTACTAGAAAAATAATAATCCAGAAACACAGAAAACGAGGAGCAAGAGGGCGGGTTCCATCCATAATCTGACAGAACTACGCGACTCTTCAATATTTCCAGCTAAGGTGATCAGAGCGAATAAAATTCCCAGGAGAATTAGCCCAAACTGGATTGGAAGAAGGGGCAGATAAAATAATCCTGCAGCAGTCTCGGTTATAACGATAGCGATCCCGAGAGCCCATACAGGGTTCCAGGTGTCTGAAAAACGCAGAATCAGGCACCTGGCGGCAACGAGGAAACTGGCCGGGGCAATAGCAGCCAGGATGAGGTAGAGCCGCTGACCGGATCCACGCAGGGCGATCGCAAGTGTCAGGAATAATCCGAGGGATACAGCTGTTAGGCTGATGATGGCCAATGGGCTGCGATTATCTGCAGGGTCGACAGAAATGTATTCAGAGAGGAGCACTGCTGCAAGGAGGATACCACCCAGGGCAAATACTCCCCACCAGGCTGCACTTACCTGGAGCACATCCAAGGGGACGCCAATTACGAGCGCAGTCATCGCAGGGATCAGCCAGTGGTACCAGCGTGTACTTTTTTCAAGAAAGGGGTGACCATTGATCAACCAATCGCACCCGGCGGCTGCCATGACGGCAACGATGACCGAGACGATGGTGAGAAAATTAATATCCACAGCCAGAAGGAAACCTGGAAGCTGAATATTGACTGATTGAATTGGAAATGAAATCACCGCGGTCAGCGAATAAGCGATAAGGACAAAAGCCATGATCACACTGAAACGGTCAATATCAGGTAAATTCTGATGTTCATTCACGCCTTTATTTTACTCTGCGATTGCGTGATTTGCGGGCGGTTCCACCAGCCAAATCCGGTGAAGGGTAACTATGGTAAAATCAAAGCCGATATGGAACAATCCAAGATTACCTTGATCGGCACACCCCCACGGATGTTTAAGACAATGCTGGCAGGTTTCAACACCATTGCCAACCATGCCTATCTGCTGCTATTCCCAATTGTGTTAAATCTTGCCTTATGGCTAGGACCGAAATTACGTGTTAAAGAACTGCTCTCGCCAACCGTTGCGCAATTTTCGAAAGAAATGCTTCGGATCGGTCCTGCAGATATGGCTGAAACGATCAAGAGCTCACAGACCATCTGGGCGCAATTGCTTGAGCAATATAACCTGGCAACGGCAGCCCGCACCATTCCGGTGGGGATCCCCAGCCTAATCGCGCGGCTCTCTCCCATCGAGTCACCAATATCCTGGAACCCGATCGTTGAAATCCCTTCGGTGAACTGGGCAGTGGCTGCCCTGGGCATTTTCCTGACCGTTGGTTTTTTACTTGGGAGCTTGTTCTTTTACCTAATTTCACTTGAAACCGATAAAGAAAATCCAAAGTTCTTCTTTAAGGATTATTTATTTACTTATATTAATAGTGTGGTTATTTTTTGTCTTCTACTCGGGGTGGGTATCCTCATTGCCATACCCATCTTTTTGATCCTCTCGGTTCTATCTCTTTTGAATGCCACATTGGCACAAGTGTTTATCTTGATGGCTGGATTCGGACTATTGTGGCTGTTGATGCCGTTGGTGTTTTCAGTCCACGGTGTATTTGTATTGAAAAAGAAAGCCATGCAATCCATCCTGATCTCCATCCAGTTAATCCGCTTTTACCTGCCGGGAACGGGTTTGTTTGTGATGACCGCAGCTTTGATCAGCGAACTGTTGAACAAACTCTGGGTACTGCCTGAGGCGAACTCGTGGATGATGCTTTTCAGCATCGGGGGTCATTCTTTTGTTGTGGCTGGTTTATTAGCCGCGAGTTTTATCTATTACCGTGAAGGTCTACGCTGGATGCATGACAATGCAGAGACCATTGCGAATTTGCGCAAAAAAGCCCAGATGGGTGGAGGAACAATCATTGAGCAATAATGAGGTCGCATCATACGGTGCTAAAGATATCCAGGTTTTGGAAGGTTTGGAAGCAGTACGCCGCCGGCCTGGTATGTATGTGGGCGGCACAGATCTAAAAGCCCTGCATCACCTGGTCTACGAGGTGGTGGACAACTCCATCGACGAAGCGCTGGCTGGGGCTTGTGACCGTATCGAAATTACCATCAACGCAGACAGCAGTGTGACTGTTGTGGATAACGGGCGCGGTATCCCGGTGGACATCCATCCGGAGAAGAAAAAATCAGCGCTGGAAGTTGTGATGACAGTACTGCACGCTGGCGGTAAATTCGGACACTCCTCTTACAAGGTGTCCGGTGGATTGCACGGTGTGGGTGTATCAGCGGTCAATGCCCTTTCCGAATGGTGCGAGGTTCACGTCTACCGCGATGGACAGGATTATTTTCAGCGTTATGAACGCGGCATCCCCAAGGAGCCGGTTAAGGCTATTGGTAAAGCTCCAAAAGGCAGGACAGGAACAACAACAACCTACCGTTTTGACACTGAGATATTCAAAGGGGAACTGGATTACAAGTTTGATACCCTGGCGCAACGCTTCAGGGAAATGGCTTTTGTCACGCGAAACGTGTTGATCAAACTTGTCGATAAACGTACTCCGGAACGGGAGACGACCTTCCTATTCGAGGGCGGCATTATTTCATTTGTGCGGTTCATCAACCGCAACCGGGAGACGTTGCATCCGGTTTATTACGTTGAAAAAGAAATCGATCACATCGGCATTGAAACCGCCGTGCAGTTCACTGATTCTTATAATGAGTCTGTTTACTCATTTGCCAATACCATCAATACCATCGATGGCGGCACCCACCTGACCGGATTGCGCACAGCAATCACGCGCGTGATCAATGACTACGCCCGCAGGACCAACCTGCTCAAGGATGCAGACCCCAATTTTACAGGGGATGACACCCGTGAGGGTATGACAGCCATTGTCAGTATCAAGCACCCGGATCCGCAGTTTGAAAGCCAGACCAAAGTCAAATTGATGAACCCGGAAGTGCAGACCTACGTGCAGCAGGTCATTGGGGAATCCTTCAGCGCATTCCTTGAAGAGAATCCTGCGGCGGCCAAGGCGATCGTTTCGAAGTGCCTGACCTCCGCGCGTGCACGTGATGCAGCAAGGAAGGCGCGCGACCTGGTCATCCGCAAGTCGGCGCTGGAAAGCCTGACGCTGCCGGGAAAACTGGCGGATTGTTCGGAACGGGACAGCAGTAAGACCGAAATGTACATTGTGGAAGGTAATTCGGCAGGCGGTTCTGCCAAGCAGGGACGCGACCGGCATTTTCAGGCCATTCTGCCGTTGCGCGGCAAGATCCTCAACACAGAACGCGCCCGACTGGACAAGATATTGGGCAATGAGGAGATCAAATCCATCATCTCAGCACTTGGCACCGGGATCGGCGACAACTTCGACCTCAAGAACCTGCGCTACGGCCGGGTGATCATCATGACCGATGCTGATGTTGACGGCAGCCACATCCGAACACTGTTACTGACATTCTTCTTCCGATACATGCCGACCTTGATCGAAGAAGGCCATATGTACATAGCCCAACCACCACTGTACAAGATCAATCACAAGCAAACATCCCGCTACGCCTATACAGAAGCTGAGAAAGAGACGTATTTGAAGGAATTGGGGGCAGTGGCTGAAAAAGCGACCATGCAGCGCTATAAAGGTCTCGGTGAGATGAATCCTGCCCAGTTGTGGGAGACCACGATGAATCCCGAATCGCGCACATTGCTGCAGGTATCGATCGATGATGCTGCCGCCGCAGACCGCACCTTTGATATGCTGATGGGGTCAGCAGTTCCACCGCGAACACGCTTCATCACCACGCACGCACACGCAGTACGCAACCTGGATGTTTAGCAGGTACTTGAAACATCCGCACCGGATTCTGAAAAGAATCCGGTTTTTTGTTATGATGGGGCTAACAACCAGACACTCACGAATTGTCCTTTCTTGATCAATGAAAAGGAGTTGAGATGATAGAAAACATTCAGGTCCGCCAGGTTACGAGGGTGATCGAGCCGCAGTACGTGATGGAAGGAGCAGGCGTGCGCCTGCGCCGCAGCATTGCCACGCGCCAGCTGGATTATCTTGACCCATTCCTGCTGTTTGACCATTTTGGATCGCATGACCCTGCAGATTACCTGCCCGGCTTCCCGATGCATCCCCACCGCGGTATTGAGACGGTAACGTATATGCTGGCGGGGATCGTGCGGCACACAGACAGCATGGGCAACTCCGGGGAGATCACTGCCGGTGATATGCAATGGATGACCGCAGGCGGGGGCATCATGCATGAGGAAATGCCGCGCGGAGTTGACGACCACATGGAGGGTTTCCAGTTATGGGTAAACCTGCCGGCAAAACTCAAAATGTGCAGCCCGCGCTACCAGGAGATCAAAGCAGCAGACATACCCGTAGGAACCCCTGAACCAGGGATCGAGGTGAAAGTCATCGCCGGAGAATACGCCGGGGTACAAGGTCCGGTGACCGAGATCGCGGCTGACCCAACCTACCTGGACGTCAAATTGGAGAGCGGGGCGCGATTCACCCAGACCATCCCGGCAGATCACACTGCGTTTGCCTACCTGTTCGAAGGGGAAGGCAATTTTGGCGGTAAGACACTGGAGGCAACTAGGCTGGTGATCCTTGGTGATGGCAACCTGGTGGAAGTGACGGCGGGAAGCAAGGGTGCACGCTTCCTGCTGGTTTCAGGCAATCCACTGGGAGAGCCGATCGCGCGGTACGGTCCGTTCGTGATGAACACGGAAGAAGAGATCCGGCAGGCGCTGCACGATCTGCGCGACGGGACTTTCATCCGCAAATAGGGTGAAAAATTCTGAATAACACGGAACTGCTTGACTATTCTCTAAATCGGACTAATATTGTCTTATATTGTTTAATATTGGAGGATTAATGTCCTATTTTAAAAGCGTGTCAGTGGTTTCGTATCATGTAAAGGATTGGGAAAAGGCGAAAAAGTTTTACCAGGAAACACTGGAGTGGCCGGTTATCTTCGCGGGCGACGAAGTCGGGTGGATCGAGTATGGCTTTGAGAACTCCACCCATCTTGCCATCAGCCGTTGGGACAGACCGGAACCAATTGAGCCAAAACTGGGCGGCGGAACCGCGGTGCTTGAAGTGGCAGATGCGAAAAAAGTGACCGCCGATCTGCGCGCCCGAGGGGTGAAATGCGACGATGTGGTCGAAATCCCGGGGATGGTGTGTTACGGTACATTTTACGATCCGGAGGGCAACCGCATCCAATTCGCGTCAGACCCGTCCAAGTAAAGGCTGGCGCGGGGGTCGTCGCATCAGCTCAAGGGGCTAGCTGTTCATCCAGGAAAGCCAGCATCTGGAGGGCAGTGAGGTTGCGAACAGGCCAACCCATTTGCATGTTCTCGGGGGAGTCAAAGAAGGGTTGGGCATAGGTCAGATGGATCTGATCAGGTTTTAGGCCGCCATCGGGAATTGCCTGCATGGCGCGCCAAAAATTCATGAGTGGGATTTCATACTCGTAAGCAACGCGGGCGATGATGGCGTTGATGCTGCCATCGCCTTCGAGGTTATCCGCTTTGGTGACAAGCACAGGGACGACTTTGTTGGCTATGGTGATATCCAGAAGGTATCTAAGGTTAGCTTCAAACTTGGCGCGGGAGCTGGTGTTGACATCATTGGTGCCGAACATGATCAGTATGATCGAAGGTTTATGAATGCGGATCTCGCAGACAATTGGAGATTCATCTGGTTTGCACAACGTGGCATCCGCCCAAATGGGGGAGAGAACGGATGCGACTGAGAAACTTGATTTAGCAGCGATGCTTCTGCGTTCGAATGAACCCTCGTATTTAACGATGACCGTTTCGAGGGAGGAATACTCTCCCAACCGGTAACCGCTCTTTTTCATATCAAATGGTGCGAGGAAGTAATCTGTGGATGTTTCACAATCTCCCGCTTTTGAAAAAGCCTCCTGGTTCAAACCACTACCCTTTCCCTGGTTGTAGAGATCGTGGACAAATGGGCTGAGGGAAACGGGGATGAGCGGAAGATCCTTCCAGGAATCTGGAACAGAAGGGTCGTATGCGGCGGGTGTTTCAACCACAGGGGTATTGGCGGCTGCAGGTTCAGCTGTTGGAAGAATGCTTGTCTGTGAGGGTTCAGGAGTAATAACCACTGGTTCAGACTGAGGCGTGGGTGTGAATGTGGGTGCCAAAGGGGTACCGGACTGGCAGGCTGCCAACATGGATATAAAAACCATCAGACCCGCCAGAAGGACGGGGAGATGGATGTGATGTTTGCGAAGTGAATTACCAGTCATCAGGGAGTGTAGTTGACAACGCGCCAGGAACCAACCGGTTCTTCTGTAATCCGGGAAGACACGCCGCCAATGTGGATCCAGGTATTCCCCGGTTTCAGGGGGATGGGGTTGCCCTCTTTATCGTAGAAGGTGAAGGGAATGTCGTAAACACCTTTCCAGATGCCATCGTAGACCAGACCATCGCGGAAAATGAGGGCGCGACCCTTGGTGCTGACGATTTTGTACTCATGCATGGTATCCCCGGTATTGAGGGTTTCAATTTCTGCAAGGATGAAAATGACATTGGTAAAGGAGAGCTGGTTGCCGTTAAGCTTATCCACCAGGGGGATCATGCCGGCAAATTCATTGTTGGCATCCACCGAGTCGATCCAGCGCAGGTATTTACCGGTTGCGGCATCATATTTCCACTGGGCTTCGTTGTTCTTGCCGAAACGCATGACAGCCTCATGCCCGTCAACACCGCCAGCAGGAATGTCGGTATCGAAGATCATGCCATCGAGAACCTGTTTGGTGTTGGTGGATGAGGTTTTGGAGCCGTAATACTTACTTAATTCACTGGTATTGGCAAAACGGCTGGTTTCAGTTAAAGGGCCGTCGCTGCAAATCGCCGGGCAATGGTCCCCGCTGATGACCAAACCGCCAAGCTGACTGATGATCTTGTTGTACACGATGGGGTCCGCGTATTCCATCCCCAATATGGCTTTATACATGCCTACCAGCCAGCGGTCGATCATGCGACCAGAACGTACAGGCCCTGCCTTTGCGGCATCCTGACCGTAGAACAAAGCGGCGAAGCGGTTGGCGCCTTCACCAGTGTAGTAATCAAAGACGATATCGGCGAATGAAAGACCGGAGTGGGGTCTTCCTGATCGGGGGAAATTAGCAACCTTGACCATAACCGGACGGCGGTTGAGGATGGCGGGATCGCTGACTATCAAGCCGGTGAGAGGATTGACATTCTCGGGAAACCCAGTCGGGCCGTATTGAACTCTTGATGGCGTTGGGGTCAAGGTTGGTTCAGGTGTATTGGTGGCAGTGGGAGTAGGAGTGGCAGTGGGGGCCGCGGTTTGGGTAGCATTTACCGCTCCCTGAACGGTCAACTCCAAACCAGGGATTTCGGTAGGCGCGGCGGGCTGGCAGGCTGCCAGCAGCAACCCAAGCAGCAGTATGACGGAGAAGATGGCAGTGGTCTTTTGTTTCATGAAAACTCCTATTACGAGGCAAACCTTTTTAAGGATACTGGCGAATTATAACCCTAAAAATACAACAGAAAACCAGGGAGGTGTGAGCTCCCTGGTTGTGGATGAGTTGGAGTTAGCGGTTGACAGAGAAATTGAGGAAGGCACTGCCAGTGCCGCTGTAGATAACACCGGTTGGGGCACCGATTGTGCCGAGGAGGAGGCTGCCGGCGCTTCCGCCAGAGGTGGAGACCAAGTAGCGAGTGGCATCGATCCATTTTGAATCGTTGGCGTTGGCAATGTCAGCAACGAGCGAGGGACCTGACCCAAGAGTACCGATGTATGAAGTTCTCACATCAGCAACGCGGACGGTATAGAAGAAGTGTGCATTATCCGGGGACCAGGAGACGGGCTGGTCAAACATGCCGTTTACGTAAGACACATTGCTGGTGCCGTCCACATTGGCGGTGTGCAGAGTGTAGGTGTTATCGGCAGGGGCGCCAAACCGGGTGAAGAAGATGACCTTTGTATTATCAGACGAGAAATAGCCAAAACCGCTCGGGTAATAGATCATGGGGGTGCTGAGGGTTTGCTCGCCGTACATGCCATCGGCAGCTACGCGCCACAAGGAGCCATCACCCACGGGTTCGGTCCAGGGATCCTGCGGAGGAACGGCGACCATCATCTGGGTCGAATCAGCAGTCCACTGGGGTGAAGCCACCCAGGCGTACTCGGAGGCGGTGTTGACGAATGGATAAGTGAGGATGTTATCGTCAATGAGGGTACCATCGGCATTGTAAGAAGCTACACCGGTGGGCAGGCTGATGGCGATCTTGCTGCCATCGGGGCTGTAGGTGAACTTCCAGGATTCGCCGACATTGAGGATGTTGCTGATGGTGCCGGCATCCACATCAATGCGGTAGAGAGCGGGACCAAATGCCAGACCGGGTCCTTCGTATTGAATGCGGGTGTTGAAGGCGAGGATGTGGGTGTTGGGGACAAATGCCATCTGAGATGGCGATGAGGAAAGCGAACCAGCTGGGCGGGGAAGCGCGGCAAAGGCGGCGGCATCCATGAGCACGCGCTGACCAGTGCCGTCGAAATTGATGACTTCAAGGGAGTAGTTGGCATAGTCTGAGGTGCGAGTGTACACCACCAGGGTTCCATCGGGGGAGATGACCGAGGTGGAGACATCACCGGTATCGACGCGCTTGAGGGCCGCCGGCATGGTGGCATCCCAAACGTAAAGGTCGCGGTCAGGTGAGACGAAGGACACCTTGATTGGATAAACCACAGGCTCGGGTGAAGGTGCCACCGTGGGCAATTCAACGGTAGGCAGGGTGTGGGCATCAGGTGTGAGGGCAACGATGGCAGTGCCTGCCAGGGCTTCAACCGTTTGCGCAATTGATGTGGCGGCGGTGTCCAGGGCACCGGTTGGCAGCGAGATGCCGCAGGAAATGGTGACAAGAGCAAAAACGACGAGGACGAGGAGCAACGAGCGGGAGTGCTTTTTCATGAGTAACCCTCCATAAGTGAATAAGACAAATTTACTCATATTATAACGACTGGTGGGTAAAAGGCAAGAATGAGAATAGGCAAGTTCGGGTGCGATTGAGGGGCAGGAGTCGTTTTCTTTCGATTCGTTAAAAAATAAAAGTGGGTACGAATGGGATACGAATCAGTTTCGATGAGGATGAGATTAATTAACAGGTGTAACTGTATTAATATCATCTCACGAAAAGTGGAAAAATACTACTTGCCTGTTTGGCGAATTTTTAAGCCAAAACTTGCCAAATTGGCAAGTTTTTCATCATAATTGACCACGAGTGACTAAAAATACGAAATGCACCAAAAAATGTTAAACTTAACTTGGTGCCGGGAACTAATTCTCCCAAGCCTCGCGAGATGATGGCACATTAAGTCTTCCATGGTAATTCGGAGAATAAATATGAATCCCAAGGTTAATTTCTTTTTTGATAATGAAGAAAAGTGGCAGAAAGAATTCAGGAAATTAAGGACGATCATTCTTGAGTGTGAATTGACCGAAGAATTGAAATGGGGTGTTGCCTGTTATACATACCAGAACAGCAACGTGGTTTTAATACATGGGTTTAAGGACTACTGCGCGATCCTGTTTGTAAAAGGCGCATTATTAAAGGACAGCGAGGGTATTCTGATACAGCAAACGGAGAATGTGCAGTCAGCGCGCCAGGTGCGCTTCACCAAAGTTCAAGAAATTGTTAAGCTGGAACCTATCCTGAAGAAGTATATTCACGAGGCGATCGAGGTGGAAAGATCCGGTTTGAAAGTGAATTTTAAAAAAGCCACAGAATTCAGCATCCCTGATGAATTTCTAACAAGACTGGATGAATCCCCAGAGCTGACAAGCGCTTTTTATGCCCTGACGCCGGGACGGCAGAGAGCCTACCTGCTGTATTTTTCTGCACCCAAACAATCCAAAACGCGGGAGGCAAGGGTTGAAAAATATGTGGAGCAAATCCTCAATGGAAAAGGTTTAAATGATTAGTAACCGGTAAGTCCAGAGAAATTGGCGGGTAGTCCCTGAAATCCAAGTGCATGAGTAATTGTGGAAAAAGGAGTTGAGAAATGCAAAAACGCAAATTAGGACAGAGGGGCCTTGAGGTATCAGCTCTCGGGCTGGGATGCATGCGCATGAGCTTTGGTGATACACCGACCGACAAGCGGGAAATGATCGATCTCATCCACGAGGCGGTTGAGAGGGGAATCACGTTCTTTGATACCGCGGAAGTATACGGACCTTTTACAAATGAAGAACTGGTTGGTGAAGCATTAGAACCATTCAAAGGGAAGGTGGTGATCGCCACCAAATTTGGACACAAGCATGACCCCATCAGAGGTCCGCGTCCGGGGATCGGGTTTGACAGCCGTCCGGAACAGATCAAGCGGGTGGCGGAAGCATCACTCAAGCGACTGCGGGTCGAGGCAATCGATCTGTTCTACCAGCACAGACCAGATCCGAATGTACCGGTTGAAGAGGTGGCGGGTGCGGTGAAAGACCTGATCCAGGCAGGCAAGGTAAAGCATTTTGGATTGTCGGAATCCGATGCGGCGACCATCCGCCGCGCTCACGCGGTCCAGCCTATCACAGCTGTTCAGAGCGAATACTCGATCTGGTGGAGAGCGGTGGAAGGTGGGGTGCTGCCGACATGTGAAGAGTTGGGAATTGGTTTTGTGCCTTACAGTCCGCTTGGACGGGGATACCTGACCGGGAAGATAGACGAAACCACAACGTTTGCTAGTTCAGATATCCGCAGCCGAAACCCGCGTTTTACACGCGAGGCTATCCGGGCAAACCAGGCTGTGGTGGATCTGTTGGGACGAATTGCCGGCGAGAAGAAGGCGACTCCTGCCCAGATCGCATTAGCCTGGCTGCTGGCGCAAAAACCATGGATCGTCCCGATCCCGGGTACGCGCAGGTTGGAGCGCCTGGATGAAAACATCGGCTCGATCAACGTCCAGTTAACGGCGGAGGATTTGAAGAACATCGATCAGGCGATGGCGCAGATCAAAGTGGTGGGAGAGCGGTATTAGGGGAAGGATTTTCGGCGGGAGGTCGTAACAGGAGGGGGCGGGGAGGTTCGCGAACCTCCCCTACAGATAATTTAGGCGAATATCCATTCGCCCTTACTAATTCAAATTCGGGCGATTCGTGAATCGCCCCTACAAAATTCCGTTGGGGATTGCTTCGCCTAAGGGCAAGGCTCGCAATGACTCCGGTACTCCGCGTTGGGGATTGCTTCGGCAAGGTCGGCCTTCAATGACTCCGCAAATCCGTGTTGGGGATTGCCGCGTCGCAAAGAACGCTCCTCGCAATGACAAGTACACCTGGGGATTGCTTCGGCAAGAACAGCCTTCAATGACATGTCAGTGAGGGGTTATTGATCGAGCCACTTCTCGGCGGCTTTGGGGAGGTCGATGACCGTGCCGACCTTGGTGGTGCAGCCGGGCAGGCTTTCGATGAACTGGCGGCCGTAGCGCTTGGTGAGGACGCGCTTGTCGAGGATGACGACCACGCCGCGGTCTGACTGGGTGCGGATGAGGCGCCCGAATCCCTGGCGGAAACGCAGGATGGCTTCAGGGAGGTTGTACTCGTTGAAGGCGTCGTCAAAGGTCTCGGCGCGAGCGGCGATGATGGGGTCGGTGGGCACGTCGAAGGGCAGTTTGACGATCACCAGGACGGAAAGCGCTTCACCGGGAATATCCACGCCTTCCCAGAAGGCACGCGTACCCAGCAAGACAGCTTTATCGGCTTCGCGGAAGGTTTCCAACAAAGTATTGGTGGAGGCGCCTTCCCCCTGTTCATAGACCTGGATGCCGGCGTCTGTTAGGGCGGGTCCGATGGTTTGGGAGGTGCGGCGCAGTTGAGCGTACGAGGTAAAGAGCGCCAGCATGCGCCCATTGGTGGCTTTTGCCAGGCGGATGAGAGCGGCTTCGACTTCACGCTGGTAGGCGTTGCCTTCGCCGGGTTCGGGAACGTCGTTGACCAGGTAGAGGAGGGTGGAGGATTCAAAATCAAAGGGTGAACCGAGGACGAGTTCATCGGCTTCATCGGCGTTGAGGCGGTTGCGCATGTAATCAAATTCGTTATTGGTGGTGAGGGTGGCGGAGGTGAGGATAATTGAACTCTTCTCGTGCCACAGGTACTGCTCCATCAAGGGTCCCACGTTGAGGGGAGCCGCCTGGAAGACCAAGCGCCAGGTATTGGGCTGGATCTCGACCCAGTAAACGTTGCGCTCATCGGGTTCACTCACGAGGGCGTTAAGGGTCTCGCGGGCTTCGGTGAGGCGGCGGTTGACACTGGCGAGCGAACTTAGGGTATCTTCGACATCCTCGCCGGGATCATCCAGCGTGTCTGTGAGAGCTTTGTGGAATTCGCCTACCAACGCCAGGGAAGCATTGACCGAGCCATTGACATTGTCCCAGGAAATCTCCACATCGCCCCAGGCGGGCAGGGTGCGGGTGGCGGAGACAATGCGTGTCTGCTGACCATAATTGCTGACGGGCTGCCCATCGCGCAGGTCTTCCATAAAAGTTTCCATGCTGTGAACGAAATCATTGAAATCGTTCTCCACCTTGAAGAGGAGGTCGGTAATCTTGCGTGCCCCATTATCGAGCGCGGCTTTGTCAGCCGGCAGGAGCAGGTCAGAGGTTAACATCTTGAGCCTGCCGACCAGGCCGCTGCCACTGCCGCCAATCTCGCGCAAGAGACGCACAAAATCCATCTGCGTTAGGCGGAAGGATAAGGCGTTGGTGGACGCTGATTCGAGGTGGTGGGCTTCATCAACGATAAGGTATTGATATTCAGGGAGCACGCGGCTGCCGGTGATGACATCCGCCAACAGGAGGGCATGGTTGACAACGAGAATGTGGGCAGACTGGGCTGCCATGCGCACTTTGTAGAAGGGGCAGGCACCGCCGGTGCGCGACATGCAAACCTCGGCTTTGCAGCCTTCATCTTCAGCAGAGAGGCGCGACCAGACTTCGCGTTCCTGCGGACCGTTGAGGTTGATCTCGCCGCGGTCACCACCGCCACCCGTCTGGAGCCAGACGAGAATCTTGGCGAGGACACGCAGTTCATCAGCGTTGGCGGGACCGGTTTTGCGCATGGATTCCAGACGGCGCGGGCAGAGGTAATTGCCGCGACCTTTGACAACAACCGCGCGCACCTCAGAGTTGAGGGCGCTGGCAAGATCGGGAATATCCTTTTTGATCAACTGGTCCTGCAGGGTGATGGTGTTGGTGGAGATGACCACGCGCAGCGAGTTCTTGAGCGCCCACTCCACCGCGGGAATGAGGTAAGCGAATGACTTGCCGGTGCCGGTGCCAGCCTCGACCATGAGGTGCTGACCTTTGGAGAGGGCGTTAGATACAGCACGCAGCATTTCGATCTGCTGGGGGCGGGATTCAAAATTATCAAAATAGCGGGCAAAGGGTCCGCCGTGCTCAATGTTGGCGGCAATCTCATCGGCATCCAAGGGCAGGGGATTGTCGACGGCGATCAAAGGAGGGAGGGAAACACCGCCGCTGAAAAGGAGACCATAATCCGTTTCGTGGACGCGTTTTGCCTCCACCGGCATGCGCCCCTTTTCCTTGAGGGCGGTTTTGAAGATGAGGGAACCGTCCCAATCAAGACCTTCCGCAAAGCGAACCGTCTCCGCGAGGATCTCGATGGGGAGATCCAGGACTTTGGCGTAAAGGGCGTGGAGGACAACGTGGGTAAGGCGGGCATCATCGAGGGCGCGGTGACTGTTGGGGATGATACTGCCGAGCATTTTACCGAGGGTGCCGAGGTTGTACCGACTGCTGCCTGGCATGGCAACGGCGGCTAATTCGTAGGTATCGATGACCTCGTTGTGCTTGAGAATATTGTGGCGCTGCAGGAAAGAGAGGTCAAAGCGCACATTGTGCCCGACGACGGGATCACTGCCGCAGAAGTCTGCCACTTCCTGTAGGACATCGTGCAAGGTGGGGGCGTTGCGCACCATCTCATTGGTGATGCCGGTGAGCTGGGTGATGAAAGTGGGAATGGGTTTGCCGGGGTTGACGAGCGTGCTCCACTCATCTTCCACGCGGTGCCCGTTAAAACGGACAGCAGCAATTTCCAGGATGGCATCCTTTGCGGGATCCAGGCCTGTTGTTTCGATATCGATGGCAACCATTTGGGGCATGGCGAGATTATAACATGCGGGGTTTGGAGAAGCGCGGTTTGGCGATGAAATGGCGGACATGATAATATTAAGCATCCTTCCATTGGAGCAGAAAATGACCCACCTTGAAAATGACATCTTCAAACTTACCATTGAGCCAGGTGAAGGCAGATTTTCCATACAACCAAAAGACTCCAAATTGCCCGGATTTTCTGGCGGCAGACTATCGCTGCGATACCGGACGCAAGAGGTAAACCGGAAAACCACGCTGACTGGCTGGAAAGAGATTGAAGGCAGCCGCAAGGCGGCAGACCTGGAACCGCATGGGAGAACCGAACAGATCAGTTACCTGACCGCGATAAATGCTGATGGGCTGGAAGTGGTTTTACATTTTGGCATCGTACTGGAAACTCCGCTGGTGATGTGGAAGGTTGAAGTGACCAATAAAGGGAGTTTCACGGTGAATTTTGAGCGCATTGACCTGCTCGAAGTGAACGAAGGAGATGGCGGGAGTGTGCAATCCCCTGATGCCTTAACCTCGGATGATCTTGGTTTTTATTCCAACGGCTGGCAGAGCTGGTCACCCAGCGGGTGGTACAGCGGCAACGAGCGCATGAGGTTGAGCAGACTGGGCAGGCTGCAGAACCCGATGATCAGCAATCCCGGGACACCACTGCCGCGAAAAAGGGGACAATTCAGCAGCGATATGTTTGGTGTAATTGGTGACCGGAAGGCACGCAGCGGATTCGTGCTCGGTTTTCTCAGCCAGGTGGAGCAGTTCGGTTCGATTTATGCGGATTTCAATAAACCTTCGAAACTAGAGATGTGGGCAAATTGCGACGATGTGCGGCTGGACGCGGGTAAGACAATCAAGACAGATTGGGCGGTTTATAACCCGATCCTGCTGGATCACCGCGATCCGCTGGACAAATACCTGGAAGCGGCCGCCAGGCAAAATTATGTGCGCGTGCCGGCAGAATCTCCGGTGGGATGGTGCTCGTGGTATCACTTCTATACTGACCTATCCGAGCAGGATGTACGCAACAACCTGCAAACGATTCTGGAGCAGCAGGAAACCCTGCCGATCCAACTGGTGCAGATTGATGATGGGTTCGAGAGCCAGGTTGGGGACTGGTTCTCGTTTAAGCCGGAGTTTCCACAGGGAGTAGCTCCGCTGGCGGGAGAGATCACCAAAGAAGGATTGACCCCGGGGTTATGGCTGGCGCCCTTTATCGTGCATACAAAATCACAACTGGTCAAAGAGCATCCCGAGTGGATGCTGCGCAAGAAAAATGGAGCACTGGCGAACGCCGGATTCGTGTGGGGAGTGCTGGACACCGCGCTTGACCTGACCGTCCCTGAGGCACTGGCGTACGCGTGCGATGTCGTACGAACTGCGTCAAAAGAGTGGGGTTACCCCTATCTTAAACTGGATTTCCTGTACGCGGCGGCAGTGGAATGTGTGTATCACGATCCCACACTGACGCGCGCGCAGGTGCTGCGAAGGGGAATGGAAGCGCTGCGTGAAGCAGTGGGACCAGAAGTGACGCTGCTGGGATGCGGGTCTCCATTGGGCAGTGTGCTGGGATTGGTGGAAGCGAACCGCATTGGCGCGGACGTGAGCGGGAACTGGCTGCCACAATTCAAGGGAATCGGAGCATTCTTCAAGCAGGAGCCGGCCATGCCGAGCGCGCGGAATTCCATCCGCAACATCCTCACGCGGGCAGCGCTGCATCAACACTGGTGGATCAACGACCCGGACTGCCTGCTTATCCGCCCGGATACGACTTTGACCCAGGCGGAGGTGCGCTCACTGGCATCGGTCATTGCCTTAACGGGCGGTTCACTGCTGGTGTCGGACGACCTACCCAGGCTGCCGGCGGAACGCCTGAGGATTGCAGAGGTGCTGGTGCCGGTGATGGGTCAACGGGCAAGGGTGATCGACTGGTTCGACAATGGCATGCCGGAGCGTTTGCGCCTGGATCAACTGGGGGTCACAGGCGAGTGGCATATACTGGCAGCCTTTAACTGGTCGGATAAAGCAGTATCGCGCGAGATAACCCTTGAGGATTATCACCTGAACCCCGGAAGGTATCTGGTACGCGAGTTCTGGTCAGGGGATGCTGGAACGCTGACATCCACTCAGAGCTATAAAATCAATCAGCTACCAGCGCATGGGTGCGCGATGCTGGCAGTGAGGCAGGCAAATGAGGATTCGCCGACCTACCTGGGCAGCGATCTGCACATTTCCCAAGGGATGGAAGTGGCTGAGTGGCAAGCAACAGCAAAATCAGTGAGTGCAACACTGCGCCTGCCGCGTAAAGCCAGCGGAAAAGTAGTATTGAAACTGCCCGGGGAAAATTGGGAAATCAGGGTGAATGAGCAAGCTGTTACTGGCAAACAATTGGGCGGAGGTGCGGTTGAAATCCCGGTTGAGGTGGAGGGATTCGCTCATGTGGAACTCAGACGGAAATAAGAAAAACGGAGAAGCGCAAGCTTCGCCGTTTTATTATCACTTATTCAGGATTCAATTACACAAGCGGAGGCTGTTGGTTGCGCATGGCTTCCTGTTTCTTTGCCTGTTCGCGGCGACTGCGGCGGTTTAACCAACGGACCAAGAGGAAGATGGGGAGTCCGATGATGATGAGGATTGGGATGACGAGGATGCCAAACCAGATGAGGAAGTTGACCAGTCCCTTGCCGAAATCGATGAGGGCCTGCACGGCATCACGGGCGACACCCTTGGGGGTCCAACCAGCGACGGTGATGGGGGCGATGGATTCCTTGGCGACGATCTGCACGGTGATGGCAGATTTGGCGGCAGACTGTTCAAAGTACTGCATCTGACCCTTGATGACTTCGATCTGCTCTGTCACCTGCATTTTCTGCTGGTAGATGGCGAGTGCTTCTTCGGTTTTGGAAGCGGTGTCATACAACTCTGATAACTTGGCATTGGCTTCTTCCAGGTTTCGCAGGCGGGATTTGAGATCAGTGTATTCCTGGGTCACGTCCTGACCGGAGATGTTCTCTGTGAGGGTGTACTTAACGGGATCACCGGTGAGGGCTTTGATCTTATCAAGGGCTTCGTTGAGTTTTTCTGCAGGGACACGCACAGTGAGATTGGCGGCGGGAACTTCGATGCCGGCTGCGGTTTGCGTTTTATAGATGTTGGAGCTGACCGTAAAACCGCCCATATCGGTGGCCATTTTTTGAATAGCGCTCATGGCAGCTCCGGGATCATCCACGGCGATCTCAAGGTTGGCGTTCATGATGATCATTTGCTTGATTTCACCAGTCGCACCGTTTCCAGTTGTCATGGTGGCCTGCGGGGCTAGGGGAGCTCCAGCAGAATCCACCGGGGACGGCGCTTCAGCAAGACCACGCTGGTCGAATAATAATTTTTCGTTCTCAAGACTTGTTTGGGTGGGGGCAGCTTTTGCACAGGCACTTAAAAGCAGAACAGCAATGATGAGACTGGTCCATAACACTTTCTTGTTCATGTTCTCCTCCTGGTTAATTGGCGTAGGTTTCTACGTTTTAGACGTTGTACCCCCCACTAATGTTCCGCTTCACCAACCTTCAGTCAGGCGCAGTGCGTGCCTTTCGGGTAATCCCGCGGCAATGATGCGCTGCTGCACGGATGGAATATCATATTCCACGCGGAAGTTCTGCCAGGTTTTCTCTGCGGGATCATAAATACCGTAGGAAGCGCGCGGATCATGGTCACGCGGCTGACCGACCGAACCCGGATTGAGGATCATGCGGTGGCGGATGTGAGTGAGCTCACCGGCTTTAAGTAATTTCTTGGTCATCCTGTCAGTCTTCTGGTCGAGGGTAAAGCAAAGGGGCAGGTGGGTGTGACCGACAAATGCGATATCTTTTTCAATGAAAGCGATGGCCATACGAGCAGCCAGGGGATCGAGGATATACTCCCAGATCGGGTTGCGCGGGCTGCCGTGCGCGAGAATGGCGGATTCGGTTTCGATAGTCTCGGGCAGGGATTTGAGGTAATCCACGCTTTCAGTGGATACCATTGCGCGCGTTACCAGGACGGCTTGTTCCGCATCATCATTAAATTTCTCAATATTACGCAAACCGCTGACAGCTGCATCGTGGTTACCCATGATACAGAGAATGTTGGGGAGTTCGCGAACGCGTTTTATACAGGCGTCTGGATCGGGGCCATATCCTACAAGATCGCCCAGGCACCAAACAGCATCCACCTGACCAGCTGAATCTAAAACGGCTTCGAGGGCTGTAAGGTTGGAGTGAATATCAGAAATTACCAGTATGCGCATGATCCCCTAACCCCAATTTATGGACGCTACAAGCGATCCTGTAAATAGTGTTTTCAATTAATTGAATTATGTACTCCTCTTCGCTGGAGGTTAACATTATTGTACTCTCAACTTTGCCGGAATTAACCTTACTTAATCTTTTCAATTATCTCAGCCGCATGATCATACCTGTTGAAGGCGGGCATGAGATAAACGCCGCGAACGAACGGTTTTATTTGTTCAACCAACTGCACTGTGAGCGCAACCCCGGTTTTAGCGCCCTGGTCACCGCTGCGGTACATCTGTTCGTGAATCTTCTCCGGAATTTCGATGCCGGGAACCTCCTGCTGCAGGAATGCGGCATGACGGGCGCTTGCCAGGGGTAGTAAGCCGACAATGAGCGGGATGGATAATTTGGTGCCGGATTTTTCAAACTCGGAGAGGAAGCGGGTGACGAGTTCAGCGTTGTAGATGGGCTGCGTGAGGATGAAATCAGCCCCGGCACGGATTTTACGGCGCAGATTCTTCAATTCCTCCTCGATGTTCAAGGGATTCAAGTTGAGGGCGCAACCAGTAAAGAATTGAGTCGGCTGCCCAATGTCGGAACCGGCGTGGTCCACCCCGGCGTTAAACCCCTGCTTGATCAACTTGATCAAGCCTGAAGGCACAAGGTCATAATTGTCCATGGCATCCGGATAGTCGCCGATGGAGGTGGGGTCCCCCATGACCACGAAGACATTGCGGACTTCAAGGGCATGCGCCGCAAGAAGGTCACCCTGAACACGCAGGAGGTTGCGTCCGCGGGTGGGGAAGTGCAATACAGTTTCAATGCCCACCTTGCGCTGGATCAGGCTGCAGACTGCCCAGGGGCTCATGCGCATACGCGCCATGGGGCTGTCTGCCACATCGATGACGTCTGCACCGGATTCTTTTAACAGGCTGGCGCCAGCCAATAATTTATGTGTGGTTAATCCCCGCGGGGGATCCATTTCAACAGCGATGACAAACTTGCCGCCATTCAATTTTTGGGCTAATTCCGTAGGAGGCAGGCTTGAACTCTCGTCAGATTGTACGGTAATATTCCGGGCAACCCTGACGGTGGTGTTAGGAGTGGAAGGTGCGTGCTGCAGTGCAGACGCCATGGCGGAAATATGCGCCGGCGTGGTGCCGCAGCAGCCACCGATGATGTTAGCGCCCGCCTGCCAGAAGGAAAGCGCGTATTCGCCGAAATACTCAGGACCGGCGGGGTACATGATGCGCCCTTCCACCTGCTCCGGCCAGCCGGCGTTCGGCATGATGGAGTAGTAACACTCCGGGAGGGTTTCTTTCATCTGGGTGAGGATGCTCAAGAGCTGGTTGGGTCCACCGGAACAATTGATGCCCACCACATCCGCGCCGGCAGCGTGAATGCCCCTGGCTACTTTGGCAGGTGGATCACCGAGCAGGGTACGGTTATCCCGGGTGAAGGTCATGGAGGCGATCACAGGGAGATGCGGCGCGACCTGACGGCTGGCTTTGATGGCTTCGAAAACCTCAAAAAGGTCGGTCATGGTTTCGATGAGGATGAGGTCAACACCGGCATCCGCCAGGATGGAGACCTGTTCAGCAAAAACCGTGCGGGCGTCTTCGAGCTGGACACGCCCGAAGGGAGCGAGGCGCACCCCCAGGGGACCAACATCACCAGCGATAAGCGTGTCTGTGCTGCTCGCAGTGACGGCGCGCCGGGCTAATTCAACTCCGGCGGTGTTGATCTCCTTGAGATCGTTTTGCAGCCCATGCTGGGTTAGCTTAAATCTATTCGCGCCAAATGTGTTGGTCTGGAGCATGTGCGAGCCGGCTTCGATGTACTCACGGTGAATGCTGACGACAACTTCAGGCTGGGTGAGGTTCAACTGGTCAAAGCAGCCGGAAAAGGAAACGCCGCGCTGATGCAGCATGGTTCCCATTGCGCCATCTGAAAGCAATGGCTGACCGGAACGGATCCTTTTCAGGAATCGGGAGAGCGGAGGCATTATTTGGATCCCCTGGTCAACTGGTCAACGCGGGATTCGCCGATGTTGTAATACTTCGCGTCCGGGTGGTGGACGATGATGGCTGCGGTGGATTGTTCGGGGACCAACTGGAAGGCTGGCGTGAGGCTCATACCCAACTCGGCTTCCACGGGGAGGAGATCAAATACCTTGCGGTGATCGGATAATTCAGGAATGGCGGGGTAACCCCAGGAGTAACGCTTGCCCTGGCCGGGTTTGATACCCAATTCACGCCTGACATGCGCATGCAGGTAATCCGCGGTAGCTTCGGCGGTCTGCACGGCCAAACCGTGTGTGAAATAGGCTTCAGTGTAATCATTGTTGTTTTGCAAGCGCTCGAAGCGTTCAGTGGCAGCGCGACCCACCGTGACCACCTGGAAAGCGACGGTATCCATGAGGCCGGAATCCACGCTGGCAAAGTAATCCGCCAGGCAGAGGCTTTCTCCGGCGAGCTGCCGGGCGAAAGTGAAACGTGAGATCTCGCGCGATGGGATTGAACCGTCAACCGGCGGTGCGTAGATGATGAGGTCATCCCCGGAGGATTGCGCGGGCCAGATACCGTAAACCGCCTGCGGCCGCAGCCACTTTTCAGCCAGGGCTTGTTTTGTCATGAGCACCAGGCGCTCCTCAAATTCGCGCTGCAGTTTTGTCCAGGCTTCGCCGTGGGTGTTCTTTCCTCCCCAGGAGAGGCGGAAGAGTTCATTTTTGGAAAGATGTTTGAAGACGATCTCCAACGGCATTTCCTTTACGACGCGCGTACCCCAGGCTGAGGGGACGGGAAGGAAATCTGCTTTGCGGGTGGCAGAACGCGAACCGGAAGGGGTCAGGGGCGTTTCTTCGGCTTTGCGGTCCAGTTCCATTTTGGATTCAGTCGTAATGCGGTCAAATATCTTTACCCGGGAATCCGGAGCGCTGAGGGCATCCATGGTGGAGAGACCTTCAAAGGCATCCTTGCAGTAGAAGACCCCGCCGGCGTAATTTTGCTGGTCATCTGTCACCAGGATGCGGCGACCAAAGCGCTCGTTAATGGCTGCGCCGCCGATGAGGACAGGGAATTTCAATCCGCGGCGATGCAGTTCATTGATGATCAGCGGCATCTGTTTACTGGTGCTCACCAGGAGCGCGCTCAATCCGATGGCATCTGCGTTGATTTCAACCGCTTTGGAAATGATGGTTTCGGCGGGCACCTGCTTGCCAAGATCAACGACGGTATAGCCGTTATTGGAGAGAATGGTTTTAACCAAATTCTTACCGATGTCATGCACGTCTCCGTAGACTGTGGCCAAAACGAGTGTGCCTTTGGAGGTGCCTTCCTTGCGATCGAGGAAATTCTCCAGATAAGAGACGGTCTTCTTCATCACCTCAGCGGATTGAAGGACGAAGGGGAGGATGAGCTCACCACTACCAAATTTGTCGCCGACTTCCTTCATTGCGGGTAAGAGAATGGTGTTGAGGATCTCCACCGCGCGCTGGTCCTGGTTTTGGGTTGAGGTTCGCTCTGCTAAAAGGAGGTCGATATCTTCTTCCACTTCCTCCTTATAGCGGTGGAGTATCTTCCAGTGCAGGCGTTCGTTGACCGGCATGGCAGCGAGCATTTCAGTACGCATATCCTTGCGGGTTTCCGTTGGTACAGTGTCCTGAAAAAACTCGATGACATGCTGCAGTGCTTCAGGGTTGCGGTTGAAGATCAAATCCTCCACCAGGAGGCGTTCCTTTTCGGGGATCTCACCGTAAGGGGTGATGGCAGCCGGATTGACAATGGCCATATCCAAACCGGCAAGGACGGCGTGATGGAGCATGACACTGTTGATCATCGTGCGGGCAGGCGGGGTGAGACCAAACGAGACATTGCTCACTCCCAGCGAGGTAAGCACACCCGGAAGATGTTTTTTGATAAGCGCGATGCCGTTGAAGGTTTCAACGGCAGAATTGGCAAACTCTTCACTTCCGGTTGCGAGGGTGAAGGTGAGCGCGTCGTACACAAGGTCCTGGGGCTGCAAACCGTGTTCCTCGACGGCGATGGCGTAAATTCTCCTGGCGACTTCCAGCTTGCGGTCGGCGGTTTTTGCCATTCCCTGCTCATCAATTGTCAGGACGATGACCGCGGCGTTGTATTTTTTGGCGAGGTCGAAGATTTTGTCAGCTTTTTCACGACCACTTTCGAGATGAGTGGAGTTAATCAGGCAGCGCCCCGGGGCAGTTTTAAGGGCTATCTCGAGTACGTCTATTTCGGTGGAATCGATGACGAGCGGCAGACGGATGACAGGGGAAATGGTTTTAATGAGGCGGCGCATGGTGGCCGCTTCTTCACCGCGTTCGGTTAGCGCCACGCAAAGGTCGAGAGCATGCCCGCCACCATCGACCTGCTGCTGCGCCAGGCTGAGGATGGAATCGAAATCATTGTCGAGCACCATTTTTTTGAAAATGCGGCTTCCCTGGGTGTTCAAGCGTTCAGCGATGAAGAATGGACGCGGTTCCTGTTCCATGGGCTGCGCCTGGATGGACGAGGCAAGGCGGGGGGTGACAGCCTGGGGTAAGGGAGAAGGAGCCAGGGACCCGATCTTCTCCACCAGGGCTTTGAGATGCTGCGGCGTTGTACCGCAACAGCCGCCGAGTACACGCACCCCGTTCTTCTGAGCGAATTCAAACAAGGTATTGGCAAAAGGCTCGGGTTCCAGCGGATAAACCGCCTGACCATCGACATTCAATGGCAAACCGGCGTTAGGGATGCAGGAGACCGGCAGGGTGGAATTTTCACCCAGGTAGCGGATAGGTTCACGCATGAAGTCAGGGCCGGTGGAACAGTTGAGACCGATGACATCGATGGGCATGCCTTCGAGGATGGCGAGCACCGCGCTGATATCCGTTCCGAGCAGCATGCGCCCGGTGGTGTCGAGGGTTACCTGCACCTGTACTGGCAGGCGAACTCCGGTATTGATGAAGGCGTCCTGGATGCCGAGGATGGCAGCTTTAACTTCAAGGATGTCCTGCGAGGTTTCGATGAGGAGGAGATCAACCCTTCCCTGGATGAGACCGGTAGCCTGTTCGCAAAAAATCTCCTGCAACTGGTCGAAGGTCACATTAGAGAGTTCAGGGTCGTTCATGGAGGGGAGTTTACCGGTGGGTCCGATGGAGCCGGCGACGAAACGTTTTTGACCAGAGGTACTGAAATCATCCGCGCATTTGCGCGCCAGGCGGGCAGCTGCGACATTGATCTCGATGACGCGATCCCCAAGACCATATTCCGCCAGGGTGAGGCGATTGGAGCGAAAGGTACACGTTTCGATGACGTCCACGCCAGCTTCCAAAAAAGAGCGGTGGACCAATTCAACAGCCTGCGGGTAGGAGATGACGAGGTAGTCGTTGCAGCCATTAGTGCGCTCGCCGCCAAAATTTTCCGCGGTGAGATTTTGTTTTTGCAGGCTGGTACCCATGGCGCCATCAAAGATGATGATCTTTTGGGCGAGGGCATCCAGATAGGTACGGTTTGTGTAGTGTCTTTCCATTGCTTACTCCAGTCCTAAACCTGCAAGATTGAACAAAAAACCTCTCTAAAGATGAGAGGTAATAATAAGGGCATATCCTCTCATTTTTCAGAAAGCGGGGTGTGCTTTAACATGCACCCTTTCTGACGGAATTGGCACCTTGAAAAAATCGGTTGCCGAGGTTTCGCCGGGCCGGTCCCTCCACCTCTCTCAATGAGCAGGGTTGATCTCAACCCCAAGTTTCAACATTTTATCACATAAAAGGTCTGAATTACATCTCCAGGCAGTGAGTTTGATATAATCAAATGATAACATTCTGTGTTGATTCCTGGAGGAAACCCTTGCAAAAACGCTTCATCACGCTAGTCATTTTAACGCTGTGCCTCTCGCTACTTTTAACCGCTTGCGGCAATGCAGAACAACGCGAGGTTCTGACAGCGGTGCGAGATTTTGAAAAATTCACAACCGCTGAAGACGCCGGGAACCTTTTCCTGCTGTATCACCAGAACGTGCGCACGCTGGATCTCAAAAATGTGCTTGACCTGCAATTCGCGTTATATGATATCAAGTATGACCTTGAGAAACTGGACCTGGACAAGATCGAAAACGGTTATGCCTATGCTCCATTTACCGCAACGATGAAAAAAACTGACGAATCAGACTTCCGCGACATACGCATCACCGGCACATTTGTGCTCACCAAAGAAGGTGATGATTGGAAAATACTGACCATCGATTATGTTACTGAATTCCTGGATGAATAGGGGAGGATAAATTGGAGCCAACGCCAGCGGAGTTACGCAAGCAGTTACCCTCTTTTCCGGCAGTGCTTACCACCGCCATTATTCTTGCCGCCGTTGGTTGGGTGGGTTTGATCCTGTTGTTCATCCTGACTGTACCAACGCTAGGACCACGCTGGCTGCTGTACTTCCTGGTGACGCTGGCTTTCAGCGGGATGGCACTTCCGATTATCCACTACCTGCACAAACGTTTTCCGATCAAGCCTGCTGCGACATCCATGGTGATGATCCGCGAAGCGCTGCTGGCGGGCGCTTTTGCCGACACTTTGTTATGGCTGCAATTGGGCAAGGTGCTCAATTTTGCACTGGCGATCCTGATCGGGGCATGCCTGGCTGCCATTGAACTGCTTCTCAGGCTGCGTGAAAAAAGCCAATGGACACCCCCCGCTGCCGAGAATGAATGATCCGCGGCAAATCCCATCTGTAGATTCCCTCCTTCAACTTACTGAGTTTAAGCAACTCAGGAATGAGTTTGGGGATTCCCTTGTATTGACCACGGTGCGGGCAGCACTGGAAGAATTTAGGAATCAACTAAAGGGAAAGGGAAATAAGTTTTCAGCAGCAAATTTCATAGTTGAGGTTCGTCAAAAATTGGTAAGTGAAACACGGATGACACTGGAACCAGTGATCAACGCTTCCGGCGTCATTTTACACACGAATTTAGGCAGGGCAGTCCTCTCGGCTGCAGCGCAGGAGGGTGTCCGGCAGGTCAGCCAGTCCTACTCCACACTGGAATACGACCTTGAAACAGGAAACAGAGGGTCGCGATCAACGCATACACGCGAGCACCTGCGGGCAATCACAGGGGCAGAGGATGCCGTGGTGGTAAATAATAACGCTGCAGCAGTTTTGCTGGTTTTGACGGCGCTGGCAAGCCGCAAACAGGTGATCATCTCCCGGGGGCAACTGGTTGAAATTGGGGGGGGCTTTAGAGTACCTGACGTGATGAAAGTATCCGGGGCAAGACTTTTGGAAGTTGGTACGACCAACCGTATCCGCCTGCAGGATTACCAGGATGCGCTGGAAACCGGGGCGGGTTTTGTGATGCGAGCGCATGCTTCGAATTTTAAAATTGTGGGTTTCACCGAGCAGCCTGAACTGGCAGAGCTGGTGGCATTAACCCATCGTTATAACGCAATCTTTATCGATGATATCGGATCCGGTGCGCTGCTGGACACAGCTCAATTCGGGATAGCCCATGAGCCGATGGTGCAGGAATCCATTAATGCCAGCGCTGACCTGGTATGTTTTTCCGGCGATAAACTGCTGGGAGGACCCCAGGCAGGGATCATCGCAGGGAAAAGAGAGTTGATCGCTCGCTTGAAAAAACATCCGTTTGCGAGGGCTGTTCGGGCCGATAAACTCTGCCTGGCAGGCCTGGACGCCACATTGCTGCACTACCTCAGGGGTGAAGCGCTAACTTCCATCCCGGTGTGGCAAATGATAGCAATGCCTCTCAATGAATTGAAAGCACGCGTAACAGGCTGGCGCGAGAAACTGGGTTTTGGTGAGGTGATCGCGGAATTCTCCACTATTGGCGGCGGAAGCCTGCCAGGAGAAACGCTGCCGACTTTTGTGCTGGCTGTAGAAGCGGGGCAGGCGAATGCGTTTCTGGCGAGACTGCGCCAGAATTCACCTCCAATCATCGCACGCATCAACAACGACAGGGTACTATTTGATCCGCGTACTGTAACTGAAAACGAAGAGGAGATTCTCCTCAACAGCATTAAGAATAATTATCCAGGGAGCCGCAAATGAAAGCTGATCTAGATAGATTTATGAAGGAAGAAAAAATCGACGTTCTCCTGGTGGCAGGGAACGCCCAGCACAACCCGGCGATGGTGTATCTAACGGGAGGTGGGCATATCAACGATGCCATGCTTATCAAGAAACGCGGACAGGATGCGGTCTTGTTCCATAACTCCATGGAGCGTGACGAGGCTGCACGAACCGGATTAAAAACGATCAGTTATTCCAAGTATCCGATTGAAGATCTTTTAAAAGAAGCATCCGGTAACCATGCCGAAGCCCTGGCAATTCGCCTGCAAAAAATGTTCAATGAACTGCGGATCACTTCAGGCAGGGTTGGTTTGTATGGTGAGAATGATGTGGGGACATTTTACAGCCTCTTCACCCGGGTGCAGCAGTTGATGCCAAAACTCATTTTTGAAGGTTTCTTCAAGGACGAGATACTGCTGAATGCAAGAATGACCAAGGAACCGGCAGAGATCGAGCGCATCCGCCAGATGGGAAAGGTCACAGTGGATGTGGTGGGAAAGACCGCAGATTACCTTACCAGTCAGAAAACAAAAAAGGGGTTACTGGTGCACAGTGACGGCAGCCCGATCACCATTGGCGAGGTTAAACGCAAGATCAATTTGTGGCTGGCGGAGCACGGTGTGGAAAACCCAGAGGGGACGATTTTTGCCATCGGACGCGACGCCGGGGTGCCACACTCGACGGGCACCGCAGGTGACGCACTGCGGCTGGGTCAAACCATTGTCTACGATATTTTCCCGTGCGAGGCTGGCGGGGGTTATTTCTACGATTTCACGCGCACCTGGTGCCTGGGGTACGCCCCGGATCCGGTTATTAAACTGTATGAGGACGTGAAATCGGTTTACAACACGGTTACCTCTGAGCTGAAGCTGGACGCACCTTTTGTAAATTACCAGAAACGCACCTGTGAAATCTTTGAGGCCATGGGGCATCCGACGATCATGTCCAAACCGGGGATTGAAGAAGGATACGTCCACAGTTTGGGACACGGAATTGGTTTGCAAGTACACGAAAAACCCTGGTGCACGATGATCAATCCATCTCCGAGTGACACCCTGGCAGCCAACTCGGTTTTCACGCTTGAACCAGGATTGTATTATCCTGAAAAAGGCATGGGCGTGCGTATTGAAGATTCTCTGCTGGCGACTGAAGACGGAAAATTCGAGATCCTGGCAGATTTCTCAAAAGACTTAGTTCTTCCGATCAAATGACGGTTGAAATTCTGATATCATCAAGTCAAGGATTAGAGAATAACTAGTGGAAAAAATTACGCGTATCCTGGGGATTGAAAGCTCCTGCGATGAAACTGCCGCAGCGGTGGTCGAAAATGGACGCGACCTGCTTTCCAGCGTGGTAGCTACACAGATCGAACTGCATAAGAAGTACGGCGGCGTTTTCCCGGAAGTGGCATCAAGGCAGCACATCCGCACCATATACGCGGTCATTGATGAAGCGCTGCAGCAAGCGCATATTGGATTTGCCGACCTGGATGCGGTGGCAGTGACGCGCGGACCTGGTTTGGCAGGTTCGCTGGTTGTGGGGATGAATGCCGCCAAGGGGATTGCCCTGGGGCGCAACCTTCCGCTGATCGGCGTGAACCACCTCGAAGGACATATTTATTCCTCGTGGATCTACCCGCATGACACCACCCATCCTCCTGCTGAACCACAATTCCCCCTGCTGGTGCTGCTGGTATCAGGCGGTCACACTGAACTGAACCTTGTCAGCGGACATTTGAACTATCAGCGGCTTGGCGCAACACTGGATGATGCAGCAGGCGAGGCTTTTGATAAAGTTGCACGCCTGATCGGACTACCTTATCCGGGTGGACCCTCCGTACAGAAAGCGGCGATGAAAGGCAATCCGCAAGCTTTTGCCTTCCCGCGGTCACGCCTGGAAGGAACCTGGAATTTTTCATTCAGCGGGGTAAAAACAGCCGTTCTGCGAGTGGTACGAAAACTTGAAGAAGAAAACAGGGTGATCCCAGTTAACGACCTGGCAGCCAGTTTCCAGGCAGCAGCGGTGGATTCCCTCTTCACCAAGACGATCAAGGCTGCAAGACAATTTGAGGTTAAGGAAATCGTAGTGGCTGGCGGGGTCTCGGCGAATAAGGCATTACGTGAAGCCTTTTTGGGGCAGGAAGAATTCAAAGTGCATATCCCACCGTTGGCATTATGTACCGACAACGCCGCGATGATCGCCTCTGCAGGATATTACCGCTATATCAATAACCGGGTAGACGCGCTCGACCTGGATGTGATGCCCACCTGGCCGTTAAGCTAAAGCCTTGAATATTTGAAGGAGTAATTAATGGACGGGAAATTAGTGTGGAAAACCGGATTGAGTTTTTCGGGAATTACAGGTACAGGATTTACTGTACGAATTGACACATCAGTGAAACATGGCGGTTTAAATGAAGGTCCAAGCCCGATGGAATTGGTGCTACTCAGTCTTGGAGGCTGCACGGCCATGGATGTGATCTCCATCCTGCAAAAGAAGCGCCAGGAAGTGACCAGTTTTGAAGTCCTACTGCACGCTGACCGTTCCCCAGACCACCCCAAGGTTTTCACCGACATCACTGTAGAATTTGTGGTGACCGGACATAATATGGATGAAGAAGCAGTGAAACGCGCGGTGGAATTGAGCGAGACCAAGTACTGTTCAGTTAATGCCATGCTGAGTAAAGCAGTTCCGGTGCACACCAAGATCACTATCCACGAAGGTTAAGACATTCTTAGTAAAAAAAGGGACTGCAGTGCAGTCCCTTTTTTTGTGTCAACAGGAATGAGGATCAGGGCTGACCAAGCACGCCGTGATAGACAGAATCGACAGCCTGGAGGGCGGTGAGGTTGCGCAGCGCCCATCCGGTCTTCAAAAGCTCCGGGTCGTTAAAAAAGGAACGTCCTTCGGTGAGGTGAAAGCCATCAGGGCGGATGCCGTTGTCCGGCAGGGCTGCAGCGGCGGCACCGAAATTCCACAAGGGGATGTTGTAATCCAGGGCGATGCGGGCGACAGTGGGGTTAATCCTGCGCTCCTGGGTGAGTGTCTCCGCGCGGGTGGCCAGAATGGGGATAACGTCCTGTGATAAGACATAATCAACGATCTCGCGCATGTAGAAGTCGTAACGCTCGATGCTGCCTGTCCAGGATTCTTCGAGGCTGATGATGGCAAAGGCCGGGTTGTGAACGCGGATCTCGCAGGCAAGAGGAGTCTCCCCTTTTTTGCATTTTTCAGGGTTCGCCCACATGACGTTTTGTACAGCGGCCACGTTCATACCGCCTTTTACTGCCAGGCTCTCACGCCACCAGGAATTTTCAAAATAATCGATGGTCGGCTGCAGGTAAGCATATTGCTCTCCAAGGTCGTAGGTGCCACTATCAAACATGGCGAGATAGTAAGTGGTGATGTTCTGGCAGTCACCGATCTTTGAAAACCTGTGCGGGTCGCGTCCGCGTTCCTGACCGCGCAGGTAAACATCGATCATCTCAGGTGAAACCGTGGGTATGACCGGCAGGGTCTGCCATTCTTCGAGGGCAGTTGTGGGAGTAAGTTCTTTTGTTTCGGTCGGCTGGGTCTCAGCTGCCGGGGAACTTGTGGGTGTACTCTCTTGCGTGGACACCGATACCGTGGGAGCTGCGGCGGGCGGGAGCGTTTCATCGATTTGCGGGACAAATGTTGATGTTTCAGTGCAGCCTGCCAGGCTGAGCATGAGCAGTAATAGAAGAATGACGCGATGCATAGTTTAATCCCTTATCCAAAAAAGTATTACTTTACGCCTGCAGTGATAACAGAATCATAAAATCCCTTGTCGCTGGCGATGACGGTTCTGCCGTAACGCTCCAGGGTTCCCTGGTAGGGAGCAGCACCATTACGTACGATCCAGCCTTCCAGGTTGAAAGGCAACGCGCTGTCTGCGTCAATCCATTCACCATTGTATTTACGCGCGATATGCACATGGGTTCCGGTGGCGAATCCTCCCTCACAGGATGGATGCCCGATGGGATCACCGGTTTTTACCAGTACACCCGGATTGATCTGGGCTTCAAGATGCAAATAGAGGATTACCCAGCCGGTGCGCTCATCACCGTCTTTATCGAGGTCGAGGATCGCAAGGGCAGATTCACTGCGGACGATCTGTCCATCAGCCATGGCGACCACGAATTCGCGAGATTTGACACAACCACTGGTGAGTACACCCGGAGCAAAATCAATGGCAGCCAGGGGTTCTCCGCTGCCCCAAGCGGCATGCGGCCCGCCGGTGTAAGTCCACCTCTTGCCGACTTCAAAGGGAAGCACGAGGTCAGGCTGCTGAAGGTTGCCCGGGATGTGTGACTGGAAATTAACCCACGGATCACCGAACAAACTGGTATAGGTCTTGTAGAATCCATCGTCGTAAATAGCACGGTTGTATTCATCACCGGAGAAGAGCTGCCCATAATAATAATGCAAGGCTACACTGGCAGCATTTTGCCAGGGGTCGGGCGCTTCCAGCGTACCATCTGCGAGGCTAAAGCCATCCAGACGACCATTGCGCCAGGCATAATAGCCGTTATTGAGAGTGTTGGCGGCCCAGACTAATTGCAGGTAAAACCCCTTGGTGAATTGATCCTCATAGTCCAGCGGATTCTGCACCCTGTCTGGATCGAGCTGGGGTTGGCTCAATGCACCAGCCTGGTATTCCGCGATGGCGAGCAACACCCGCGGACTGACGGAATTAGAAAGCGCAACATAGTCGATCAAATCACCACCCCGGCGCACCTTGCCGCTTGCGATGGTGACGTAGTCTTTTAACCATCCAGGCTGCGCATCCACAAATTCAGCGGTGTTGAAGTCAACCTGGGCAGGACCATTGACAAAAAGCGAATCGGGCATGATCTGGAATTGACTTCCCCACAAGGCTCTGTAATAAATCGGAATCTTCATTTCCAATCCGGCTGCCAATGTGGTGATTTCTTTATTGATGAGGGGATTAGCCTCGAGGATCTCATTCGGGGTGGTGTTAAAGTGGTCCGCCAGCGCAGGTAAGGTGTCTCCCGGTTGGGCAATGTAATCCACGATGGTTGCTGGAGCGTACACCGGGCGGGTTGGAATGGGGGTACGCGTAATCTCAGGCTCGGGAGTTAGTGTCGGTTCCGGAGTATTGATGACGACAGGGATTGCGGGCTGAATTGGCGTGCAGGATGCGAGTATGGCGAGAACCAGGGTAAGAGAAATCCAGATGGATTTTCGATTGCGGGTAGGTGAAGAGAATTTTCCCTGGCGTTCCTCTATTTTAGTTGGTTCGAATGATAACCTGGTCATATGTTGTAACTACTTCGGAGCCGTTGGTAAGGGAGCCCTTGTATGGTTCTGACCCGTTTGCGGCAACCCAGCCACTGAGAGTGAAGGGCAGCGGACCACCGGCCAGAATCCATTCACCGTTGAATTTGCGCACGACATGTGTATGTGTTCCGGAGGAAATGCCGCCTTCGCAAGATGGATGCCCAATTTTATCACCAGTTTCAACCCTGGTGCCAACTGGAGTGCGAGCGCGGGATTCAATGTGGAGATACATGATATTCCAACCGGTTTGTTCAATGCCATCCCCGTCAAGGTCGAGGATGACAACCCCGTTCTCTGAACGCACAACCACTCCAGGTGCCATGGCAGTCACCCATTCATTTGAGAGGACACATCCTGATTTGGAAGATGGAGGTGCAAAATCGATAGCCGCCAGCGCACCATCCGGTCCCCAGGCTGAGTGCGGACCGCCTGTGAATGCCCAGCGGCGACCGACCATGAAGGGCAAGAGCAGTTCCGGCTGTGTAAGATCAGTCGGGTAAAGCGGCTCAACTGATTGGGCGCGGATGTAGAAATTTCCGAACATCTCTGCCATCAACGCGGGCATGCTACCCGGACCATCCAAGGCGCCAGCCCATTCAAGGGGATCGTACCACTGCGCAAAAAGGTATTGGATGGCGGCGCTGCCGGCATTCAATTGCGGATCAATGCGTTTGATCGAGCCATCCTTGAATTTCAATTCAGTGAGGATACCCGCGCGCCAGCCGTAATAGCCGAGGTTCAACTGGCTTACTGCCCAGGATAACTGGTCATAAAGGTAGCGTTCCTCGATGCGCACCATACCCATGGGGTATTCAAGTTCAGCCAGGTTGGTAGGTGCTCCAAATACCCAGTGACTCTTGTATTCCAGCAGCGCGAGCAGCAGGTAAGGGTTGATCGAATTTTCCAAAGCCACGCGGCGGATGATCTGTACGCCGGTGAAAGGACCGTTCCACATCTCTTCCACATAAGTGCTCAAATATCCGCCGGCATTATTGATGTACGTTTCGTAATCGAAACCAACAGCAGAAGGGGAGAAGACCACTTCACTATCCGGCATGAAGGAATCAGAGGTAAAAACGTCGGTGAGGACATCGGGAATAACCAGCAGGATGTTGGGGCTGATCAAACCGGTGGTTGGGAGAGTAACACTGGAATTGATAAGACTGGCGTCGACGCCAAAACGCCCGGTGATGGATGCGAGGGTATCACCAGCCTGGGTGTAATACAGGATGGGCGGCTTGGGTGTAGCTTGCGGGTCGATGGTGACCGTGGGACGCGGTGTTGTGATCTGCGGCTCATCGGTGAATGTGGGCAGGGAGGTGGCGCTGGCGGTTTCGGTGTAAACGATGGGGGAGGGAGAAGGCGTGACAGCCGTGGCGCTGGGGGTGAACAACTGCGCTGTAGCGGTCAGTTCCACCGGGCTGATATAACCCTGTGAACACGCCAGGGAAGCACCAATGAGCATTCCGAGCGCAAGGAGTAACTGAAGGCGCTTAGTGTGCGATCTGGTTGTCATCGGTCCGACCATCCCATGAATAAACAATTGCGCCATTGCGTACGAAGGTGCCTTCATATTCTCCGCCGGTACTAGCGACCTGCCAGCCACCCAGTTCCATGGGGAGATTGCCGACCGCCGGGATCCATTCGCCGTTGTAGCGGCGGGCGAAGTGTAAGTGAGTGCCGTTGGAGATGCCGCCTTCGCAGGAAGCGTGCCCGATACGGTCGCCGGCTTTGAGATAAGTGCCCGCGATGACGCGTTCACGGCTCTCAATATGCATGTAGACGAGGGTCCAGCCGGTTTGTTCCAGACCGTCGCCGTCGAGGTCCTGAACAACCTCGCCATCTTTGGCGTGCAGGATCAAGCCATCGGCAGCAGCGGTGACCCAGGTATCGGAGGTGAAACAGCCAAAGGCGGTACCGGGAGGGGCAAAATCAACAGCTGCCCAGGGGGAACCGGAACCCCAGCCGGCGTGCGGACCACCGGTGAATGACCAGGTGCTGCCGTCTTCAAATGGGAGGAGCAACAAGGGCTGACTCAAGTTTGCCGGGAGAAGCGGTTCAATGCCGAGGTCGAAGGGGATGACGAAGAGCGAAGAATAAACTGAATAAAGCCCGTTTTCAGAAACGCCATGCTGCCAGCCTTTGAGATCAAGCAGTGCAGCGAGGAGGACCTGTACACCGACTGTGCCGGCATTGACGGTGGGCGAAAGCATCACCAGGCTGCCATCATTGCAGACGATGTAACTGATGGCGTTAGCCTTCCAGGAGTAATAACCACGGTTGAGCTGGTTGGCTGCCCATGCCAGCTGACGGTAAAGCCCTTTGCGGTTGACATCGTTAAGCCCCATGGGATACTCGCGGCTGGATTGAGATGGGGAAGAGCGGGTGACCCAGCCCGAGCGCCATTCCAGCAGGGCGAGCAGCAGGCGCGGGTTGACGGAATATTCATAGGCGATGCGCTGGACGATGGCACTGCCGCTTAAGGTGCGGTCATTGATGGATTCGGTGTAACCGGCCAGGTAGCCTTTTTGGCGCTGCACGTAAGATTCCGTATCCAGGGTGGAACTCATTGGACCGTAGACCAGTTCGGAATCAGGGATGATCTTGAAACTGGAAGGGTCGGCTGAGGGAGAAGGTGCCGGGATGGTGATGACCTGCCCGATCTCGACCCAGTTGGGATTAACCTGGGGATTGGCATTAATGAGCGTGCTTACATCCAGGTTGTAGCGTCCGGCGATGAGGGAAAGGTAATCGCCCGGCTGAATGACGTATTGTTCCTCGTTGGCGCGCAGGGTAGGCAGGATCCTGGGTGCATCGGGGGTGGGTGTGCGGAAGACGTAATCCTGGGGGCGCAGCGTGGGCAGGGTGACGTCACCCGGATTTGACGATGTGTCGGGGGTTTCAGCGTTGGAATTGAGCAGCCACGGACGACTGCCAGGGGCGGGCTGCACACAACCGCTCAGAATGAGAAGCGTTAATAAGAATGCAAAAATTACTTTGAAAAGGTTATTTCTCAAGCTGTTTTGACTTCCATTCAGCGCTGCTTTTCTCTGCAAGTTCATTCTCATTGTTCTTTCAGATATTCAACTAACTTGCCGGCGATCTGCTCGACACCTGTTACAAGTGACGCATAAGTGGTCGAGTCATTAGTTCCAAAGTCCGGAGAGGCACTGATGGCAAGCGTATAGGTCTTTCCTTTCCAGGTGAAAATGGCAATCTCAGCCACCGCACGATGGTCCTCAACTATCGATGAATGTTTGGTGTAAAAAACATCCCCTGGTTCAAGGCTGTCCTTTAGCGCGGTTAGCGGAGTTTCCCCGGCAGAGCTAAATAGATCCAGAACAAACTGGCGGGCGGCGGGCTGCAGCAGCTCACCCGAATAGAGATCTTCCAAAAGGCGGGCAATTTCTGCTGCTGTGGTCTGAGGCGGGGAAATAAGCGTGTTCACATAACCGAGATCCCGAATGGCATCGTTGGTGTTCATCGATGTGGGGAACCAGTTAAGCAATAATTCTGAAGCGCCCTCACCGGAATTGGTCCACAAGGCGCGCAGGAGTTGATCAAAACTACTCCCCCCGAACCCCTGTGTCTGGAGATAATCAGCATTGACCTCAACGCCCTGGTCTTCGAGTGTATTGAGGAACAAAGCCGCTGTTGCCAATTTATTGAATGACGCGGGATAGATGCGAGTATCGGCGAGGCGGGAGTAGATGGCATCTCCGCCGGCTTCTTTGAATTGAATATGCCAGATGCCGCCGGTTTGGTCGATGATGGCGTTGATGGCAGCCGCCAAATTTGCGGCTGCGGGGGAGGGATCAGGGATGGGAGCTTTCGGCCGCCACAGCCAGAAACCGCCATAACCAGTGCGGCCGACCTGGGGATGCGGACTGCTCGTCCAATTGGTAAACATACCGACACCAGGCTGGGCAGGGTCATAAAGCATTACCTCTTCAATCCTGTATCCCATTCGAAAATCAATATTGGTGACGGTGTAAGCCCGACCGGCTTCGTCCACGCGGGTGACGACGAGCATATGTTCGAAACTGCCGCTTTCGCCAGCAAACAGGTACAAGAAATCTCCGGGGCAGAGAGGCTCGGCTTGATAATCCACTTCCTTGATGATGCGTTCTTCCACGATCTTTTGGTAGCGGTTCGAGGGGAAGAGGCTTTCAACAAATCCATCCCCATACCCCGGGCGGGGATTGAGGAGATAGAAATTTTTGCGCGGATAGTTGGGGTCCACCAGACCAGCATCCTGCAGGATGGTGACCGCAAGCGGACCGCACATGGTGGAAGGCTGAGCATTGATCCCCATGTAATTGAGATCCTGGGCGACATAAAGGGCATCGAGTTCAGTATCGGCTAAATACTTGCGGGAAACGGTTTCAAGGCGGCTGCGCTGCTCGGAGGTGAGGACGCAGGCGCTGCTGAGTTGGAATGTTGGCACCACAACCGGTGTTTCAAGAGTGGGGGTTGGGGTTAATTGCGCTACGGTTGCCGTTGCAACGGGTTGGAAAGGGACAGGCGTTGAGGAAGGGTATGCGGCTGGGGAAGTTTGAAGTGCCGGTGAGCAGGCAGTCACCAGGAGGAGAAGGAAAGCCAACAACACAGTGAGGCGTAATGGAGATTTCATCGCAGCCCCTTGGTGAGCAGGGAACGGTCGATGGGACCACCAGCAAGCATGTGAATGTGGAGATGGAAGACCGTCTGTCCGCCGCCAGCGCCGGTGTTGAGGACGGTACGGTAACCTTCGGAGACACCCGCCAGATCAGCAGCTTTACGCGCACCGAGGAGGAGCCTGCCCAGGAGGCTGGCTTCTTCAAGAGAGGCTTCGTTGAGAGAGGTGATGTGTTGACGCGGGATGACCAGCAGGTGAACAGGGGCGAGGGGTTGAATGGTGGATATGATGAACAGGTCATCGTCTTCAAACCAGAGTTCGGCAGGGAGTTTTTTATCGATGATCTGGCAGAAAACACAGGTTTCCATAGTGATAATTGGTTGCAACTTTCGGGCCTAATTAATGGCGTAATTAAACCACAGAATTGGGCTACCGTAACCTCAGTTTTTGTAAAGTGTTTTCAATTGACCGCATGCTATAATGCGGCTAACCAAGGATAAAACATGAAAACCCCGGTTTCTCCCGCTAATTTTTACAACCAGCAACACCTGCTGGAAGTATGCAAGAATTTCAGCGCCAGCCTTGAATTTGAACCCCTGCTGGCAGTGATCCTTGACACCGCGACTGGATTGACCCACAGTGAATGGTCGATCATCGTGACGCAGGATGTTGAGACGAAAACGCTGCGGGTGACCGCGGCGCCATTCCACCTGCGGGAGGAGCTGGAGAAAACGCAGATCAACCCGCACGAGAGCCTGGCCGGCGAGGTGATGACCTCCGGGCGGCTGATGGTGTACGATCCCTCGCAGCAGACGAAGGAACAAGCGAAGGCGGCATCGTGGGAGAGAGACCAAAAGGCGCGCTCAGCGCTGGCTGTGCCCATTGTATACCGCGGGGAAACGGTGGGGGTGCTGGAGGTTTTCAACAAAGGCAAGGAAGCGGCTTACAACAGCCAGGATATTGAGTGCCTGGAAGTGCTGGCTGCGCAGGCTGCCGGCGCGCTGCAGAATCACCGCCTGATACAGCAGTCTGAAAATTCCATCCAGCAGATGATCGAACTGGACCACATGAAAAACGATTTCATCGCCATTGCAAGCCACGAACTGCGCACACCGCTGGGGCTGATCATGGGGCATACCTCCTTCATTAATGAGATCGCCACGGAAGAACAAAAGCAGGATATTGAAGTGATCACGCGCAGCGCCACGAGGATGAAAGACCTGATCGATGAATTCGGTGACATGGACACGTTTACCGCCGGGATGAAGAAGCTCAAGAGTGAACGCGTGCTTTTTGACCCGCTGATCAAGAACCTGGTGGCGTCCTTCCAGCAGAACGCGCATGAGCGCAAGGTGCGCCTGGTGCACGAGATCAAGCAGCCCAACCTGGCGGTGGAAGGCGACGCGGAGAAGATCACACTGGTGCTGCGCAACCTGATCAAGAACGCGCTGAACTTCACCAACGCGGGGGGTGTGGTGAAGGTGACGGCGGAAGAGGTGCCGGGCTACGTGAAGCTGGCGGTGATCGACAGCGGCATCGGCATTCCGGCGGTGGAGCAGAAGAAGATCTTCAAGCGCTTCTACCAGGTGGAAAAGCACCTGACGCGGCGGCACGGGGGGATGGGGCTGGGGCTTTCAAGCGCCAAGGAGATGGTGGAGATGCACGGCGGCAAGATCTGGGTGGAAAGCGTGGAGGAGAAGGGCAGCCGCTTTACGGTTTTGATCCCGCTGAACGCGGCGCAGGCGAGCGCGGCGCAGAAGGTGTTTCTGGAGTAAACGCTTGCCCGAGAGCGGGGTACCGGGGTATAATAGCGTTCGTTCGGGGAGTGGCTCAGTCCGGCTAGAGCACTCGGTTCGGGACCGAGAGGTCGAAGGTTCAAATCCTTTCTCCCCGACTGATAAATCACCAGGGTTTGTTGAACTGGTGGTTTTTAATTACAGGTATAGGTCGAATGTTTACCATCGAGGTATGATACAAATCCTTTCTCCCCGACTTAAGTATTTTTCAACGAGAGAGGTCGAAGGATTGCACAGCACTCCATAATGCGTCGCAAATCCTTTCTCCCCGACAGTTAGGCAAAAGCTCAATCTTCAATTGGGCTTTTTTGTTTAATTGACCGAGAGGTCGAAGGATTGCACAACACTCCAACAAGCGTCGCAAATCCTTTCTCCCCGACAAGAAACCACCTTTGGGTAGTTTTTTATTATCAATTTTTTAGAAGTTTCTTCATTATTAATTGTTTTCGTTAAAAATTAAAAGTGGGAACGAATGGGAAACGAATCCATTTTGAAGTCAAAAAGCCTTGTTTCACGTTAATTGTTCCATGGAAACAAAAAGATTCAATTCGAATGGTCCTTTGTGAATGTGAGTAAAATGGTAATAATCTATATTATAGCACAAAAGTTCTATAGTGTCAAGTATTTTTGGAAATTTTAAGATAAATTGCCTTGTGTATAAATCCCTTTAATTGATTAGAGATATTTTTTAATATCAAACCCTATTACGCTTTTGTAATAATATATTTCATTTTTTTTATTCCTTGTGTATACTTTATTTGTGTACGATTAGATTGGAGGGGAAAATGGAACCGTTTCAACCAAAACCAGCATTAAAACCATCTTTTTTGAATAAAGATCCAGATGAAAATTTGGTAGTCTTTGTGAACAATACGTTAAGCCAGGTTGATTTTGATCTTGTTCCCGACGATATAGTAAAGCGGAGTCTCATTTCAAGAGGTGAAAAGAGTCTCTCATCTAAACAGAGAAGTGGATTAATTGAATTATTTGCTTTGTTTTTGTCGTACCATTTAGGAAATCCCGAATCCCCACTAAATGATTACCAAGCTGCCCGAAAGATGCAGGTAAAACTGGATATTGAAGAGCTGGCTTTCAACGAATGTTATTATCCTATCGCAGAATCAAAAATTCTAAATTCAATCACATTTTTGTTAGCCGATAAACTATTCACTGAGAGTGAGGAGGCAGCTTTACTTCTTCTCCAAACAAGATTAAATGTGTCAAACGAAAAAGTTACTATTATTCTTAACCAAATTCGATCTCAAATGATGACAGAAAAATTTAAAGAAATTGGGAGCGACGGTAGGATCTCCCCATCAGAAGATGGTGATTTTAATAAACAAATTAGTGATCTTCGAATAATGATTGATTACTCCAAAGAAGATTTAGACAGGATTGAAAGAATGAAAGCCCTCTGGAGGTTTGAGAATGAGCCTCTTCCTGAAATATCGGTTCCAATATTACTTCAAAGGGCAGAAGCTTGTTATTTTCAAACCCCTGCTACACTTTGCGAAACTCGTGCTGTAAATACCCGTGTGAATTATTTCGGTCCAACTGCAAGAATTAAAATAATGAAAGGCGTTTATTATCGATTGGGTTCTGTGAATGTACGACCAAAGACAGAACAGAAGTTGTCAAAGATAGACGTTGGCACGATTTATATTACTAATAAAAGGTTGATATTTATTGGGTCAAGCACCAACCGTCCTATCAGATATTCACAAATCTTAGATTTTGAAGTTTACTCAGATGGCATTTCGATCGTTAAGGAAACTGGTAAGAGTCCCGTATTTATGATTTCTTCAGGGGCTCCCCTTGCAGGAACCATACTCGCAAGATGTATAAAAGATAGTGTTTAACCTGGCATTATCAGCTTATTGGGGTATAGGTCACAGCAATCTCGAAGGATTAATCAAACTTTTTCACTGTGCAGAGGTATCTTAAGATGCTAAAGGATGGAGCCAACTATTCTCTATCGACAAGAAAGAATTAATTTCTAGTGATTTTTTGTTATTGAATCATTTAATTGGTGCGTCAGGGACGCACCCTACTTTCTGCTCTAACCTTGCTGTAAAATTCATGAAAATGCTTCTCGTCAAAATAGAGAAGAACAAGAACCAGTTTATGGTTGTTCTGAGGAATAGACCACCTATTGCATTTAGTGAGGAAGATATGATGCCAAAGAAAATTCTAATAACAGGGATAGTACTATTGTTAATCACAATTAGTGGATGGGTTTTATTTGTAATGACCCGCATACAATCAGTCAAATCTAATAACGAGCTCGTAGCGTTATTAGATGACCGGGGACAGCAACTTTCTACCGCATTACAAAAGGTAACAGATTTGAGTCAATCAAATGTAGATTTAAACAAAGAGTTATCTAGCGCTAAGTCTGATCTTGATAAATTCAAGAACCTATACAATGAAGAAAAGGAAAAAAACACTAAGTACGAACTTGAAATTTTGGATTATAAGGCAAGGCGGAACTGTGATGGTGTCGATGGCTATGAATTCAATTTAACAAGCCATGCTACAGTGTCAGAATCATTATCTATATTAATCGGGGATACCAACGGAAAAGTAACTAACGCAACCTGGGACACTATTTGGGATAATTCAAAGACAGCGACACACAAACTTAATACTAGTGAATATCTTTTTGTCTTTATTGTCGACCTTAAAGATGAAGGTATGAACAAATTACCATCGATTTTTTGGGTAGATCAACAATGTCTTCTAAAATTGCCTTAATAAGAAACCTATAATTGAAATTACTTTTAATTGTATGATTTAGAGTATGTTATCGGATTATATTGTATGATCCTGAAACTAGATCGTTTAGTTGGTGTGTCACAGAAGCACCCTACTTGCAAAGTTTTCATGAAATTGAGATATAGGTGAGGTCATATGTCTTCTCAAAACTCTGAATTCACTTTAAATACCGAATATATCGTTGAGATTCGTTTCAAGCCTAATCCCGAAATTTTGGATTATCGTGGAAAATGGGCAAAAGAAATTTCAGAATTATTGCGATTATCTCATTGGGGGGTTACAGAAAATCGAATTGATGTTTTTAATGACGATGACAAAACGATTCAAGGGTTTTTATCATTTAGGAATATGGGTTTCATAATAAAGAATAATCCTGATAGTTCAAATCTGTATAACAAAACATATAGTCTACTTCAATTTGTATTTAACCAAAGAGAAATTTTTTCTCCTCTCTATGTTGAACGTATTGGAGTACGTTTTAAATATGCCATACCATTTTTAATAACATTTGAAGAACTATTAGCCAAAAGTTTAAATCGCGTTCATGCTATCTCTCCGAATATTACCAGTCTCTATGATGCGGAAATCATAGATATAGGTTCTCCAATTAATCTAAGAACTAAAAATGGTTATGTAAATTTGTCCATGGGGCCAATGAAAAAAGAACAGCTAAAAGGATTTTTTAATCCTTTGGTAAATCCGTCTGAGGTTTCGTATTATTTAGACTTAGATTATTGGATAACTCCCAAGGCAACAAAAACAAAACAAGAAATTGCTGAAATTGTAAAATACTATATTCATCAAAACTATTCCTTTTACGATTCATTTATTAAGATTATGATGGAGGAGTAAAATGGGTCGGAATAGTTTCAAAAGACACCATTCGTCCAGCAGTGTAATTGATGACAAGGATATTTCCACGAATGATGAAATCGATAATTCATCGATTGCCTTAGAAAATCGAGAAGTCACTAATATCAATGAAGAACCCAATGAGAAGTATATTGCGACAGACGATTCATCGAAAGATCGTCCAGATACCTCATCAACTGCCGGGGTCATTACAAAATTTCTAACTGGAAAACTGAAAATCGACCTTGGAAAATCCTCACTCATTTTATGGATATTTTTTGTAATCGTGATTACCTGGCTTTTTATCCAAGACAATGAATCTGGAAAGGTTGACAACATTGAGGGAATTGGCAACTTTTCACTAAAATTCGCTACAGTCCTACTATTTTGTTTGGTAATTCAATTAGCGATTCTAATAGTAAACCATAGTACACAGCACGATAAAAAAAGAAAATAGGTCTGGTTTTGTATAGTTAATAGGATTATTCTATATGTCCGAGAGGTCGAAGGTTCAAATCTGCTCTCCCCGACAACTAACCAATGCCAATATAAATATTAGCGGTTTTTGTTCTACAATAATTTAATTGGTGCGTTGGGTACGCACCTTACAATCTTTACAAGATTTATCTTTTAAAAAAACACCTATGAAATAGTGATCATTGTCAAATTGGGGAGAAAAAATGAACTTAATTAATTATGTTTTTATGGTTGCAGAATTACCAGTGTTAAAAATTGATTTTGACAAGGTTATTCTATATTTAACACCAGTCATCACATTGATAGGATGGGCGTTCACGTTTTTTTTACAAAGGTCCATCTTAGGACAAAATCGTAAGTATCAGAAGAGCGATAGAGATTTATCAAACTTCAGGGAAAGATTATCAATAATCAATGGAATAATATCTTCAAATATTGTAATAACTCAGGAATATACTAAGCTAAGTTTCATGTTTCGATCTGGAAAATTCGACTTTGAGGAAGGCGGAAAAATCTTACTAGAATTATCCCCACATACATTGAAGCTTGCTAGTTTGATGTATGACCCTGGATTTCGAAGTTTACAGAATTTACTCCCCCAAGAATCATCCAAAAAGATCTATGATTCAATTAGTGATACTTATTCAAAGATTACCAATTTCCACATGAAATCAATTAAAATTGATGAATTCACACCAAATTTACAGACTGAACTTGATTTTCTAAATGGTGTAATCATAGACATTATCCCAAATCTAATGCATCTTAATGATTTACTTTCACGATTTTATGCAGAACTTGATATTCAACTGGCAAAGTAAAAAGAATTTTAAGAATGTTGAATTATCTAGTAAGTCCGAGAGGTCGGAGGTTTGCATAGAATTACAATAAGCGTTGTCAATCTTTTCTTCCCGATTGAAAACCGCCGAACGCCTGAAAAGGGTCGACGGTTTCTTTTTACAAATTTAGAAATCGATTATATTAGCGATTTATCAACGAATTACTGCCTTGGGTCAGGACGCGACCGCTTTTTTGGACGAGAAGACGCGCCAGAGCCAGATGAGCCAGACGAACATCGCAATGATAGCAATAAGGCTGACGGTACCGGCAAAACCTGCACTGCCGAGGAAGCCGGCAAAGCCGCCGAGCAGGAAGAATCCCCCGGAAACCAGGGCGGCAATGGCCAAGCCGCGCGGCATCTTGGAACTGCGCCAGGCGAGGTAACCAAAGATCAATAACGCCAGGGCGACCATCAGGTACCACAGGCTGACGAGGAAAACGGTGCCTTCACTCAGCAGGCTGACCAGGTCCGCCAAAATGGCGATACCAGCCAAAACCAGTCCGACAAGACTGAGGTTACTGGACTCGGAGCGGTGGGTGATGTAGAGGGCGTAGAAAACGACAATCAACATCAAGAGGAAGAGAATTTCCAAGATCACCCCGAGCGAGGGAACGAACATCAAAAATATCAAGGCCGCGACCATGGCTGCAACACATCCGAGGGCGCACCATCCAGCAATTTTGAAAAGCTTATCATTTGTCATGGGATTACTCCTTTTAAGTATGTATTGAGTATACAGTCGTAAATCGGAATTTGTTCAACACGGTAAACAGTAATTTAATACCGTGAATCAAGTTAATTTTTTACCGAATCCTCGCAAAAATCTCAAATTGAAATCGCGAACGGGATGTTGTATCATTTTCATATGAGTTCATTCATTCGAAAAATATTGTGCAATTTTATCGCGGCAGTGCTGGTTTTGTGCCTGCTTGCACTTCCCTCCGCGGTGAGGGCGGACATCGCCCCGCCGGCACAGCCGCCCGGCAGCAACCCCGCGCCGGGGACGGAGCAGACGCAGGTGCGCATGGTCTCGGAGACGGTGATCCTGGAGGTGCTGGGGAACACGCCAAGCAACAGCCTGGGGCAGGCAAGGGTGAGCGCCACGTTCATCATGCGCAACCTCGGCAGCGCTGCTGAACAAATGGCAGTACGCTTCCCGGCAGGCGCGAGCGACGGCTGGGGGCATACGCCGGAGATCAAGGAAATGAGCATCAGCGTGGCTGGCAAAACGGTGCCCACGCGCACCATCAGCGGCGAAGACCCGGGCGGATTGAACGGGGTGGTGCCGTGGATCGAGTTCGATGTTAATTTTGAAGCGGGGGTGGATGTAGCCATCCAGGCGAGTTACCTGCTGGAGGCGGCGGGCGATCTGCCGTTTGTGTGGTTCAACTACGTTTTCTCCACAGGCGCGGGCTGGAAGGGAACCATCGGCAACGCGGTGCTGTTCGTGCGCTTCCCCTACGAGGTGAGCCAGTTGAATGTGCTGCCCAACATCAACGGGGTTGAGGCGGAGATGGTGGAGGGGCACAAGATCTCAGCCAACGAGTTGAAGTGGGTCTTTAGCGATTTTGAGCCTGAGACAAGGGATAATTTTAATATCACAATAGCTGCGCCGGCGGTATGGCAGGAACTGCTGCAGAAGCAGGCATGGGTGAGCACGCACGGCTGGGACGGAGAATCCTGGGGGCAGGTGGCCAAGTTGAGCAAGTCACTGGCATTTTCTGCGCGCCGGCGGGGGTTCCGCGCGTGGGAGATCAGCAATGATAAAGGCGCACAGGCGCTGTACCAGATGAGCGTGGAAGCGTACGAGAACGCGCTGCGGCTGGATAAATTAGACCAATTGTGGCATGCCGGCTTTGCCGACCTGCTGGGGTATTACGCTTATTACGCCGGGGTGGAGGGGATCAACACCCTGCCGGAGACGATGCGCGCGCTGGAAGAGATGCACACGGCGCTCAGACTGGCAGCCAAGGACGAGAGGGTGCTGGAGATCGCCAATGAACTCACCTTTTACGTCAACGGCGGCATGGTGCAGGATGGAATGGGATATGATTTTCCGTGGTTGACCGCCACCCCGACGACAACGCCGACCGCGACCGCGATCCCGCCAACAGCGACAGCGACTGCCGCAACCGCAACGCCCATGATGGCGCGCCCCAGTGAAACGCCGCAGCCGACAGCAACTGCCACACCGGAAAAAAGGTTCTACCCGTTATGCGGCAGCGCTGTCCTTATTCCTGTGCTGCTGGCAGGACTGGTGATGTTCCGCAAGGCAGGATGATCAGGCGTGAGGAATCCATGAATGAAATCAAAAACTCCCCGAATTTCGGGGAGTTTTTTGAGTCCAAAAAAAATTACAGTCCTTTGACCAGGTTGCCGAGGACAAGCAGGACGAATCCGGCTACCAGGGCAATGCCGGCAAGGGGCAGTTCAGTGACGTATGTTCCGATGATGCCATAAACACCAAGAATTACAGAAATCCAAAATGTGATGTTTTTCGGGGGGGAAAGTTTCATTTTATTCTCCTTTTTATATAATCCCACCAGCAGCCCAATCAGAATCTGAACTGCTTTTTAATTATACAAAAAATAAAACACAATGCAAGCGAATAAGTTACGGAAACCACAACCCGGAAACCAGTGCAGGATCAGTCCTGGCAAGAACGACAAGCATAAGGACGATCTTCTCCGGGTAGGTCAGCTTAAAATTGACACCATAAAACTCGGATTTGTCGACGATGTTGAGCAATTCAATACTTTGCGGCTGACCAAGACCGCCATAGGACTTCACAATGGCATCGAATTGAGCTGAGGAGAGCGCGGCCTTCATATCGGCGTCAAAATCCTGCGAAAAGAGGGCATAATCACTGGCGGCTATTGCGGCGAGGATGCGTTCGGCGATGGGCTGCGCCAAGGCGGCTACTTGATCCTTTTCGACCCCTTCTATATAAGTGACCTCAACTTTTGGCTGGCAGGCTGACAGGAGAAAAGCAAAGAGGGTAATGACCAGGACGAATCGGGTTGTGTTTTTCATGAAATCGGGTCTCCAAAAAGCAAGTATATCTCAATCCGGCAAAGGGACGAACGAAAGAATTCAACATCAATATTGATAAAATTAAGTATTTATTTAGAATAATAAATAAAGTATTGACATTTATTTAAAAAGTTGCTATTATATTTTAGAATAATTGAAAAAATTGTAAGATAAAGCGATTTGGAGGTTCAAATGAAGCAAACATCCTTTCCGATGAAGCCGGACGGCAAGTTGACCGTGCGCACGGGGTCAGACCTTTCGATTGAAGGTATTGAAGCTGGCACCATGGTGGTGATCGTTGACCACGGTGAGGGCTTGAGAATGAGAGAAGAAGGCGGGGTTTTTAACCTGGCGGCTGATTCTGACTGCCGCGTCATCCTGCCGTTTGGGGTAACCGTGACGGTCGAAAAAGTGGGCGGGGACGCTTCGATCAAGAACCTTGCCAACAGGCTGGTGGTGGGCAAAATTGGCGGTGACCTGCACCTGCAGCTGTTTGCCGGGGCAACGGTGGAGAACGTGGGCGGGGACTGCGTTATCCAGGAAGCCTCGGGTGCGGTGGAAGTGAGCCGGATTGGCGGGGACCTGCTGGTAGAGACCTCAGGATCGCTTTACGCCGGCTCAGTGGGCGGGGACACCCGCTTGATCGGCGAGAGCGGCAAGGTTTTACTCACCACTGGCGGAGACGCAACCCTCAAGTTCACCAACGCGAGCCTGCCTGAAGTGAAGGTGAACGCTGGAGGGGAGATCCATATGTTCGTACCGGCGGATGCCAATGGACAACTGGAATTGACCAGCGGCGGCGAGGACATCCAGGTTTCGGCTTGCGGGCAGGAACTGGAAGTTGAACAAGGAGAAAGCTCGCTGCCATTAGGTGCGGGTGGAGCGGTAATCAAATTGACTGCCGGGGAGAGCATCCAGGTTTCCGACAAGGCTGAAGAGAACTGGGAATTTGATGATGACCTCGACGCCTCCACGGATCACTGGTCAGACTTTGGCATTGACATTGAGAAAACCATCAAGGACTCGCTGAAGACGGTATCAGATTCCGTGAGGCAAGCCACCGCGCACGCTTCAAGAGCCGGATTAATGGCTGAAGAAAAGGTGAACCAGGCGATACGGCATCTTGAGGAACGCGGGATTGGCGCAGGCAGGAAGCGTAAAGTGGTGGGATTTTCATTTGGAGACTCCACTCCTGCTGCTCCCAGCCAGGCACCCAAGGCAACTGATGAAGAACGCATGCTGGTGCTGAGGATGCTGTCGGATAAGAAGATCACGGTGGAAGAGGCTGAAAAATTACTCAACGCGCTGGACCGATAAAGGAAATTTGAGATGACACGTGATGAAAGCAAAATCGAGATATTAAAGAAAGTGGAGAGCGGGATCCTATCCGTTGAAGAAGGCTCCGATCTGCTGGGTATTTTCGACAAGGCTGAAGAAGAGGCAATCCTGGCCAGCGAAGGCCCGAAAACAGCTGAACTCGAGTCGATGCAACCGATAGAAAAGCCGCAGGCAGCTGGCTGCTGGAAAGCTGCCTGGAGTATGATCCTGGTTGGCGGGGCGGTTTTAACAGGTTTTTCGGCTTACTGGATCTTCCAGGCGTATGAAAACAAAGGACTCGGATGGGGATTCTTCCTCTCCTGGATCCCATTAATCCTGGGCGTGTTCATCACGATCGGGGGGTGGATATTAATGGAATCCCCGTGGATGCATGTGCGCATTCACAGCAAGGAAGATGACAAGAAGGTGCACATCGTCTTCAGTATGCCGGTTCCGCTGCGACTGGCGCGCTGGGTGTTCAGGACTTTCGGGCATTACATGCCTGAGGAAGTGCGTGAAAAAGGGATCGAGGAGATGCTGGGAGCGATCGAAGAGTCAATGAAAGCCGGCGAACCTTTCCATGTGCAGGTGGATGACGACAAGGATGGCAGCAAGGTTGAAGTTTTCATCGGATAATCTTTCCTTAAAATTGAAGAAACGACCACAAAGCCCTCAGAAATGAGGGCTTTTTTGTAAAGGAGGCAATAACAGTAGACTATAAAAGGTTACCACGCAGAGGACTTTTAACCCTATAATTCCTTTATGAGCAAAACGACAACACTTACCGCAGCGGTGGGGATTGCAAGCCTGGTGGTGTTGATGCTGATCTCGCTCCCAATTCCACGGCAGACATCCACCATTCCTTTTACTCTTGGCGATGGTATGTCCGGGGCGGTGATCTTAATTGTACCTGAAACTTTGCGGCAAGGGGATTGGACAGAGATTGGAATGGATGTAACGTTCAATGCTGCAACCTCCTCCGACCAGAATGTTAAAGTGAAAACGACTCTGCAAACCACAGACATGGAAGTAAGCCCGGAGGGGGAGGTTGCGGCGGTGCTCCCGGTGAAGGGAATCGCGCCATTCCGATGGCGGGTGAGGAGCAGCAGCGCGGGGGTCCAACGCGCGACGATGTGGTGTTTCAGGCAGGATGCTGATGGTCAAACACTGATCCTGGCCAGGGAGTTGGAACTTGAGGCGAAGACCTTTCTGGGTATAACCTTCCGGTTCACCCGCTGGATGCTGGGTGTGGCAGCGGTTTTTTGCGCCCTGGTATTTTACCTGAGCATGTTCAAACGGAAACAAAAAAAGGCAACGATATAGTTAATGACAATTGTTATTTATGTTAATCGGGCAGATATGATAAAATTTGGCAACAATAACGAAATTTGCCTCCAGGAGTGAGCGATGCCGCATGAGTGGTTGTATTTGGGGATATTCTTGACCATTGCTGTGGTGATACCGGTTTTGGCATTGATCATCGCCGGCATCCTTTCCCCCAAAAAACCAAATCCAATTAAAAACTCCACCTACGAATGCGGGATGGAAACCGTTGGTCCGTCGTGGGTGCAATTTAAAGTGCAGTATTACATCTACGGCTTAATCTTTTTGGTCTTCGATGTTGAGACCGTTCTGCTCTACCCCTGGGCGGTGGCATATAACCGCATCACCCTCTTTGGTGTTCTTGAGGCGGTATTCTTTGTTTTGATCCTCACTGGCGGACTGTGGTATGTATGGCGGAAAGGCGCACTTGAATGGGCATGAGTGATCACGCGGGGGTAAAACATGTCATTCTTAAATGACCCGATCCCTTATGTCATCGCATGGTTAACCCAGGTGATGACAGGCTGGGGATGGTCCGCGAGCCTGGTGCAGGTGGTGCTGTACATCCTCGGGGGGATGATCCTGTGTATCGGAGCCATGGTATTCACCACGGTTTTAATCTGGGCAGAGCGAAAAATTGGCGGACGATTCCAGGATCGACCCGGACCCAACCGGGTTGGACCGTGGGGGATATTCCAGACCATTGCTGATATGCTGAAGATCTTCACCAAGGAATACGTTACCCCAATTGGCGCTGACCTGGTTCCGTACAACCTGGCGCCTGTCGTGGCGGTGGCAGCGGTTTTATGCATTTGGGCAGTGGTGCCATTCTCGTCCACGGTGGTGGGCAGCAATATCGGCGTTGGATTACTGCTGGTCATCGCGGTAGGCGGTCTGGGCGAGTTCGGGATCATCATGGCCGGGTTTGGATCGAATAACAAATATGCGCTGCTGGGAGCCTTCAGAGCGGTGGCGCAAATGGTGAGTTACGAAGTGCCGATGGTGATCGTGCTGCTGATCCCGGTGATGCTCTCCGGCTCGATGGGATTGAACGATATTGTGGCGGCGCAGAGCGTGTGGTATATCGTGCTGGCACCGGCGGCATGCCTGATCTTCTTCATCACCTCCATCGCGGAAAACGGGCGCGCGCCATTTGACCTGATGGAAGCTGATTCTGAACTTGTGGCAGGATTCAATATTGAATATTCCGGACTGAAGTTCGGCTTTTTCTTTGTAGCCGACTTTTTGCACGCATTCACCTCGGCAATTATTTTCTCCAGTGTTTTCCTGGGCGGCTGGCAGGGTCCGGGTGTGGAGCAATACCCCATCCTCGGCGGATTCTACCTGCTGCTCAAAACCCTGGCGGTTTACTTCTTTATGCTGACGCTGCGCTTTACCCTGCCGCGGTTTAGGATCGACCAGATGATGGACCTGAACTGGAAAATCCTGACGCCGCTGGCGCTGTTCACCTTCATGAGCACGGCAATTGTGAATAAAGTGCTGCCGGCAGGAAATAACCTGTGGCGCATCGGCGGATTGCTGGCGCTGAACGCCGTCCTCTGGATCATCACAAACTGGCTGCTCTCCAGGTACATCCACAGGCGTCCGCGCCTGGTGGTGACTGGAAAACGACCAGTGGCAATTGGAGAGAAAGCGGTTGAGCCCGAGGAAGGAACCCCCGCATGAGCGCGATGCAACTCTTTTTCTTCATCACGGCTTTTGTGATCCTGTTTTCTGCGATGATGACAGTACTGGCGCACCGCATGATCCATTCTGCGCTGTGGTTTGTGCTATCCCTGCTGGGAGTGGCGGTAATCTTCGCGCTGTTAGAAGCGAGTTTCTTCGCGGTGGTACAGGTGCTGGTTTACATCGGCGCCATTTCCATCCTGATCATCTTCTCGGTGATGCTCACGCGGCAAGCGCTGGATGACAGTGAAAAACCGTTCAACAAAAAGTGGATGTTCTCAGTGGTGGTCGTTTTCATTGTAATGACGGGCGGGTTCCTGGCATTCCGCACCTGGGGAGTGCTGACCGCGTTTCCAACTGAACTGCTAATCACGCAATATGACATCGGAGAGCTTGGGTTAGCGCTGGTGGATCCACAGCGGTTCGCGCTACCGTTTGAAGTGAGCTCGGTGCTGCTGCTAGCCGCACTGGTGGGAGCGGTTTATGTTTCCTTCCAGCGAAAGGATGATGCCAAATGATCCCGTTATCCTGGTATCTCATCCTGGCTGGATTGTTGTTCTGTATCGGCTTGCTGGCGGTGCTCATCCGTAAAAATGCCATCGGCATGTTGATGGGAATCGAGTTAATGCTCAACGCCGCCAATATCAACCTGATCGCATTCTGGCGGTATTTGTACGCTCCGGCTGGCGACCTCAACGGGCAGGTGTTTGTGCTCATCGTGTTTGTGGTGGCTGCTGCTGAAGCTGCTGTGGGGCTGGGGATGATCATCTCCGCATACAGGCGAAAACGCACCATTGCTGCCAATGATATTGACCTGATGAAAGGATAGGCTGGTAAATCCCTTGAATTTCCCGTTGCTTGTCTGGCTCATTCCGCTACCACCCCTGGCTGCATTCGCATTGATCGTGCTGTTCCTCAACCGTTCAAAGCGGACAAGCCATTGGGCAGCCCTGATAGGGGCGGGATTGTCATTCCTGGGAGCCATGGCAGTGGTGTTAAAGGCGATCGGCATCCCCAAGCTGGCGGAGAACCCGCTGGGGAGTGCATTCAACTGGCTGCCTACAGGCGACACCTGGCTGAAGATTGGCGTGGTTGTTGACCCGCTGACAGTGCTGATGTTGTTCTTTGTTGCCTGGACAGTATTAATGATCTTCATTTACAGCGTGGGGTATCACAATTTTGGGCAACCTGCCGGTGCCAAGGACAGACCCGGGCTGCCCCCACAAGGGGCTGACATCAAAGAGCACGGGCATGTGCACAAGGTGCCTTCCGTGGAACCGATGTATTCACGCTTCTTTGCGCTCATCAGCCTGTTTGCCTTTGCCATGTACCTGCTGGTGGTGAGCGATAACCTGCTCACGCTGTACATCGGCTGGGAGGTGATGGGGCTGTGTTCCTACCTGCTGATCGGTTTCTGGTACGCCAGAGATTCCGCGCGCAAGGCGGCAGTGAAGGCTTTCATTACCACGCGCATTGGCGATGTATTCATGCTGCTCGGCATGGCCGCGCTCTACAGCCTGACAGGCACGCTGAACTTCAGAGAAATATTCTCCAATCCAGAGGTGATGCAATCCCTCACGACCAGCCTTTCACCAGTCTTCGGGCTTACCTGGGCTGGGCTGATCGGGCTGTTGATCTTTATCGGTACGGTCGGCAAATCCGCGCAGTTCCCGCTGCATGTGTGGCTGCCGGATGCCATGGAAGGTCCGACGCCGGTCTCCGCCATGATCCATGCCGCGACGATGGTATCTGCTGGTGTGTATCTTTCCATCCGCTTCTTCCCGCTTATTTCTGCAGGCTGGCACCCGGGAGACGCACTCACCCCCACCATGATGGTGCTGACCGTGATCGGGGCTTTTACCGCGCTATTTGCAGCCACGATCGCTTTGACGCAGAACGACATCAAACGCGTATTGGCGTTTTCGACCATATCACAACTTGGGTACATGATCGCAGCGCTGGGGATCGGCGCTTATACCGCCGCCGCCTTCCACCTGCTGACACACGCATTCTTCAAGGCACTGCTCTTCCTGGGCTCCGGTTCAGTCATCCACGGCGTGGAACACGGGGCAATGCACAGCGGGGAGGAGATTGACGCGCAGGACATGCGCAATATGGGCGGTTTGAGACGGAAAATGCCGGTTACCTTCTGGACGTTTTTGGTCGGCGCGCTGGCGCTTTCAGGTTTTCCATTGATCACGGCTGGATTCTGGTCGAAGGATGAAATATTGACCGGGGCGTTTGCATCTTCAAACCTGGTGGTTTTCACCATGCTTGCCATGGCGGCTCTGCTCACGGCAATCTATTCCGCGCGGCAGATCACGCTGGTGTTCCTCGGGGCAGCGCGCACGAAATCCGCTGAACACGCCAGTGAGAATAAAGCGGTGATGACGCTCCCACTGGTTGTACTGGCTGTTTTCGCGGTCGGCGCCGGGTGGATCGGGATTCCGCACACCTTCCCGGTACTGGGGCAATTCTCCAGTAATTGGCTGCAGGGTTTCCTCGGGACAATGCTGCCCATTGAGGAAGTGGTGGAAGGGCACTCTTTCATTCCGCTGATCACCTCCGTTGCTGTCTCGCTGGGCGGGCTGCTGATTGGCTGGCTGCTGTATCGCAAAGTGAAAGACGCGGAGCAAACGGATCCTCTGCAGCGCGGACTGGGTCCGGTGTTCAATTTCGTGCAGAAGAAATACTGGATGGATGAACTCTATGACCTGATTCTCATCCGTCCTTCAAGGTGGTTCGCTGAGAAGGTTTCCTACCAGTTTTTGGATAATACGGTGATCGATGGCGCACTGCACGGCATCGGACGATTTGGAAACTGGCTGGGCAGATTATTGCGCTTTGGCTTTGACCTGCCGGTGGTGAATGGCGCAGGAGATGGCACCGCAAGTGGAACGAAATGGACGGGTCAGATGCTGCGCAAACTGCAAAACGGCAAAGTACAGCATTATATGGGACTGGGTGTGCTGCTGATGGTTGTGGCAGGGGTCATTGTGATCTATATCGTGGTGGGCTTTTAAGCAGGGATGGCATGAGTTTACCTTTGAATATTCTTTTCCTGATAACCTTTATCCCGGCAGTTGGCGGAATATTATTGCTCCTGCTGCCGGTGCGCAGGACTCAAGCCATGCGCTGGAGCGCCCTGGGGATAAGCCTTATTCCGTTAGGGTTAACCATCTGGGCGTGGTTTGCCTTTGACCACACATCCACTGCCGCATTCCAATTCGAGCGGCAGGTTACCTGGTTTGAAGCCATCCATTCATCACTGCATTTTGGCATTGACGGCATATCCCTTGTGATGGTGCTACTGACCACATTGTTAACCCCTCTCGCCATCCTGACCGCTTTTAATATCAAGGAACACGTTAAAGCCTTCATGATCCTCTTCCTGCTGCTGGAAACAGGCATGCTGGGAGTCTTCGTGAGCCTGGATTTGCTGATCTTCTTCGTCTTCTGGGAAATCGGACTGGTGCCGATGTACTTCCTGATCAGTCACTGGGGCGGGGAAAAACGCAATTATGCTTCGCTCAAATTCATCCTCTTCACCATGGGAGGCTCGCTGGGGTTATTGCTGGGTCTCCAGCTGTTAGGAGCACTAACCGGGACGTTTGACCTGGTGACCCTGCTGCAAGTATGGCCTGGAATAAATGAAGGCGTGATCTTCGGGATTCCAAACCATATTGTGAGATCCATCATCTTCTGGGCGTTTGTGATCGCATTCGCGATTAAAGTTCCGGTTTGGCCGTTCCACACCTGGCTGCCGGACGCGCATACCGAAGCGCCAACCGCAGGCTCGATGATCCTTGCCGGCGTGCTGCTGAAATTAGGCGCGTACGGGTTCCTGCGCCTGGTACTGCCGCTTTTCCCGCAGGAAGCGCATACATTCGCGATCTGGCTGGGGGTGCTGGCGGTGGCAGCTATTGTTTTCGGTGCCTTTTCCGCATCAGCGCAAAAGGATTTCAAACGCCTGGTGGCATACTCCTCGATCAATCACATGGGGTTCGTGGTGCTGGCGATAGCTGCTGCAGCGTATGTAGGCGGATCTCCTGACCCGGCACTCCAACAGAGCGCGACGATCGCTGTCACCGGTGCCGTGCTGCAAATGTTCAACCATGGGCTAACTGCAGCCGGGATGTTCTTCCTGGTGGGCGTGTTGTACGACCGTTCCCATACGCGAATTCTGGACAACTTCGGCGGACTGTACGCCATACTCCCGGTGTATGGCTCGATCCTGCTGCTGATATCCATGGCTTCCCTCGGTCTGCCGGGGTTGAACGGCTTTGTCTCTGAGTTCATGATCGTACGCGGCACATGGCCGATCTTCATGGCTTTTACAGCCATTAGCATGCTGGGATTACTCTTTACGGGTGTGTACGTGCTTAAAGCGCTCAAGCTGGTGCTGCACGGACCCCTCAACGAACAATGGGCAGGTAAATTAACCGATATGAACTTGCGTGAAATTCTTGTTATCTCTCCCCTGATCGTGTTGATCCTTGCTATTGGACTGTGGCCTTCCTGGCTGATGGAAGTGATCAACCGGGCAGTGATGAACTGGTTATGAGGAGCATGATGGTCATACCCTGGTTAAGCCTCCTGGTTCTCCTCCCGCTCATTGCCGGCATTGTGCTGCTGGTGATCCCTGCAGCCAAACGCAACCTGATGCGCTGGATTGCGCTGTGTGTCTCACTGGTTACTTTCGCCATTTCGCTGTTTCTCTTCCTTTCTTATAACAAGGTGAGTGCGGGATATCAGTTTATTGAAAAAATGGACTGGATGCCGGCTCTGGGCATTTCCTACCATATGGGTGTGGACGGCATCAGTGTGGCACTGGAACTGATGGCAGGCATCATCGTGCTCGCGGGCGTGCTGGTTACCTGGGCTACAGAAGACCGCGCCAGAGAATATTTCGCCTTCCTGATGTTCCTGGCTGCGAGTGTATTCGGCGTTTTTGCATCACTGGACCTGTTCCAACTATTCTTTTTCTTTGAACTGGCGGTTTTCCCGAAGTATTTGATGATCGTAATGTGGGGATCCCCCAAGACCAAAGAATACGGCGGGATGAAACTTACCCTGTACCTCTTCCTGGGCTCGGTGCTGGCACTGGTGGGCGTACTGGCGGTTTACTTCCAGTCTGGACTGCACACCTTCAACCTGCTTGAACTGGAACAAGCCGGATTTGCGCTGCAATTCCAACAACTGTGGTTCCCCTTCATCTTCATCGGCTTCGGCATATTAGGCGGTTTATTCCCCTTCCACAGTTGGGCACCGGATGGACATGTGGCGGCACCCACAGCAGTTTCCATGCTGCTGGCGGGGGTTGAAATGAAGGTGGGAGCCTTTGCGGCACTGCGAGCCGGGTTGATGCTCCTGCCAGATGGTATGCGCTTTTGGGCACCACTGGTTATCATCCTGGCAACGATCAATGTGGTTTACGGCGCCTTCATCGCAATGATCCAAACAGATTTCAAATACGTCATCGGTTTTTCCTCAGTTTCTCACATGGGACTGGTCTTTATCGGATTTGCCACGCTGACCCCTGAAGGGCTGACCGGTGCCGGGCTGCAAATGTTCTCTCACGGTATTATGACAGCACTCTTCTTTTCTATCGTTGGAATGGTCTACGACAGGGCGCACACGCGCAACCTGGGAGAGTTAGGCGGTTTGTATAAACACATGCCCATCGCCATGTTCGGATTTGTGGTTGGCGGCCTGGTATCCATGGGGATGCCCGGTTTCTCCGGCTTTGTGGCGGAGATGCCGATTTATCTTGGCGCGTGGAAGACTTACCCGGTTTCCGCAATTGTTTCTGCCATTTCCATCGTGGTGACAGCGGCATATATTCTGCTGGTTGTGCGGAGGGTGTTCTTTGGCGAAACGCCGGAGGCGATCAAGCCCGGATTGAGCGACATCACCCTGCGGGATAAAGTGGTGGTGATCGGCTTATCGGGATTAATGATCCTGATCGGCCTGGTACCATCAGTACTGACACCAACCATCCAGGCAGGTGTTAGCCATATCCTGGCGTTACTGGGAGGTGCATGATGCGCTTTTTTACATCTGACATCTTCCTGGCAATCCTCCCCGAAATCGGTTTATTGTTCCTGGCCGGGTTACTGCTCACGCTCAGTCTGTTAAAAAAGGAGAACATCAATTGCTGCCTGGGGCGCATTACAGCGATTGGCAGTGCGATCGTGCTGGTGCTGGCGTTTTTCTTCTCCATGCCCGGGGAGGAAGTGCAGTTCCTGTGGGGTGGAATGCTGCGGCTGGATTACACCGGATTCCTATTCCGCATCCTCTTTTTGGCTGGCGTGAGCCTGACGGCTGCCTTTGCATCCACCGACGAGACCATCAAGGATCGACCGGAATTTTATGCGCTGCTGGTCTTTTCCGCCATCGGCATGTCCTTCATGGCATCCGCGGGGGATCTGATCATGCTCTTCCTGGCAATCGAGACCGCTTCGATCCCGTTGTATGTTCTGGCGGGTGTAAAGATCCGTGATGAAAAATCAGTGGAAGCCGGGATCAAGTATTTTCTCTTTGGGGCAATGGCGTCCGCGATCATGCTTTTCGGTTTTAGTATCCTCTACGGCATGACCGGGACAACCAGGATCAATGAGCTGTACACATCCATTGTTGTTGCTGTAACTCCAACGGCCGGATTGCTTGCGGGCGTCTTGCTGGTTCTTGCAGGCTTTACCTTCAAGATCAGCGCTGTTCCATTCCACTTCTGGGCACCGGATGTGTACGAGGGAGCCCCAACCCCGGTTGCCGGGTATCTCTCCACGGCTTCAAAGGCGGCAGGGTTCGCCATCATTTTGCGGTTGGTGGCCATATTGATTGGATTTGAACACACCAATACGCTGCACTTGTTGATCGCTTTGCTGGCAACGGCAAGCATGTTCCTGGGCAACCTGGTGGCGATCTCGCAAAAGAACTTCAAGCGGTTGCTGGCTTATTCCTCCATCGCGCAAGCCGGATATATGCTAATCGGCGTGGCGACGGGAACGCAGTTTGGAAACACAGCCGTAGTTTACTACCTGATGGCATACCTGGTGACCAACCTGGCATTATTCGCCACGATCGGCTGGGTAGAAAGGGTATCGGGCACGGCAGATTTGAGCGCGTTTGCAGGGCTGCATAAACGATCCCCGGTACTCGCATTTGGCATATTGATGGGGCTTCTCTCGCTAGGGGGAATCCCACCTTTTGCCGGGTTCTTTGCCAAGCTGTTGGTTTTTGGCGCAGCCGTTGAGGCTGATATGGCATGGCTGGCGATCGTGGGCATACTCAATTCAGTCATCGCACTTTACTATTACCTGCGCATTCTTAAATTAATGTACGTGGATGAACCCAAAGGCGATTTCACCTCCACACCGATACCGGTCTTATGGGCAATTGGACTGGGAGTGTGTTTGCTGGCAATAGTGGTGCTGGGAGTCATCCTGACCCCCTGGTTTGATCTTGCTTCCCTGGCAGCGATGGGGTTGAGATAAATCGGAAAATTTCTCAATTTTTATGGGTATGTTATAATTTTTTATTATGCCGGTTCCTGAATTGCACGACACAGAAAAAAAAGGAAATACCAGGAACCTGGTGATTGCCGCGCTCGTGGGGCAGGTCGGCGTGCTCACGCTGGTGATCATCCTGGCAGCAGTTTTTGGCGGGCTGGCGCTGGATGAACGCTTTGATACGAAACCCTGGTTCACCGTTGGATTGCTGGCAGCCAGTATTCCAGTTTCACTATTAACAATGATTTTCCTGGTTCGTAAGGCAGTAGCGAAAATTAAGGTCGGCAAACCGCAAGAATATCCAGGCAAGGAGGAAGGCATTGGAAAAGACGCGTAAATGGCGCTGGGGCAAGAAACGCTGGATTGTGCTGGGTTTGATCATATTGAGTGCCATCGGGGCTAACCTGATCGCACCGGTTCAACCGCATATCCAAGTAGCGCCGGAATTCCTCACCACCGAACCCTTGTTCACACTGCCTATCCTGGGTGAATTCAGGATCACCAACACGATGGTCGCCATGCTGCTGATGGATGTGGTGATCATCGCTGTAGCGCTGATGGTTCGGAAAGGTGCGAAAAAGGATCCTGTGGCACCCAAGGGTGTGGCAGGCGGTTTTGAAATGCTGCTCGAAGTGCTTTACAACCTCACTGAATCCACTGCCGGCAAGTTCGCGAAGAAGATATTCCCATGGTTTGCCACGATCATGATCGTGGTACTTTTTGCGAATTTAATAAAACTTCTACCCGGTTTTGAAACCATCGGGCTGATGCACCACTCGGAACACGGTTATGAAATCCAGGCACTGGGCGGGAACTGGTTCACAGTTCTCAATCAAAAAGTCGAGCAGGATGGTTACGTGGTCACACCGTTTGCGCGCGCACTCTCAACCGACCTCAACTTTACAGTGGCGCTGGCATTGATCTCGGTGGTGATGACGCAGGTGATCGGCGTGCAAGCCCAGGGATTCAGGTATTTTGGTAAATTTATCAACACCAGCACCATGTTCAAGAAACCCTTCTTTGGTTTCATGGATCTACTGGTGGGACTGCTTGAAACCATATCCGAGTTCTCGAAAATCCTTTCGTTTGGATTCAGGTTGTTTGGCAATATGTTTGCCGGCATGGTATTGCTGGCTTTAATCGGGGTGATGATCCCGGTTTTCATGCCGTCGATGATCATGATGTTCGAGTTATTTATCGGGTTAATCCAGGCGTTCGTGTTCGGGATGCTCACCATGGTCTTCATGGCGCAGGCGACCCAGGGTCACGGCGCAGAAGAAGAGCACGCGTAGAGAAGTGCAATCATTTCCTTTGAGGAGGCTGTGAATTATGACTGGTGATATTGTTCTGGCAGCAAAATTTATCGGTGCAGGTCTTGCCATGATCGGCGCTTTAGGTGCAGGCATCGGCATTGGCTTGAGCGTGCAGGGAGCCCTGGAAGGTATGGCGAGAAACCCGGATACCTACGGCAACCTTCTGACCAACATGATCCTCGGCATCGCCTTCTCAGAAGCCATTGCCATTTACTGCCTGGTCATCGCATTCCTGATGCTGTTCGTTCTTTAAGCCGGGCATAAGGAGTTCAACTTGGATAAATTAGGACTAAACCTAGGGTTTCTGATCGTTCAGATTCTCAATTTTGCCATCATCATGGTGGTGTTATCTGCGTGGGTCTACAAACCATTGATGAACGCGCTGCATAACCGGCGCGAAAAGATCGACAAAGGGCTGGAAGACGCCCGCATCGCAGCTGAAGCACGCGCCAACGCGGAAAAAGACGCCGATGCCTTAATGGCAGAAACACAAGCCAAAGCCGCCCAGATGATCCGCGAAGCCACAGAAAAAGCTGAGGCTGCCAACCGCGACGTGCGCCAGACCGCCGAAGTGGAAATGGCGAATACCCGCAAAGCTGGATTGGTTGAGATCGAAACTGAGAAGGAACGCGCATTAAATGAATTACGCGTACATGTTTCTGCGCTTGCCATCGCTGCCGCGCAGAGAATCATTGGCGAGACTTTGGATGAGAAACGACAGCACGCGCTGGTTGATGAGTTTTTCTCAGGCATCAGCTCCGGCAAGGTGATTGTACTTGAAGGCGCTGAAATGAGCGGTACGGATGCCGAAGTGACCAGTGCACTGCCTTTAACGGATGCCGAGAAGAAAAAAGTGACCGGCGACGTGATGAAGAAACTGGGCTCAGATGCTAAAGTGATTTTTCACGTTGACCCCAACATCCTGGGTGGACTGATACTGCGCGTAGGTGATAAAGTGATTGATGGATCGGTCGTCAACCAGGTGCAGAGCCTGCGCGAAACGTTACGCTAAATATTGATCACAAAAGGGTTCACGCGTATATTCCCGGTGAACCCTTTATTATTTAAACCATGGAAAACCTTAAGCCACTGACCGACCTACTGAACGATCTCCCCATCCCTCACCAGGTTACAGGGAAGGCTGCGGGTATCTGCATTACAGGCATCGCGTTTGATTCCCGGCAGGTAAAACCCGGCAACCTTTTTGTGGCGTTTCCCGGCATCAACACCGATGGGCATAGCTTTATCTCCAAAGCAGTGGAGCAGGGTGCGGCAGCGGTAGTGGGCTCGCGGGCAGATATTGACTGTAGTGTGCCTTATATCCGAGTAGAGAACACGCGTGAAGCCATCGCCCACGTGGCGGCATCCTATTATGACCACCCCGCGCGGAAGATGACCGTAATTGGCATCACTGGAACCGACGGCAAGACAACCACCTCCAACCTGCTTTACCAGATTCTGCGCGCTGCCGGCATCAAAGCCGGGCTGATCACCACGGTCAACGCGCAAATTGGCGATGAGACCGTGGATACCGGTTTCCATGTAACCACCCCGGAAGCCACGGAGGTACAGGCGTACCTGGCGCGCATGGCGGCAGCCGGGTTGACCCATGTAATTCTTGAAACGACCTCCCATGGACTGGCGCAGCACCGCGTGACCGCTTGTGAGTATGATATTGGCGTGGTGACCAACATCACCCACGAGCACCTGGATTTCCATGGGTCTTATGAAGGCTATTTGGCTGCCAAGGCAAGGCTCTTCCAGATGCTGGAGGAAACGGTGGAAAAACCGCAGGGCAACCCGCGCCTGGCAGTGATCAACGCGGACGACCGCTCTTTTGAGCCGTTATTGAAAATCATCAAAACCAGGAAGATCAGCTACAGCACACGCGGAAAGGGTGATCTGAACGCAGTCGATATTCAGCATTCTCCGGAAGGGCTGCAATTTACCGCTGAGATGGAAGGAATCAGGCAGCGTGTTGACTGCAACATTCCCGGCACATTTAACGTTTCCAACTGCCTGGCGGCATTCGCGGCAGCGGAGGTTGGATTGGGGATTGATGCGGAAACGGCAGCGCGGGGAATCAAGGCACTTGAAGGCGTACCCGGGCGAATGGAAGTCATCGACCTGGGGCAACCGTTTAGCGCCATCGTGGATTTTGCGCATACCCCTAATGCGTTGAAGGTAGCGATTGAAACAGCACGCGAGATGACAAAGGGGAAGGTCATTGCCGTGTTTGGTTCAGCCGGGCTGCGCGACCGCGAAAAACGCAGAATGATGGCAGACGTTTCTGTGCGGCTGGCAGATTACTCCGTGTTGACTGCTGAAGATCCGCGGACTGAATCACTTGACGATATTCTGGCAGAGATGGCAGAGGCTGCTGCTGCCGCCGGCGGGGAAGAGGGCGTTAATTTCTTCCGTGTACCTGACCGCGGAGATGCCATTCGCAAGGGGCTGGCGCTGGCAAAACCAGGTGACCTGGTGATGGCTTGCGGCAAGGGGCATGAGCAATCCATGTGCTTTGGCACGGTTGAATATGCCTGGGATGACCGCATTGCCATGCGAGCGGCTTTGGCGGAATTAATGAAGCAGAGTGGTCCAGGGATGCCGGAACTGCCGACTTCAGGCAAGTAAGTTATCTGGCGTTAACAAAGTTGATTTTTGGATGAATTAAGAGCAAATCCCCGGTTTCTTGGAGAAACCGGGGATTGTTATTGTAGAGACTATTTTATCGGCTGGTACCTGAGGAACGGTCTCCGCCACTGGGGCGGTAACCACCGCCGCCACCACTGCTGGAGCGGCCGCCACCGGAGCGGTTATCACGTCCGCCACCACCACGGCGATCGCCGCCACCTGGTCGAGGCCTTCCGCCACCGCTTCTGCCACCCTTGTCGTGCTCGAGGGCTTCTTCGGGGGTCCAACCTTCTAGAACAGCCTGGCGTGAGAGGCGGATCTTGCCATTTTCGTCAATGGCAGTCACCATCACGGTCAATTCATCGCCCATCTTGACGACATCTTCAACCTTCTCAACACGTTCGGTGTCCAACTGGGAAATGTGCACCATGCCGTCAATGCCAGGCAGGATCTGCACAAAAGCGCCGAAATCTGCAACGCGCACGACCTTGCCGGTGTAGATCTGTCCGACACGGGCTGATTCGGTAAGGGCAGCGATGCGCTCGCGTACAGCAGCTTCATCTTTGCCATCAGTAGCAGCGATGTAGACGGTACCGTCGTCATCGATGTCAATCTTGGTGTTGGTCTCTTCCTGCAGCAAACGGATCATCTTTCCGCCGGGTCCGATGATGGCGCCGATCTTGTCGACAGGCACCTTCATGGTGGAGATGCGCGGAACGAAGGAGCGCAGTTCAGGGCGCGGCACAGGGATCACATCCAGCATCTGGTCGATGATGAACAGACGAGCGGTGTGAGCCTGGGTGAGTGCCTGACGCATGATCTCAGCGGTGATGCCTTTGACCTTGATGTCCATCTGCAGGGCGGTGATGCCCTTGGTGGTGCCGGCAACCTTGAAGTCCATATCGCCGAGGTGATCTTCAGCTCCCTGGATGTCAGTGAGAACGACGAACTTGTCGCCTTCCATGATAAGTCCCATGGCAACACCGGCTACAGGGGCTTTGATGGGTACACCCGTATCCATAAGGGCGAGGGTGGAACCGCAAACGGAGGCCATGGAGGAAGAGCCATTGGAGGCTAATACTTCCGAGACCAGGCGTAAAGTGTAGGGGAATTCTGCCACGGAGGGCAGCACAGGAACCAGGGCGCGTTCAGCCAGGGCGCCATGACCAATTTCACGGCGGGATTGACCACGCAGCATTTTTACTTCGCCGGTGGAGTAGGGCGGGAAATTGTAGTGGTGCATGTAGCGTTTGGAATCATTCGGGGAGAGGGTGTCGATCTCCTGAGCTTCCTTGGGGGTGCCCAAAGTTGCCAGGGTGATGACCTGGGTCTCGCCGCGGGTGAAGAGCCCTGAACCATGCGCGCGCGGGCTGATGCCCACTTCGCACCAGATCGGGCGGATCTGGGTGAGGTCACGACCATCGGGGCGTTTGTGCTGAACGAGAATGCGGGAACGCACAACGCGTTTGACCACTTCCTCGAAGGCTTCCTTGTATTGGGCAATCTCTTCAGCGGCATCAGGATCGGTGTATTCCAACACTACGGATGCGCGCAGCTCGTCCAAGGCAGCTTGCAGTTCATGCTTGCTGTGGGGGGCATCGAGGGCTTCGTTGATCTCAGAGGATGCGCGGTTGAAAACCTTCTCAACCAGCGTTTCATCCAGAGTGAACAACTGCACTTCGCGTTTGGCTTTGCCGATTTCCTTGGCCATTTGAAGCTGGGTCTCAACGATTCCCTGGATTGCCTGGTGACCGAATAACAGGGCGGCAACCATGCTTTCTTCATCCACTTCATTGGAGGCTGATTCAACCATGAGGATGGCGTCAGAGGTGCCGGCGATGCGCAAGTCAAGGTCAGAATCATCTATCTGGGCATAGGTGGGGTTGAGCAGAAGTTCGCCGTTGATACGCGCCACACGCACTGCGCCAACCGGTCCGCCCCAGGGGACGTCCGAGATCATCAGGGCAGCCGAAGCGGCGTTAATAGCAAGAACGTCCAGCGGGTTCTCCAGGTCAGCGGAGAGTGAGAACATGATCACCTGGACCTCATTGCGGATGGACTGGTTGAACAGCGGGCGCAACGGGCGGTCGGTTAGGCGGGATACGAGGATGGCGTCGGTGCCGGGGCGGCCTTCACGACGGAAGAAGGAACCGGGGATGCGTCCGCCGGCGTACATTCTTTCTTCGTATTCCACGGTGAGGGGGAAGAAATCCTGGCCCATGCGGGGCTCGGTTCCCATGGTGGCAGCGGCGAAAACGACTGTCTCGCCAAATTGAACAGTTACCGCGCCGCCAGCCTGGGCAGCGAGTTTGCCGGTTTCGAACGTCAAAGGACGCCCACCGACGGTGGATATATATTTCTTACTTTCTGGTTTCATTTAGTGCTCCCTTGTTTTTCCCGCCTGGTTAGGAACTGAAAACTGCCGGGGACGGTACCGTCCTCACCATTTTTCAATACCCAACCGGCGGCTATTTCCGCTGTTCCGGGGCGTTATTAAAACGAGTAGATGGAAAATTCTGCCCATCTACTCGTTTATGCTTGCCCTACCGGGTGCGGATGTTCAGCTTTTCGGTGATGGCTGTGAACCGGGCAAAATCAGACCGGCGCAGATAAGCCAACAACCGCCGCCGCTTGCCTACCATTTGCAGCAGCCCGCGACGTGATGATTGATCTTTCTTGTTAGCGCGTAAATGCTCGGTGAGCTGTTTGATCCTGGTGGTCAGCAGTGCAATTTGCACGTCGGCTGAGCCGGTATCAGAATCATGGATGTGGTAATCAGCGATCAGTTTTTGTTTCTCTTCAATTGTTAAAGCCATGACAATTTCTCCTAAGTTGATTTAACTGTCTCCGTGCCCGCAGGTACCCCGCAAGCAGGTCTAGTCATGCGGGGAATTATACCAGAGGAGTGAGTTGGTGAGAAGATGCGCGCATATGGGATAGGATGAGGAAAGATCACCTTGCACGGAGAAATGTCTTAAGCGACTCCTGTCCCTCGGTGGAAAAAAGAGGAAAGGAACGCCTGACCAGGCGGATCAATGTTGGACCAGGAGAGATGGCGATGGTTTGTTTGAGAAAGTAAATGGTCTCCGTTTCAGACTTTTGGATCAGCCGCTCAATGATCGTTTCAAGGTACGGACTGATCCTGGCATTATCCTCAAGTAGGAGAGGCTGCAGATGTTTATAGATCAATGGAAGACTGTTGAGGCTGGAATCATTAATCATCGATGTCAGTCCATATACAGCAATAGAGCGGGATTTCTCATCAGCTGCCTCGAGCCACTGCTGAAGCATGGAAAGCCAGATCTCGGGTTTTTCCCGACGGAGAGTTGAGGTTGCGCGTGTAATCAACCACGCGAGGTCCTGGGGATCGGTAACTTCGTTTGCCCAGGATGTGAGACGCGGGATAACCCGGTCAAAGTACGCTGCCGGCAGAGCCCCCAGGAGGGTGGCTGCCAGTTGCCGGGGCTCAAGTTCCGGGCATTTCATCAATAAGTCAATGAATTCACACAGCCGGTCAGGAGAGGTTGCTGCAAAATTACTGAACGCGATCTCAATTTCACGGTTGATCAGCACCGGGGTACGAAACGCAAAGAGAGTGCCAGCCTTGACTGATAAGGAGCTGGACTGAAATGTGAGATCCGAATAGGCGGAGTAGAACTGCAGGAGTTCCTGCAAAAGCTGTTTGGGATCCTCTATCAACCCTGTGAGCAGCTTAACCTTGGTACGCAGACGGGAAATCTCAATGGCGGGCATGGATTCCGATCAGTACGCCCTGGAAAAATGCACTTTCTCATGAGCTTCTTTACCGCAGACAATACATTTGCCTTTTCCACCGGGCTGATCCAGGGGGATGCAGCGGGTGGTGGCTTTGGTATCTTCTTTTACTTTGGTTTCGCAGGCAGGATCACCGCACCACCAGGAGAACGCCCAACCCTCTTCAACGATGTGTTTCAGGTGTTCATAATCGGTGGGTTCAATGATATGGCTGTCACGGAAATCAACAGCGCGTTTGTAGAGAGAAGTTTGAATGTCAGCCAGGAGGTCAGAAACACTTTTTGAGATCTGATCCATCGGGAGAATGGTTTTCCCATCCCTGCCGGGAACATCACGCCGGGCAGCCATGACGGAATTCTTTTCCACATCCTTGGGACCAACTTCGAGGCGCAGCGGCACACCGCGCATTTCCCAGTCGTTAAACTTGAACCCGGGCGTTAATTCAGAGCGGTCATCCACCTTGATGCGGAATTCACTCAAGGCGCTGCGCAGTGTTTCGACCATTTCCATGACCTTAGCATGTTCCTCTTCGCTGCGATAAATCGGCACCACTACAACCTGGATAGGTGCCAGCCTGGGAGGCAGTACCAACCCCTGGTCGTCTCCATGGGTCATGATGATGGCACCGATGAAGCGGGTGGAAACACCCCAGGAGGTGGTCCAGCAATACTGGAGATTGTTGGTTTCATCGAGATACTGGATATTGAAGGCTTTGGCAAAGTTTTGACCAAGCAAGTGGGAGGTTCCGGCCTGCAGTGCTTTGGTATCACCCATCATGGCTTCGATGGAATAAGAGTGCACTGCACCAGCGAATTTCTCAGTGGCGCTTTTGCGACCGGGAATGACGGGGACGGCGGCATCGTCAATGGCAAAGCGGGTGTAGGTCTCGAGCATGCGCAGGGTTTCTTCCTCGGCTTCCTTTTCAGTGGCGTGGGCGGTGTGGCCTTCCTGCCAGTAAAATTCCAGGGTGCGCAGGAAGAGGCGCGTACGCATTTCCCAGCGGACAACGTTTCCCCATTGATTGATGAGTACCGGCAAATCACGGTAACTTTTGATCCATTTTGAGTACATATACCCGATGATGGTTTCTGAGGTGGGGCGCACCACAAGCGGCTCCTCCAATACTTCACCACCGCCGATGGTGACAACTGCCAGTTCAGGGGAAAACCCCTCAACGTGTTCCTTCTCTTTTTCAAGAAAGGACATGGGGATAAAGAGCGGGAAGGCGGCATTGACGTGACCAGTGGCTTTAAAACGCCGGTCAAGCGACTGCTGGATGTTTTCCCATAGTGCCCACCCATGAGGACGCACAACCATGCATCCACGTACCGGGGCGTAATCTGCCAGTTCAGCGCGCTGGATCACCTGGTTGTACCATTCGGAAAAATTCTCTTTGCGGGTGGTTAATTTTTCATTTGCCATTTTCGTGTCCTAAGGTTGAGATGAGTGCTTGATCAAATTGATGAATGATTGCCACGGCTGAATTGATATCTTCTGCAAAACGGACCCTTTTTTGGTCCTGCAGGTGAACATACGCCCCAAATTCTTCAAAGAAAGTTGCAATGGTTTTCTGCCAACCCTTGCCGACCAGCACCATCAGGCGCGGGGATTTTATGGAAATGATCTCTTCGTTCCACATCACCGCCAGTTCAGCGAGGGTACCAACTCCGCCGGGCATCATGATGGCGGCGTCACAATTGTCGATCAGGGCGTACATGCGTTCGCGCAGGGTTGCGAACTGCCATTCTTCCTTGACCCAGGCGTTTGCTTTTACCTTGCGCCATTCTTCTAATTGGGTGCAGGTCGAGCCGATGACGTGCCCGCCGGCTTCATACGCTCCGCGTGAAGCTGCTTCCATGACGCCGATGTAACCGCCTGTCATGACGGTGTGACCGGCTTTTGCAAGCAGGAAACCCAACTGCCGGGCTTCTTCATAGGCAGGTTCGCCGGATTTCGGCGCCGCGCCACCATAAACTGCTATCTTCATCGATTCACCCTGGTTATTGCGAGGATTATTTCCACTGCCTGCCATAATTGACATGAATTTTTTCAAGAATGGCTTTTTCGAGATCGATGCCGGTGACGCTGGCAAGCTGGAGCAAGTATAACGCCACATCTGCCAGTTCAGACCCCAGCTCGGTTTTGTCTTCTATGGCGTCTCCCCATTGAAAGTGCTCAAGGACTTCATTGGCTTCAAGAGATAGTGAAATTGCCAGGTTGCGAGGGGTTTGGGGTCTGGCGCTATCCGGTGCGTACCATCCTTTAGCGGTCACCAGTTCATTCATTTTTTGGGTTAATTCACTCAGTTCCATAGTCTCCTATTCCAGGATGGACTCGAGGGCAACAGACGCTGATTTGACCTGCTCCGGGTGCCAGCCTGTTCCAGTTGCCATTTCCTGCAAGTGGGTGATAACAGTCTGCTGACTATCCTTATCCAACCCGGCAAAGCAATTCTTTATCTTATGCGGATCGCGGGAGAGTAGCTGGTCCCAGATTTTTTCAAGATTTACGAAATCGTCCATTCAGTATCCATCCCGTAACAGTTAACCTTACCAAAGGGTCTTAAGAAGGTCAAGATAAACAAGTGCCAGAAATAAAAAGCCGGACGGGGAATCCCGTCCAGCTTTTTTATGGTGAGGAGTGGTTTACTCTTCCTTTCTGCTTTCGAGTTCCTTGGTGCGGGCATCGACGATAGCCTGGGCGATGTGCGCAGGAACCACATCGGTGTGATCGACTTCCATGGTGAATATGCCGCGACCCTGGGTGATGGACCGCAGGGTGGTGGTGTAGCGCAGCATTTCTGCCAGCGGTACTGTGGCAGTGACCACGGAATGACCATGTTCAGTTTCCATGCCCTGGATGCGCGCGCGGCGGGTGTTGAGGTCGCCCATCACGTCACCCATGTTGGCTTCAGGCACAGTGATCTTGACCAGCATGATCGGTTCGCGCAGCACGGGGTTGGCATCGCGAATGGCCAGTTTGAAGGCTTCACGACCGGCAACTTCAAAAGCCACTGGTTTGGAATCGACCGGATGTTCCTTGCCATCGAATACCGAAACGGTAACACCGGAGACAGGATAGCCGGCGATGACGCCTTCTTTCATGACGCTGAGGATCCCTTTTTGGATCGATGACGAATAGGATTGAGAAACTGCGCCGCCAAAGACATCCCAGGTGAATTCAAAATCTTTATCCGCAAGAGGGGCGACCTTGAGATGGACTTCGCCGAATTGACCGGAACCGCCTGTTTGTTTCTTGTGGCGGTGCATGGCTGAAGCAGACTTGGTGATGGTTTCCTGGTAAGGCACTTTGGGTTCATGAACATTGATGCCTACCTGGAACTTGGCTTCAGCGCGGCGGATGGCGGCATCAATGTGCTGATCGCCCATGCCCTGCAGAATGGTCTGGAGGGTGGTATTGTCGTTGTGCCATGTAAGCGTCATATCTTCTTCACACAGCTTATGCAATGCTGCGGAAATCTTGGTGGAATCCGCCTGAGTTTTGGGGAATAAGGCTACCTGGTACAACGCGTTCGGGTATACCGGGATGGGCAGGGTGAGCGGGTGGTTCTTGTCGCAAATGGTGTTGGAGGTGGATGTTTCTGTAAGTTTTGGTACCACGCAAATGTCACCTGAGTGAACGACTTTTACCGGGAAGGAATCTTTTCCGCGCGGGATGTTGACCGTTCCCAGGCGTTCCTCATGTTCACGCGTCTGGTTCCACAGGCGTGAATCAGGGGTGACCACACCGGAGTAAACCCGGAAATAGGTTTGTTTGCCAACGAACGGATCAGCAGTGGTTTTCCAAACGTAAACAGCCAGTGGACCATCGTCCTTGGGAGTTAAGGTCTCATCACCAGCCTTGCCTTTAGCCACAGCCGCGGGGGTTTCCAACGGTGAGGGCATTAAGTCGATGACGGCGTTCAACAGCGGCAGAACGCCGGTGCCGTTGCTGCCTGCAACGACTACTACAGGCGCGTAACTGCAACTGCGGATGACATTCTTTAGACCTTTGAGAATTTCCTCATCAGTCAGGGAGCCGGAATCGAGGTATTTCTCGAGCAGGGAATCATCGCCTTCAGCGGCTGCTTCAACGAGTTTCATGCGGGCTTCATCAGCGGCTGCCTTGAATTCGGCAGGGATTTCGACCGCGGTCTTGCCATCACCTTTGTAAGCTTTCATGGTGAGCAAATCAATGACACCCTGGAAGGCTTGTTTTTCTCCCCAGGGCAACTGGATGGGGATCAAGCGTAATTCTGAGCCGGCAAATTCCTCAACAGACGCAAGTGATTTTTGGAAATTGGCATTCTCGCGATCCATCTTGTCGACGACCAGGAAACGGGGTAATTTAAAGTCGCTGGCATATTTCCAGGCTAACTCAGTCCCGACTTCCAGACCATTGACGGCATCGACCAGGATCAAGGCGCTATCCGCGACGCGCATGGCGGATATCACTTCGCCGATAAAATCCGTATATCCCGGAGTATCGAGGAAATTTACCTTGTGGTCACGATATTCCACCGGGATGACTGATGTGTACAGTGAAATTGTGCGACGCGCTTCTTCTTCATCAAAATCGGAAGCGGTAGTGCCATCTTCTATTCTTCCCATACGGGTGGTGGCGCCTGTGAAATGAAGAAATGCCTCGCACAGGATTGTCTTGCCAGCACCGGAATGAGAAGCCAGTACAACATTACGAATCTTATCGGTCGAGTACTCTTTCATGAAAAGACACCCTTCTATTCAGATGAGATGAGTTCAATCTTATTATTTTAAGGGAAGAAGTCATTATTGTCAAAGAATTCGATAATGACAATCCATATTTAAGGACTGTTCCCGAATTGGTGTTTTTGCGGGTGAATTCGCTTCAGTTGATTATTCCGTCACGGATTTGAACCCCTAATTGGGGAAAATCTGTGAAAAGTCCACTCGCACCAGCTTCAATCAGTTTCAACATGTCTTCTTTTTCATTGACGGTCCAGACATTTACATCGAAACCGGCAGCACGGGCGAGCGCGATTTTGGAAAGGTCACCGATACGTTTTAGCCCGGGATGATATGCCTGCGCATCCAGATCCTGGAGTAAAGCCACCGGATCACTTACTCCCTCAGTTACGATTGGGGCAGTAGTCAGTTCAGGATTGATATTTTTCACGCGCCGTAAATAAGTATGATTAAAGGAAGAGATGATCACAGAATCTTGCATACCCAATTCTTCAACGAGGCTGACGACCTGTTCAACAATGGTGGCATCGCCTGGGGTTCCGGTGACATCTTTAATTTCAATGTTGACTTTCCAGTTGTTATCACGGGTAAATAACAGGGCTTCCTTTAATGTGGGGATCTGGAGACCTTTCATTTTCTCCTGATCCTCAGCCGAAATTAACCCATCTTTTATTGTTTCAAAAGGGTCTTCTTTAAGGAACCAGCTGCCAAAATCCAGTCCCTTCAATTCTTCAAGGGTAAACTGGTGAATATTCCAGGGTGATTTTTTGGGGTAAATCTCGGCTGCATTTGAGGTCCTGGTGAGGGTGTCATCATGAATGACGACAAGTTCGTTATCAGAAGTCATGGCAACGTCCAGTTCCCACATATCCGCTCCAACTTTATAAGCGATTTCTGCTGCCATGAGTGTGTTTTCAGGAGCAAGCGAACGTGCGCCGCGGTGGGCGATTATTAGTACGGGAGAATTTTGTGGAGTCATAGGAGTCTGTGTTTCCTTTGCGTTGGGATCAGTTTCCAACAAGGTGGTTGGTGTTTTGGATGGGGTTTGGGTATTCTCGGGGAGCGGCTCAGTATTTTGACAAGCCGTTAGTATTAATACCAGTAAAAGCATAACTGCAAGTATCTTACGGGTCATGGTTATTCCACTTTTCCTTAAGAATGTGGGAGCTGAAGTACTCAGCTCCCACAATCCGTTAACTTAATTTGTAAATTTACTTGCCGATCGAGAGGTTGTAATCCTCAATGGCGGTGGTGATGGATGCGGCTGCTTTATCCAGAGCTTCCTGGGCAGTTGCCTGTCCGGCGAAGAACTCCTCAATAGCGCCTTCCACAGTCTGACGAGCTTCGGGGAATACACCGATAAGCCCGCCAGCGGTGACGTTGTTCAAAGGTGCGATGTGGAGCTGGTCCATGGCGACTTCGAACTGAGGATATTGAGCACGCCAGGCAATGTCATCGGGCTCATTATAACCCTTGGAATTGATGGGGTAATAACCAGTCTGGATGTGCCAGTAAGCCTGAGATTCAGCGCTGGCGAGGAACTTGACAAACTCCCAGGCAGCTTGCTGCTCTTCTACAGGCCGCAGGTTGGTGATCCATACAGATGCACCACCAATGATGGTACCGGCTTTGCCATAATCTTCTGCTTTGGCACGGGGCAGGTAACCAACGCCGACTTCAAACTTACCCTCAGCGGCTGTAATTCGGTCACGCAGACCAGCAGTGGAATCGAGGGTCATGGCGACTGCCTGTGAATCAAAGGCTGCTTTTGTATCAGTGGTTTTACGACCGAGATTGGAGCAAATACCCTCGTCGATCATACCCTTCCACCAATCGAGCAGAGCAACGCCTTCGGGTCCATTGAATACTGCTTTTGTGGCAGTGGCGGTGCGACCGTTGTCATTATCAACAAAGTAGCCACCCTGGACGGCGGTAAATTGTTCGAAGAACCAGCCGTAAATGGCAAAGGAGCAGCCGTATACTGCGGGATTGGATTTCTTAATTGCACGGGCAGCTTCTTCAACTTCAGCCCAGGTCTGGGGGGCTTTTTCAGGATCAAGCCCGGCAGCGGCGAACATGTCTTTGTTGTAATACAACACCGGGTTGGAGGTGTTAAAGGGCATCGACCACATCTTGCCGTCAACACTGTAGTAGTTGGCAACATTCGGTTCGATGTCGGCGACATCAAAATTCTCGGCGTCAATGAAATCCTGCATGGGGGTCATCACACCAAGGTCAATCATCAAACGAGTTCCGATGTCGTAGACCTGCACAATGGCGGGGACATCTTTGGACTGGAACCCAGCTTTTAATTTGTTGATCTCATCGTCATAGCTGCCCTGGAAGGTGGCGGTTACGATGATATCGCTCTGGGATTCGTTAAAACGTTTTACCAGTTCATCTACAACTTCACCATTGTGGCCGCTCATGGCATGCCAGAAGGCGATGTTGACCGGACCGGTTGGTGCGGGTGCTTCAGTGGCTACAACAGGAGCTTCGGTCTTAACTACTTCCGGGGCGGTTACTTCTGGCGCGGCTGTTGGTGTAGGTGTACAAGCCTGCAAAAGCATTCCCAACAAAACGACGATCGATAAGATGCTAATCAGTGAACGTTTCATTACTACTCTCCTCCGAATTGTGAATATGATCGAACCTTGTCAAGCAAAACACAATCGCATCACGAAATCCATTGAGACTGCTCACACCTCCTCTCAAAGTTGCTGATCATGGCTTCCAAAATTATTGTGTTGAACAACTTCCCAAAAAACCGCGCTGACAGAAAAGCGGATCAAGCTCAGTGTGGTTTTAAGTGACTACCCTTTTATGGCACCTGCGGTAAGGCCTCGAATCAACTGGCGGTTGGCAACGAAGAACAGCACCAGGGTTGGGATCATAACGATAACCACCCCGGCGAGAACGACCTGCCACTGTTCCCGCTCAAACACCTGAAGCATGGTAATGCCGATCTGGACGGTGCGCATTTCCGTTTTATTCGTGATCAATAAAGGCCACAGGTACTGGTTATACGTTTGCAGAAAACTATAGACTGCCAAGGTTCCTAATGCAGGACGAGCCAGAGGAATTAAGATGCTTATTATGAACCGGACGTCACCGCATCCATCCATTTTTGCGGCGTCATAAAGGTCCTTGGGGAGGCTCATAAAAAATTGCCGTATTAGAAATGTTCCAAAGGCAGTGGCCACAAAGGGAGCTATCAGTCCCATATAAGTGTCATCCCATCCGATCTTCTGGATAAAAAGGTAGTTTGGAATGATGGTGGATTCCCAGGGAATCATCATTGTAGATAAAAAGATCAAAAATACGATATTTTTTCCCTTGAACCTTTTATATGCAAACGCAAATGCAGCCAGGCAGGCGGTAACGAGCTGAAGGATCATGACACCGCTGGATTGGATGAAGGAATTCAAAATAAAACGCAGCAACGGCGCCTGCTGCATCGCGTCGATATAGTTCTGCCAGCGGAATTCGACTGGATAAAGCTTGGGTGGATACGAGAAGATGGTGTCTGGTCCCAATAAACTGGTCACAAGCCCAGAATATAGAGGAAACATCATAACAATTGCAGCGATGATCAGCAGCAAGTACATCAGGACTTTTCCAAACCCTTTTAGAAAACGCGATGATTTTCTCATTCGTAATTAACCCTCCTTTCAAGTACACCAAATTGGAGGATCGTCAGTGCCAGGATGATCACGAACAGAACCAAAGCCTGGGCGGATGCAAGACCATATTGTCCGTTGAAATAGAAGCTGCGGAAGATCTCCTGCACGATGACGTCTGTGGAATTAATTGGACCTCCGGCGGTTAGAACATTGACCTCGGTGAAAGTCTGGAAGGCACCAAGGGTGGTGACCACGACGAGAAAAAACAAGCTGGGGGTGATCAATGGCAGGGTGATGTGTTTCCAGCTTTGCCAGAAACCAGCACCATCAATCTTGGCGGCTTCGTAGTATTCTTCGGAGATTCCCTGCATGCCAGCCAACAAAAGGACGGTGGAAAAGCCTGTCCCCAACCAGATGCGCGGAATGGCGACTGCAATCAATGACCACTTGACATCAATCAACCATGGAATGGGTTCTATGCCTACAAAACTGAGGATGTAGTTGAAACTGCCAAGGAGCGGGTGATAAAGGAACATGAAAAGCAAAGCCGCTGTTGCTGCGGAAATTGAAATGGTCAATGAGAATATGATACGGAAAGCTGAGACTCCTCTAAGACGCATATTCGCCAGGGTGGACAAAATTAATCCCGCAATAATGATTGACGGGACTGTGTAGAGAACGAATTTCAAGGTGACTATCAGACTATTCAAAAATACTTCGGAGGCGAAAATGCGCTGGTAATATTTAAACCCCACATAAGTAGTCATCACGCCAATAGGATTGGTGGCATGCATACTCAGGACGACTGAGCGCACCAATGGAATGAATATAAAGAGCGTGAAAATGAAAAGAGATGGCAGGAGAAATGGAAAAGCCTGCAACCAGTCTTTCACGTCCCTGCGCCAATGCTTACGCGGCTTGCTTAGAGGAGAAAGTTCTGCTTCCAAATATACCTCCGACTGACTAAAGAATTTTCTCAAAGAAAAAAGTGTCTTGATGAGGAGCTTTCCGCAATTAACCGCGGATTACCCACAACCAATTCAATGTCGATTAAGGAAGCAGTACCGGTAATAGTTTACGAAATTAATTAGGTTGACTCGAACCACTAAAAAGTGTTAATGGAAAACCGCCGCCATCAACGGCAGGATTAGGGAATGTACTCCCCGGAAAAATTTCCAATGGGACAAAAATGGAGACCTTGTTTTTTGACGTAATTTCGTTTTTTGTCCACGAAACGTTTATGCTCCTCAGAAGCTACGTCATTCATCAGAAAAAAGGCGAACATTGTTTCCTAGACTTCCAACCCCGGGAAGAATGCTTTTTCATTGTATAAAAAATATTCTTGAATGTCAAGAAACCTTAAGGTTCATCAGGAAAAATTTGCGATATGTCAACCGGGAAAACGCTCGCCATCCCAAAGATTCCAGCAGAGCATGTAATCTGAAAACTCCGACATTCTGAAAATATTTGGTTGGTTGTACAATATGACCAGAGGGTGCTCAATGGCAATAATGCGTGTGCTTGCAAGTTCAATATTGATTGTGCTTGTCTTGTCTCAAACCTCTCCGGAAGCAATCCGCGTGTGGCATTGGGAAAGTGCTCAGCAGGAGATGGTGCAGGTGCCTTCTATCTCATTTAGGGATCAACTCCCAGGTATCCGAACAGATAATCCCATTACCATTAATGAAAATTGTTTCGAGCTGTCCGACCAAAAACTCACGCTTTACCGCTGTGAAAAGAATGGTAACGACTATGCATGGCACAGCCCCGAGAACTGGAAAATCACGGAAGCAATGCAGGCTGACCTCAACCGAGATGGGACAAGCGAAGTAGCATTGGTTGCCTGGCGCTCATTTGCACCCTGGCCGATAGACCGCTTTCTACCGAGCGGGGGCAGGATCGCGGAGTTTCAAAATAAGGATGGATTGAGCGCACATCTCATCCTGATGGACTGGGATGGTGATGAATACCGCGAGTTGTGGGCAGGTTCGGCACTGGCCAACCCGATTTTTGACATTCGGGCTTTTGACATTGATGAAGATGGATACGAGGAATTAATCGCGCTTGAGGGTGATTATGATGCAGCAGTTGAAACTGGAAACATCACCATCTGGCAGTGGCAGGGGTTTGTCTTTACATTGCTTGACCGCATAGAAGGGAATTATTCTGGCTATGCGGTCTATCAAACGGATCAACTTGCATTGATCCTGACGGACTAACTTAGGAGGTGAACATGAACGCGAACCGCAATAGAATTTGGAAGTGGGCTTCTCTCTTGATCCTTTTAACGATGGTGGTCGCTGCCTGTAATTTCTCCAACCTTTTGGAGAAATTGCCCGTTGATATTGGATCAAAGGAACCAACAGCAACAGAAGAAAACCTAAAGTCCACCCTGGTTTTTGAAGAAAATCCCGGAATAGTCCCCGTGGTATTTGCTGAGTATCCATTGATCACGTACACCATTCCGGAAAAATTCACTGGCGGCTACAGCCTGCCATTAACCGCAGGGAGTGTGACCGGTCTGGATGTGGGCAACCTGACGGTGACGCAAAAAGAAGCGTTATTAGCCAATGGATTCGTCGTCGTACCGCCTGTTACTGATCCCAATAAGATGTTCATGGAGTTTTATCAGGCGTACGAGTCCACCCGCTATTCAGAACTGCCGGTGTTCATCACCACTGATTCGATCTTCCATGTTTACCACCTGGTCTTCGATAAGATGCTGCGTGACCTGGAACGGGAGTCATTCATCCCCCTGCTGGATGAATTGACTGCCGCACTGGTAAGCGCCAGCCAGGAGCAGCTCAGCTCACTGACGGGAACAGAACTGGAGGAACTTGCAGCGCGCAACCTGGCCTATTTTGTGGTTGCCTCAAACCTGCTGGGAAAGGAAGTGGATGTTCCGGAGCATGTACAGCAGCTCGCAGACGCGGAACTGGCACTCATTGAAGAGCACAGTCAAAACGTTGTTTCTCCCATCTGGCTGATGGGGGGCGAGGCCGCTGAGGACCAGTTGATCGAGGATTATTCGCAATACATTCCCCGCGGGCATTACACGCGCAGCGAGGAATTGAAAACGTATTTCAAAACGATGATGTGGTATGGTCGGCTGACGTACAGACTAAAGATCCCTGCTGAGACCCAACGCGCACTGCTGATGATCCAGGCGATGCGCTCCGCTTTAACCTCTTCTGGAAAACCAGCCATGGAATTGTGGAGCAACATCTACGATCCCACTGTCTTCATTGTGGGCAAAGCGGACGATCTTTCAATCACTGAATACGGCGCCATTTCAGACCAGGTCTATGGAAGCAGCCCTGAATTAATCAAATTCGCAGACGCTGATCTGCTGGCTCAGTTTACAGATAAAGCCAAGAAACTGCCGCCTCCCCAGATCAATTCCATGTGGGTGTGGATCTGGCAGGATCGTGATGATGCCACCCAGGGATTCCGTTTCATGGGGCAGCGCTTCACGCTGGATCAATACATATTTGGTCAGGTCATCTGGCGCAAGGTCGGTACCCTGGTGAATCCGCGCGACCTGCCAAAAAGCCTGGATGTACTGGCAGCCATGGGCTCTGATGAAGCCTATAAGCTGCTTGATGAAATGGGTGAGACGAAATTTGAAAATTACGATACCCAATTGAATAAAGTAAAAGGCGAGGTGAGCGGCTATGGATTGGATTCATGGACGCAAAACCTTTACTGGTCGTGGTTGTACTCCCTGCAGCCGGTGTTCGCGGTGAAGGGGGAGCAATACCCAGCCTTTATGCAAACGCAAGCCTGGCTGCACAAGGATATGCAGACCGCGCTTGCCTCGTGGACAGAATTGAAACACGACACCATTCTTTATGCCAAACAGGTGATGGCAGAAATGGGCGGTGGACCGGATGATGAGCCGCCATTGGGTTACGTTGAAGCAAACCCTGAGGCTTACGCACGTTTACTGGCATTGGCGCAAATGACCCGCAACGGATTGTCGGGACGGGAAATGCTGGATGACGTGACAGCCGGCAACCTGGACAACCTGATCGAACAACTTCAGTTCCTTTTAACGATCTCGGAAAAAGAACTCAATGGAGAAAAACCGACCGATGAGGAGTACTGGCGCATGAGTTACTACGGCGGCTGGCTTGAAGCCGTAACCATCGCCTCGGCAGACCCGGCAGAGGACATCCAGGGCAGGGGAACGCTTGAGGACCAGAAATCTGCGCTGGTGGCGGATGTGGCTACCGGAGTAGGACGCGTGCTGGAGGAGGGAGTGGGCTACCCGACATTGATCTACGTCGTTTCACCCCAGGAGCCCTGGCATGTAACGGTGGGGGCGGTCTACACCTATTACGAGTTCCCAATGCCGCTGGATCAACGCATGACCGATGAACAATGGCGTGCCATGCTGGAATCGGGCAGCGCTCCGGACGCGCCGCAATGGACATCCTCATTCATCATCAAGTAAAAACGCGGAAAGATAAAGTGGCAGGAGCGCTGGTACTGGCGCTCCTGTTCCTTTGCGGCTGCTCCAGTAACGAGGCTTATACAATTACATTTGGCGGCGATATCATGCTGGCACGCGGAGGAGAGCCCATAATTGAGAATTGGGAGAAACTTGACCTGTCGCCTCCGGAAAATCTGTCAAATGCCAGCGGTTCAATGGATGACCTTTACGTGGCAAACTTTGAATCCCCACTGACTGAGGACCTGACCCCGATATCGCATCTCGCGAATGCAGAAATGAACCTGTGCGCAGCGAGTAACCAGCTGAGCGTGCTGCAGTCTGCCGGATTCGATGTGTTGACGGCAAATAATAATCACCAGGATGATTGTTCCGCGGGAGGTATTCTTCAGACACGCCAACTGCTAGAGGCAGAAGGTTTTGTAACGCTGCATGAGGTGAGTAATACCTGGATGAAGGAGTTGCCAGAGAATGACCTGGTATTTATCGGGGTTGATGCCGTGATTACAGAGGTTGATGAAGCAGGCATTGTCAACAGCATCAGAGCACAAAAGAGTGCCGGGAATTTTGTAGTGATCTCTGCCCACTGGGGGAACGAGTACCAGGCTGGTCCCGATACGCGCCAGGAAAAGCTGGCGCAGGATTGGGTGGACGCCGGCGCAGACCTCATCTGGGGGCACCATCCGCATGTGCTTCAACGGATGGAATGGCTTACCTCAAGCGAGGATGGGCACCATGCATTGATTCTGTACAGCCTGGGAAACCTGGTGTCCGACCAGCATATGCTGCCTGACGTGCAACGCTCTGCGTTGATTCAAATCACGATAATTAATAACCGTATAAGCAAGGTTATGGTTGTGCCTTTAAATGTCAACTGGGAGTCATTTGCTTTGGATTTTGAACTGGCGCTAACAGATCAAGAGAAGATACTGGATCGCTTACAAGTGGATTTCCAATCCCCGTCCGGCGTCGAGATCAGCGTATATTCACCCTGAAGTAGATCATGCGACGGGCAGTATCTTTTCCATGCACCAGGAAGGCTCGTTGATCGTCTGCCACATACCTTCGTCATCCGGGTAAGACCAGATTCCCGGTTCTTCTGCCACGATCTTGTACCCATGGCGGTGATACAGGCGGATGGCTGCCAGGTTGTCCCTGGCGACATTGAGAGTCACCCTGGTGAATCCCCCTGTCACGAGGAAATCATCAACCAGTTGTAACATGCGTCCCCCAATGCCTTTGTTGCGGTACTCGGGGCGGATACGTAATGAATATAAATACGCCCTGTTCCAGCCGTCAGCCAATTCCAGGCGGTCACTGCGCAGCTGCAGAAAAACCTGCCCGATCATATAGTTTTCATCATTAACCACCACCCAGGCTCTCGAGATGCCTGTCTGGATTTTTTCATACATATCATTAAAGAGGTTGCGGAAATGTTGATATTCGCCTTCCCACTCGAGGGCGCGCAGGTCAGATTTAACCAGCGGTCGAATGGTAATGGATTCCCTGTTATTGTCCTTAATTTGTACGACTTTTGTGAAATCCATAATGCTTATCGTTCCTGTGCAAGGATTTCGGATAAGAGTTTTTTTTCTTCTTCCAGCGAGGTAATGGTTCCATCGAGGTAGGCTGAGCGCAATGCAGTGAGAATGTTCTTGTACGCAGGACCAGGCAGCAAGCCTGCTTTTCGCAGATCATCCCCGTTGGTTATGGGCTGCGTATTTTTCCATTTTTGGATGTATCTGACGATTAGGTCTTTAACTCCCTGATCGTTACATTGCAGCCAGGCAGTGAAGAGACTGACCTCAGGGAAGGATTCCAACTGCGCGGTGATTCCGCTTGGTTTCATGCCAGGCAGAAGGCTCAGATCCGGGAGGAGTTCAGCCGTTGAGCGAACGATGCCTGCCAGAGGTGCAGGCAACTTAAAGCGGGCAGATATTTCTTTCACGGTTTTCGCAGGTAATCCCGCCAGCCAGATGGACCATTGAAGGGCTAACTCCAAAGGGACGTTTCCCACGTGAGCGGGTAAATCCCATCCAGGTTCAAGCTGAACGGGTCTAATGCTCCGCATGGAGGGTTCCTGTTCCACATTCCAGCGCAGCTGCGGGTGAATCGAGGATAAGAGATCCAATTGCATCATTCTAGACAAGATCCGGCAGGGGTCTGTCTCATTGAAAACCAGGTCAAATTCGTGGCGCAAGCGGTCACCGCTTACCTGGCGCAGCATGGGGCGAGCCTCATCCATCAGTTGAAGCGTACGCTCCTCAATTTGGAATTGAAAACGCTGCTCAAACCTGACAGCCCGCAGCAAACGGGTGGGGTCATCCACGAAGGAAAGGGAATGCAGCACACGGATCTTCTTATTGTGCAGGTCATTCAAACCGCCCCAGTGATCATACAACTCCCCGTAATGATGCCGGTCGAGACGCAGAGCGAGCGTGTTGATGGTGAAATCGCGGCGATGAAGATCCAGTTTAATATTCGAGCGCTCCACCGTCGGGAGGGCAGTGGGATGGTCGTAGAATTCAGTGCGGGCACTGATGAGATCAAGAAATTCGGGCAAGTCCTCTCCGTGAGTGCCTTCAACGTTGAGAGCTTTCGCGAGTTCAGAGCGGATTTCCTTGACCTGCCATTTTGCGGTTCCGAAGCGCCGATGGCTGACAACACGCCCTCCAAACTGCGCTGAAAGTTTCTGAGCAATCCTGACGGCGTCTCCTTCAATCACGATGTCAAAATCATTCGAGGGGCGGTCCAGGAGCAAGTCACGCACAAACCCTCCTACCGTGTAGATGGGCATGTTATCCAGGTTGGCCGCCTCGATCACCTTGCGCAGCAGGGCGAGCCTGCCGGGAGAAAGGGCATTCTCGATCTTCTGCGCGTAATTCACCGCGGAGGTCTTCATGGGCGATAATTTACGCAAATTCTTGAGCAGGTCAGTACGCGTCACTATCCCCACAATTTCCTTTGAGGTGGGATCGATGACCGGGATTTGACCCCATCCGGTGCTGGCCATAAGATCCTGCACCTCTTCGAGCGTCTGATCAGGCACAAGGGAAAAGTTGCCTGCGTCCATCAGGCTGCCGGCAGTCAATTCGAGTTTGTGCGTGGAAGCCCTGTCAACCGCCCGCCGGGTGAGCAGTCCCACCACCTGCCTGTCCTCAATGACAGGGTATCCCTCGTAGCCGTAGCGCTTCATCTTTTCCAGGGCATCCTTGAGCGAGGTGTTCCTGGTAATTAACAACGGCTTCTTGGACATGATCTTGCCGACGGTTACCGCAGGTTTGATCGCTTTCTGAAGGCATTCAACGATGCGATTGATAGCCTCTGAAAAAACATCCTCGGTGCTTGAGTGAGGCGTGCCATCAGGATGCAGCAAGGCAGCGGCGGCGCGTGCGTGCCCTCCTCCGCCGAAAAGGTTGGCAACCTGGCTGACATCGATATCGTCACTGGTAGACCGCGCCACCAGGCGGATGCCTTCCCGGGTGTGTACCAGGAGGAAGAGCGCATCCGGGTCCAGAAGGTCGCGGATCTTGTGGGCAATTCCAGAAATCTCCTCCTCCATATCCAAAGCAGAGGCGCGCGAGATAAGGATCTTTTTACCGTGGACGGTCAACAGCTGAGTATTGTTCAGCAATTCATCGGCTACCGCGAGTTGTGCAGGTGTGAGCGCAGAGTTTAGGTAGTCGCTCAAAATGCGCAGATCAGCGCCCCTTTCCATGAGGAAGGCGGCAGCATAAACGTCTTTAACCGTTGTGGCAGCGTAGGTTAGCGAGCCGGTGTCTTCGTAAATGCCGAGCAGCATGAGTGTGGCGATGCTGGCATTGAAAAGAGTATTGTGTTCCTTGAGCTGGTCGACAAAGAGTGAGGTGGTGGAGCCAACTTTTTCTATTGTTTTAACCCAATGAGCAGGCAGATTAGGTCTTTCCAAATGGTGATCCACCACATGAATTGCGGCATCTTTGCGCAAGTTCTTAAGGGTCACCAGCGATTGCGTATCCACAAGGATGATGGCATCAATGGGATCACCAGGTAATTCTGTTATCTCAACAAACGGGAGTTCGGTCCTGTACAGGTTAATAAACCTGCGCACATTTTGATTCAACCTTTTGGGGAGAACAGGTAATGCGGAAGGATACAACAGGTGTGCTGCTGCTAGCGCGCCAACTGCATCAAAATCCGCCTGTTCGTGGGTTAAAATTAGTTGCATTTATAAATTGTAACACCAAGGTAAATAGGAATTTCACAAGGGATGCGATGTTGATAAGGGAGGGTCCGATGACTGAAAGTTTGAGCTCCACCGAGATGGAACGCTACCAAAAACACCTGCAGCTCCCTGAGGTTGGCTTAAACGGCCAAGTGAAATTGAAGGATGCCTCCGTTCTCGTGATAGGAGTGGGGGGATTGGGCTCACCAGCAGCGCTTTACCTGGCTGCAGCCGGTATTGGAAAGCTCGGGCTTGTGGATGATGACCGCGTGGCTTTAAGTAATCTCCAGCGGCAGGTGCTGCATTCAGTTGAAACACTGGGGGAACCCAAACCTTCTTCAGGAGCGAAAATACTCCAAAATCTCAATCCAGAGATTGAGGTGAAGCAGCATGCGCTGCGCCTGACAGGGGAAAATGCAGCCGCCTTGATCAACGAGTACGATGTTGTGCTGGATTGCACGGATAATTTCCCTGCTCGGCAGGTGATCAACCGTGAGTGCGTGGTGCAGCACAAAGCGATGGTGCACGGAGCAGTGTTCAGATTTGAAGGTCAGGTGAGTGTCTTCCACAGTCCTAATGGTCCCTGTTACACCTGTTTGTATGCCCAAAAACCGGCAGAGGAGGCAATCCCTGATCCCGCGAAAAATGGATTGATCGCAACGGCTCCAGGTGTCATCGGGGTTATACAGGCGAACGAGACGATCAAGCTGTTGTTGGGGATAGGAAAACCGCTGGCAGGACGACTGCTGCTGGTGGATTTGCTGGAGATGCGATTCCAGGAAATTCAAGTCAAACGTAATCCAGGCTGCCCCGACTGTGGAAGTGAACCCTGGAAGTGACGAGAACAGGCGTATAATCCTGCGAATAATAAAAGAAGATTAGGATGACAATGACCACTCCTTCGCGCACGCTGCTCGCAGTTCTAGCCCACCCGGATGATGAAACTTTTGGCACCGGGGGCACCCTGGCCCATTATTCCAAACTGGGAGTAAACGTCTACCTGGTGTGCGCCACCCGCGGGGAGGTCGGAGAAGTACCCGCTGAAATGATGGAAGGTTACGCCAGTGTTGCAGAGCTGCGCGAAAACGAACTGCGTTGTGCTGCCCAGACACTCGGACTTGCCGGTGTGTATTTCCTTAACTACCGTGATTCGGGCATGCCAGGGACAATGGACAATTCACACCCCCAGGCGTTATTTGCAGCGGATATCGATAAAGTGACAGGGGATGTGGTTCAATACATCCGCAAACTCAAACCTGAAGTGGTGATCACTTTTGACCCCATTGGCGGATACCGCCACCCGGATCATATAGCCATTCACAACGCCACCGTCAAGGCGTTCCACGCTGCGGGGGATGCCAACCTTTACCCCGGGGATGCCCCGGCATTTGCTCCCTCCAAACTCTATTTTCACACCTTCCCGCGCGGATTTCTACGGCTGGCGATATTCTTCATGCGCCTCACCGGCAAGGATCCCCGTAAATTTGGCAAAAATGGCGACATCGATTTTCAATCCATCGCTGAAGTGCGCTTTCCGATCCATGCAGAGGTGGATTACAGGGATGTGGCTGACTTACGAGACCAGGCTTCTGCCTGCCATGCCAGCCAGGGCGGCGCCAAGATAACCGGGGGTATCTTGGGATGGTTTCGCAAAATCTCCGGTATCAGTGACCAGTACATGCGGGCTTATCCGCCTCCGGGGAAGAAGAAAGAAAAAGACCTGTTCGAAGGGCTATAAGATTAAGGGAGTTCAATTTGAACTCCCTTTTTTATTGTGTTGAGACCATTCCTTTTGGTAATTACAAGCGGATTACCGTACCGCAGAAATCACAGGTGATCGAATCCATACCGCGCAGAACAGGTTTGGTGATGGCGCCGCCGCAACTGGGGCATCTGGCAGGTGCGGAGCGTGCTTTTTCTACTGCATTCACATCCACTTCGAGGGCACGCTCAGCCTCAATATCGCCGGACTTGATGCGGTTGAGCATCTGCTGCCAAGTATTGCAATCACCGCCATCAAGGTGCAGTTTGACCTCGCGGGCGAAGGAGCCGCTGGGCAGTTGGAACTCGAGCCAATCTTCGTTCTTGAACAATCCCTGCTTGGTGGCTTTGAGGTTTTCGATTACCACGACCGGGGTCTCGAACTGTAATTTCTGCACTTTTTCGCGTTCGGTGGTCACGAAGAGGACTTTCTTCCTGGCAATCTCCTCTCGCTGCTCAAAAAGCAAGCGCTGGTCGGTGAGGAAGAGAATACCTTCCGGGTCTTCTTTGTCTTCTCTGGTGTCCCGGGTCCACACAGCCTTGGTAGTCATGTAGATGCATTCACCGGGGAGAAAACCAAAACTGGCTGATTCGGACTGGTCAAGAGCTTTCTCGATCAGGTCAACCTGGCTGGATGACTTCGCAAATTCCTGTTTCAAACTGTCGAAAAGTTCCCGCAGCGAACTCTCAGCAGAACTGACTCTGGTTTCAAAACCATTCACTTCATTCATTATGGTTTTTACTGTCATTGCTGGTGTGGAACCGAGGCTTAACGCGGCAACCCGCGACTCAAGGGGGCGGAGCTGCGCCTGTAAACTGTTAGATTGCAAAGTAATCTGGTTTTGGATTTGCCCGCGTTTGGCAGCCCACTGCTTCTGGTACTCCAAAGCCTGTGATTCCAGCACCCGGCTAAAGGCATATCTCCGTTCCCGCACCTGTTGAATGCGCGTGGGGAAATTGGCGATCCTGGTATCCAGGTCGGAGGTTTCGTCGCGTAATGATGTGAAATTGACCTTCCGGATGAGTTCGGTCAGGTCACGACGGACTGTGTCGATGTCCCGTTTAAGCTGATCGGCAGCACTGGTTCCACTGGGTTGCATAGCCTTCTCCTTATTAATTCGTCTGCAATGTCAGGCAAATGCCTAATCCAAGCGTTTTTTTTCCACTTCCAATTCACCCAACTCACCCGTGGCAACAAAGACCGTGCGCTCACAGATATTGCTGACCCTGTCAGCCATGCGTTCGAGGTTGTGCGCCACCCACATGAAGAGGTTGGCAGAATCGATCAATTCCGGATTTTTGATCATCACCTCGACGACATCCTTTTGAACCTTTTGATACAACAAATCCACTGCATCATCCTCCGAGGGTATCTTGCGGGCAGCAAGCGGGTCTTCAGCGATAAATGCACTCAAAGCCCGGTGGAACATATCGATGGATAGCGCAGCCATTTTCTCAATTTCTGTTAAAGGCATGGGCAGGTCAATGTCGCCGAGTTTGACCACAACCTTGGCAATGCCTTTGGCGTAATCCCCCATGCGCTCAATTTCTGCCGCTATCTCCAGCAAGGCTGCCATCAGCCGCAGATCATGCGCCAATGGCTGCTGTGTGGCAATAAGAATCAGGACCGAGTTTTCTATAGCATACCTTTTTTCGTTGACCAGATTATCTTCGTTGTAAATCCCTTTTGCGCCTTCAATATCCCTTTTTTTCAAGGCTTGAATCGAGCGCAGGGTAGCTTGTTCGACCATGCTTCCCATTAGCAATAACTCATCCTGGACCTGGTGAATATGAAGTAACAGATTATCTCTTGCCATTTTGCACCTCTTGTTTCCTGATTAACCGAAACGTCCCGAAATGTAGTCTTCTGTTGATTTGTTGCGTGGGTTGGTGAAAACCTGGCTGGTTTCTCCATACTCCACCATCATGCCGGCACGGTCTGCGTCCATAGTGAAATAAGCGGTGAAATCAGAGGCGCGGCCAGCCTGCTGCATGTTATGTGTGACGATGATTATTGTATAGTTTTTTGACAATTCGCGCATTAAATCTTCTATCTTTAATGTAGCAATCGGGTCAAGCGCTGAACAGGGTTCATCCATCAGGATGATCTGGGGTTTCACCGCCAACGCACGGGCGATACACAGGCGCTGCTGCTGCCCGCCTGAAAGCGAGAGGGCGGATTTCTGAAGTTGATCCTTGACCTCATCCCAGAGGGCTGCATCACGTAGAGAAGACTCTACAAGGTCATTGAGACTCCCCTTGTAGTTGTTGATCCTCGCGCCCCAGGCGATATTATCGTAAATTGTCTTGGGGAAGGGGTTGGGTTTCTGGAAAACCATACCGATCTTCTGACGCACGACAACCGGGTCAACTTGCGGCTCGTAGATGTTTTGACCCTGGAAGAGCACTTTGCCAGTGGCGTGAGCACTGGGAATGAAGTCATTCATGCGGTTGAATGCGCGAAGTACCGTGCTTTTGCCGCATCCAGAGGGACCGATGATGGAGGTGATCTTTTGCGGCTCGATTTGGAGATCCACATGCTTTACCGCACGGAAATCACCGTAAAAAAGTTCCAGTTCTTTTGTTTCGATTGCCCAGCGTTGTTTATCCATAGGTTAATATTTTACCTCGCGTGGCGAGGATCAGGATCTCGCCTTCTTTTCGAGAAGCTTAAGTAAAATCGACTCGAATTTCTCTGCGAGTAACCCCCGGTGAAAATTCTCTTTTACGTAGGACTGACCATTTACCCCAAGTTGGCGTGCCTCGTTGGGATCAGCTTTGATGCGGAGTGCCGCATTGGCAAGAGATGTTGGGTTACCTGGATCTACAAAAATACCTGCATCGGCTTTTTCCACCACTTCACGAATGACACCATCAATTGCCAGCAGGACGGGTTTGGCAGCAGCCATATAATCAAAAACCTTATTCGGATAGGTGGTTTTATACATCTCGATCGGTTTCAGGATCGCCAGGCAGGCATCCGCAGCGGCGATCACCTCTGCCATATCAGTTTTTGGCACGGATGGCAGGAAGATTACATTAGTGAGGTTGAGCTCAGCAGCCCGCTGCAACAGGCGCGGCTTTTCCTTGCCGTCGCCGACAAAGACAAATTTTAGCGCTGGTTCATGCCTGGTGAGAGCGGCAGCCTCCAGCACAACTTCGAGGTCATTGGAGATGCCGTGCGCGCCGGCGTAGAGGATAACGCAATTTTCCGCCAACCCGTGCTGCTGCCTGAATTTGACGCCGTTATGCGGTGAAAGGAACATTGCCGGGTCAACGCCATTTTCAACCAGGCGCACATCCCTGGCGCCGCGTTTTTCGACGTGTTCAATAAAACCGGGGGAGTTGACCACCAGCACGTCTGCGTGACGGTACAAAAATGATTCCAACCAATGGGATAGCGTTATGAGGGTCTTTTGCCGCAGTACACCCACGGCAATGGCAAAGGCTGGCCACAGGTCGCGCACTTCAAAGAGAAATGGAATTCCCTTGAGGCGAGCCAGCAACCAGGCCGTCCAGCCCTGGAAGATGGGAGGGGAAGTGCCCCAGATGACATCCACCCTGGTTACGGCCAGCCCCACAAAGAACGAAGAGAACATGAAACTGAAGAAGCCTAGCACGCGGTGAAAGAAGCTGCGGTGCAGGGCGGGGTAGGTGTACACGCGCAGAATCTTCACCCCGGGGAAGGGTTGTTCAACAGCCTTCCAGCGGCGTGCGAAGCGGGTTTTTCCCGTGAGGTAACTCACCGGGCTGGTGATGATGGTCACCTGGTGACCTTTTTGCGCCAAAATGCGCGCCATCTCGATGTGCCGCGTGCCGCCGGGCTCATCGAGGGCGGCAAATGCCTGGTGAATCAACAGGATATGCATGTTCAGATATCCTTCTTCAACAGCCAATCGGAGTGTATGGTTAGAGATTGAGACGTCTTCCAGGTTAATGAAAGCGATAGTGCCGGCTCTCTGACCCCGTAAGTGGGGGAGACCCAGCCCATGATCTCATTGTTCCTTTGCCCAATTAAAATTTCCCCGGCGCGAATCAACTCCAGCTGGACAGGCGCAACCCCAGTTTCAGGTTCAGCGAAATGAGCATAAATGGAAAGGTCAATGTGATGGTTTTGTTGGGAGAGATGCAGAACTCCATCCTGCCACGCCCACTGCCAATCCGGCAGCAGCCAATGCAAGGTGACCTCGCGGGGTTGTGTTGGTTTTTTCAACGCCACTTGATCGACAATCGAAAATCCGGTTCCGGGATTAAAACGCAATGATCGGGTGTGGGTGATGCCTTTATTCTGGTATCCCGTGTGATAAGCCGAGAGAGTATTTCCGTCCTCACCGGGCAGCCAATGCGCCTGGGCGCGATCGAGGAAGAGGAACTTGCCCGCCGGGGCCATTTGATCGAGGTGGTCAATGGTTATGGTATTGTGAACCCGGGTGCTGACCAGCGCGTTCTGCCAGGGTGGTGGGGCATTGTAAGAATAGGTGCCGGCATCCCTGGCGATATTGTGACCATCCCACCACATATCAACATGTAATTGATCAGCATGGGCGGGACGCTGGGAAAATTGAACTGCCCGCAGGGCAGCCCATTGGGAATCCTGCCCGACTTTGTGAATGGCGGTGGAGGAAACGATCGTTGAAGGCTCAACAGCGGCAGGCAGAGGCAGATTGAGAAAACTGGTTAGTGAATCCCAGGGACCGGGAGGTAAAACTGCCGCACCTCTGAAGGCAATAATGGCTGCCTGGACCGTTGGGCGGTAATCATTGTAGTCCCGGCAGCCGGGCGGGAGGAGCAGCGTGCCATCATTGTGCCCGAGGTTGGGCACCTTACCGCTCTCGGGATCCAACTGATCGGTTATCCAGCTGGCGGCTGCGGCTAACCTTGCACATACAATCCCGGGAATCGCCTCTCTATCCGTGCGTTTCCTGGAGTTGTAAAGCAGCGCGAGGTGCAGCATCAGGCGGTGATACGCAGTACTGTGTTGCGTATAGGTGCCATCGGCTTCGATCTGCCGCAGGAGGGCGTTTTCAAAAAGCGAGCTTCCTTTAACCTTCCAGTCCTTTGCCTGGCGTGATTGTGAGGCGAAAAAATCACCCAGCATGTACATTCCAAGAGCTTCGCTGAGGAGGTGATTGTTGTCTTGCGATTTCGCATAGTTGATCGTCGGTGGAATGCGCAAGAGATGCTGCCAGAGTGACTGCTTCATTAATTCCATACGGGTGGGGGTGGTGCAAGATGCCTGCTCCAGTATGGGGAGGATCATCAGCCAGTTGATTGCCCGCAGGGCAACTTCCTGGGCTGAAACCCAGTTGGGTCCAAGATAGGCTGGGTTGGCGGTTGCAAATGATTCGAAATACTGCCAAAAGGCTTCCAGGTAACTCTCTTTGCTGGTGACGCTGTAGGCTCGCGCAAGGTAGAGCGCCCATGAAAACCTGGCTGGTTCCCAAATGTTCTTGATGTCCTCGTCCCCGACGGTATCGCCATACTCCGTCCAATCCAGCAGGGGTTGTTCAAGTGAAAGATCAAGGGGGCGGGGCTCGCCACCGAAGGGTCGATAAAGACCCCTGGTAATTTCATCCGCAATTTCAATCGAGGTATTTCCAACATTGACGTTGTGATTGAAGCGCAGCCATAGGGTTTTTTCGAACGGGCTGATATTTAAAGGAACGTTCAAAAATTGCTTGTGCTTCTTCAGGGTTGAGGAATTGAATAGCCCAAACTTAAATTTAAGGCGGTAAGCAGCAAAGGCAGCCAGGGACGGCAATCCGATCTCAGTTAACAGCAGGGAGAATTTTCGAATCTTATTCAAGTGGAGTCAATCCCGCCAGTTACTCATTCAACAACACTGGTTTGCCTGTGTTTATTGATTCCACTGCAGCAAAACTTGCGCGGGTGACGGACAACAATTCGTCATAGGGGATCGGTGGGATCGACCTTGTAACGGACTGGAGAAAATTCTGCCAGGAAGCCAGGTGACCCTTGTCCTGGCTCAATTGAGAGCGAAGGGTGCTTCGCTTTACCTCGGTGACCAATTCCAGCGTACGGAAATCGTCGAGGACGGCAATCCTGCCGCCGGCAAAGACTTCGATGCGTTCCTTGGGGAAGTTCTTGTTGCCGTTTGCCAGGTAATGGATGACGGCGATTGAACCATCGGGATAACGTAAAGTGATGGAGCAGTTGTCCTGCTGGAATTGACCGCCATCCGGCAGCGCCTGGGTGGCCGCCGAGACCGGGTTTTGACCGGTGAAGAAGGTGCATAGGTCAATGAAGTGGCAGCCTTCACCAATAATCCGTCCGCCGCCCTGGGCAGGGTCATGCAGCCAATGATTGGTTGGCAGGAAGCCGGCGTTAATACGGTAGTTAATCACCATGGGGGTATTCGCGGTTTGGATGAACTCTTTCAACTTGACGGCATAAGGGGCATAGCGGCGGTTGAAGCCGACAGTGAGGAATGCCCCGGGCAGCTTCGAGAGCGTTTCTTCGACCTCATCCAATTCCTGCCGGGTGATGGCGAGTGGTTTTTCACAATAGACGGCTTTGCCGTTTTGGAGGGCGGTGATCACCTGTCGGGCATGCTGCTGGTGGCGGGTGAGGATAACGACTGTATTAATGCCAGGATTGGCGAGGATCTCGTTCTCATCGGAGGCGGCAGCGGCAAAGCCAAACTTTTGAGCGGCATGCGCTGCACTTAATCCTGATGCGGAGGCGATCGTGGTCAGCGTGGTTCCACCAGCTTTTTTAATCGCCGGCAGGAAGACTGTCTGGGCATAATTACCCGCTCCGAGAACACCAACCTGCAGCGGGGCAGACGGATGTTGCATATTTTGCTGGAAAGTCACTTTGCGAGGGGTGACCGATCTTTCGTGCTCAGGGTAAGTGAGCAACACCCCAAGAAAAGCCTCTTTACTCTTACCGGTGATCAGATCGTAGGCTTCCTCCGCTTGCTCAATGGGGAAGCGGTGCGAGATAAGGGGTTTAACATCCACCAGGTTCTTTGCCAAAAGGTCAATAAAGGCGGCTATATTACGCCCTTCGGTCCAGCGGACGTAGCCGTAGGGATAATCCTTGCCGGCTTCTTCGTAAGTGGGGTCATAACGACCCGGACCATAGGAGCGGGAGATCTTGAAAACGAGTTCTTTCTCATAATAAACTTTACGAGGAATGTCCATGCCAAACGCGCCAATGGCGACAACGGTCCCGCGGTCGCGCGCCAGAAGTCCGGCTAATTCCACCGGATCATTGGCGTGCGTATCCGCGCAGATAAGTACATGATCGAACCCTCGAGCGCGAGTGAAGGCAAGTGCCCGGGCTTCACAACCCTCGCGAATCACGGCTTCACACCCCAATTGATGGGCCAGATCCACACGCCTGGCGTCAATGTCGACACCAAATGCCAGACAACCCGCGGCACGCGCAATCTGTATAGCCAGTAATCCCAAAAGACCTAATCCAATAACACAAACCGATTCCCCCAGCTGGGGTTTTGCCAGGCGGAAACCCTGCAAGGCAATGGCACCCAGGGTGGCAAACGCTGCAGAATCGAAATCCACATTATCAGGGAGGGCAACGAGGAGGTTTTGGGGAACTACGCCATATTCAGCATGCACGGCAAATCCACCGCCGGCGCAAGCCACCCGGTCACCTGGTTGAAATCCCACCAGGTCACGCCCGATTTCTTCAATGATTCCCGCGGAGGAATAACCCAGGGACATGGGCTGGTCGAGTTTGTTGAAGGCAGCTTCAATTGTTGGGATTACTCCCTCACGCCTCGCTTTTGAAATGACCTGTTTCACCAGGTCCGGGCGGGAGGTGGCTTTGGAAATTAAATTCTTCTCAGCGAACTCCACCAGCATACGTTCAGTACCGGCAGACACCAGTGATGCCATGGTGCGCACGAGTGCACTGTTACGCTTGACCGCGGGCACCGGGACGTTAGTGACAGTTGTTTTTCCATCACGCATGTTTTGCAGGACTTGTTTCATGGGATCACCTTTCTCAAATTATATTCTACATCATGGTTTTCCGGTTCATTGAATCAAAGCCAAAATCATTGAACGTAAAGAGGCAAACGTGGGGATAAATTGCCATAAACCCAAAAGAATATTTCATTCCTGGTTCCGTTGGCATAAAACCTGCACCAGTATAACGAATCGATTGATGGAGGTAAGTATGCTAAAAAATATTTTCTGGTCTCTGGTATTGCTGACAATGGCGACTTTTACCCTGATATTTGGGGAAGGTTTTATCACGCCTGTTCAAACCCCTACTCCCACGGCTATTATTGTTGACACTACCACACCAATTCCAACAGATGTGACAATTGAACCAACGGTGATTCCTAGCAATACAAGTGTCCCTCCTGTGGCGACGACAGTGCCTTCCACAGCCACATTCACACCGACAGCAACTTCGACGGCAGTCCCACCGACTGCGACAGTGGCACCTACAAAAACAGCCACCAGCATCCCTCCCACTGCGACGATTGCAGCAACCCCGATCGTGGATCAATTTGCCTTTCAGGCTGGCACACCGACCTTCATTGTGAATTTTGCTCACAAAGCCGAGGCGTGCAACTGGCAGGGAGTTGCAGGTCAGATTTTTGATGCAGCTGGGAATCCCCTGGTGTATTACGTGGTAAAAGTTGCAGGTATATACAATGGTGCGCCTTTCACGAAAATTGGAATCGCGGGGATGGTTGCAGGAAGTCCGTACGGGGTGGGCGGCTACGAGATCGAACTTGGCTCGAGCGCTGTGGCATCAACTGATTTATTGACCATCCAGGTGTTTGACGCGCAGGCGAATCCTGTCACCAATCCAGTGCCATTCAGTACATCATCGTCCTGCACTCAAAACCTGGTACTTATCAATTTCATCCCAAAATAACAGCGTAATAAGAAGAAGCAAAAGACCTGGAGCTGATCCAGGTCTTTTTGTTGCAAAGGGTATAATTATCGCCATAGGGAGTTCTTGAACCAATGGAAAATGATTTTGTTCCCTCTGAGCTGATCAAAACAATTGCGCGAAGATGGTGGGTTCTGGTCCTGGCCATGGTGCTCGGTGGTTTGGCGGGGATGCTTATCACGCGCGCGCAAAAACCGGTTTACCAGTCACAGGCTACCATTACCACTGCCGTGGATTATGCATATACTGGAAGTCTGCAAGATTTTGAATTGGACCATCTCATCATGGCGGTGGGAGATGTGATCGATTCCACAGCAGTGCGCGAATCTGTAGTGGAAAGTGTTCTCAGCCAGGACGTTAATGATTCTGCAGACGAAATCCTCAACGGATTGACCCCCATACGCAAAGGTTATGACTGGTTGTTAACCGCACGGGCGTCCGATCCGGTGACGGCACAAATGATTGCTCAATCCTGGGGAAACGAAGCGCTCAATGCACTTACCACCCTCAAGACAGATGCAATGGATGCATTTCAAATCCAGGTCGCCCGATATACCCTTGAGGAATGCCTCAGCCGCATTGTGATTGTGGAACCTGTTTCCTCCGGTTGTTCAAGCCAGGAATTGGAAGAGCTGCGGCAATTTTTGAACAGTTCAAGCCAACCGGACGCATCTCTACCCTACCGAAATTCGATCCTTTTAACCAACCTCAGCTTTGAACTGACGAAAGAACCTGAAGTATCCACCTCACCGGTTTTGTTCAGGCAGAACTTAACTGTTCTTGCCGGGGGATTAATCGGATTGGTTGTTGCATTGGGGGTCCTATTCCGGGGAAAAACTCAAATAACATGAAATTGACCGGAACAAACGCAAGCAACACCTGGGAAAAGATCAGTTTCTGGCTGTGGATCGCACTGGTGGTAAGTTTACCTGTTTCCAGTTTACCGATATTTGCACAACTCCTGCGCACCAGCTCGGTGGCACCAGCTTCCGGGTTTATTGTCCTCATATTGGCGTTGGTATGGCTCCCCGCTTATATCCTCCGCGGTGGAAGATTTCCATTCCAGGTAAAAATTGCGATTTATTTCACCTTGTTTTGTGTGTTGACAGCAGCACTCGCCTTCTTCCGCGAAACCCCATACTATCCGGGGAGTTCCACAACATCCAACCTGATAGAAGCAATAGCAACCCTGGGATTGGGAGCCCTGATATACATCGTCTCAACAGGGATGCCATCCAGTAACCAAAGGATTACTCTAACGTTGAAGGCGATAAATGTGGGGGGCGTCATCATGCTGGTGTGGTCGCTCATCCAATTCATTGCCTGGCTGCCGCTGCATGATTTTCCCCAATGGGTAAGGGATTTTCAGCGAATATTCTCCACGACAGTTTTGTTTGATAAGCGCACAACCGGTTTTGCATCAGAACCCTCCTGGCTGGCAAACCAACTTAACCTGGTTTACCTTCCTTTCTGGTTGGCTGCCACCATCAAGAAAACTTCCGTACATAAGTTCAGGATCTGGTTTTTTTCCATCGAGAATATTCTCCTGGGTCTTGGCCTGGCTGTACTGTTCCTCACATTTTCACGGGGAGGATTGGCTGCGTTTATGCTGGTGCTGGCATTTCTCTTCATCCTGCTTAATGTCAGATTAGTGCGATGGTTATTGGACCATTGGAAAGTGAAAAAACGCGCACTTGTCAGCGCAATAGCTATATTTGGCGTTATTTTCCTTTACATAGGGATTGGTGTGCTCGGGCTGTTTGTGCTCAGCAAGATTGACCCGCGTATGGAAACTGTTTTTCAATTCAAATCAGACACTCAAAACCCGATCATGAAGTATGCGGATAATCTCCAATTTGGAGAGCGAGTAGCCTACTGGCATACAGGTTGGCGAATATTTAACGATTTCCCGATTGCCGGTGTGGGGCTAAGTAATTCCGGCGCATATTTTACAGACTATCTTCCGGAGTACGGCTGGCAACTGACTGAAACCAGGAACCTGCTATTCCGCACTGAGAACATATTGAATATCAAGAACCTGTGGACGCGCCTGCTCGGTGAAACCGGGATCATCGGATTCTCACTGTTCCTGGTTTTCCTGGTTGCAGGGTTGATCACGTCTATCGATCTGATCAGAAGCCCGGGTCAACTACAAGTTACAATTGGTTGGATGGGTGTCTTTATGTTGATTGCCTTCATTGTCGAAGGTTTCAGCGTTGACAGCCTGGCATTACCCTATTATTGGTTTACTCTTGGTCTGGTGGCTGCCATCTGGCGCTGGAGTGATTCGTCGAATTGGAGCAATGTAAATGGATAAGTCTGAGAAAACCATCTTAATCGTATTTTTGATCGCATTGGGCGGCTGTTTGATCATTTCTGTTTTGTGCGGTGCAGTTTTCCTGTTGGCAAACCGCTTGATGCCGGAACTCAATACACTTCTACCCACAGACCCCGTTTCATCCACGCAAGCTGCAACCCAGGTTCCGCAAATAAAAATCACCCCATGGAGCGTTGACGATGGCGAATTGGTGGCGGCAGCATCGGGGATTTCGAAGTTACTGGAAGACACGGTCATTCCTACCGCTAATTTGAATGAATTGGCAGAAAAATTCGAAGGAAAAGTGAACGTCCAAACTCACCTGGACCAGGCACCGATTGAATACCAGGTAGGTGATGAGCTGGACTTTTTCGTGCTTAATACAGACACAAATGAAAACAGGTTGGCTCCAGCAACACTGCAGTATGAGACTGATGATATCTACTTTTGGATCGAGGACGGGGTATATTTTGACAAGGATGATCTAAAAACTTTAATGGACCAGTTTTCTTCACAAATTTATCCCACGAACCAGGAATTCTTCGGCAAAGAATGGATCCCGGGAGTGGATAACGACCCGCACCTGTTTATTTTATATGCAACCGGGTTGGGGGGAAATGTTGCCGGATTATCAGCATCCACGGACGTGGTTCTACAATCTGTTCATCCCTACTCGAACGCGCACGAAATGTTCTACGTGAACGCGGATGTTCAAACAATCACCGACCCCTATACCCTGAGCGTAATGGCGCATGAACTTCAGCACCTCATCCATGGATACCATGATGCCAATGAGGAACTTTGGGTAAATGAGGGTTTTTCAGAATTATCAACCTTGTTAAACGGTTACGAAGCTGGAGGATTTGATTACCTCTTCAGCTATGCTCCTGACCTGCAGCTCAATTATTGGCCCGGGGATTCAAACGAGACTGGACCGCATTACGGCGCTAGTTTCCTGTTTGTCGCCTACATGCTAGACCGTTTCGGCGAGGAGTTCACGCGAGCAGTGGTGGCTGATGAGGATAACGGATTTGTCAGTATCGACCAGATTCTTGAAGAGCGAGATGTGAAAGATCCCGTTACGAATCAAGTTTACAAGGCAGATGATCTTTTCGCTGATTGGGTGATCACGAATTACCTCCAGGATTCATCTGTTTTGGATGGCCGTTATAAATATTCCAATTATTCGTCAGCACCCAGGATGGAATCCACCGATGCAATTTATGATTGCAACAACGCCTCAATCCAGGCGGATGTGTCGCAATTCGGGACGGATTACATTGCCCTAGATTGCAGTGGAAATTATGAAATCACATTCACAGGGCAGCCGGTGGTTGGTGTGCTTCCGCTGCCCGCTGAGGACCATGGAAAATTCTGGTGGTCAAATCGCGGAGATTCCTCCGACATTTTGCTTTCCCGGGAATTTGATTTTACAAATGTGACTGCGCCAATCATACTGACATACGACACGTGGTATGACATTGAATCTGATTATGATTACCTCTACCTGATGGCATCAACCAGGGAGGATGATTGGAAAATTGTGGACACGCCTTCCTGTTCTTTCTACGATCCAACAGGGAACAATTATGGATGCGGCTATAACGGACAGAGCGACGGGTGGATCACTGAATCTGTTGACCTTTCAGAATATGCCGGTAAAAAAGTGGAATTACGCTTTGATTATGTGACCGATGGAGCTGTCACCGGAGAAGGGTTCACTCTCGATAATCTATCCATCCCGCAGATTAATTACACGGCAGACCTTGATGAGGATGACGGCGGGTGGATGGCAGATGGCTTTGCGTGGATCGAAAACCTGCTGCCTCAAACCTACCTGGTTTCGCTGATCAATACCGTTGACAGTTCGAACCCGATCCTGAAGTTCCAGGTTGCAGCGGGCGAAACGCTTACCATTCAATTTAGAGGAAAGCCAACCCAGGCAGAGACCGTGCTCGTGGTCAGCGGGTCCAACCGCTTTACCCGCCAGAAGGCACAGTATTCAATCACCATAGTGGAAAAATAGAAAAAACCAGCCCCTAGCAGGGGCTGGTTTTTTTTGAGATAAAAATTACTCGGGGATTACCTTTTTCTGCAGGCGGGCTAATTCTGCTTTCAATTCATTACTTTTGTTGAGTGCTGCTGATTTCACCTCGTTACGGACGTGTGAATAAGATTCTTCGATGCGTTGACGGGTGGCTTCACCTGAAGTTGGAGCAAAGAGAATTGCCAAACCTCCACCAACAATTGCACCTGACAGCAGACCTAACAGGAAACTAATAAGATTTTTCATATTTTCCTCCTTGATAACCTCTATACTAATTATACGTTTTTCTGATTAGATTGATTCATTAAATTTTCAATTTCTTAAATACCATCGGAGCTCCCGCAGTAACCCAAAATCCGACCAGGGAATAGCGTAAAAATCTCAAGGCGAGTCCCAGGAATTCAGGTTCCGCAGGAAGGATGAGTTTCAATCCAAGATACAGGATTGCGAGCCCAACCATCCCCAAAAGATAACGCACGATCAACAAGGCTCCTTTGGTTTCAATCTTAGGGAATCCATATTTTTTTACCCACCAGGCAAGCCCGGCAAGGAATCCAAAAGCGACAGCTGCCAGAGTAATGACACCTTCAAAATTGAACGGATCAGGCACAACATCACTGGCAGCCAGAGCGTTGGTGATCCATTCCTGGGGAATTTGCCAACCACTGACCAAAACCCGTGCCAATAATCCTAATCCGATGAGGAATACGGATAGGGTGAAAGCTAAAAGTATTTGAACAGGTAATGCTTTTGCAGAAATCCACACAGCCAGCTTCTTTTCGATTGAAAGGTAACCCCAAAGGATCAACCCCCCGACGAGCCAGCCTGCGAGCACGTCATGCAGGAAATGAACCCCCAGGTAAATCCTTGATAATCCGATGAGGAGTATCAGCAGCATCGCGATCCAGGTAACCCAACGCCTCTTTTGGCTGACCGCGATGGCTCCCCAGATGCTGGCTGCATCCTGAGAATGACCGGATGGCATTCCGAATGACGTCTCGGTGGAGTAAGCCTTCACCCGGCTATCCACCCAATACGGACGGGGGGTGTGAATGATGACCTTTAAAAAGTCCTTGATCCCGCCGCTAATGATCAGCATCACCCCAGCCCGGATGCCCATGATCGGACTGAGGCACCAATAGAATAACGGCATGAAAAGAATGTAAAACTCCTCATTTCCAAGAGAGGTAATCATCAGGAAGGGAGTTCGCAACCAATCTCCAAGTGCCTGAAAAAATAATGTGAAATTAATCTCAATTGGGAATAATGATTCCATAGTTTCACTCCAGTCCGTGAATTTTTGATGCCAAAAACTGGTTTAAGGATATCTAATTGTACAATAAAGCCATGATCAAGAAACCTTACCGCTGGACAGATTGGCTCGCTGCAGTATGTGTTGTCCTTATGTTCATGCTGGCTTCAACCCGGCTGGGGATTACCAAATGGGCGGACAATCTCGAGGTCGCCGGCTGGCTCTTGCTGCTGGGGGCAGGTATTGGTTATCTACTGGGTAAATTACGACTCCATTGGCTGCTTCTCCTTATGCTTTCGTTACTAACGAGCGTTGTGGTTGTGCCGTTGACTTTTATCACCCTTTTAAGCCAGAATGCGGGAATTGTTGCCAAAGCGCTTGATGTTTGGGGGCGAGTTTCCATGACCAGTTCTCAGTTGGTGGGTAATCAGCCCGTCACCGATTCGATACTCTTCCTGCTAATCGCCGGTGTGTTGTTCTGGTTCATTGGTCTCAGTACCGGGATTACTCTGGTGCGGACAGGCAGACCCTGGATTCCCTTGATCCTTTTGGGAGTGGGCATACTGGTAATCGAACACTATCAATCAGACACAAGACGCGCGTTTTATTCATGGGCATACACGATATTGATGCTGGTACTGCTGGGCAGGATCTTTTATTTGAACCTCAAGAAAAAATTAACGAGGCCAGATCGAAATATCGGCGGTGATACCGAATTTGATTTCAACCGCGGCATCATCCTGACCGCGTTGATCATTGGTGCAATTTCACTGATGATGCCCGGTTTTGTGCACACCTTCATTTCCGAATCCAAAGAACAAACCAGTTTCACCTTGAAATGGGAGAAGTTTACAAGCAACTTTGAAAATGTATTTTACGCGTTGGATGAGAGCCAGCAATCCAGGGAACAGGACATTGCCAATGAAATGTTGTTGGGAACCGGGCAGATATCAGGGAAAGAACCGGTCCTCTACATCCAGGCACTTCACAACGAAGCAATCGAGTTCCCATTTTACTGGCGGGGGAAAGCTTACAATACCTACCAGGACAACGTCTGGTCGCTGGGAAATTCGTACAAACAAGCTTATAGACCCCTGCAACAATTACGCAGCCGTGAGCCTGCAGAAGGCCAGGTTTTCCTTAAAATCACCGTCCAATCACGTTTGCCACTTTTGACCCAGGTGTACACTACCGGTGAGGTGGTGATGTTCACACGCAGCGTGGATGCCGCGGTAGCATTTGAAACGATCTTCGAGAAGGAAATCCTCGGGTATTACATCAATCCGCCGCTGGAAAACAATGAGGTTTATCGATTTGAAACGGTCCTGGCGGTACCCACTTACGAAGAACTCTCTACCGCAGGAACAGAATACCCGGATTGGGTGTTAAAGCGCTACCTGCAGCTTCCAATAGGTATTTCAGAAAGAATGATTGCGTTATCCCACCAGATCACCGATGACAAGCCCACCCCCTATGACAAGGCAGTGGCGGTCACGCAGTACTTGCGCAGCAATATTGAATACCAGGCGACCATCCCGACGCCGCCGCGGAGAATGGACCCAATCGATTGGTTCCTTTTTGATTACAAAAAGGGATTCTGTAATTATTCAGCGTCTGCTGAAGTACTGCTGCTGCGCGCTGCAGGCGTACCGGCACGCCTGGCAGTTGGTTACGCCCAGGGGTCTCCGGCGAACTCTGGGGAAGGATTTGTTGTCCAGGAGGATGACAGCCATGCCTGGCCTGAAGTGTATTTTCCCAATTATGGCTGGATACCCTTTGAACCTACGGGATCATTACCGAATATAGACTGGTCGTCCACCTTTGGCGGCAGTACCCCCAATGATCCTTCTGACCCCTTACAAGTGCCGGAATCAACTGGAGGTGAATCAACGGATTTCCTGTCCGGTGAAGACCGTGCCTTGATGTTGTTGGATCAAATGGATGGAGAAGGCATCGTTCCGAGGCAAAAACGTCAACTCTCTGTATTCGGATGGATCATCGTTGGACTGGGATCTGCAGCCCTGGTAGTTGGAGGGGTGTATTCCGGTATAAAAATCAAGCGTAATTGGCAAGCTTTTAATCGCAAATTGAAGGAAAATATTTACAATACAAAAATCCAGATCTTTAAAATACCCTTACTAGGCTTCTGGCTGCGGACATTAGAGTTGTCTCCCATTGAGCGCAACTATTCTGTGGTGGAGGCAAGTCTGAACCTGTTGGGAAATGAAACCACGCGGGGAAGTACAGCCAGGGACCTTGCAGCAAAACTATCTGAGAGATTGCCTTCTGTGACAGGCGAGATCGCTCTCCTTTTGGACCAATACCAGCGAACAATATATTCCTCAGAAATAATTAACCCGGCAGAAGGCAGGTCTGCGGCTAAACACGTGCGGAAAACGGCTGTGCGGGATTGGTTTGAAACGAGATGGGGAATCCTGACCAAGTTTTTTGACCGCTTTGGATGAATCTAATAACTTTTAAGCTCCCATCCTGGTTGTGAGCAGTTATTGAATCCTGACCCAATCCTTGATGCGTTCCATGCGAGCTTTTAAAAGCCCGGGGGTGGCTTCCAGTGGAAAAAACGGTCCGCTGCCCTCGATACTTAGTGAGGCAGTGACACTTCCACTCATCATGGCTTGAATGGAATCATGACTTTTCCGTAATTCTGCAAGAAAGCCTCCGCAAAATGCTTCCTCAATGCCAGTTGGGTCTACGGCGTTCACTGGATATGCAGGGACGAATATCTTAATTTTTTGTTTTTCATCGAAAAGTGTATAGCCTTCCAAACCGTCGAGCAAGACCACGTATTCACAGCCACGTCGGTGCAGCGTTTCAACCATCAATCGAATGTCTTCAAGACGATTTTTAAATAGAAATGCCAGTTGGAATGTAGAGGTAATAAATGCAGTCAATCCGTTCATTAGGTTCATAACAAGATCCCAATTCCCGGGTTCCATGTACTGCTTGTATGAAAGCAAGGTGAGTACACTCACTGCAGACTTGTCGATGAGAGTACTGATCTTTAATTGATGATGGAGTTCATCTGCACAGATATGGGCAGCAGATGCATCCAGGTATATTTCCGGGAGCAAGGAAGGGTAGTAATTATTGGTTGATGAACCAACCGGTTTTTGAGTAGAGTCTTCGAGTAATACCCTGGGAATAGTTTTTTGTAGAGAAGTAAAGAACGGCACCGGATTCTTCGAAACCGGCTCATGGGGCGAGGAGTAACCTAAGAATTGTTCCTCCACGAAGGCATCAGGAGTAACAACAACCCCATCATGATCTATCTGATATTGATCCAGTACTGGAAACAAATCAGCCATTTCATTAGGCGTGACTTCACTGACAATTCCGATGTGGTTTGCCCAACAGCGTAAGCCGGCTGACGAATACAAGGCAGGTCCGCCGGGGATGCGTTCGTATACCTTTTGGTTGAGGTTGACGATAGTTTGACGGGTGATTCTGCCGATTACGATGTAATCCAGCGTGGCGTGAAATGGCATGAGTAAAAAGATTGCGCCTTTCTGTGAAAAGGAACAGGCGTTATCTTCTCAACCCACTTTCAGAAATTAGTTTCAACAAACCCACAATACCCATGCCAATTTTGAATCCTTCACCGGAGTTAATCGATAATTGACCATCGTTGGTTTCCCGTTTCCTGATCAGGATGTAGGCTGCTGCCAAACCTGTTAATAGACCTGCAGCTCCCCCGATCACAAGGATGAGAGTATTTCTATTACTTGTTTCTTCCATCATTTCCTCCTCGCGCGTGTGAGCATTGATTTTAGACTATTAAAAAGCCCTTCTACACTAGAGAAGAGCACCCTGGTACGAATTACCGGGGAAGCTGTTCTCGAGATGAGATGTTGTGAATTGGTATTAACTTTGGTAGAAAGATCACGAAGTCTTCTTAATTTACCGGGGAGAAATTTATTTGCTTTGTACATCCCAAAAACGGCAAGAGAAAGAACCGTCATTAAAACCACGAACAAAAGGATGAAGGGCACAATCAGCATGATTACCGAGATGTGCGCCCATGTTTGAGAGAGGGTTGGAACAGCTTTTAGAGACAGGGCTAATAAGGTGATTACGGTAATTAAGATCAGACTTGCTATGATCACAGGTAAGTAGATCCGGAAGAACACCTGTCTCTGGTGAATTTTTTCGGGGGTTAATTCGTTTCGCAGCGGTTCATCCATGTCCTTATTTTAACACGTAATGAGCCCCGCGACTTTTTAATCAGCGAGCATCTACACATTTATAGAAATAATGTATAATCATTGTTAAGGATTAGTTTGTATCCTTTTTCGTATAGTGATAGCTGTTCGGTTAGGTTTTTGGTTGGAAAAGTTTTCCACTCCGTACGGAGTTTGAGTTTCTTCTTGGCAGGGACAGTAAGTTATGGGTATTACACGGTTCTCTTTTTATATAAAAATGATCATTGGAACGACCAGACCCGTGGTTCGCTTTATTAATCCTTCTTGAAGCCTATTCGAGTTCGATTTCTACCCATAATACAAGAATTGAAAGTCAAGCACTAGCCGGGTAAACCAATTCAACCAGATCCAGCCAACAGCCGGTCTTTTTGTTCAGGCTGTTTTTGGTTTTTAAAATGATAGATAAGAGGATCACTGCTTTAACTGTTCAGAAACGCAACCCGGACCGGGTGAATGTGTACCTTGATGGCGAATTTGCTTTTGGTTTATCCCGCATTGTGGCAGCCTGGTTGGAACAAGGCAGATCATTGTCCGAACAAGAAATTGAGGACCTGATTCAGAAGGATACATCAGAAGTCGCATTTCAAAAAGCAATCAAGCTGCTGGACTACCGTCCCCGGACGGGCAAAGAAATACGACAAAAATTGCAGCAAAAAGGTTTTGAACCTGGGCAGATCGAGCAAGTGGTGGAAAGGTTGACCTCTGCACACCTGATTCAGGATGACAAGTTCGCGGCCTCATGGGTGGAAAGCAGGAATCAATTTCGTCCATCCAGTCAACGGGTTTTGCGATACGAGTTACGCAACAAAGGAATTGATGAAGAAATTATTGACGAGGCACTGCAAGGCTCTGTAGACGACCTGGAGTTGGCACAACGGGCAGCCCAAAAAATGGTAAGGCGATTAGCCAATTTGGACTGGCAGGAATTTCGGAAAAAGTTGAGCGCATTCCTGGCCCGCCGCGGATTCTCCTACGAAATTGTTACCCGGGTAGTAAAAACGACCTGGGATGAGCTGCAGAGCGAAGCAACTATTATGGAAAATGAGGAATTTGAGAAATGAAACTACAACCTGAAATTTTCATCCTGATTGTGATCCTGGCAAGCCTGGTAATGATCGCGCTTCTCACTTATTTCCTGGTGAAGACACGGGTCGAGAAATTTAAAAAAGAACAACAAAGCAAAGCCAACGACATCATTAGTGCAGCTGAAGAAAAAAGCAAGTTGATTGAAGTCGAGACGCGCAGCAAATCATTAAAACTTCTGCAGGAGTCTGAGACGGAGATCAGCCGCCGGCGCCAGGATATCGCGCGCGAGGATGACCGCCTGCAGAAGCGCCGCACTGAGCTGGACGCACGTATCGAACGGCTTGAATTGCGGGAACAGAATTTGAACAAGCGTCAGAGCGCACTCGATAAACGCTCAAATGACATTGAAAAATTGTACACCGATGAACTGGAAGTCCTGCAGAAGATCGGCGAGATGAGTATGGAGGAGGCCAAACAGGTACTTCTCACAGAAGCGGAAAAAGAAGCGCGCAATGACATGGCGCGCATCATCCGGCAAATTGAGGCAGAAGCCAGATCCGAGGGAGACAAAAGGGCGCGGGAAATCGTCACCGATGCCATCCAACGTGTTGCCTCAGAGCATGTGGTCAGCGTTTCCACTTCGCTGGTCACCCTGCCTAATGAAGAAATGAAAGGCCGCATCGTCGGACGCAACGGCCGCAATATCCGTGCATTTGAACAGGCAGCAGGAGTGGATGTCATCGTGGATGATACCCCTGAAGCCGTCACAATCTCCTGTTTTGATACCGTCCGTCGTGAAATTGCCCGACGTTCGCTCGAAAGATTAATCCTCGATGGTCGTATTCACCCAGCCAACATTGAAAAGATCCTGGGCGAAGAAGAAAAAGAAGTTGAAAAAGCCATTGTCGAGGCAGGTGAGGAAGCCGCATTTGATTCCGGTGTGGCTGGAATCCATCCTGAAGTTTTAAAAATGCTGGGGCGCCTTAAATTCCGAACATCGTACGGGCAAAACCAGCTGGCGCATGCAGTGGAAGTTGCCAAGTTATCTGCAGTATTAGCCGCTGAATTAGGTGCTGATGTAGAAGTGGCGCGGGCCGGTGGTTTACTCCACGACCTTGGCAAGGCGATGGATCACAACATTGAAGGTACGCACGCCCAGTTGGGAGCCGAGTTTGCAAAACGCTACGGCGTTCATCCCAAAGTGGTCAATGCCATGGCTTCCCACCATCACGAAGTCGACCAGGAATCCCTGGAAGCGGTCATCGTGGAGAGCGCTGATGCCATCTCCGGTGCAAGACCAGGTGCCCGCCGTGAAGACCTTGAGCAGTACATTAAACGCCTGCGCGCGCTGGAAGAGATTGCCAATTCGTTCAAGGGTGTCCAGCAGAGTTACGCCATCCAGGCCGGACGCGAAGTACGCATTATCGTCAGACCAGAAGAGATTGATGACCTGGCGTCCACCCGTCTTGCGCGTGACATCGCCAAGAAGGTAGAAGAGACCATGCAGTATCCCGGGCAGATCAAGGTAACCGTAATCCGCGAAACACGCGCGGTTGAATTCGCCAAGTAAGCGGATCTTTGACGAAAAAGGCTGTCCAATACCGGACAGCCTTTTTGTTTTAATTGGATTGCATTTTTAACCTTGTAGAAATGGGTTGAATTTTTTCTCATGCGCCACAGTAGTACTCGCGCCGTGCCCCGGCAGGAGGATGGTCTCATCCGGGAGGGTGAAGACCTGTGTGCGGATGCTTGCGAGCAGCAACTCAAGGTCGCCATCCTCTAGGTCGGTACGTCCGATGGACTCAAGGAAGATGGCATCACCGCAAATGGCAGACTTGAGCGAAGGGATATACACGATGACTGAACCGGGAGAGTGCCCCGGGACTTCGCGAATTTCGAGTTGGTCTATTCCCAAGCGGATTATCTGCCCATGGGTGGTGAACTGATCAGGCTGAGGCGGCAACTTGATCAAATAATTGAAGTGTTTTGAGCCTCCACCATCCTGCCACAAAGCCAGGTCTTTTTCATTCAGGGCGATTTTCGGTCGGGGTGTGATAGATTCGGCGGCATACACTACTCCGGCGAAGTGATCAAAATGGGCGTGTGTGCAGAGGATCAATTCCACCGCAAGCGAGTTTTCTTTCACAAAATCAAGGACAGGTTGATTCTGAAACGAGGGATCAACAATGATTGCCTGTTTTGTGTCCTCATCAAAAATCACAAAAGTGTTGTTCTGTAATTGTCCCAGTGAAAATTCTTTAATTTGCAGTGGCATTGTTTTGCTTCCTTCGTAAGATGCTAAGACCGATAATATTTAAGATAATCACCCCTGAAATGGCAAAGAGGGGAACCTTATAGATCAAGACAGGTTCAGTATCATACAGGATGCCGGCCAGGACAGGCGCCAGGATGACCGCAATTGCAGATGCGGTTTCTACCATACCATAAGCCAAACCGGTTTCACCGGGATGAATGAGTGAACGGGCAATAGTGAGGATCATCGCTCTGCACAATTTGAATCCGCCATAAAAGAAATAGCCGATCCCGAACCAGGGGGGTAATTTTGCGACCAGGAAAATGATTGTGAAGATCAGCACCCACACCTGGCTGATGATGAACGCTGTGGATGCCCGCAGACCACCCAAAGCGAGAACTGCCACAGCATTCCCCAGGTTACCGAACGTACCCAGGATACCGATGGTGCTTTTGGAAAACTCCTGCTGATTTTGAAGAAAATTTGGGGTAAAAGCAGACGGCAAATACAGGACGAACACCGTGATCAGCGTGATACCGAGGAAACCCAGGAAGCGAGTGTTTTTAAGCAAGCCTTTTGCCCTGGTGGATTCGAGGTCGGCTGCATGCGTTCCAGTAACTTTTTTTACAAACAGGATTACCAGTGTCGATATGAGAAACAGGAAACCCGCGATCATGTAAACCGATTTCAACCCCAGTTTATCGGCAATGATTCCACCGGTGACTGGACCGAGGACTGCACCAACATTGTAAAGCCCTGACGCAAACGTCAGCGACCTGCCAACAGTCAGGTTTCCACGGACGGAGGTGATGTAACTGTTCATGGGGGCAAGAACAAAACTGGTCAGCCCGTACAGGATCAAACCAACAACAAATGCCGGCAGGGCATTGGCGAATGCCATGACCCAGGCGGATGCTGTGCCGAGGATCCACGAACCCCACATGATGGTGCGAGAACCAAAGCGGTCGGAGAGGTAGCCGGCAGGAATTTGGGCGATCGTCATGGCAATTCCCATTCCGCCCAGAATGGTTCCAATCATCACAGGATCAGCATTCAATTCCTGCAGATAGATGGGTTGGAAGTAGAAGAACAGCCCCTCACCGGTACCCCAGATGAACAATGAAATGGCGACGAGGAGTAGATTCCGATTCATGCGGCAGCCGTGATGCGCTTCACAAAGGTTTTTACTTCGGTAAAGATCAATTCCCGCTCAGGTTCCCGGATAATGACATGCCCGCTGTTTTCAACCCAGAATTTATTCTTATCTGTGGATGCAACCTGTGCGTAAAGATAATCAAGGCTGCCTGCAGGAATACCCTGGTCCTGCCTGGATTGGACGAATAACGCGGGGATCTTCACATTCGCCAGTTCAGATTGCATGACATCGATCAATTCCTTGAGCTGGATGATGGCCGGGGTGGGGTAATAGGCGTAATGTGCGTGGTCCCTGGCGGCATCCTGGTTGCGCCAATCGGGTTTTCCCTTGGATACACTACGGATGAAGTATTTTAAAACCGGTAGGTATTTAGCACGCGGGTCGCCGGGCAGCCGGCAGGGGGTAGAAAAAGAGACCACTCCAGCCAGGTCGTAACGGGCAGCAGCGATCAGCGCCAAAATACCGCCCATCGACAGCCCCATGATCACCTGTTGTTGGGTGCAGTCCTTCAAGAGATTGATGCCATCCTCCACTGAACTGACCCAGTCCTCCCAATGTGTTCGGGTGATGTCTTCCACGCGGGTGGCGTGACCTGCCAGGCGCGGTGCAAGGATGGTGTACTTATCCTGCGCCAGAGAATCCGCCAGCATACGCATTTCCTTGGGAGTACCTGTGAAGCCGTGCACCAGTAAACAGCCGATATCCCCGCCCGGGATAAAAAATGGTTCCGCTGTTGGGATCGTCCTGGCTGTGTTCATTAACCCTCCTTACAGACGCGAGATAACTAGAGTATTTGCAGCTCGCGGGAAAAATCACTCAGAGATTCGCAGCCGCTGGCTGTAACCACCACATCATCCTCTATGCGCACGCCGCCCTTGCCGGGGAGGTAGATTCCCGGTTCAACGGTATAGACCATTCCCGTGGTTAGCGGCTGAATGTTTGCTCCAAATATGTACGGACTTTCGTGACCTTCCATGCCCAATCCGTGACCGGTGCGGTGGGTGAAGAATTGCCCGTAACCTGCCGAATCAATGACCGCACGGGAAGCCTTGTCGATTTCGCCAGCTTCAATTTCAGGTTGTCCGGCGGCTCTGCCGGCTGCGTTGGCGGCTTTCACTGTCTCGTAGACTATGCGGAGTTCATCGGAGAGCTCACCAATGGCAAATGTGCGCGTGAGGTCGGAAGCATAATCCTGCCAGGCTGCGCCCCAGTCAATCACCACCAGGTCACCGCGCTGAAGCTTTCTCTCGGTGGGCACGGCATGCGGGTTGGCGCTGTTGGGACCACCCGCCACGATGGGCTGAAATGGCAATTCAGTAGCGGATCCTGCTTTTAATAATTCAATTGTCAGGCGCGATGCTATTTCGATCTCGGATACACCCTCACGTATGAAGGGGATGGTGGCGCTAAGGGCTTCCTGTGCGATCTGCACCGCCTTGCGCATTGCCTGGATCTCATCGGCGTCTTTGTTGAGCCGCAGAGTACTGAACACACTCTCCGCGTTGACGAACTCCAATCCGGGGGCGGTATGGTGCAGGAAATCAATCTCCAAAAAACGCAGCCGGGTGGGTTCCACGCCGACTTTTCCGGTTGCCAGACCAAGCTCGGCGAGAGCGGTCTGCATCACTACCGGCCAGGTGGAAGGATCATCATTAAATGTATAGGGTTTTAGCGCAATGGAGGAAGATTTTGCCTTGCTCAATTCCAGTTCAGGCAGGATCAATACCGGTTGTGACCCTTCATGGTAAACAAGCAGTGTTGGTCTCTCCATGAGGTGGAAGTGCAATCCTGTTAGGTAGGTTAGCGTAGGACCCGGATTGATCACAACTGACTCCAGGTTGTTTGCATGCATCAATTGCTGTAAACGGGTAAACCTTTGTGTTGTCATTGGCAAATCTCCTCTAGCGATTATAGCCTGAAGATATTATTGACGCAAAACAGGTTGTGGTGAATTCAAGTTGACAAAAAACCAAGTGGAGCGTATTCTATAACCTTACTCATATTGAAAGGATCGTCATGACACCCACTACATCAACCACTTCACTTTACTCGCCTGATGGCTTCTCGGAAATCCTGTACGAAAAGCTCCAGGCAGTCTCGCCAGCCATCGGGCGATTGGCGTTATACGAATTCAGGTACGCCTTGGACAATCTCTCTCCAGCACAAGGCTGGGGGAGCATAACCCCTTTGCCAATGCGAGAGATCGAAAGCAGAGTTCATTCCCTGGCTTACTTTGAGAGTATTGAGATCAAACCAAAGGTGGAAGGCAAGATCGTCCTGGATAAGGAGATCCATGCCTTAACCAATATCCTCTTTGTTGGACTGGTGAAAGGTGACTATTCACCTGAATGGATCAACCTGAATTTCTCATTCGATCCGCGGGGATTTAACTTCCTGGTGAAACCTACATACATTACAGATAAAGTGGTGGCTCACCTGGGTGGAAAGGCTTTCCGGGAATTCGAAAGGAAACAAAAAGCTTTTGAAAATGTGCTGTATGTCGGTTATCGGGATTTCGAAGAAACTAACCGGGAGGTGGATACTGCCTTTATCGATGTGGTAATGCAATTGATCCATGCCAACGGCACACCCATTCTGCTGGCGATTGCCGGACCTACCGCTGCGGGAAAGACTGAGATCGTTGAACGTTTGACGCATGCGATTCAGAATGAAGGCAAGCGCATCTCCTCGGTCGAGATGGATAATTTCCTCACCGACCGCGACCAGCGCGAAGCCCGCGGGATCGGTTCACTCGGGAAGGAGGCGCTGCATTTCAAGCTCTTCACACAAGCGCTGCATGACCTTTGCGAGGGTAAACCCGTTTCCATACCCAGGTATGATTTCATCGATGCCACCTCCAGCCATGATGTGGATGGCAACCTTAAACCCGGGGGAAAACCGGTGACAATCCTGCCGGCGGACATCATTTTCGTGGAAGGCAATGCCCCCTTCCTGTATGAAGAGGTGGCTGACCTGATCAGGATCAAGGTGGTTTACCTGACCGATGACGGCGTGCGCTTAAAGCGGAAATGGCTAAGGGACATTGATTTGCGCAAGAAATATGATCCGTACTACCTGCGCAACCGCTACTTCAAGGAGCAGTATCCAATGGCGCAAAAATGTTATCACCCGCAACTTGAAAAGTGCGACATTTTTGTGGATACCACCAATGCTGCGCTCTGGGTAACTCCTGCTGTTCAGAAAAAATTACGCTGATTTCATTCAGGCTGCGGGAACTTTTACAACCGGGAAGCGTCTACCTGTTGTAACTTTATTGTTAAGGAGAAGAGATGAAAAAGCGATTTTTACTTTTAATGGTATTTGTGATGACACTGGCAGCCTGCCAGCCTGCAATCGAATCAATCACGCCGACTTTCCCTGCAGTAACTAAAGCACCAACGGATGCCCCCACGTTAGCCTCAACTCAGGAAGCGACGGTTCAACTTTCTTATTCCTCCATCCTCTTTGAAGATGTGGATGGAAAATTCACTTTTGAGTATCCCGATACCTGGACTGCTGAGGCGGAACTGGTGATAGGCGACCGCGGTTCACAGCAAGTGCTGCTGTCACCCGGAAGCACGTTGGAGGTACTGGCGGAAGGCGGTGCACGCATCATCCTGGCGCGTTATGCATGGGATCCCAGGAACGATCTGGCAGCACGTGTGACCATGCGTAAAGCTGCCTGGGATGCCTCCGGCTTTGTCATATTGGATGAATCCACCCGCGAACTGGAAGACGGCAGGGCTGTGGTTGACCTGCTCATGGAAACACCGGACAAAAATCAGGTTTTGTTCACCCTCACCACCATTGGTGATCGTTACCTGGAAATAGTCGCTGAAGGGGATATCGCGTTGGGTAAGGAAATCCTCTCCACCCTGGCGTCAATTTCAGAATAAGAATCATCTAATTGTCATTCAACGCAATTATCCTCCCCTTGAAGACAGGATCCCAATGCGGTTCCTGTTTTCAAATCGCATCCCAATACAATTCCTTGACACCAGTCATTGTGTCGGGTAAAATCTTCACTGCATTTATGAACGGGCCTGTAGCGCAGTTGGGAGCGCGCTTCAATCGCACTGAAGAGGCCGGGGGTTCGAATCCCCCCAGGTCCACAAGCACGGCAGGCTCGAGCAAGAAAAGGGTACCATTTGGGCCCATAGCGCAGTTGGGAGCGCGCCTCAATGGCATTGAGGAGGCCGGGAGTTCGAACCTCCCTGGGTCCACCAAAGCAACACCAGGAGTAGTAGATCATCCATCAGCGAATCGGGAGAGCGAGGTGTGAGCCCGGTGAGCGCACAGGAGCGCAGAGATCGAACTCGCCTGGCTTCCCGCAAGGGATAGTTTACCGGTGAATGAAGTAGCCGGCAACGGGTAAGCCCGTTACAGCGTCTTGAGAGGCCTGGTAAGTTACAGGCAACCAGGGTGGTACCGCGGAGATTACCTTCGTCCCTGACCGGATGAGGGTTTTTGTTTTAATACCTGTCAAAGGAGTGAAAATGGTAAAAGCTGAGGTTCCTTTCTTCAACCCGAACGAGATCGAGACCAAGTGGCAGGAAAAATGGGCGGCCGATAAACTGTACGAATCAAACGTGGATGAATCCAAGCCCAAGCATTACGCTCTTACCATGCTTCCTTATCCCTCAGGGGATCTTCACATCGGACACTGGTACGCCATTTCTCCTTCAGATGCGCGCGCACGATTCAAGCGCATGAACGGTTATAACGTCCTCTTCCCGATGGGCTTTGATTCTTTCGGGCTTCCGGCTGAAAACGCTGCCATTAAAAACAACATCCACCCTCGCATCTGGACATACGCAAACATTGATAAGATGCGCAAGCAGTTCCGCACCATGGGCGCAATGTTTGACTGGCGCCGTGAAATGATCTCCTCTGACGAGAAGTATTATCACTGGACGCAGTGGTTTTTCAATCAACTCTACAAACACAACCTTGCTTACCGCAAGCTATCCCCGGTGGATTGGTGCCCGAACTGCAACACCACGCTGGCGCGTGAACAGGTGTGGGGCGATGACCGGCACTGTGAACGCTGCGGCACGCCGGTGATCAAGAAAGACCTCACCCAGTGGTTCTTCCGCACCACGCGTTATGCAGAAGAGTTGATGCATTTTGACGATATCGACTGGCCCGAGCGCGTGCGCGTGCTGCAGACCAACTGGATCGGCAAATCAGTAGGGGCCCTGGTGACCTTTAAAACCGAAGCTGGTGACCCCCTGGAGGTCTTTACCACCCGTCCGGATACCTTGTGGGGGGTTACCTTCATGGTGCTTGCCCCTGAGCACCCGCTGGTGCAAAAACTGACCACACCCGAGCAGCAGGCTGAGGTGGAACAATACATCCTGGATTCCACCCGCCAGACGGACATCCAGCGCGAGTCCACCGACAAGGAAAAGACAGGCATCTTCACCGGCGGTTACGCCATCAACCCGGTCAACGGGGAACGCATCCCGGTGTGGATCGCGGATTATGTGTTGATGACCTACGGTACCGGTGCCATCATGGCGGTACCGGCGCACGACACGCGGGATTTTGCCTTCGCAAAAACGTTTAACTTGCCTATCCGAGTCGTCATCCAGCCGGTTGGACTGGTGATTGTGGATGGCTCAGATCTCACCGACGCGATTCCTGCCAGCGGAATGATGGTCAATTCAGGCGCACTCACTGGAACCCCCGGTGATAAATCCTTTGATACAGCGGTGAAATATGTCGCGAAAATTGGCGCGGGTAAACCCTCCACCAATTACCGCTTGCGCGACTGGCTAATCTCACGCCAACGTTATTGGGGGGCTCCCATCCCCATGATCTACTGTAAAAACTGCGGTGAGGTTCCGGTACCGGACGATCAATTGCCGGTAGTGCTGCCCGATGATGTTGAATGGAAACCAACCGGCGAAAGTCCGCTCAAACTGCATCCGACATGGCGGTTCACCACCTGCCCGAAATGCGGCGGACCCGCCGAACGCGAGACCGATACCATGGATACATTCATGTGTTCCTCCTGGTATCACCTGCGCTACCTGAGCCCGGATTATGACAAAGGTCCATTTGACCCCAGGGAATATGATTACTGGATGCCCGTGGATACGTATACCGGCGGCATCGAGCATGCCAACATGCACCTGATCTACACGCGTTTCTTCCATAAAGCCATGCGGGATATCGGTGTAACTGAAGGGCATGAACCCATGATGCAACTGCGCAACCAGGGTATGGTGCTGGGCGAAGACAATGAGAAGATGTCCAAGAGCCGCGGAAACGTGGTCTCACCGGACGACCTGGTGCAAACCTACGGCGCTGATACGCTGCGCGCGTTCCTGATGTTCTTTTCCCGGTGGGACATGGGCGGACCCTGGAGCAGCGGCGGAATCGATGGTACCTCCCGCTGGATGCGGCGTATCTGGACAACGATACTCGAACCGATGGGTAAGTGCCAGTCAACAGAATCAGGGATCAAAGCGCTGCGGCGGAAAGTACATCAAACTATCCGCTCAGTCACCCGGGATTTTGAAAAGTTCGAGTTCAATACCATTATCTCCGGGTTGATGGAATTGTTGAACGAGATGCAGCGGCTCAAGGTAGAAACCTGCGGTACCCCTGCATGGACCGAGGCAGTGGAAGTTTACCTCAAGCTTTTGGCTCCCGTGGCACCTCACATCACCGAGGAATTATGGCAGAGAATCGGGCAACCTTACTCGATTCACACGCAGGCATGGCCAAAAGTGGATGAAGCAGCTGCCGCCCAGGACGAGATCACGCTGGTGGTACAGGTGAACGGTAAGGTACGCGACCGTATCACGGTAGCAGCGGATATCTCGGAAGATGAAGCGAAAAACACAGCACTCAGCAGCGCGGTAATTGAAAAAGCGCTGGACGGTAAAGCTCCCCGCCAGGTGATCTATGTGAAGGGCAGGCTGGTGAATATCGTCGTATAATTCAATAAATGCCGGGACGGTTTGAACCGTCCCGGTTTTTGTATAATAGGATAAACAACACAAGTGAGGTTTTCATGCGCCTGGGTGAAATGAACTGGATGGAAGTTGAAACATATTTGAAGAAAGAGGATCGTTTGCTCATGGTGCTGGGGGCAACGGAGCAGCATGGTTTTCTGTGCACCAGCACGGATGTGAAGATCCCGTTAGCGTTAGCGGATGCGGCTTCGCAGCAATCAGGGGTGATCGTTGCGCCGCCATTGAACTTTGGCTGTTCTTCGTACTTCGCGGATTACCCGGGTACCATCAGCATCCGCGTGGAAACCCTGCTGAAAATCGTTGAAGACATGGTTCGATCGGTCTACCACCAGGGATTTAAACGCATCGTCATCCTCAATGGACACGGCGGCAATACGCCTGCCAAGGTTTCCCTCGGCGAACTGGTCAATGAGCTGCCGGACCTGAAAATCAATTGGTACGAATGGTGGAAAGCGCCCAATGTGACAACCATTGCTGAAAATCATCACCTGAAGACTTTTCATGCCGGCTGGATCGAAGCGTTTCCGTTCGTGCGCACTGGAGCCATTCCGGACACCGAAAAAAGTCCGTTCGTCACCGACAGCATTCTCAACTCAGCAGAGGTAAAAAAGGCGATTGGAGACGGGGTTTACGGCGGCGTTTATAAAGTTGACGATGACATTATGACCGAGGTCTTTGCTGCCGGGCTAAAAGATGTTCTCTATCAGTTGCAATTTGTATAGAAGAGATCTTGTTTGACTAATTGATCAGAACCTGGACGACAGAAAATCTATTCATCAATCTTTGATCACCGCGGCGCAAACCAACCGCAGGTGCTTTTTGTTTGACGATTCAAATAAAGTCAGGCAAAATGAAGGAGATGAAAACGCACAACCGGTTAATTGCCTTTACCTGGAAGACAGGAGCACTGCTTCCATTCACAATATTGGCAGGGTTCATTGCCAGTGTATTGATCATTTTTCAATCCTGGAAACTGAGCCAGGTCATAGATGACCTTTTTTTAGGTCATTCCTTATTAGCCCAGGTACTCCCGGCCCTGCGCGTTATCCTCGCGATCGTGCTTGTTCGAGCGGTTTTCACCTTCATTAATGACACTCTGGCAGCAAAACTGGCAGTGACAGTAAAATCCGAATTGCGCAGCTTGCTTTTACTAAAGATCGACCGCCTGGGACCGGTGTGGCTGAAAAGGCAAAAGACAGGCGAGATAGCCACCACCTGCCTGCAGGGTGTAGATGCCCTGGACAGCTACTTCAGTCAATTCCTTCCCCAGGTGGTATTATCTGCCATACTGCCGCTGGCAATCCTGGTGTTTGTTTGGCCCCTGGATTTGCTGACCGGGATCGTTTTCCTTGTTACTGCACCTCTTATCCCGCTCTTCATGGTGTTGATCGGGCGTATGGCGGCCGGAGTCACCGCGCGCCAATGGACAAAATTGAGGCAGATGGGAGACTTCCTGCTGGATTCCATCCGCGGTTTAAAGACCTTGCTGCTTTTGGGCAGGAGTGGACAACGATTGCAGGAAATCCATAAGGTCAGTGAACAATACCGACTCACGACCCTGAATGTGCTCAAGATCACTTTCCTCGCTGCTTTTGTACTGGAAATGGTGACCACCATCGCCACAGCGGTTGTGGCGGTAGAAATCGGTCTGCGGCTGCTTTACGCGCAAATCGGCTTTCAACAGGCATTCTTCATCCTCCTGGTGGCTCCCGAATTCTATTTGCCCATGCGCAACCTCAGCATGCGTTACCACGCCGGCATGAGCGGTGTTTCGGCAGCAGTAAGCATTTTCAGACTCCTGGATACCCCTGAAGAATTTCCAGGAACATCCATCGGCAATACTGTGGATACTCCTTTTCCTGCCGAAATAAACCGTATTTATGTAGACCACGTCACCTATGCCTACGAAGGTTCAACAGCATTTGCCCTGCGCGATTTCAGTTTTCAATTTGAACGGGATACGATATATGCCCTGGTTGGGGAAAACGGTGCAGGGAAAAGTACGCTTTTCCATTTGTTAATGCAGTTCCTGCAGCCATCCTCCGGGAAAATTGAGGTTGATGGAGTGAGGATCCAAACGTGGTCTCCAGAAGTTTGGCGCAGTCAAGTCAGCTGGGTCGGACAAAAACCTGCCCTCTTTAACGCCAGCCTGCTTGAAAATGTACGTCTTTTTGACCAGGTTTACACCCCGAATCAAGTTGAAGAAGCCCTCGAAAATGCCATGCTTGGAGGGTTGCTGCAGAGATTGCCACAAGGATTGGAGACGCCAATGCTTGAATCAGGGGTGCGTTTCAGCAGCGGTGAACGCCAGCGGATGGCGCTTGCCCGGGCGTTCCTCAAGAATGGTTCGCTCGTCCTATTGGATGAACCGACCTCTCACCTGGACAGCACCCTGGATGATGAATTCATGCTCGCGCTGCAGAAATTGGTGAAAAATAAAACTGCCATTCTAATCGCGCATAATGTGCCGTTAACTCTTCTGGCGGATGAAGTGCTCGTGCTGGAACAGGGTAGGTTGGTCGAATACGGGAAAATTCCCGAGCTGCTTGTCAGGGACAACCAATTCAGCAGGTTGGTAAAAGCGGCGGCATTATGAGGAGTGTTTTTCACCTGCTGCGTTTTTTCAAACCTTACCTTGGGGAAGTCGCGCTATCCATCCTGATGGGTGTGGCAACCATTGCCGCCGGCATCGGACTATTGGGAACCTCTGCCTACCTTATCGCTTCCGCCGCCCTGCACCCTTCCATTGCGGAATTACAGGTCGCCATCGTGGGGGTGCGTTTCTTTGGCATCAGTCGGGCAGCGTTCCGTTATGGAGAACGGCTGGTCTCTCACTCGGTGAACCTGCACATCATTTCATCGCTGCGGGTATGGTTCTACCAAAAGTTATCGCTGGTAAAACAGGATGACCGCTCCATTTACCGCTCCGGTGACTTGCTGGACCGCATCCTGCGTGATCTTGAAACGCTGGAAAACTTTTATGTGCGCGTCCTTGCGCCATTCATCGTTTTCCTGGTAGTTACCACGGGCGTCAGTTTGTTTGCGGGTAAATTCGATGCCCAATTGGGTTGGATACTGGCAGGCGGATTGTTGATCACAGGTTTGGTGCTGCCTTTGGTGTCAGTGGTCCTCACGCGGAGGGCTGCGCAGAATACCGCCCGATACAACGCAGATCTCAGCGCAACCCTGGTGGAAACCCTGGCGGGACTGGAAGAGCTTCAGGCATTTGGGACAAGCCATACCCAAATGGGAAAAGCAATTGCAGTTAATAAGCAGGCAAATGCGGCGCAACTGCAGACATCCATGTTGGGGGGGATCAATAATGCATTGGTGCTGACCGTAATGAACCTTACCGTGCTGGCATTGGTCTGGTTTTCCGTCCCGCTTATTCAGGATGAATTCATTACAGGCATTTCATTAGCCGTGATCGTACTGGTAACCATGGCGAGTTTTGAAGCTGCCCAGGTTCTACCTGCGGCGGCACAACGGCTCACGGAGTGTGTTTCGTCAGCCGCAAGACTATTTCAGATCGCTGATCAGAGTACTGCTGAAAATGTTGAACTACTCCGCCTTATAGATGGCGAAGTTACAGATTTACGCCTGGAGGATGTCACTTTCCTGCGGGGGGAGGATTCAGAATTTTCGCTGGAACACATTTCGTTTGATTTAATAAAAGGGAGGAAAATCGCCATCGTTGGCCCGAGCGGCGGGGGTAAATCCAGCCTGGTCGAATTGATCCTCAAGTTTAACGTCCCCGATAGAGGCGGGATTTTCGTAAATGGAGTGGACATTCAAACGCTGGAAAACGAATCCGTGCGCAGTCAATTCGGAGTGCTGCCACAGGACGCGTATTTATTCAACTGCAGCCTGCGGCAAAATCTGCTTTTTGCCAGGACGGACACCAGTGAAGATGAAATTCGCCGCGTTCTCAGGCGCGTTGGACTGGAAACCTGGGTAACCACATTACCGCAAGGACTGGACACCTGGTTGGGAGAGCGGGGAACGATGGTCAGCGGGGGGGAATTGCAGCGCATCCTCATCGCGCGATTAATACTTCAGGATCGACCTTTCCTAATTCTGGACGAACCCATGGTGAACCTGGACGCATTCATCAGGCGCAGCCTGATCAAAATGATATTAACGGAAATTCCTCAAGCAGGATTGTTGTGGATCTCGCATACTTATTTATCCATGGAATTGATGGATGAAATTCTTTACCTTGAGGACGGCAAGGTCCTCGAGAGGGGAGATCATGCCTCGCTGCTTGCCACAAACGGCAAATATGCAGCGGTTTATCGCCTGCAGAAGGGTGTGCAGATTCTCCAGCCCGAAAATTAAAGTGAACGGCGGATGTTGCTAATCTTCAGCAGCAGCCATGATGGCTTTTTCTGAGATCGCTCCAAGGCGTAAGATCACCGGGCTATCCCCGGTACAATCCACAACTGTTGAAGGAATTCCACCCGGGCAAACTCCGCCATTTAATATTAATGGCACGCGGCCATTCAATTGATCGAATACGTCAATCGCGGATTGTGGATTGCTGCCGCCGGAAAGGTTGGCAGAAGTTGTGGCGAGTGGTCCGAATGTTCGCAGCAGTTCCAACGCCACCGGGTGATCGGGCATGCGGATACCGACATTTTTTGTGGTGGAGATCAATTCGGGCAGGTTGCTTTTACGGGGGACGATCACCGTGAGCCCACCAGGCCAGAACCTCTTTATGAGTTTCTTGGCACATTTGGTCATGTGATCAGTGATCAATTCCGCTTGATCGAGTTCACCGATCAGGATAGACATGGCTTTATTGGAATCCCGACCCTTGGCTTCAAACAGCTTGATGATCCCGGGAGCGTAAAACGCATCGCTGCCCAACCCGTAAACCGTGTCCGTGGGGAAGGCGATGATTTCTCCTTCTCTGAGTAAGGCGACGGCAGACTCAATGGCAGCGGGTTTTTCAGCAGGCAGGATCAAAGTTTGCATATGCACTCCGGGTTTCAGACTTGAATTCGCAATAGCCTTGGTTTTTGCGCCAGGTCATTGATTACAGTAATTTTAGCAGAAGGCAGGAATTTTGTGGCTTCATCAGCTGCCATTAATGCCTGTGAATCGTCAATTTCAAGCAGCAATAATCCACCAGGTTTGATATTTATTGGTGCTTGACCTAATAGTCTGCGTATCAATTTGAATCCGTCAGGACCACCATCCAATGCCTCGAGCGGTTCAAAACGCGTAACTGCCAATGAACTCAAACGTGAATGCGGAATATAGGGTAAGTTGGCGGTGATCAAATTGAAAGTCTCGGGAATTCCAGACAGCAAATCGTTGGGATAAGTTTTTATCCTCTCCTGCAAATTATAGTTTTGGATATTCCGATTGGCAATATCGAGAGCATTGGAGGAGATGTCCACCGCGTGCGCAGAGAGGTCTTCAAAATGATCCGCGAGGGTAATCGGAATAATGCCGCTCCCGGTGCCGACATCGATCATGTGGCGTTGGTGAGGGTGGAGTTCCAGCCAGCGGATGGCTTCTTCTACCAATAATTCAGTTTCCGGCCTTGGAATGAGGACGCCCGGAGTTACCTCGAAATCAAGACCAAAAAAGGATTGCCTCCCCAAAAGGTAGGGCAGGGGTTCGCCCTGCTGCAACCGGTAGATGAGAGAATCCAATTTTTCCAGCAATTGGCTGGAGAGGTCATATTCAGGGTGGGTGATTAGCCATTCTTTGGGTTGGGAAAGCACAAAGGAGGCGATCGCATACGTCTCTACACCAGGGAAGTCGCTTACCCCGGCTAACTTTTTCTGGGATTCGTGCAGCCAGGTGTGAAGGTCAGTCTTCGTCATCAATCGCGCTGGTAGATAATCGATCTGCTTCATCGCGTTGGGCTAACTCATCGATGAATAGATCAATATCCCCCCCCATGACGCCTGGAAGATTGTAAGAAGACACATTAATGCGGTGGTCGGTTACCCTGGATTGGGGATAATTGTATGTGCGGATTTTTTCCGAGCGGTCCCCGGTACCCACCTGGGAGCGCCTGGCAACTTCACGTTCAGATTGAATGCGCTGCATTTCCATGTCATACAGCCTGGAGCGGAGGATGGTTAGTGCACGCATGCGGTTCTGCAATTGTGAACGTTCATCCTGGCAGGTGATAACCAGACCGGTGGGTTTGTGGGTAAGGCGGATGGCTGTGGCGTTCTTTTGCACGTTCTGCCCGCCCGCTCCTGAGGAGCGGAAAACATCCCACTCAAGGTCACTTTCAGGGATTTGGATGTCAACATCCTCCACCTCCGCCATGACAGCTACGGTGATCGTGGAGGTATGGATCCTGCCGGAAGATTCAGTTGAAGGGATGCGTTGCACCCTGTGTACACCGGATTCATACTTAAAACGGGAGTAGGCCCCGCGACCTTTAACTGTGAAGATGACTTCTTTAAAACCGCCGATCCCCGTCTCATTGGAGGTAATCATTTCAACCGTCCAGCGGCGCTGCTCGGCATAATGCATATACATGCGCATCAATTCCGCGGCAAACAACCCGGCTTCGTCTCCGCCTGCGCCTGCCCTGATCTCAATAAATACGTTGGCGTCATCACGCGGATCTTTTGGGACCAATAGTGCTTTCAGTTCCTTCTCAAGGGCTTCAATTTGCGGGGTTAGATCTTCAGCTTCTGCCGCGGCAAGCGCGCCCATTTCTGCATCATCACTGGAAGCCAGTTCGCGGGCTTGATCAAGCTGCTTAAGGAGGTCCTGGTAATGAATTGAGCGCTGGTAGATCTGTTCAAGTTCAGCGCGTTCCTTGGCGTATTCGCCGACTTTTTGATAATCTTCAACATTCTCTTCGATCAATCGCGTGAGTTCGTCGTATTGATGTTGGATTGCTTTAAGTTTTTCGAGCATAAATACCTTTGAAAAAGTGGTTTCGTGCAGCGCGTCCATTATACCAGTCAAGCGCTCAGGTTGCTTTGTTACAACTCGCTCAATATCAAGAATTGAGAAATAAAATCCACAAAAAAGAACTGCCAATAGGTATTGGCAGTTCTTCTTGGTTTTGAATAAAAAATTATGGTGAATTAATTTACAATGCCTGAGAAAATCGATCCATTATTTAGGATAACAAATCTCATGGGTACTTGTAAGTCTTTGCAGCTGTATCCTCAGAGTTGTCTTCTTTCTTTTCTGACTTTTGATCAGCCCAAAAACTTCCCCTGGGTTTTGCGGGTTTAGCAGCTTCGGGTTGAATCTTCACATCCATCGGTTTTTCAAGGATCTCTTCAACTTTTTGCACCGTAAGCACGTGAGGGATGGCATCCCACATCTGGGGGGCATACTCGTTCATGAGCATGCGCAATGTCCCTAAGGTGGCATTTGAAGTGACCACTACCACCCAATAGTATGATCCGTCACCAAGAAAACGAGAGATGATGTAGTTTTTATTCGTTGTGACGAGATTATCATCGACTTTGCCGATATCGATTTTATTGCTGACCTTCACGGCAAGCTTCATGATCTCTGCGAAACGTGCAGCTGCATCACTCGCGCTGAAATTGGGATCAACCGATCCACCTGCGATGGAAATCCCATCCATGCCGACCACGTCTGTGGAGACGAAATCACCACCTAATTCATTTTTGAACTGCTGAATAACCTGCTCTAATTTTGACATGAGATTCTCCTCTAATTAATTCCGGGTCCCATTAATGGGGCATAGCCTTGAATAATTGCTCTGTAACCATTTTGCTCATCAACCGCAGATTGCCAAGGTTGCCTGTTTTGCGATCTGCCGTAATACTCAAATAATATTCTTTCCCTGGGAGAAAACGCATGAGAATATAGGATTTCTCTGTGGTCATTAAGTTGTCTTCCAATACACCAGCCCCCAGTTTTTCAACTGATCCGTCTACCAGGCGGAAGAGCATGGTCATTTGTGCGCTGACCGCCTCAGGATCCAGGGGACCCTTGGAGTTCGCGGCAATGTTGATTCCATCTATTCCGACTAATGCGCTGGCACTGTACCCTGAAACTTCGCCAGCCAGGCTGGTTAAAATTTCTTCAAATTTTTGTCCCATCTTATTCTCCTCTGTCGATTGGTTTTGTTCACTTATTTTTCGAAGCTTTTCTTTTTCATCAAGTCGTTTTGCGCCTTCTACAAGCAATCCGGACCACATACGGTTGATACTTTTCTTTGGAGAAACGACATCGTTATCAACGTCGAATAAGCCTTCTCTCCAGGTGAGTGCTTCATAGACCGCCTCTTCACCAGATGTCGTGCCAAGAGTAGCATGCACCACCTGTCCGGCATTGAAAAATATTTCAGCCAATTGGCCTTGCTGGTTAATTCTCAACCTTGCAGTTCTCGGATCGATGCAGTGAATTTGGATGAGATCAGCGACTGATATATCTTTTAGATTTCCATTTATTCCCATAGGTTCACTTCCAATAGTATTCCCAAACTTTTATGATCTCAACGATGGCATTACCAATTATCTTCCGGTAGGGTTGATGCCGGTCTGTGATGACGGCAGTCAGGATTAGTACTTTATCGTTGACGTTGAAAGGGAGAATAACCAATTGCTGACCGTCAACGTAGCTGATGGAAATCTCATCCAAGTCGGCAAATCCTAATTGTTTGCTCGCCTGGATGGCAGCCTTTTGCATGAATGCAACCACCGCTGATTGTCGATCTGCATTTGAACCGTCTAGAGCGGCTGAAGCAATCGGCAACCCTTCTTTATCTGTCAGGACAGACTTCGAAAACTTGCCGATGCCGTTCATTTCAAATAAAATGCTTTCCAGTAAATCAAAACCTGAATTAACCTGTGCAGGCATTATTTAACCCTTAGATCTTCGATATTATTTTGGATGACCATTGGAAGATCATTCGCAGTGGGTTTCGAGCATTCAAGGAGTGAATAAATAATATTTTTGGTCATAATAATTCCACTGTAACCCTTGTCATCATCGGCAAGATGGGTTTTATGAAAGCAATTTTTTGATATTTGAGTGGCCAGTGAGCACGACGGATCAAAAAAAGCAATTTATAGGGTTTGATACCGAATTTATATAATGAACTCAATTATCAAACACTTTATCAAGTATACCGATACTTCAAAAGGGTGTACTTTACAATCTTGCAAGGGTAGTAATAATTATCGAGTTACAACTGTCATCCCTGGATTCAAATGTAAACAAAGCGGATTTTCACAGAAAAAGCAAATATGAAAAATAACCCGATGGTATGCGGTTAGCAAAAAATAGCATAAAATCAGGGTATCAATTTTATTGGAGGATCAAGATGGGATGTCCCGGTAAACATGTTATCAAAACTGAAAAAGCACCTGCCGCCATTGGACCGTATTCGGTGGCGAACACAGCTGGACCATTTGTTTTCACGGCTGGTCAACTCGGATTGGATCCCGCAACAGGAGCATTAGTTGGGGGAGGCATTGAGACGGAAACACGCCAAGCTTTGGAGAATGTTAAAACAATCCTTGACGCAGCCAACTCGTGTCTCGAAAATGTAGTGAAAACCACTGTCTTTTTGAAAGACATCAATGAATTCGCCAGCATGAATGCGGTTTATGCTGAATTTTTCACGGGAGATCATCCCGCTCGCTCTGCGGTGCAGGTGGCAGCGCTGCCAAAAAATGCCAGAGTCGAGATCGAAGCTATCGCTCTGCTTAATTCAATCAAATAGGAATTCTTGACAGGATTTTGAGGAGACAAAAGGTCTGGATGAACGAACCTCAACTTTCTATTGTCATACCCTGCTATAACGAAGAAAAAAACATCCAGGCATTACTGGAAGCGATCTGCAGACAGACCTTCCCGCAAGCAGAAATGGAAGTCATCATTGCGGATGGTATTTCCACGGATGATACCCGACTGCGAATCCAGGATTACGCACTTGCTCATCCGGAAATGCGTATCCAGGTGGTTGACAACTTGAAAAGGGTAATCCCGTCAGGGCTTAACCTCGCCATCCGCGCATCCCGGGGTACGATTATCATCCGCATGGATGCGCACACTCTGCCTGCGCTGGATTATATTGAACGCAGCGTAGACGCATTGAAGGCAGGATGCGGTGACAATGTCGGTGGGGTAATCGATATCCACCCCGGCAAGGATGACTGGATAGCCCGGTCGATCGCCATCGCCACAGCCCATCCTCTCGGGGTGGGGGATGCCAAATACCGCTGGGCAAAAACAGCCGGAAAATCCGATACTGTTGCCTTTGGGTGTTATTACAAAACAACGGTGGAGCAGGTAGGTTACTATAACGAATCGTTATTCATCAACGAAGATTATGAATTCAATGCGCGCTTACGCGCATTGGGTTTTACCATCTGGGTAGACCCGGCAATCCGGGCAGTGTACTTCTCGCGATCCACTCTGGGGGCATTAGCGCAGCAGTATTTTGCCTATGGTTTCTGGAAAGTGCGCATGCTCAGAAGGTTTCCCAACACGCTGCGGTGGAGGCAAGCCCTCCCCCCCCTTTTTGTTTTATGGATTTTGATGTTATTATTGATATCCATCTTTTGGCTCCCAGCACTTTGGGTATTATTACCGACTTTAGTCTTTTATTGCCTGATATTGATAGCGGGATCGGTGGACCAGGTATTGAAACAAAAAAAATGCAGCTTATTATTTGGCATTCCAATTGCGATCATAACGATGCACCTCTCCTGGGGTGTGGGATTTTGGACAAGCGTCTTTCGACCCTCTGATTCAGGAAAGTAAGCGTTTATGGAATCTTTGACACAAAAAGGACGATTGCGTATCCGCGGTTCCGAGCGGAAGATCATCCTTTTATTGGGGGACCTGACAGTATCAATCCTGGCAATATTTTTGGCATTGTTTTTCTGGTCGCAAAAGGATTGGTTAAATTTCTCCTGGGAATTTATTGGTGAGCGTGCTCCCGCCTGGTTTTATTTCCTCCCGTTAATTTGGATTCTTTTGCTAATTGGAATTTACGACATTCGCCGGGCTAACCGCCACGGTGAGGTATTAAAGGGAGTTGGCACAGCCGCTGGCGTTAGCGCCGTTCTGTATCTAATCGCCTTCTTCGTTTCTGACCCCTTTTCATTACCCCGTCGGGGTGTTGCGGTTTTCATCGTTTCGGTCACAATACTCACAATTATTTGGCGTTTTTTGTACATCAAGATCTTCAGCGCTCCGGTTTTCAGCCGCCGGGTGCTGGTGGTAGGCGCTGGCCTTGCTGGCACCACCCTGGTTTCCATGGCATCCAAGATTACACCAATGCCTTTTGACCTCATCGGATACATCGACGATGATCCCGAAAAACAGGGGAAGGAGTATTTTGGCTGTCCGGTTGTCGGTACCGGACAGGATCTACTGGATCGAATCAGATTGTATTACATTACTGACCTGATCTTCGCCATTTCAGGAGAACTCAACCCCGATCTTTTCCGCTCTATCCTGGCCGCAGAAGAAGGCGGTATCGAAGTGGTCTCATTCCCAACCGCGTATGAAGAATTATTTGGCAGGGTTCCGGTTGAGCTGCTGGAATCCGAATGGATCCTTCGAAGTTTCCTGGATCAAGTGCATATCAGCGGCCTTTATGATGCTTTAAAACGCTTTGGCGATATTGTTAGCGGACTCATCGGTCTATTAGCTCTTTTGCTCCTTTTCCCATTTGTGGCTGTATTGATCTTTATTGACAGCGGTAAACCAATTTTTTACAGCCAATTGAGAGTAGGCAGGAACGGCAACCCCTATAAAATCTATAAATTCCGTACAATGACCGCCAACCTGGAAGATAATGGCGTTGGAAAAATGACGACGCTGGACGATCAACGCATTACCAAGATTGGCAAGCTACTCCGCCGCAGCCATATTGATGAATTACCTCAGATGCTCAATATCCTCAAAGGCGAGAACAGCCTGGTGGGACCGCGCGCTGAACAACCTGAACTCGTTGAACAGTTCCAGGAGCAAATTCCTTTCTACCGAGCGCGCCTGTTTGTGAAACCCGGGCTCACCGGTTGGGCGCAGATTAATCAGCGTTACGCTTCGACCGTTGAAGATACTGTGGTTAAATTGGAATTTGACCTATACTACATCAAACACCGCACGCTCCTGCTGGACTTGAATATCATTCTCCGTACGATAGGCTCCGTGTTAGGGCTAAGAGGTCTTTAATGAGATCAAAACCAAACGTTAGAAATCGATATCTTTTGCTCTTGGATTTGATCCTGATCGTGGCGGCTGTTTTCGGCGCCATGGCTTTGCGGTTTGAACTTGGTCCGTTGTTCTTTTACTATTTACCTTTCGCCTACTGGATGCTGGGTGTCTCCCTTGTTTTAAAACCGCTATTTTTCTATCTTTTCAGCATGTACCGCCGTATGTGGGTCTACGCCAGCATACGTGAATTGCGGCTTGTTGCAGTAGGGGTGACTGCTTCATCTATCGTCGTTGCAGCCGTGCTGGTAATTTTAGCCTCGCAAAAACTCTTTATTGGGTTTCCGCGATCAGTATTGATCATTGACTGGCTGCTGTCGATCATCTTCATCGGAGGAATCCGTTTTCTCCTCCGCTTGATCGCTGAGAACGTCAAATCATTCAATTCTCCTTCTGGAAACGGCATTACCAAACGCGTGTTAATCATGGGCGCAGGAGATGCTGGTGCGCTTGTTGTACGTGAATTACAAAAGAATCCGGATCTCAATTTGATCCCAGTTGGTTTTTTGGATGATAACCCTGCCAAGATGGGGCAGCAGATCCATGGTGTACAGGTGTTGGGAAATGTAAACGACATCAGCAAGATCGTTGAGAGCAAACACGTGGATGAAGTTGTCATCGCCATCCCCAGTGCAGCAGGAAAGGTAATCCGAACCATCGCGGATATTTGCCGCCTGAAGGGAATTCCTTTCCGCACCATGCCGGGTATTTACGAGTTGATCGGTGGTAAAGTTTCTATCAACCGTTTGCGTGAAGTGGATATCACTGACCTGTTACGACGGCAGCCAACCCACATGAAAGAAGAATTGGTGGGGAATATTCTGACAGGCAAAATGGTAATGGTCACCGGGGCAGGCGGATCCATCGGACGTGAGCTTTGCCGGCAGATTTCCCGCTGGAATCCAGCAGGTTTGATCTTATTGGGTCACGGGGAGAACAGCATCTTCGAAACCCTGTTGGAGATCCAGGAGAGTTTCCCATCCATTCCACTCACCCCTGTTATTGTTGATGTCCGAGATATTCACAGGCTGCGCATTATATTTGAAAAACACAAGCCGGAAGTTGTATTCCACGCGGCAGCGCATAAACACGTTCCATTGATGGAGATGAATATCGACGAAGCCGTAAATAATAATGTGCTGGGCACCCGGAATGTTGTTCAGACTTGCGAGAAACTTGGAATTGATAAGCTGATCATGATCTCAACGGATAAAGCCATCAGACCGGCAAACATTATGGGAGCCACCAAGCGGTTTTCTGAAATGATCGTCCTGGATGCCGCAAAACGCTCCAGGCATGCATACTCTGTGGTTCGATTTGGTAACGTCCTTGGCAGCCGCGGAAGCGTGGTCCCGCTGTTTAAACATCAAATCGCCCGGGGAGGTCCGGTCACCATCACCCATCCTGATATGAAACGCTATTTCATGACGATCCCGGAGGCAGTCTACCTGGTTCTTCAGGCAGCTGCCATGGGCAATGGCGGTGAAACCTTTGTTTTGAATATGGGTCAACAGGTGCGCATTCTTGACCTGGCCGAAGACCTCATCCGCCTCTCAGGATTGGAACCCGGAAAGGATATCGAAATAGCCTATACGGGCATTCGCCCGGGGGAAAAACTGAGCGAAGATCTTTGGGAAGAGGGGAAACAGTTTACCCCCACGCAGCATCCGGAAATCTTCAAACTTGAGGATAATACCAACCTGACAGGTGCTGAGTTGAAAAAAACGATAGATCACCTGCTGCTGCTTTCAGAACAAGGCGATTCGATGGGCATTGTTCAGCTTGCTGATGAAAGCATCCCCGGATCAAGCCTGGCAACCACACCGGCGCCTGAATTAATTTCGATAGATTGATATGCTTGTAGATCTTTCCACCTGGGACCAATTCATTGCTGCCCATCCCGACAGTCACGTCCTGCAGACGGGCAACTGGGGAGTATTAAAATCTGGCTTCGGCTGGTCAGCCGAGCACATTATTTGCGGTGAAAGCGGTGCACAGGTTCTTTTCAGGCGTTTGCCATTAGGGTTTTCGATCGCATATGTCCCTAAAGGCCCGGTCAACCTTTCAGATGAATTGTTGTCAGAACTTGACAAGGTATGCCTGAAAAACAAAGCCATCTTCTTAAAAATAGAACCCTTTGCCTGGGAACCAGACACTGCCTGGCAGCGACTGGAGGATTTGGGGTGGTATAAGTCCGAACCGGTTCAACCGCGCAGGACAGTTACTATTCCGCTCACAATTTCTGCAGAGGATATCCTCGCGGGCATGAAGCAAAAGACGCGCTACAACATACGCCTGGCTGAGAAAAAAGGGATTGAGGTTCGCCAGAGTGATGATTATGCTCTTTTCGCAGAGATGGCGCTCGTCACCGGCAAACGCGACGGATTTGGTGTTCATACTGCCGCCTATTACCAGAAGGTTAAGGATCTTTTCAGCGTAAACGGTAAAGCCGTTTTATTGATGGCAACCTTTGAGAACCAGCCTGTTGCAGGGATCATTGTATTGGCACATGGAAGAACTGCCTGGTATATGTATGGCGCATCAACGGATTCAGAACGCAACCGCATGCCGACATACTTATTACAATGGGAAGCCATTAAATGGGCACAATCCTTGGGTTGCGAGGGTTACGACCTGTGGGGCATCCCTGACCATGATGAGGAAGAGCTTGAAGCTTTATTTGAAAAAAAACAACATCATGACGGGCTGTGGGGTGTTTACAGGTTTAAACGTGGTTTCGGGGGGAGTATCCAGAGAAGTGTCGGCGCGTGGGATAAGGCATATCGACCGCTGCTCTATAAAGCCTATCGCTTTTATACCTCTTTGAAAAACAAGGGGATGGACTAAATGACCCGCTTCTGTTACCTGTGCGGATCGCAATTGCAAACACAACTGCTTGAAGGTCGCCCGCGTGAGATTTGCCGCAATTGCGGCTGGGTGCACTATGAGCATCGCAAGGTGAGCGCTGCTGTACGCATAATTGAAGAAGGCAGGCTTCTCCTGGTGCAGCGCGGGATCGAACCATGGAAGAACGCCTGGTATATGCCGGCAGGCTATCTTGAAGTTGATGAGGACCCCAGGGAATGTGCAATACGGGAAGCCCTGGAAGAAACTGGGTTCGAAGTTAGTGTGGGGGACCTGCTTGGCGTCTATACCTATGAGGATGATCCAAGGGGAAATGGCATCGTTCTCCTTTACCAGGGTGAAATCATAGGCGGTGAGATCCGTCCCAATCATGAAATGCTGCAGGTTGAGTTCTTTTCACCAGTCGAACTGCAGGGACTCACCTTTTCTGGTGCGGGAGCGCACCGGCAGATAGAGGATTGGGTAAAAGAAGTCACACAAGCCGGCGGGGTAAATCAATGATCCCCGAAAACTGGAACCAGATACTGCTCAAGTTGCCGCAGCCGCATATTCTCCAAACTGCTGAATGGGCAGAGCACAAGAAAGAGGTTGGTTGGCAGGCGGAACCTATTGTCCTGTACGAAATTGACGGTTCACCAATGGCGGGTGCCCTTGTATTAACCCGGACTGTAAAGCTATTCGGGATCGGACCGAAATTCTCAGTATGTTACGTTCCCCGCGGACCGCTGCTGGATTGGAGCAATGAAGACCTGCGCCGGCAGGGATTGGAGACCATTGAAGGATACTGCCGGAGGCAAAAGGCCATCTTCATCAAAATTGATCCTGAGGTTATCCTGGGGACAGGTATTCCAGGCAGCGCGGGAGAACAGGCGCACCCGACAGGAACCGGAGTGGAATCGCTGCTTACGCAAAAGGGCTGGCGTTATTCCAGCGAGCAGATCCAGTTCAAGAACACGGTAATGATCGACCTGGACGGCTCAGAAGAAACCTGGATGAGCCGTATGAAGCAAAAAACCCGGTACAACATCCGCCTGGCGACCCGCAGCGGCGTGACCGTGCGGCAGGGAGAACAGGCTGATCTGCCAGCTCTATTTCGTATGTACGCCAAGACGGCAGACCGCGATGGATTCATCATCCGTGAAGAAGATTATTACCTCAGGCTTTGGCGCAATTTCATGGAAGCCGGGCTGGCAGTTCCACTCATCGCTGAGGTCGAGGGGGGTGCTGTGGCAGCCCTGGTATTGTTCGTGCTTGGAGGGCGTGCCTGGTACTTCTACGGTATGTCCACAATTGAACACCGCGAGAAGATGCCCAATTATCTGCTCCAGTGGGAGGCGATGCGCATAGCTAAATCATTGGGGTGTTCGACCTATGATCTTTGGGGAGCCCCTGAGACATTTGATGGCGAAGACAGTATGGCAGGTGTCTTCCGTTTCAAAGAGGGGTTGGGCGGTGTTTTATATCGCACTATCGGTGCCTGGGATTACGCATCCAGACCGTTTCTTTACTTTCTCTATCAACGCATACTACCGCGCATCCTTGACCTGACGAGGTTTATCAGAAAGGGAAAGATCAAGCAGGAGGCGCAATGACACTTGCCAGGATCAGGTTTGCCCATCTCCCCACGCCAATTGAAGCCATGCCGAGATTGAGCGCTCACCTGAATGGACCGCAGTTGTTCATCAAGCGGGACGACCAGACCGGTTTGGGAATGGGAGGCAATAAAACCCGCAAACTGGAATTCGTCCTCGCAGAAGCGCTCGAAGCTGGAGCAAGAACGTTGATCACTGTCGGGGGGATCCAATCCAATCACTGCCGCCAAACAGCCGCGCTTGCGGCAAAATTCGGTCTTAACTGCATCCTTGTCCTTTCTGGTGAAGAACCGCACAGCCCCAATGGCAACCTGCTGCTGGATACTCTGTTTGGCGCATCCGTGGTGTGGACTACACGTGATGAACGCGAGGACGCACTTGACCGGGTTTTTCGGGAATCCGCTGCAAGAGGAGAAGCGCCTTTTCTCATTCCCCTTGGGGCATCCACCCCGGTGGGTGCGGTCGGATATGTGGAAGCAATGAAAGAACTGGTCAGCCAGGATGCGGATTTTAACTGGATTATTATGGCATCTTCCAGCGCAGGGACGCAAGCCGGAATGGTGCTCGGGGCGGAATTAACGAGTTGGAATGGCAGGATATTGGCAATCAGCATCGACCACAGTGTCGAAGAACTCCAGTCAACCGTTTCAACCCTCGCCAATGAAACCGCCATTTTGTTAAAAGAAAAGGTGCGCTTTTCTCCTGAGCAAATCCTCGTCAATGCAGATTATCTCGGCGGTGGTTACGCAGTTGCCGGTTCCGCTGAAGTTGAAGCCATCAGGTTATTCAGCAGATTTGAAGGAATACTCCTGGATCCGGTCTACACAGGCAGGGCTGCTGCCGGGATGATCGACTTGATCCATAAAGGTTTCTTCACAAAGGCAGACAAAGTTCTTTTCTGGCACACCGGCGGAGCGCCAGCGCTATTTGCTCTTCCTTATTCTCAACTTCTGAGCGCAAAGTAACCCTTGCGTTTTGCCAAAGGTTGGCATGCTATAATGCCCTTGGATAACCTATGGATATAAATATCGATATCGACACGACTTTCAAAGTCTTATTGGCTTTTATTGTCATCACTATCGTTGTCGCTCTCATCGGTGCCTTTCGCTCGATCAGTGCGGCGCGTAAACTTCAATTTTTCAAGAAGCGCCAGGATCTTATCGAAAGAGGATGGCGCCTGGTGGCATTAACCCTCATCCTTGGCGCTTTCACTTTTTTCCTGGTCAGGTTTGGTGAACCAGTGGCTTACCGCTATTTTCCACCATCACCGACGATTACCCGGACGCCCACCATCACCACCACACCAACCATTACGCTTACCCTGCGCGAGACCTATACACCGACAATAACCCTTACCCTGGCGCAAACTTATACACCTGCACTCCCGGATGTGGTTCAGACCGCAATCAAAACACCGATTGGGGTAGATAACAGTGCAGTCTTCAGTGTTCTCGAGTTTTCAACGCAGACCAAGGATGGTGTGGTTATTGATACAACCGATGTTTTTAACCTTCCCATTACGCAACTGTTCGCGGGATTCTCATTTGATAAAATGGCGCTTGGGGTCCAATGGTCTGCTGTCTGGCTATTCGAGGGTGAAGTCATTTGTTTTGAATCCGCCCCCTGGATTTATTCCACCGGAGGATCTGGATATTCTGATGCGTGCAACAATCAATTAACCGCAGATCAGTGGAAGCCGGGGAATTACGAGGTTCAAATCTTTGTCGGGCAAACCTTTAAAACTTCAGGGCGATTCTTGATCGCCGGCGGCGAAACTGAACCAACAGCCAGCCTTACACCTACCCCATAATTTTTGGAATTGTTAATCAGAATGTAATTCTGCTTGCCTTTTGTGAGAGGTGCATGGCAATTTGAGTTGCTGTTGAAACGTTGTTTTGCAGCAAAGATAAATTAGTCTGCAGACTCTGCCCGTGCGTGTGCTTGTTCATTCTTTCCAGCAAGTAGGGCGTCAATCGTGATCGGCTGATGCCGGTTTTTTCAGCGTCACGCAGCGCTTTTTTGATGATGAATTCCACTTCACTGCCATCTAGGGAAAATTCAACTGGCGGCGGCACACACACAAGCACAGCAGAACGTAAGCCAAGCGCCCAGTGAGCGACGGCAATCTCAACCACTTCAGCGGCACTCTCCGCTGACGCGTCTACAGGCAACCCGCTTATCCGTGAATAGAAAGCGGGGAATTCATCGGTCTGGTAGCCAATCACTGGGACGCTCCGTGTTTCAAGTGCCTCAAGTGTTGCAGGCAGGTCTAGGATTGATTTTGCTCCTGCGCAAACAACAATGACCGGGCTGTTTGCCAGTTCATCCAGGTCGGCGGAAATATCAAAATTAGACCCGCGGTGAACCCCGCCAATTCCGCCAGTGGCAAAAACCTGCATGCCCACCGTCCTGCAGATTACCAGTGTGCCGGCAACAGTTGTACCTCCAGTGCGTTTTTGTGCGACCCCAATCCCGAGATTGCGTGAACTGACCTTAATTGGCTTTGGAGAATGTACCAATTCATCCAGCTGCTCATCATCCATGCCCACCAATAACTTACCTTCAAGCAGTGATGTTGTTGCAGGGATCCCTCCCTGGTCACTGACAATTTTTTGTGCGCCAATCGCGAGCTTCAGGTTCTCAGGGTAGGGTAAACCGTGCGTGAGTACTGTAGACTCGAGGGCGACGACAGCCTTGTGCGCTCCCAATGCTTTTGCGACAGTTGGGGATATTTGAAATGAATCAGGGATTCTGATGCTCATGGTTACTGCCTTCTTTCAAATACTGATAACCGTATAGTTGCACCTTCATTATGTTAGAATGATTTTATCATCTGGAAAGAGGAAAGCATGTTAAGATCCCTGTTGATATCGATGTCAAGGAGTGCATGGCTGAAGAAAGTGGTGATGCACTGGAAACCTGCGCGCAAAGCCTCGCAAAGGTTCATTGCGGGTGAGAGCCTGGCACAGGCGATCGAGGTAGTGCGCAAATTAAACGCAGCAGGCATTAACGCCACGCTGGACCAGCTCGGGGAAAATACCACTACCATAGAAGGTGCACGGCAATCAATGCAGGATGTGCTGGCCAATATTGATGCCATCGTTGATAACCGGGTACGTTCAAATGTTTCTGTCAAATTAAGCCAGATCGGGCTATCTCTGGACGATGCACTGTGCTCAGAAAACCTGAAGAAGATCCTGGATCATGCATCAGCAAAGGGGTTGTTCGTCCGCATTGATATGGAAGGGTCTGACCTGACGCAGAAAACCATTAACATGTACCACCGCATGATCGATGCTGGATATCAAAATGTGGGAATTGTCATCCAGGCATATCTCTATCGCAGCCAGGCGGACATCATGGATTTATCAACCTGGGGCGGCAAGGTACGTTTGTGTAAAGGCGCCTATAAAGAACCTGCGTCGATCGCTTTTCCGAGAATTGCTGAGGTTAATGAAAATTTTGATCAACTTACCCGGCTCCTGTTTGACTCGATAAGAAACGCAAATAATCCACGGATCAGCGTGGACGGCATAACCCCGCCAATCGCAGCACTGGCAACGCACGATCCCCTGCGCATTGATTTTGCCCGTCGGCTGGTCGAAGAAATGCAGTTGCCGAGGGAGACAATAGAATTTCAAATGCTATTTGGTATCCGGCGCGATTTGCAGGAGCAAATGGTGAAAGCCGGGTTTCCGGTGCGCGTTTATGTGCCATTCGGAACACAGTGGTATCCCTATTTTATGAGACGCCTGGCTGAAAGGCCGGCCAATTTGTGGTTTTTTATCTCCAGTTTCTTCAGGAAATAATGATGAAAGAGACCAAAAATAAGCCTTCAAAATTTGCGCTTGTCACCGGGGCTGCTGCACGGGTGGGCAGAGCGATTGCCCTCCACCTGGCCGAGCTGGGTTATGACATTGGACTGCACTGGAATACATCGCGGCTGGAGGTGGAAAACACCAGATTGGCAATTAAAGGTATGGGGCGCAAGGCCGACCTTTTCCAGGCGGATTTACGTGAGCCAAAAGAGATTGAGAAAATGTTCAATGAGATGAGAGAAACAGGGGTGAACTTGAACCTGCTGGTAAACTCAGCCTCGATCATGCCGCGCTCTGACCTGATGCAGATCACCTGGCAGGAATGGGATGATGTATTCAATATTAACTTGCGTGCGGTCTGGCTGATGTGCCAGTTCGCCGGCAGGGTTATGCAACAGGGTGGGTTGATCCTTAACATCAGCGATGCCGGTGCAACCCAGCAATGGACTGGATATGGTGCATACGTCATCAGCAAAACCGGGGTCAACGCCGTAACCCGGTTGATGGCAAAACAACTGGCGCCTGCAGTGCGTGTTAACGGGATTGCCCCGGGTTTGCTGTTGAAACCCGCAGCCATGACCGTAGAAGAGTGGCAGAAACTGGCAGAACGTGTGCCGATGCGCAGTGCCGGGGATATGGAGTCCTTTCTGTCGACGATCGACCTGCTCATTGAAAATGAATATATTACCGGTGAAACAATAACGCTAAATGGCGGAGACACCCTGGGGTGAACTGAATGGAAAAATCAGGCAAATCGTTTCCCTTTGTCCTCACCATCCTGCAGCCAGGTGCGATTTCCATGCTCACGATCATGTTTTTTAGCGGCATGGGTGTGGCGCGTTACCTTGGCAGCAGCATTGATTGGGGCAGGAGCATCCTTGCCTGTTTCGCTTTCTATTTTCTCATCTGGAGCAGGAACCTGCTTAAGGCTTACTTTGACCACCCGGAATCCCCAATGAGTATCCTGATGTCCTCGCACCCCCGTTTTGAGCAACTTGCCGCGCAGAAACGCAGTACCTTGCTCACTTATGCTCTATTTGCCATGTCGGGTGGTGCGGCTTTGACCGTGTTTGTGATGGTGCTCAACCCGTATGCATTGCCATTTTTAATCCTCATGGGTGTGGCAGTTTTGGCTTGCTTTTTGGCTGTTGTTCCACCTGTTCATTTACATCGCCGGGGTTACGGGGAGATCATCGAAGCCATTGTTGTTGCCAATGTTGTCCCGGCTGCCGGCCTTGTGTTGAATTATGGAGTGATCCACGGCGTGCTCGCCATGTTGACCTTGCCTGTGACGGCTCTCTACCTGGCTGGTCTGCTGGTTTTCTCCCTGCCTAATTACTGGGCGGATAAGAAGGGGGGAAACCCCAACCTGCTCAATAATTTGGATTGGGCCAGGTCAATGAAACTGCATAATTTCCTGGTCATCAGCGCTTTCCTGGCAGTTGCGGTCTTTTCAATTACTGGATTAAGTTGGGCACTTGCCTGGCCGATGCTCCTGCCGCTGCCCCTGGGAGTCTTCCAGGTCGTGCAGATGTTGGGAATCATGAATGGGGCACCTCCGCGCTGGCAGCTCCTCAAATGGACAGCAGGCGGTTCCCTGGGGCTGCTCGCCTACTTGGTATTGCTAACCTTGTGGCTGCATTAACTTTTAGAGTGCTTTACCACAGGTCATTATGGGTATAATTGGATAGAAATAGGAGGAATTTATGGTACTCAAAGAAAAAACGGCTGCACCTCTCTTTACATTGCCAGATGAGACCGGGAAGAACCGGTCACTTGCTGATTACCTGGGCAAGGATGTTGTGCTGTACTTTTACCCCAAGGATGAAACATCCGGATGTACCACTGAAGCTTGTAATTTTCGTGACGATTATTCTGCTTATGAAAAAGCAGGCGTGGTCATCCTTGGCGTGAGCCCGGACTCACCCGAATCCCATGCCAAATTCAAAGCGCATCACCAGCTGCCATTTACGCTGTTGGCGGATGAAGACCACAAAGTGTGCGAGTTGTACGGCGCATGGGGAAAGAAGAAATTGTATGGTCGTGAATACGACGGCGTGCTGCGCACCACCTATCTGATCGGCAAGGACGGCAAGATCACCAAAGTGTTTGAGAATGTCAAACCAGCGGATCACAGCAAAGAGATTCTGGCTTTGATCAAGTAAATCAAAACGGGAGGGGTAACCCTCCCGTTTGTTATTGCAGTGTAACCAGGCGTTTGCCTTTATCCCAAAGTTGTTCCAGTTTGTAATAACTGCGCTGATCTGGCGAAAAAAAGTGAATGACCACGTCCCGTAAGTCGGCAATCATCCAGCCGGCACGGGAGTCACCTTCAATGGTGATCGGAAAATTCATTTCCTGTTTGGAAAAATCGCGCACGGCATTGGCGAGCGCCTGCAGCATGCGGTCACTGGTGCCGTTGCAAACGATGAAAAAATCCGCGATGGTGGTTATTTCGTGAATATCCAGTAAAACGATCTTTTCAGCTTTCTTTTCTTCAAGTACGTTGACCAATAGATGAGCTTTTTCTAAAGATTCCAGTTTACACCTCAATTGTTGTATTTAAAAATTCTATCACACCTTTTGCCCGGAAAACGGGTGGATGGAAAGCGGCTGGTAAAGCGAGCCTCCCTTCTGTAGGGTCGATTTGAAAAATGTGACCCGGGTGGCGTGCACTTCTCCAAAAAAGACTTCACAGAGAGATTTTAAGGCCTGGATTTTCTGCCTGACAACCAGGTCATCCGCCTGCTCAGACACTCGCGCGAGGGTAAGATGCGGGGAGAATTTGCGCCCTTCACCCGGAAAGCCCGCCTGTGAAGTACATACATCCACGAGGCGAAACAGGTCTGGCAATACGGCAGGGTATTGGAGACCTGCCCAGATCGTTCGCGGCCGCTCCCAGGTGGGAAATGCTCCCAAACCGCGAACCTTGAAAGTGAAGGGTTCAATCACTTTGCAGAGTTCAGTTAATCCCGCACTTATCCCGGGCAGCTTTTCCTTCTCCACATCCCCCAGGAATTTAAGCGTCAGGTGGATTGATTCAGGCCTGACGGGTCGAAACCCGGTATCACGGTTGAGTTGCGCCTGGTTGACCGTTCGGGTGAGCGCGGTTTGAATTTCTACGGGTATCTCAATGGCGGTAAAACACCTTATTGTGTCGCTCATTATCCCTCTTGTGGGTTTGTTGTAAAGATGTGTCTACTCATTTTACTTGAAACATGGTATAAAAAATCACCCTACCGTGTGCGTGATGTTACGACACCGGTTTTGAGCCAACATTAGAAAAAAGGGGCTCTCGCTCACAAGAGTAACGCGATAGGCTTCGGCCAAGGCGGGTCTTCTGTGGCAGTGTCCATCCTGCTTCGGCAGGTTCAAAACTACGTGACACACGGCATGGTGGGGTAAAAAAAACAGCCATTTACGGCTGTTTTTTGTGTTGACAGCCTGTTTACCTTCTGATCGAAAATATCGGCAATTTGGCGTTGACAAGTGCAACACGGATTGCTACACTATGTATTGAAAACAGGAGGTAATTATGGGCACAACATACAAACTGATTTTACAAAGTGGTGTGGGGGCAGGAACAGAATACCCCCTGGAAAAAACGGATTTGCTCCTGGGTCGCGACCTGAGTAATGACATTGTGGTTAACGACCCCGAAGTCTCCCGCCGGCACGCCAGGTTGCTCCTGCAGGAAGGGAGTTACATCCTTGAAGATCTTGGCTCGACCAATGGCACATTCATCCGCGGTCAGCGTTTGGGTGCTCCGCTTGTTTTACGCCCGGGTGAAACTATCACCATTGGAGAGAAGGTTGTCCTGAAATATGAAGTCCTCCAGACGGATCCCAACGCGACAGTTGTGGTGCAGCGCAGACCTGTTGATGCCACCCAGCCGCCGGTCATGCCCGCGCCGATACCCGTTTCCCGTCCGGTCGCTGCCCCTGTTGTGGTTCCGCCGCCAGCGCAGCCCGTGGCGATTCAACCCCCGAACCTCCAGCCGCCCCGTGCCCGCAAAAAGATGTCAAAGGCATTGATCATCATCCTTGTGCTCCTGGCGATCCTGTTTGTTTTCTGCCTGATCCCCTGGCTCATCATCGAGATGACCGACAGTTATTGCGCCCTTTTCCCGGGGGTGTTTAACGCCCTCCAGGCCGGGGCTTGCCCATAATATTTTTGTACCCAGAGAAGAAACTGGCAAGCCATTCGCCAGTTTCTTTGTTTTTCTCTTATAATGATTGAGAGGATAAAACATTTATTTGTTATGAGTGACGAACAGAAAATCCCCGCTTCACCGAAATGGAGCAGCACCGCCAAGCTGGTCGTGGCTTTAACCATCGCCGGACTGGGCGCAGCTTTGATCTTCCGCTTTCAAAATATCCTCGCTCCCTTGCTGCTTTCATTCATTCTTGCCTACCTTTTCCACCCGATCGCTTCTTTCTTCAATCGCCGACTCAAGATCCCCTGGCGTTTGATTTCTACAATTATCTTCTTATTGATCTTTGCTGCGGTTATCGCGCTGCTCACCTGGGGAGGCATTTCCATTTTTGACCAGATTCAAAACCTGATCAATTACCTCCAGGGAGTAGTTGGTGACTTCCCAACGTTTATTGCCAATATGACCGCTGAACCGATCAAGATCGGCCCCTGGCTGATCGATCTTTCCAGGTACCAGGCATCCGACCTGACCGCCCAATTCCAGGGAGTGATCAATTCCGCCCTGTCGCAGATCGGCACCCTGCTGGGTTCAATCGCCTCAGGCGTGGGGTCAACCATCACCTGGACGGTTTTCATCCTCATCATCGCCTACTTCATCATGTCTGAGAGCGACGGCGTACGGGCAGGGATGATCAAGCTGACCCTGCCGAAATTCCAGGAAGACATCACCAAACTTGGCACCCAGCTTTCCCACATCTGGAACGCCTTCCTGCGCGGTCAGCTGATCATTTTCGTCATCACTGTTGCCTGGTATTCCTTATTGCTGAGCGTTCTGGGCGTCCGGTACTTCTTCCTGCTTGCCATCCTGGCTGGTCTGGCGCGCTTCGTGCCTTACATCGGACCCGCGGTCGCCTGGACCACCTACGGCCTGGTGGCGCTCTTCCAAACCAACTACTTCAATCTCATGCCATTGCCTTATGCGTTGATCGTTGTGGGCTGCGCGTGGGTGTCTGACCTTGTCATCGATAACTTTGTCAGCCCGCGCATTCTCTCCAACGCCCTCAAGATCCATCCGGCTGCGGTGCTGGTGATGGTTTTCATCTCTGCCAGCCTGTTTGGCTTTATTGGCGTGCTGCTTTCTGCGCCTGTACTGGCATCCTTAAAATTACTGTTAACTTACCTCACCAATAAGTTGATGGACCAGGACCCCTGGCGCCACCTGGAGACTTTTCCTCCTCCTGAGCCGATAGGGGTTACGTTTACGCGAATCCAACAAAAACTGAAACGGTTTTTCACTAAGAAATCCAGCGATCGTTCCATCGCAGGAGTTAAATCCCAAATCGAAAATGACCACCCCGGTGGTCAAGTGAACCCCAAAAAAGGAGATTGAAATGGCAGAGACATATGATCCAAAAGTTACTACCATGGCAGAGACAGACAGCTATGCGATCTGGCGCGCAGAGGAACCGGACGGCGAAACCACGTATAACCTGGAATTGAACAACGTCACCATCCACATGTTCGAAGAGGAATGGCTGGAATTCCTCACGCTGGTTAAAAAGATCAAGTAATATTCCGTTGCCCTCCAAAACAGGCAGGTCTCCTGCCTGTTTTGGGTTAAATCAAGTGGGCATCTGTTTTTAAGGTAAAATCGGGTAGACGCTATCACATTGAGGTATATCCTATGAATCTTGACCATCATCAGCAGTTCCAGTCACTGGATCCTGAGAACATGCTTGCGCACATCCAGGGATTGCCCGACCAGCTTGAAAAAGCCTGGAACCTTGGGCTGGGATTGCCGCTGCCGCAAATGAACGAGATCACCCGCGTGGTTATTGTGGGCATGGGCGGTTCCGCCATCGGCGCTGACCTGCTGGCGGCATATCTCCTCGACAGGCTGGACGTGCCCGTCTGCATCCACCGCGACTACGGCTTGCCGGCTTTTGCCCATGACCGCGGTACGCTGGTGATCCTCACCTCGCACTCCGGCAATACCGAGGAAGTCCTCTCGGCGTTCGATGAATCCTGCAAGCGCCGCTGCCAGTTGATGGCAATTACCACCGGCGGAAGGTTGCACACTGCCATGTTGGAGGCCGGTTTGCCCGTGTGGGTTTTCACCCATCAGGGTCAGCCGCGAGCTGCGGTTGGTTTCTCCTTCGGATTACTGCTGGCGTTATTCACCCGCCTTGGTCTCATCTCTGATCCCTCGCAGGACTTGAAGAGCGCCCTGGTTACCCTGCGTGAAGCCGCCAGTTCGTTGGGCGCTGAAGTGGCGGTAAAGAACAATCCCGCCAAACGTATGGCCGGGCAGATGATTGGGCGCGTGGTAACGGTCTTTGCCAGCGGATTCATGGCTCCGGTGGCGCGCCGCTGGAAGTGCCAGATCAACGAGGTCGCCAAAGCCGCTGCCAATTTTGAAGTGCTGCCTGAAGCTGACCATAATACCGTGGCGGGGCTCTATCACCCCGAGGACGCGCTCTCGAAGGAGATTCGCGTCTTCCTGCTCGCCGGCGCGGACCATGTCCGCAACCAAAAACGCGTTGCGGGTACACGTGAGGTGATGATGGTGGAGGGGCTCAATACCGATCTGGTGACCGCGCGCGGGGAGAGCCGGCTGGCGCAGATGTGGAGCACGCTGCTCTTTGGTGATTTCACCGCTTATTATCTCGCCATGGCTTATGATGTTGACCCCACGCCCATCCCGCCCATCAACGCCCTCAAGGAATACATGAAGGATTAGTGCTAATACAGGAGCGGGCAAACCGCTCCTTTTGGTGCAGCAAATGACTGTTGCAATACTACAAAAATAGAACGATTGTGCTATAATGTAATTATGGAACGCACCCGCATCCGCAAGATCATCCATCTCGATCTCGACGCCTTCTTTTGTGCAGTTGAGGAGCTCAAAGATCCCTCCCTGGCGGGCAAGGCGTTCGCTGTTGGCGGTAATGCCGACCGCCGCGGTGTGATCTCCTCCTGTTCCTACCCGGCGCGGGCAGCCGGGGTGCATTCAGCCATGCCCACCGGGCAGGCGCTGCGCCTTTGCCCCGGTCTCATCCTCGTTTCCAGCGGCTTTGGCGATTACTCCGCCAAGTCTGATGACGTCATGTCCATCCTGCGCAATGTCTCCGGGCTGGTGGAGCAGATTTCCGTCGACGAAGCCTTCGTGGATGTCACCGACCTGCCCGAATCGTCTGAATCAATCGCCCGCCAGTTGCAGGCAGAAGTGCTCAGGGTCACCGGGCTGCCGTGTTCGCTGGGAGCTGCCGCCAACAAGCTGGTCGCCAAGATCGCCACCGACCAGGGGAAAGCCCGCAGCCAGACCGGATCCTACCCGCGCGCCATCCTGGTGGTGCCTCCCGGGCAGGAGGCTGCCTTCCTCGCACCCCTCAAAACGGCTGCCATGTGGGGCGTGGGACCCAAGACCGAAGCTGCTCTCGCCAACGCTGGCATGCGCACCATTGGGGATATCGCCGCGCGCACCCCCAAAGAATTGGAACGCCTCTTCGGCAAGTACGGCGCCGACCTGCACGCCCACTCCCTCGGCATTGATAACCGCCCGGTGACGGTTGAGCACGAAGCCAAGTCCATCAGCCAGGAGACCACCTTTGCCCGCGATGTTGCCGATCCGCAGGAGCTGCGCCGTACGCTGCGCGACCTCTCCTCCAAAGTAGCTTACCGCATGCGCCAGGACGACGTCAGCGCCCGTGTGGTGCGCCTCAAGATCCGCTGGTCTGATTTCTCCACCCACACCCGCCAGACCCGCCTGGAGCAACCCACCGACCAGGATGGGGTTATTTATGCTGCGGTCGAGAAGCTGTGGAGATCCATCTGGGCGGATGGGCAGCCTGTGCGCCTCATTGGCGTGGGCGGTTCCGACTTGGTGGAAACCGCTCACCAGATGAGCCTTTGGGATACTCCCAACGAGAAGGAACGCAAGCTGCTCGAAGCCCTGGATGAGCTGCGCGAGAAGTACGGCCGGCAGACTGTAAAACGCGCTTCCAGGCTCAAAAAATAATCCCCTCAAATTCCCGCCGGGGGGGATTGCACAGGAAAAACCAGATATCATGAACGGATTTATCACAGAATCCACCAGCAAGATTACCGATGGCTTTGGCACAGCAGTCTACATCCTTGTGCTGTATTTTTTCTTATATTATGCCGCTGCCAATGTTGAATCCACCTTGGGTAAGCCGGGATATATCCTCTTAATTCTCATCCTGCTGGCAGTGGGCATCTTTATGCTGACACGAGCGCTGCGTGCCGGCAAGGCGGAGGCTCAACTGGCGGATGCCGGCATCACCGCAGGGGTACTCCTCTGGCAGTGCACGGCGTTCAGCAACGCTTTCGGCAACGCCGGGTTCTCCGGGAAAATCGGATGGCTGTACTGGTCGATGGCGCTGCTGGTCATGATCGTGCTGTGGCGCAAGACCCTTCCGCCCGGACTGCGCTTCTTGTTGCTCGTTTACCTGTCCTTGTGGGTCGTGGTGCTGTATCACTTCGCACTGCCTCTCATCTCCGGCTTGCCGACAGTATTTACTGTGCTTTATCACTTCGTGCGCGTGGCAGCGCTGGCCGGAGTGCTTGTTTTCATGTGGGCTATCGTCTATCACACTACCAATTCATTGCAGCGTAAGCTGTGCGCGGTTGGGCTGGCGTTTTGCGTGTTCATTGGCGCGGGCATCTACTAATTCGCGCAATCCCCTTTTTTCTCCAGCATTTCCTCATACACGTTTTTCACGCGCGCGGCGATTTTGTCCCACGAGTAGAACTTGGCATACTCGGCTGCCTGGTCACCCAGCCTGTTGCGCAATTCCGGATCCTTCATCAGTTTTTCGAGTGTCTTTGCCAGTGTTTCCGGGTCACCCCCCGGCACCACGTATCCGGTGATGCCGTCCTGCACCAGGAATGCCAGCCCGCCCACCTGCGATGCCACCACCGGGGTGCCGCATGCCATGGCTTCCAGCGCCACCATGCCGAAGCTCTCGTAATGCGAGGGCATGATGACGATCTCTGCGGCGGAGTAGTAGTAGGGCAGCGTTTCCTGCGCGCGCTTGCCGAGGAAAACCACCAGGTCTTCCAGACCCAGTTCCTTGCACAGAGCTTGCAGGCGCGCCATTTCTGCGCTCATGTCCTCGGGGGGGGCGTCCGGCTCGCCGCCGATGATCGCCAGCGAGTAGCATTCGTGATCCATTGCGCCGGATTGGCGCACCATGGCCAGCGCGCGGATAAGGGTGTCTATCCCCTTGAGCGGTTCGATGCGACCCACGAACAGCAGCAGGCGCGGGCATTTGCCCTCACCGATGGCGTCCTTGGCTTCGTCCTCCGGGATGGGGTAAAAGCGCCCCACATCCACTCCCGGCGGCACGATGCTGACCTTCTCGGCGGGCACCTGGTAGAGGAACTGCAGTTGGGCAACTTCAGCCTGCGTGGCAGCCACAATGCGCTCCACATCCTGCATCACCTTGCGCTCGCCCTCGATGCGGTAATCCCCCTCGATCTCAGCGGGAGACTGCGCGATGCGGTTCTTCATCAATCCCAAAGTGTGGAACATCTGCAGCACCGGCACGTGCCAGGTTTCCTTCAAGATGCCGGCGGTGATGCCAGACATCCAATAATGGCTGTGGATCAGGTCGTAGTGTATGCCTTTATCGGCGGCAAAATTGCGGATGCCCGCGGCAAAGGTGGAGAGGTGCGCCGCCAGTTCCTGGCGGGGCAGGGGGTGCTCCGGGCCGGCGGGGATGTGCACCACGCGGTTGCCGTAACCCAGGTTGTGCATGACGTGCGGCACATGCTCGTCCTGCGAGCGGGTGAAGACATCCACATGGATGCCCTCGCGCCCGAGTTCGCGCGTGATCTCAGCCACGTAGACGTTCATGCCGCCGGTGTCTTTGCCGCCCAGGGTGGCGAGCGGGCAGGTGTGATAAGAAAGCATGGCAATGTTCATGCGGTTTCCTTGCCTATTGGTGAGGGGTGCTGTTATAATTTGCCTCGCGATAATTATAAGCCACCGTAGCTCAGTTGGTAGAGCAGCCGCTTCGTAAGCGGCGGGTCGCGGGTTCGACTCCCACCGGTGGCTCCTGCTTTTCCCCCCCCTTTTTCACCACGAAAATCACGAAAGTAACGAAAAGAAACCCCAAAGAATTTCATCCACGAATGACACTAATGGCACGAATAGGAAAATCTGCTAGAGCAACCGCTTCGTAAGCGGTCGGTCGCGGGTTCGACTCCCACCGGTGGCTCGATTCTTTTAACCACGGAATACACAGAAAAGAAACCCAAAGAATATCCTCCACGAATGACACTAACTTCACGAATTAAAGGTCTCTTAAGAGCGATTCATCCCGCGCTAGTAGGGGTGATTCATCCCACAAGGGGACGCCCTGTTCGCGTGAATCACCCCTACGGGACGCACAATCGCGTGAATCACCCCTGTAAAACAGGCGAGGATGCCGTGGGTCGCGGATTCTACTCCCATTGGTCGTTCCTGTTATTCCCTTCCAGACTCAAGAGTACACCTTCATCCTGGCATTGCGAGCTGTTTGTGCGAGTGCTGTGCACGAGCGGTTTGTTGCGAAGCAATCTCCAACCAGATTGGTATTTGTTTTATTTGTTCCGGGAATGGGAACAATTAAAACAATTCGGAATAATGAATTGGTGCAGATCCTGATGAGATTTGTGGTTGGAAGTTGGGGACATAATTACTCCTGGAAGGGGTTGGGGGATATGGAGCATTAAGAACGAATGGATTCAATACTAAGTTTCGAAAGGAAACGAACCTAAGAACGAATAGGGTGGTTAGTGAGAATAAGTTGGAGTAAAAAAAAGTTTGTGTTAATAATATTGTTGCACAAAAGACTGGAAATACAACTTGCCTGTTTGGCGAATTTTTACGCCAAAACTTGCCAATTTGGCAAGTTTTTGAGGATTTTTCCACGAAGCGAAGTGAATTACTGAGAGTTGCTCAGTCAAGACGGCAAGTTTTTAAGGTTAACTAAGAAATGGTGCGGTGTGACCGCACCCTACTTGCTGTACGAATCACTAATGAAAGCAATGAGTTGCTCAGCAAAAATGGGTAAATTTGAAGGTTTTCTAAGAAATGGTGCGTTGGGACCGCACCCTGTGAGACGACATCCAACTAGGTTACCAGTCTTAACAGGTTTTTATAATCAGCGATTCATATTCACACAAAGTTGAGAGTCGATGGTCTTGACGTGGTTTCTTATCCATAAGCCCAGGCTCTTGTAAGTCTCACGCGCAAGATCAATATCCATATTGCCATCCTGCCATTGGGTGTAGAAGTCACCAAAAACAATTAAAAATTGAGCGTGAGCAATCTTATTAACCTCCGCGGCTGGCGAATGGAATCTGTCCATCAAAGCTTCCTCTTCTTTAAAGTGCCAGGTCGCATAAAACTGCAGGAAATCCAATAAACCTTCTGCAGCCTCAGACATCTTTCCATCACTATCCCCCTCAAATATGAGCGAGGTTTCATTGTATTTTTCAAATAAAGCCTTGTGCTGGTTATCGATGTAAACGTTGCCGGTCCCTACCGATTCATCCCATTCGATCATATAAGCCCCTTAATTAAGTTCCAACTGCTAATTGCAAAAATTGGATTATTAATCCATTTATATCACTAATCCAAACCCAATTCTTTAGAGTTGCTCTTTCATTCCAATGACCGCTAAAGAGGCATTTTTTACGAGGGCGGCTCGTAGATCCGTATTCTCCTCTGCTTGAGAACAGAAATATCGGGTTATCATTTTTTTACCAACTTGTGAAGGCAATGAGTTGCTCAGTAAAGAGGGCAGGTTTTTGGGGTAATCTGAAAATGGTGCGGTGGGACCGCACCCTACATACTAAGTAAAAAGGGGTAAATTTGAAGGTTTTCTGAGAAATGGTGCGGTGGGACCGCACCCTACATGCTGGTATTGATTAGACGCTTTTATATGAATCCGATAACGAAAGGTACAAGGCCTTCCGTTTATCCTTTATAGTTGAACGCATGTCTTCAAATTCTTTATCAGTGAGTCGCTCTCTCATTTCAACTGTTCGCATTCTGAATTTTTCTAGTTCTATGGAAAAATCTTTCACCGCTTCGCTTAAAGATACTTCTCCAACCAAGAGTAGCTTTGCCTCACAAATTGATAATTCAGAAAATGAATTGAAAAAATCTTGTGAAGACTCAATTAATTTATCCTGTAATTCCTTATTTGGAGGTAATTGTCTCCTAATTGCACTCGCCATGTTTTGTGAATAAATTCCGTAAAGCATATAACATTTGTAAGTTTTTTGAATTAATTCGGCTACATCCTGGAAAACAATTGCTTTCCGAGAGCGTCTCTCGTGCTCAATTGTTCCTTTTTGTTGTAAAACCGTTATCAAAATAGCAGTTCCCCCGCTAATAATTGCCCCAAATCCAATTTTTACTACTGTATCTAAAATATCTAACATCGTAGCTGATCTCTGTAATTCTTCCCAAAATAGATTAAGAGATAATAACATTTTCGCTCCCTCCTTGAGTATTATTGCCTGGTAAATCTCATAAGTAATTATACGATTGAGCTTAAGTTTTTAAGAGCCTTTATTAGGATGCGGAAAGCTCAGGTGAAACCATCCATTGCCAAGAATTTTGTCTCTGGAATATTCGCCAGCGAACTGTTAGCTCAGTTGGTAAAGCAGCCGCTTCGTAAGCGGCGGGTCGCGGGTTCGACTCCTACCGATAGCTCCTTTGTTTTAAGGGGGGAAATGCTCGTCATGCAGACTGCGCCAAAGAACACGGGGATGGCTCGGCGCATAGCTAAGATGATTCTTTTACCACCTACCGCAATTACTGCTTCTAATCACCCATTTTTATCTATGTCCAACTATTCCCACCTTTTTCTGTTGGTTTGTGTCCAACTTATGTGGTGCAGATCGAATTGGCAAGTTTTTGGGCGATAGAGCGTTGGGGGTTCACATTCTTACAGCTTTTATCGTTTTTGTTCAATTTGGTGGTTGAGATTGAAATCTTCTTCATAAAAGGATTTGTAGTCAATCTCAATTCTTAGTTTCTGGATTTCTATATAAAACTCTTGTATCCTATTAAAATTAAAAGTGCCAGCTTCCCAATAAATTAGGTCCAATTGACATCCAGATCCGATTACATCAGTTGTTTGTAGTACTCCTATCTTACATTCTGGAGATATATTCTCGAGATTCAATAATTCCTTGACTTTAAATATACTTTCTGTGTTTGATTTACCGACAATTTCAATCCCAGACACATAATATCTAACGGCTACAATATCGGCAGATCCCAACCCTCCATTGAAAACAAACACGCCAATTTTACAATTACTACCAGTTAGTATTTCTGTAATCATTAAGCGAGGTTTAACAGAAAGTCGATTAAACTTCTTTGATTCATAACCCTGAACCAACGAAAGAATTAAAGCTGCTATCGCTCCTATTACAGCAATGATTACCCCAAAATTGTTAATATAAAAATTTTCTGAGATTGGGATGATTAATTCCGGAGAAACAAAAAAGGCATTGATGAGGATTCCTAGTCCTAAGCCTAAAATAAACAAACCGCTTCCAACCTTTTTTGAACCTTTTGGGCGGTATTGAAAAAAAATTACAATAATTACTCCAATAACGATAAAGCCAAGTCCTAATGCATCCATCTGGTCGGCTCCTGTCCAATAATATACAATTTATCAATACCCATTAAATTATGCTAGGAAGAAGAATTTTTCTTTCTTTTTTTTGGACCAGGCGTAGATTTTAAAGCTGGTTTGATTCTTGTAGTTGCCTTTGGTTTAGGTGCAGGTTTTGGTGCTGGTTTCGGTGTTGTGGGTTTATCCGTCTCGTGAACAGTATGGTTTGGTTCCTTTTGGGCTTCACCTAAGGTTACATATTGACCTGTGATTGCGCTTCTATTTCTACCCACCCCTTTTTTCTTTGACATTATTCCTCCTTATCACTGTAGTATTGTTTTTGATTAGTCGTAAGATTTACTAGTTTCTCTGCTTTTATTAATCACACCCGAGCTGTTCGGCGGGAGAATGACCTCCGTGCTCCTGAGAGATTTATTGGTCAGAACGTTGAACCAAACGAGATATCAATTTTTCTTTATCGACTAATTCTAAGCGGTAAGGAACGAAAGGTTTGATTAATTTATCTTCTTCAATTCTTGGCGCAAAAGTTGATGTCGTGGAAAAAATTGCTTTTGAAGCGTTTTGTTCTGCATACAAAACGCCAAGCATAGATCTTACTTCATCAGCAGTAACAATATGTCCTGGTTTATAAGCTTTTACCTGGTCGATGAATTTTATTGATCCAAAGCCTCTTTTTTTAATTGCGATTACATCCCTTCCTAAATCAGCAGATCGTGGGGTAAGTATTACCTCATCAAACCCTTCTTTATCATATGCAGCTGCAATAATCTCTTCCCATTTTCGCGAGTCAATTTCGTGAATAACTTCAGGGTTTTTTTCAATTAAACCAATTAGATATCGGTACATAGGATCTATACATGAAATAATTTGACCATCCGGTACTGCTATTTCAAAATTCACAATAGCACCAAATGAGAAAGGCTGAGCTGAGTCTAAAATTTTTACTTTATTTGAGGAGGAAGAACCAAGAACTCCTAAAACAATCAATCGTCTACGGTCCATTTTATTGAATTATATCCTTTCGAGAAGTATGTAACGAGCAGACCTAAATATTTATTACTCTCACTTCGCAAATGAAGGAGGTAGATTTCACACCTTTACCTTAGTTTTACCATGTACTTCTTTTTGACATTCAGCATAATGTAGCTGTGCAGCCCGCGGCCGGCGGCAGCCAGTCTCTTCATATTCTTAATATGCTCGGGGCCGGCGCTGGCGTTATTGTAGAGGTAAACTGATTTGTCCTTGAATTGAATGGTGATCGAGTCCGGGCCGTACTCAAAACCCCACACATCAGATTTCCCGCTTAAGTCCTGGTATCTCTGCATCTTTACCCCCTCCTCAAAAACCAATGCGCATCATTCTTTTGTTGTGTGGGTGCAGGTGAAGGTGTAGCCGTAGCGCCAACCCGCAGCATCCGCGCCCCCGATGCAACCCCTGGTGAGCCTTGAGCGGTACCAGACCAGCGCTTCGTCTTCGGTTTCAAAGCGGCACTGGCTCCAGTCCGGCGGGTCGCCGAGATCAAGTTTCTGGTGCAGCGGGTGATCGGTCAGCCCCGCAAACTTCTTACCCACATTGGACCACATGCCTGCCTCAATCCATTGTAAAGCTGCGGCAACCCTATAGACGACCTACCATTAATGAAAACTTTGTTGAGTTTGGAACTTAATTTTCCCCGGAAATTAGGAATCAATATTTCCCCATTTCGTCAATATTATATATCGTAATTTGGTAATTAAATCACTGCGTATTCCCCGACAGCTACGAAAGTATTTCTTTTTTATATGGATTTAATGTGCTGGTCGTACTTTCCGGGCACTCTGAATAGCTAGCAGAACTGGTTGGGGATTGCCGCGCCGCATAATTCGCGGCTCGCAACACCTGCGCTTGCAGCAGGTGCAATTGTGACAATACCCCGTGTGAATCGGGCACGGCAGCGCCGTACCCCTATGGATACAAACCCGGGTGAATTTGGGGGAAGCTGATAGGGGATTGCTTCGGGAAAACCACCCTCGCAAAGACAAGCGAGGGAAGAACAGACTCCTGGTATCAAAGACCAAGAGATACCGGGAGTCCTCCATTCTCATCCTTACAAATCTACAAGTTGCAATCTCGAGTGATTCCCATACAATTATTATCAGTAGGTCATCACTCCTGGGAGGGAATTGCATGAAAAAGTTAATCCTGCTGCTCGTAGTATTCTTCGTGTTTTCAGGCTGCATGCTCACCGACCTGGTGCTGCCGGCAATCCTCCAGCCGGCGACGCCGACGAGCACGTGGCAGGCCACCTTTGAATTGTTCCGAACCTCCACACCCAGCCCTACGCGCACACCGGTACCGGTGGACCCCAACATCCAGTACAAGGATGATTTCTCCGATGATAATAGCGGCTGGTGGGTCATCGAGGATAAAAGCGGCAGGATGTATTACGCCGACGGCAAATATTACATGTACCAGAAAAAGAGTGACGAAATTGTGTGGAATAACACCACCGAGATCTTCCGCAACGGCATCCTGAATATCGATGTAACGCATGTCTCCGGAGATGATGAGTTGACTGGGTACGCACTCTTCTGGCGCATCAATGGCAGTGACTATGATGCCTATATACTCCAGGCAAATGACGCGGGGCATTACACCGTTTCCAAATGGGTGAATGAAGGCTGGGTGCCCATAAAACGCGATACCTACACCGCTGCCCTCAAACAGGGCGGGGAGACCAACAATTTCAAGATCGCTTTTCATGGCAACGCCACCGAGATATTTATCAATGATTATTTTGTAGATAGTTACAGCGACGAATCCTTTATTTCCGGCAGCGTGGGCATGGGCGTATGGGCAGATCCGGACAGCGATACGGAAATTGCCTTCGATAACCTCATCGTATACAAATACGATGGGAACAGTCCCTACCTTCCCTCGAAAGCGAACACCATCGATACCCCGGAGGATCCCGGTGCTAATGCTGAGGAAGACTGTGTGAGCTGGGACAGCATCACCCTGGATGATGTCGGAAAAACCCTGTGCGTCTACGGCACGGTACGCGCATCCTGGTACAGTGAAAACCAGGGAGCGTATATCATCACATTCTCAGAAGATCCCGAGGCGGTGTATTTCATCATGTACGGCAACTGGGTATACGAGGATGGCGAGCTGATCGGTAATTGTGTATTGTTCGAAAGCGAAATCGCGAAGGTGTATAACACACCGGTGATGTACATCCAGGCAGACGACGATATTTACAAATGCACCCAGGACACTTCCGGCGATATCCTCTTACACCTGTGGGACCAGTTCATCCACGGCGCAAGATTAACCTGTGCATAAAGACGGAGGATAACAACCGGAGCCTATTATTAAATCAAGAAACAAGGAGGGTGAGGTTAACCCCTCCATGGGTGGATTACGCGCAATTTACTTTTTAGATTTGCCGTGCAGAGCTTTCTTCTTATGGTCCTTGCGGAAAAAGTAGAACGCGCCCACGCCTGCAATTGCCAGCCCGACCACCAGTATAACCGCCTTATACCAGCCGAAACCCGGGTACACCAGGTCAGCGCGGTAAAGCCCCGGGAGAACACCCGCCAGTATGGTGACGACGACGATCAACCCGCCCAAATGCATGACGCTAATTGCCCACATTTTTTTCTTTTCCATGATCTCTCCTCTATCGCGGTTGTTCAGGTTGAAGTTGGTGAACTATGATTGCGGAAAACTACTGTGCTTTTATTATAGTGTGCCTGTCAATAAATTATCTGTAAAACCGTTTTGCAGGCGTCAAGTATAATCATTAAATGATGACAAAACCCACCCCCCTGGTGATTGGCGTGGCAGGCGGCAGCGGCAGCGGTAAAACCACCGTGGCTGAGATGGTTCTGAAGCGCGTCGGAAGACAGCGCATTGCCTACCTGCCGCATGATGCCTACTACCGCGAACTGACCAACCTGCCGCCCAACCAGCGCGCTGAAGTGAACTTTGACCACCCGGATTCACTGGAATCCGACATGATGCGCGACCAGATCCTGGCGCTGAAGAACTGGCAGCCGGTCGAGATGCCCGTGTATGACTTCACCACGCACAGCCGCACGGCGCAGACCATCCACGTGGACCCGCGGCGGGTGATCCTGGTGGAGGGCATCCTCATCTTCGCCGACCAGCACCTGCGACCGCTCTTCGATGTGAAGATCTTCGTGGATACCGATTCGGACATCCGTTTCATCCGCCGCCTGCAGCGGGATATCACTGAGCGCGGACGCACCACCGAGAATGTGATCAACCAGTACATGAAAACCGTGCGCCCGATGCACCTCGAGTTCGTGGAACCTTCCAAGCGCTACGCGGACGTCATCATTCCTGAAGGCGGCTTGAACAAGGTGGCGATGGATATGGTGATCGCGCGCATCGAATCCCTGCTGCATGAAGATCAAAAAGATTGAAAAAGCTGACAGGGTGGAAACTGACGGTTGTACGCGTGCTTGCCCTGCTGGTAGTGATCGCGGTGACCGTACTGCTGGTGATCAACCGGGAGCGCATCCAGGAACTGGAAGCGTTTGGCTACCCGGGGATATTCCTGGTGTCCTTACTCTCCAACGCCACACTTATCCTCCCCGTTCCGGGGGTGTTGTTCACCTCCGCCATGGGGGCGGTCTTCAACCCGTGGTGGGTGGCACTGGCAGCCGGTACCGGCGCAACCCTGGGTGAACTCACCGGTTACCTGGCGGGGTTCAGCGGGCGCGGGGTGGTGGAGAACCGCAAGTGGTACGACCGCATTTCAGGCTGGATGAAGAAGCACGGCAATATCATCATCCTGGTGCTGGCGATCGTTCCCAACCCGCTGTTTGATATCGCGGGGATGGTGGCGGGATCACTGAAGATGCCGCTGTGGGAATACCTGCTGTGGAGCTGGCCAGGGAAGTGCATCAAAATGCTCGTCTTCGCCCTGGGCGGCGTCGGCATTCTCAATTTATTCTAGCTTGTTGTAAAACTCAGGAATCAATTCTTTGCCAGGCGATTGCGGCGATCTTTAACGCGCACCTCGGCATCCGCTTTGACGGCGTTCCACGCGGCAAGGATGGTTTGCAGTTCCTCGAGGGACTCAGGGACCTCACCATAGCGCACACGCTGGTAGACGTCTGTGAGCATGGTCACCTCGGTTACATGCCCAGGGAAGAGTTTGCTGAGCTCGGGAAGGAACTCCAGCGGGGTGAAGGCCGGCAGGCGGGGATTATCCAGTTTGGCGCAGTATGACATTAACTGCTGGTAGACGCGGCGGATGCGGGCTGCAGCCAGCCAGCGGCGGGCTTGCTCGAGGCGCGAGCGCAGGAAGCCGGGCTGGAAGCCGGGAGCGCGGGCGAGCTTGCGTTCCGCTGCTTTATCCACCAGGTCATCGCGACCGGCGGCGGCATTTTTGAGGGCTCGGCGGCGCACGGCAATGATGGCAATGACCGTGGTGATGACCAGGGCGGCGATGAGCGCGATAGTAATCACCTGGTTAACGGAATTATTGAAAGCGGCAGCCTTTTCAGGATCGATCTGGTTGAGCTGCTGCAGAAACTCCAATTGCTGCAGACCGAGATTTTCCAGATTCAGACTGGAAAACCATTTATCCAGCCAGGGGAGGGCCAAACCTATCAGGGCGATCAGGGGGGAGAAGAGGATCACTAGGATTGTCGCGCCGATGGCATAGAGGATGCGCAGAAGCACATCGGTAAACTCCAGCAGCGCTACGCCCATCAACCAGCCGATGAGGCTGCCGAGCAGGATCAGGGCAAGGGTCAGGGCAAATATCCAGCCAAACCAGGATTTGGTGAAGACCGGGAGGCGGTAATTGAGTTGACCGGTGAGGGTGGCAAGGCGCGAAGTTGTCATGGCGGTTAAAGCACATAAGAGGTAAATGAGGAAAACTGAAAGATTGAGCCCAAAGTGTTCCCAGGTGGTGGTAAAGCCGAAGAAGAGGAAGACCAGCATGCCTACCTGGAAGGAGCGCACCGCTCGCCAGGCGTTGACGTTGGAGCCTGCGAGGGTGAACGCACGCCGCAGGAGCACGACCAGGAAGAGCAACTGCCATAACTGCGACTGCAGCACGGGCTGCTTGCTGAGGTTAACGAATGGGTCCAGAATCATACCCCCCAGGTTGAGGGGTGAACCGGCATAAATGACAAATTTGAGGAAGACCGTTAGGGTGATGAGAAGCCAAACCGCACTGAAAACAGGCATCGCCCAGCGCTTGACTGTGAAGTGAGCGGTGATACGAGCGCCAAAATAGGTGGTGAAACCAAGCAGTGCGAACCAGGTTCCGATTTGCAGGTAGGCTAACGGGAGATTGAAGAGCGTGCAGAAAATGACCGCCGCCCAGGTGATCTCACTGAGGAAGAGCGCAACTGTTGCGAGCTCAGACCAGAGGTCCTGCAGCAGGCGGGGTTTGGGGAGGGAAGGGGATGCGGCTGTCTCCATCATTCCTCGAAGGGCAGGTGAACCGTGCGGATGCCGGGAATTTCAGCCGGCGGCGCCGCATCGAGGGATATGAGGGTGGTGTGCATGCGGTAGCGCTTCATGCGCAGCAGGGTCTCGTTGAGCACGGGGGAATTCATGGCGGTGATGATCACCAGGGCAGAGCCGATGGGGATGGCGCTAAGCGAGTGCAAAAGGTAGTTCTCAAACGGCGCGGTGACGTAGTTGGTGGCACCTGCGAGTGTCTGCAGCAGGGTACCCAACTGATCCTTGCTTTTACCAGGTGCCACACGGAAGGGCTGGTCGGAGTGGGCGACGCTGCCGTTGGAGAGGAGGCCAACTGAATAGCCCTGCTCGATGGCGTTGAAGACTGTGGTGGCAGCCACCTTGAGCAGTTGTTCAAAAGTCTTTGGATAAGCCCCCAGCCATGGTCGCGCGGTGGTGGAAACATTCAAGCACACCATCATCACGCGGGCGGAGACAGGTGTATACACTTTCACCTGCAACTCGCCGGTGCGGGCAGTGGCGGGCCAGTGGATGCGCCTGAAGTCATCCTCAGGGTGATAAGCGCGCACCCCCATTGGCTGCAGAGGATCCTCGAAGAGGCGCTTGCGGGCAGCCTGGTCACCAAGGGGATCTTCCGCGCGGAGGATCAGAGGATCGATAGGGAGGAGATCCGGGAAAACGGTGATGTATTCTGGCTGGTCAAGCTCCAGGGTGGATTTCATCATACCGAAGGGGTCACCGGATTCGATGACTGCCGGACCGACGGAATAGAGTCCACGCGTCTTGAAGACCATTTCATAATTGCGGCGGATCTTCTGGAACCAGCGCAGGCTGAAGAGATTGAGAAAATTACCGCTATCGGGTAAGTGAGTGAGGAGCAGATCACTACGCTCAACAGGGCCAATATCGTATGGCCAGCGGTCTTCGACCTTGAGCCAGTTGATCGGCAGGCGTTTGTTGTTTTGGGCTTCAATGGTTACCTTGAGCTGCTCACCGGGGAAGCCGCGGCGGAAACGGAAGATGCGTTTATAGGTGACACCATCCAGTGAATGCTTATTCCAATAATTGGCGACGAGCAGGATGATGCCCATGGAAACCGAAAAGACCACCAGCCAGGGCATGCGTAAGGTGATGCCCATCAGGAAGGCCAGGATCAGTGCCCATACCCAGCTGGCGAAAGGGATCATGACTCTACAGGGACTGCAACCGATCCAACAATATCCGAGATCAATTCCTGCACGCTGCGACCGCGCAGTTGGGCATGCGGCGCCAGGATGAGGCGGTGGCTGAGAACGTGCGGGGTGATGTGTTTGACGTCGTCCGGCAGGACATAATCACGCCCCTGCAGGGCTGCCCAGGCCTGGCTGACCTGGTAAAGGGCGAGGGTGGCGCGCGGGCTGGCACCGAGGGAGATATCCACATTGGCTCGGGTGGCCATGCTGATGCGCACAATGTAATCACGCACGGAGGCTTCGATGCGGATTTCCTTGCGTTCCATCTGGCAATGAAGGATGTCTTCGAGGGAGACTACGGGGCTTAGGTCAGCCATGGGGTCTGCAGCGCGGAAGCGCTCCAGCATGGTGTTCTCCTCCTCCTGGTCCGGGTAACCGATGTGGATATGCACAAGGAAACGATCCACCTGGGCTTCGGGAAGGGGGAAAGTACCTTCGAGTTCCACCGGGTTCTGGGTGGCAAGCACGAGGAAGGGACGGGGCAACGGGTGAGAAATGCCGTCAATGGTCACCTGGCGTTCCTGCATGGCTTCCAGCAGCGCGGACTGGGTGCGCGGGGTGGCGCGGTTGATCTCATCTGCCAGCAGGATCTGGCTCATCACCGGGCCTGGGCGGAACTCAAACTCCTGCTTCTTCTGGTTGAACCAGTTAAGGCCGGTTACGTCAGAGGGCAAAAGGTCAGGGGTGAATTGGATGCGTTTGAAGGTGCAGCCGAGGGAGGCGGAAAGCGCCCTGGCAAGGGTCGTTTTGCCTGTGCCGGGAACATCCTCCAGCAGGGCATGCCCTTCACACAGGATGGCAGTCAGCAGCAGCTCGATGGTCTCGCGCTTGCCGATGATCACCTTTTGCACGTTTTCAATTACCCTATCGGTAACAGATTTGATCATGGAACCCTCACTAGTAGTTTTTAATTGAGAATGATAGAAATGAGTTTAGTTATGCGAAATGAGAACAGGATTAATGAATAATTACACCAATGGCAGGTTTCAATGTGGATGAAGTAAAGCTGAGTATTCCAAAACAGGTTCACATTTGATGCGGTAAAGATCAGGCTGATCGATAAGCCGCTTTCTGTTCCCATGAAAGGTATGCCGAAGCACGGTTTCACGGGCGATGGTCATCTCTCTGGGCTGGATGTTACCATCCAGTTCGTGCAGCCTACCCGAGACTCGTAAGAAAACGGGCCGCTTCCCGTCATCCGAGGATGACATTGGTCTCTGCTTGGCCTTGCTCCAACCGGGGGTTGCCTGGCCGCGGCATTACTGCCGACGCCGGTGGTCTCTTACACCACCTTTTCACCCTTGCCCTGACTGCAACCTTCCATCTCCTTTTCAGGAGTAGAGGGTGCACAGTCGGCGGTATGTCTCTGTGGCCCGATCCGGCAGGTTCTTCCGAAGAATCCCCGCCCCGGGTGTTACCCGGCGGTTCGCCCTGTGGAGAGCGGACTTTCCTCGAAGTCCGAAGACTCCGCGACCATCTGACCAGCCTGAATTTTCATCATACTCGCAAGTGATTGAAGCGTCAACATTAAGACCAGGCAACCAGCTTCAAGAATTCACTCTACAGTGAGGAAAAGAAAGCAGTTGTAGACTATAATTGCGGAGAAATTATTGATCTCAGGTCGGGAAATCCCAATTTTATACCTGAAAAGAGGAAAAATGCGAAAACCGATGGTTGCGGGTAACTGGAAAATGAATAAGACGATCGAAGAGGCAGCGGTGCTGGTGAGCGAGCTGCTGCCCGGTCTGCTGGCGGTTCCGGAGGTTGAAAAGGTGTTGTGCCCCCCGTTCACCTCATTGATGTTCCTCTCGGCACAGTTGGCGGATTCAGATGTGGGATTGGGAGCGCAAAACCTGCATTGGGAAGCCTCAGGAGCTTATACCGGCGAAGTCTCTCCCCAAATGGTGCGGGAACAATGCAAATATGTCATCATCGGTCACTCGGAACGGCGCGCATATTTTGGCGAAACTGACGAAACGGTCAACAAGAAACTAAAGGCAGCCCTGGCGGTTGGATTGATCCCCATCGTGTGCATTGGTGAAACTTTGAGCGAGTATGAAGCCGGAAAAACCGGAGAGGTGGTTCGACGGCAGGTGCTGCAGGGATTCAAGGATATTGAGACAGGTTTGGCATCACAGATCGTGGTTGCCTATGAGCCAGTGTGGGCTATCGGGACCGGAAAGGCAGCTACAGGAGAAGGTGCCAACGCGGTGCTGAAGGACCACATCCGACCGGCATTGGCAAGCCTCTTCGGATCTGCGGTGGTGCAGAACATACGCATCCTTTACGGCGGATCGGTAACGGCTGCCAATGCGCAGGAATTCTTCGGTCAATCTGAAATTGACGGGGCACTGGTAGGAGGCGCAAGCCTCAAACCGGCTGAGTTCATCAAGATCGTTGAAGCTGCCAGAAAATAAGATAAAAGGAAATCCCATTTGCCATAGGCAAACGAAGTTAGTGCAAACTCCCGGTTTCTTAATGAAACCGGGAGTATCTTAATTGCGGAGAAACCGGGAATTCCTGATAGTTTATCCAGTTCCGAACTGACGGTCTCCGGCATCCCCCAAGCCCGGAAGGATGTAGCCGATCTCGTTTAGGCGCTCATCAATGGCAGCCAGGTGAATGGGAATCTCGGGGTGGGCGGTGTGCACTGCGCGGATGCCTTCGGGAGAACCGATCAACCCGACGAATTTTATCTTTTTTACCCCCCATTTTTTGAGTACGTCAATAGTAGCGATGGCGGATCCCCCGGTGGCGAGCATCGGATCAAGGATGAGGCAAACAGATACGGTGGGGTCAGTGGGCAGTTTGTTGTAATACTGGACGGGACGAAGCGTCTTTTCATCTCGATATATGCCGATGTGCCAGACTTCCGCGCTGGGCATCAATCCCCAAATCCCTTCCACCATTCCCAACCCGGCGCGAAGGATGGGGATAAGCCCAATGCGTTCCTTGAGCGCCAATCCCGGGGCGATGGCCAGTGGGGTTTGGGTTTTTACCGGTTCCGTCAACAGGTCCGCAGTCACTTCGTAGCAGAGCAACCCTGCAATCTCTCGGACAAGCTCCCGAAATTTTTGCGGTTCGGTGTTTACATCGCGCAAAATGGCCAATTTGTGTGCGATCAATGGATGATTGGAGACAAAAACGTTTTCCATAGGCTCTCCCTGAATTTTATTTTATTATAGCGCTTTATCAGAATCAGATAATTATTGCGCATAGGTTTTTAATTTATCGATTTTTTATACTCAATAGGAAAGTGTATAATCAAGGCTATGATCTCAGAAGAAACCAAAATTACCCATCCCGTTGAGCGACCGGATGACCGCTTTGACCAGGCACTACGCCCCACCAGCCTGACCGAACTAATCGGGCAGGACCAGGTGAAGAAAAACCTGGATATCCTCATCCAGGCTGCCAAAAAACGCAAAGAGTCACTGGATCACGTGTTGTTCTATGGTCCTCCAGGATTAGGCAAAACAACACTTGCGCATGTGCTGGCAAATGAGATGAATGTGAATATCAAAATCACCTCCGGGCCGGCAATTGAACGGACAGGTGACCTGGCAGCCATCCTGACCAATTTGAGGGCGGGGGACATCCTGTTCATTGATGAGATCCACCGCCTGGGCAAAGCTGTGGAAGAGATTCTCTATCCGGCGATGGAGGATTACGCACTGGACATAATCATTGGCAAAGGGCCGGCAGCGCGCTCACTGCGGTTGAAACTACCGCGATTTACGGTCATTGGCGCTACGACACGCCTGGCATTGATCACGGCGCCTTTGCGTGCCAGATTTGGGGCAGTCTACCGCCTGGATTACTATGATGAGCCAGCCATGCGGGAAATCGTTCAGCGGGCAGCGCGATTGTTAAAAGTGGAAGCTGAAACGACCGGTATTAATGAAATCGCGCGCAGAGCCAGGGGTACACCTCGGGTTGCGCTGCGGTTGTTAAGACGTGTACGGGACTTTGCCCAGGTGCGCGCCGATGGATTGATCAATGGACAGATCGCCCGGGACGCCCTGGACCTGCTGGCTGTGGATAAACTCGGACTGGATGATGTGGACAGACGTGTGCTGGTAACAGTCATCACCAAGTATAACGGCGGTCCTGTGGGACTATCCACCATCGCGGCTTCGATCAGCGAAGAGCCCGACACGATCATGGATGTGGTGGAACCTTACCTGCTGCAACTGGGATTTTTGGACCGGACACCCCAGGGAAGGGTAGCCACCGAGTTGGCGTACCAACACCTGAACTTCCCTTATAACGGAAAAGAAAATCAACCCCGTTTGATCCCGTGAAAATGAAGACATCCGATTTCAATTATCATCTGCCGCCTGAAAGCATTGCCCAGACGCCAATAGAGCCGCGCCATGCTTCGCGGTTAATGGTTCTGCGCCGAAACCGTGCGGAAGTGGAAGACAGCACATTCGCGCAAATCGGTAAGGATTTAAATCCCGGGGATGTGATGGTGATCAACCAGACGCGGGTCATTCCAGCACGGTTGTTCGCACGCAAACCAACCGGAGGACGAGTGGAGCTGCTGCTGCTTAAACGTGTGGAGGCCAATACCTGGGAGGCTTTGGTTGGGGGAAAAGGGTTAACCGAGGGTGTGGTGGTTACGATCGAAAAAGGACCAAGAGTGAAGATCCTGCAAACCCTCGAGGGCAGCCGCAGACTCATGCGATTTCTGGATCCGCTTGATGAACGATTATCCTGTATAGGAGAAATGCCCCTGCCACCTTACATTCACACACACCTGGAAAATCCAGAAAGGTACCAGACAGTTTATTCAAAAGATGCGGGGTCTGCTGCAGCCCCGACAGCCGGATTGCACTTTACCCCTGAGTTGATGAGCACCCTGGAAAAGCAGGGGATTCAATTCGCGCGGGTAACCCTGCATGTTGGATTGGACACTTTTGCACCGGTGAAGGAAGATAACCCTGAAGAACACGTGATCCACAGCGAATGGTGTGAAGTGACTGAAGAAGCTGCCGTATTGATCAACCAGGCAAAAGACAATGGTAAACGGGTAATCGCAGTGGGTACAACGAGTGTGCGTACATTGGAGACAGCGGCTCAAGCCAGTAAGATCAAGAACCGCGTTTCAGCCATCAGCGGACCAACACGTCTGTTCATCCTCCCCGGCTACGAATTCCAGGTAGTGGACGCGATAGTGACAAATTTTCACCTTCCGCAATCGTCCTTGATCATGCTGGTGAGCGCATTCGCCGGGCGTGAAAAAGTGCTGGCAGCGTATGAAACTGCAATAACACGAGGTTACAGGTTTTATTCGTTTGGTGATGCCATGATCCTTCTATGATGGACAACTCAGAAAATTCCAACGTCTTCGACGAATTGGAAAATGAAATCATCGCCTGCCGGAAATGTCCTCGTCTGACTGCCTGGAGAGAAAAGGTCGGAATGGAAAAACGCCGGGCATTCAGGGACCAGGTGTACTGGGCGAAACCGGTACCGGGTTTCGGAGATGAGAATGCGCGTGTGCTGCTGCTGGGACTTGCGCCTGGGGCTCATGGGTCAAACCGTACCGGGAGGATGTTTACAGGGGATGATTCGGGGAGGTTCCTGTACGCAGCGCTGTATAAGGCAGGTTTTGCCAACCAATCCACTGCCAGCCACCTGGATGATGGACTGGCATTAACAGATGCATGGATCACGGCTGTGTGCCGCTGCGCTCCGCCTGATAACAAACCAACTCCTGTGGAAATGGAAACCTGCCGACCCTTCCTGTTGAGAGAATATGAATTCCTAAATCGCATCCAGGGGATCGTAGCTTTTGGAAAAATTGCCTACGACGCGGCGTTTAAGTTGATTGAGCAAAAGGGAAAAGGAAATATTCCACGGTTCGGCCATGGGGTGTTAACCCCGGCTGAAACAGACCACCCCTGGATACTGGCATCGTATCACCCCAGCCGGCAAAATACGCAAACGGGGCGGCTGACCACGACTATGTTTAATGCGATTTGGACAGAAGTAAACCGATTGCTGAAAAATTAACCTACAGCTTCTGGGTGACAAACCACACCCGGCTGGAAGTTGGGGTGAGGGGGGTCAGATCCGTGAGGCTGCCAAATTTGCTGACCACCTTCAATCCGGAATAATGCAGGCACTTCTCAATTTCTTCAATTGAAAAAGCGCGTTCAGTATGCTTTTCCTCAAATTTTTCCCAAAAATTCCCGTCCCGAACAAACCAGGTGATCTTTACACAGGCGGTATGTTTCTCAAAATCATAATTGGTGCGATGCAATTCAAGCAGGTCAGGCGTTTCCTGCTGCACATAACAACGAGACTGCTGCCATTGAACCGCAAGACCGTAGGTGGTATTCATGTCAAACAGGAACCACGCTCCCGGCTTGAGGGCGCGGACGATATTATTAAATGTGGATTGCAGGTCATCATTCGTCAACATGTAGTTGAGGCTGTCGAACCAGCAAGTGGCGAGGTCAAATTTCTCATCGAAGTCCAGGAAACGCATATCCTGCTGGATGAAATTTATGTTCACCTCTGATTGGTGGGCGCGGTGGCGGGCGAGCCTGAGCATTTCTTCTGACTGGTCAATCCCGGTAACCTGCCAACCCTGGTCCACCATGGACAAAGCAAAACTGCCTTCACCACAGGCAACATCGAGCAGCTGACCGTTGGGGGCTATCTTGTATTGTTCGAGCACCTTGGGGATGATCTCGGCAACGGCCTGGGACAAAGTGGGGTAATTCCCCTTGGCGTAAACGGTCGCAAATTCATTGTAGAGGGACATGACGGGTCTCCTTGATGTTTGTTCCACCTGCATAGATTTTTACCACAGGTACTTCCATTTGAACAGTTGCGACCGGATCGATCAATGGGCTGCATCGCTGCACTTTGGAGTAACCGAATCTAATGTTTAGTTTTTTTCTAATAGACGTTCGTAAAGAAGAAAAATCGGCGAAAGGGAGGTTCGTTAAAGAAAAACAGCGGAGGGTTTCTCCGCTGTTACAAATGGTAGCGCTAGTTACTTAGCGTGGGCTTTAAGGGCGGACCAGCCGGCATAAGCAGCGGTATCGCCTAATTCTGCTTCGATGCGCAGCAACTGGTTGTACTTGGACACACGATCAGAACGGGCAGGGGCACCAGTCTTGATCTGACCACAATTCAGCGCGACCACGAGGTCAGCAATGGTGGAATCTTCAGTTTCGCCGGAGCGGTGGGAAGTGACTGCACGCCAACCGTTGCGCTGGCAGGTTTCCACGGCTTCGATGGTTTCAGTGAGGGTGCCAATCTGGTTAAATTTGACCAAAAGGGCGTTGCAAGCCTCTTCCTTGATGGCTTTGCGGACGCGCTCGGTGTTGGTTACCAGCAAATCATCGCCGACGATCTGAACCTTATGACCAATTTCTTTGGTCAACAGTTTCCAGCTTTCCCAATCGTCCTGAGCCAGTCCATCTTCAATGGAAACGATGGGATACTGATCAACCCAGTTCTTCCAGAAGGCGACCATTTGTTCTCCAGTGAGTTTTTTACCCTCTTTGCGCAAGTTGTATGTGCGGGTTTCCTCATCATAAAGTTCTGAGGCAGCCGGATCAAGGGCGATGGCAACCTGTTCGCCAGCCTTGTAACCAGCTTTTTCAATGGCTTCGAGGATGACTTCCACCGCTTCATTGTTGGCTTTGAGGGCTGGTGCAAAACCACCTTCATCCCCAACAAGGGTGGCATAACCATGGGACTTTAAGACACTTTTGAGAGAATGATAGATCTCAACTCCCCAGCGTAATCCTTCGGCATAAGTAGGGGCACCGAGGGGCATGACCATGAATTCCTGAGCGTCGGTGGATTGCCAGGCAGTATGAGCGCCGCCATTCAAAATGTTCATCATTGGAACAGGCAGTACATGGGCATAAACTCCGCCAATATAGCGGTATAAGGGCATGCCGTGAGATTCTGCTGCCGCTTTAGCAACTGCCAGGGAGACACCCAGGATGGCATTGGCACCCAGGCGGGATTTATTCTTGGTGCCATCGAGCGCGATGAGGAATTCATCCAGATCCTTCTGCTCGGAAGCGTCCATACCGATAAGGTTCTCAGCCATCTCACCATTGACATTTTCAACGGCTTTGAGAACACCTTTTCCGTTGTAGCGGGTCTTATCACCGTCGCGCATCTCCAATGCTTCGTGCACACCAGTGGACGCTCCGGAAGGAACAATGGCAGTTCCGTAGGAACCGTCTTCGAGCAGGACACTTACTTCAACAGTGGGATTGCCGCGTGAATCCAGAACTTCCAAAGCCTCAACATTTGCGATATCCATTTTATCCGTCCTTTTTATGTGATTACGAAAATAATTCCCAAAACAGTGCAAGTATAATACACAATTTATTGCAGGTCAGTCTTCGCGAACGGGGGGCGGCTCCTGGATGGGAACTCCTGACCTGATACAAACCGCACGCACGAATTGAATGAATAACGGATGCGGTCTTGTGGGCCGCGAAAGGAATTCGGGGTGGAACTGGGTGCCGACCATGAATGGGTGCTCTTTTAATTCTACTATCTCAACAAGTTTTCCATCAGGCGAAAGCCCTGAACAGATCAATCCATTCGCCTCCAATTGAGGGCGGTAATGGTTGTTCAATTCAAATCGATGGCGGTGCCTCTCCTTAACAAGTGCCACCCCGTAAGCCTTACGGGCAATAGTGCCGGGCTGCAATTGACAAGGATACAATCCAAGACGCATTGTGCCGCCAAGATCGGTGATCTCTTTTTGTTCAGGCATCAGGTCAATCACCGGGTGTGTGGTAGACTGATCAAATTCTGATGAATTAGCTTTTTCATTTTTAAGTATCTCGCGTGAAAATTCCACCACCTGCAGCTGCATACCCAGGCATAAGCCAAAAAATGGAATAGAATTTTGACGGGCAAAGCGAATGGCGTTGATCTTTCCTTCGATGCCACGGCTGCCAAACCCACCGGGAACAAGTATTCCATCAGCGCTTTTCAGGATCTCCGGGACTGATCCCTTTTCGAGGTCAACAGAATGAATCCATTTGAGATCAAGGTCGACCCCGAGAGCCAGGGCAGCATGTTTGAGCGCTTCACGGACACTGATGTATGCGTCGTGTAATTCCACGTATTTACCGACTAGGGCGATGGAAACAACGGGTTTGTCCTTTTTGGTTTGATCCACAAGGTGCTGCCAGGGCTTCCAATCAGGAGTCTTTTTGGTGGATAATTTCAAGCGTTCGAGGATGTATTCCCCCACACTTGCTTTTTCAAGCAGGAGGGGAATTTCGTAAAGGATAGGGGCAGTGATCATAGGGATGACTGCGCGCCGTTCAACATCGCAGAATTGTGCGATCTTCTCACAAACGCTTTCTTCGATCGGATTGTCACTGCGTGCCACAATCATATCCGGCGAGATGCCGATAGAGCGTAATTCTTTAACTGAATGTTGAGTTGGCTTGGTTTTTAATTCACTGGTGGCACCGATGTAGGGCAGCCAGGTGACGTGAATGTAGAGGGTGTTTTCTCTGCCCAGATCATTACGCAACTGCCTGAGGGCTTCAAGGAACGGCAGGCTCTCAATGTCACCGACAGTTCCACCAACTTCCACCAGCACGATCTCAGCATCGGATAACTTCCCGACCATGGCGATGCGGCGTTTAATCTCGTTGGTGATGTGCGGGATCACCTGGATGGTTCCTCCCAGATAATCACCACGCCTTTCCTTGGCAATTACTTCAGCATAGACCTGCCCCGTGGTGACATTACATTCCTTGTTCAAGCGAATATCGATAAAGCGTTCGTAATGCCCCAGGTCAAGATCGGTTTCAGCACCATCATCAAGCACGAAGACTTCGCCATGCTGGTAAGGGCTCATGGTGCCAGGATCAACATTGATATAAGGGTCAAGCTTTTGCACGGCGACTTTGAAACCACGCTCTTTAAGAAGCCTGCCGACTGCCGCAGCGGTAACTCCTTTGCCAACTGAACTTACTACTCCACCAGTGAAAAAAATGTATTTTATCGGCATCATATCGCTCCAATACCCTAATAACCATTCTACAAGAAAAATTCAGCGGGTGCACCGAACAATCACAGGTAATGAAAAACCACCCCTCGGGGGGATGGTTTTAGGTTTTGATCAGTCATTCTTGGCTTTGTTCTTCAGGGTGCGTTCCAGGATGTCTTCCTGTTCAGCATCCCTCGTTTTAATTTTTCGTGTTTCGCTTCTCTGCCTTTTTGTTTTTGCTTTTTGCATGGCAGCCTGAAGGGCTAATTCCATCATTGTCAGGTCAGGTTCAGAAGAAGCGTTGACAGCTTCCATAATCGCTGCATTGGATTCTCCACCTGATGGACGGGGTTTGCGTGCTGGTTTCCGGTCGCGGTTGCTGTCGTCAAATGTCTTCGCAGGCCTGGGAGCGGGTTTAGGTTTTTCTTCTACTACAACCTCAGGTTCCGGCTGCAGTGCTTTAATGCTCAACTTGATCTGTTTCTTTTTGCGGTTGATCTCAAGGATCTGGGCTTCAATTTCGTCGCCTTCTTTTACAACATCACCGGGGACCTTGACATAACCATGGGCCATTTCACTAATATGAACAAGACCCGGTCGTTCAGCGCCTATCTCAACAAAAGCGCCAAATTTTTCAAGTCGGACGACTTTACCTTTTACTGCGCTGCCGACTTTTAACTCACGCCATTCAAGGGCCAGGGGCTGAAGCATGGTCAATTCAACGCGTTCTTCACCATCTTTCTTCATAACGCGTTTCACCCAAACCTGAACATCGCTGCCGACAGTAAGGACGTCTTCAACGCGTTTCACGGGTGTGTTATCAGGGGAAATAATTTGGGAAATGTGAAGGACTGCAGGTTTTTCCAAACCGATATCGATTACAGCACCGGCAAGGCTAACCTTGATCACCTTTCCAGTGTATTGCATTTTTGGTTCGATTGCGCGGTTTGAATCCGCCACAACACTGTCGTCCATAAGTCACTCTCCCAACGTCTATTATCAGCGAGGGGTGATTATACCCCGTGCTGGTTGATTCGTCAATTAAGACTTGACTAACGATTGTTACTGATTAGTCCTAACAATAATAACATTGTTTACTGCCCCGATAAGAGAACTTCAATGGCTTTATCCAACTGAGGGTCCTTACCGGCTTCAATATCGGCATCTGTAATTTCCACAACATAATCTGGAGTAAGCCCAACCTTGTGGATCTGGCGGTGGTTGGGAGTAAGCCAGCGGGCAATTGTTACGCGAACTGCACCCTGGTTATTATCTAGCGGGATCCAGTTTTGAACAGAACCTTTACCATAGGTGGTCACTCCAACCAGCGCTCCTCTACCAAAATCCTGGATAGCTCCTGCGGTAATCTCGGATGCAGAGGCAGAGCCTTCATTGACCAAGACAACCAGCGGAATCTCAGTGGCAAGTCCGCCAGGGAGGGCTTCGTAAACTGTTTCAGTTCCATCCCCCTCGACCTCGTACATGACGACACCTTCAGGGATGAACTGGGAGATCACTTCGATGGCAGTAACGAGATACCCCCCTGTGTTGTAACGCAGGTCAAGGATAAGTCCTTTAGGGTTATTAACAAGCAACTCACGCAGAGTCTCTTTCAACAGGTCAGTGGTGTTTTCGCCAAAAGTGCTTATCGAGATATAAGCGATATTGTTATCCAGCATTTTTCCTTCAACAGAAGGAAGATCAATGGTTGCCCGGGTGATGGTGAATTCAAGAATCTCATTTTCTTCACCACGTTGAATGGTTAAGATTACCTGAGTTCCCGCAGGACCTAAAACGGATTTCAGTGCCACGCTCGGATCAATGCCGGTCATATCTTTGCCGTCGATCATAATAACCCTGTCGGCAGCCTTGAGACCTGCAGCCTCAGCAGGCGAGCCCGGCATTGGGCTGATGATGGTTAGGTAATCTCCGGTAACATCGACATAGGCACCAATACCCTCGTAAGAACCATCGAGCGGGCGTGTGGCTTCAACAAAGGTTTCGGGATCCATATACCCTGTGTGCTCATCACCCAACGCGTCAAGCATGCCAGAAATGGCACCCTGCATCATCTTCAGATCGTCAACGGGTTGATCAACATATTGTTCATGGACTATGTCCCAGGTTTCCCAGAATGGAGCAAAAAGATCCTCAAGGTCACCTGGTACGCTGGTTGCTGTGGCACTGACGGTGGGATCAATTGGCGTCAATGGTGATTCCAGCGAAGACCGCTGCGGCAACAACCAACCAACCAGAACTCCACCTGAAAAAGAACCCGCTACCAGGACAAAACCAATAAGTATCGCGAGGACGATGCGCACAGTTTTTTGCTCGTTCATTTTATCTCTCCAAATACCAACTTAATTTTCATGGACGTCATTTTCTTTTTTGCTTTCCAGTTCCCTTACTTTTTTGCTTAATTCATCCATCTTTTCGTTTTCTTTGCCAAAAGGATTACGGGCTGTATCCCGAGCATTTATGAGACGCTCAACCCAGTTATCTGTTGGTTTTTTCTTGCGAATCCCGAGGAATAGACTGAGGTTGATGCCGATAATGAAAACAGCCAGCAGGATGATCAAGACCCAGGCAAGGGGAGAAAGAGGTTCAACCACCCAGACTCCTCGTTTGGTTCAACGGAATTACAAGCGGTAAATCGTGGATGGAAGGGATGGCAGCATCTATGAAATCGGATCGCTCCGCAGAACCGACGCGGATAGTGTACATTCCCAGGTCGTGTGCAACGCGGAGATTCCGCTCAGCGTCATCGATCATGACACCTTTGGCGGGATCTTTCACCCCAGCAGCCTGCAGCGCGAGTTGGAAGGCTTCAACCATGGGTTTACAGTAGGGATGGATGCGATGGATATCAATGACCTGGTCAAAAAAAGAATTTACTCCCAGAGTTCGCAGAACGCGCACAGCGTGATTCGCATCCGCATTGGTGAAGATGACCTTGGGTTCCGGTAACAATTCCAGGACTGCGGCTAGCTTTGGATCCGTTTCCAAATAACGATTAAGGGGAATATCATGCACAAATGCCAGGAAATCATTCTCATCAATACGATATTCCTCGCGCAGCCCCCTGAGTGTGGTTCCGTAGCGCTGGAAAAGATTTTCACGAAAGGCGGAAACGTCCTTCACCTCAATCCCCAGACGGTCGATAATGTATGTGTCCATGCGGACACCAATTGCATCCCAGATACCAGTCCTGGAGGGGTAGAGGGTTTCATCAAGATCGAAGAACATCACTTCAAAGCACATGGTTCAGAGTATAACCGAATTTGGTTTCAGAATGGCGTTCTGCACAATTCTAAAGAGGCGAATCCATTATAATTTGCCTATGCCCATTCACATATTGCCTGACGAAGTAGCTTCACAGATAGCGGCCGGGGAGGTGGTTGAGAGACCTGCGTCGGTGGTTAAGGAGTTGATGGAGAATGCCATAGACGCAGGGGCAACAAAGATCAGCATCCAGATTGAAGAAGCAGGTAAAAGATTAATCGAGGTATCGGATGACGGTGCAGGGATCGAATACGATCAGTTGGCGCTGGCTGTGGCGAGGCATTCCACCAGCAAATTGCTAACAGCATCAGACCTGTTTCACATCCACACTCTTGGATTCCGGGGAGAAGCCCTGGCTTCAATTGGATCGGTTGCGCGAATGGTGATCACCTCACACGACCCGCGTGAACAACAAGGCGGTCGGGTATTGGTGGATGGTGGAAAAATCCATGCAACTGAGATGGTTGGGGTACCCCCCGGAACTGTTGTGCGGGTGATGGACCTTTTTTATAATACTCCAGCGCGCTTGAAATTCCTGAAGAAAGACCAGACGGAAAAACAACAAATCGAGACAATGATCACAAGGTATGCGCTTGCCTACCCGGATATTGCCTTTAAGCTTATAGTCGACGGAAAAAACATCCTGCAGACTTCCGGTAATGGCAATCGGCGGGAGATCCTTGCGCAGTTATACGGTGTTGACCTAAGCCAGCAGATGTTGGAAGTGGTTTTTGATGCCGATGGTATCAGGTTGACCGGGTATATAAGCCCCACCTCAATTACCAGGTCGAACCGCAAAGAAATCATTTTTTTTGTTAACGGACGCTGGATCCAGGACATCGCTTTATCCACCGCATTGATCAAGGCTTATCAATCGTATTTGATGGTAGGCCGATACCCGGTTACTTTTCTCTCCATCACGCTTGACCCGGAAGAAGTGGACGTAAATGTTCACCCAGCGAAAGCAGAAGTGAGGTTTAAGCAGCCGGACTTGCTCTTCACGACTATCCAAAGGGCAGTTAGGCGGGCACTGCTGGCTTATTCACCAGTTCCGCAGATGAACCCCGGTGGATGGCAAAGGGCAACCACAGATTTCTCATCTGGCTCAGTGTGGCAAAACCCTGGACTGGATTGGGGGAAACCAATCCCGGCAGAGAGTGGTTCAGACAGCGGGAATGTTGAAGAAATGACACCGCAAAACGGAATAACAACCGTGTCGGAGACGATCCCTTTGCTGCGGGTCATTGGTCAAATTGGAGCAGTTTACCTGGTGGCAGAAGGACCGGACGGGCTGTATTTAATCGACCAACACGCCGCGCATGAACGAATTCTTTTTGAGAAATTCACCGGGAAAGACGCGAAAATTGAATCGCAAAATCTGTTGGAGCCGCAACTGGTACAATTGGACGCATCCTCTTCACGGTTGGTCGCAAAAAATCTCCCCGCATTAGTCAATTTTGGATTTGGTATAGAAGAATTTGGTGCCAACCTGTTCAGAATAACAGCCATCCCTGCACTATTCATGGGAAAAGACCCAAGTACAGCCATTCGATGCCTTGTTGAAGATTTTGAAGAGGACGAAACGCCTCTGAAAGGATATGAGGAGGCACGCTTGATTGCCAGGATCTGTAAACGAATGGCGGTTAAAGGAGGGCAGGTACTCTCACATGAAGAGCAGGTCGCATTATTGAGAGATCTCGAATCCTGTTCTGCACCACGGACGTGCCCGCACGGACGACCGACGATGATTCATTTATCTGTGGATCTTTTGGAACGGCAATTTGGCAGGCGGGGTGCACGTTAGTATCGCTGGAGTGAAAATGCAAGAGTGTTGAATTATCCAAATTGTCTACTTTAGTAAAAACTGTCCGGTTTTTTTATCCGGACAGTTTTTTTGTTGAGGTAAAACATGTTATTACATGATATGTGATTGGATCAGTTTTGCCAGCATTTGAACCTGGTTAGTGAACAAGCCGTCCGGCTGCAGCAAGGTAAGCGGGAGATATTTATTATTTGACTGGATTGTCAATTCTGGCACAGGAGGGATCATGACATTGATGGGAATTCCATTGAGGAGTTCACTCACTTTTGCCATTGAGAGCAATACACTTGAAGGGGTATGGTTATATAAAACCAACTCAATTGTGCGACCTGTGCTTTGAGGCATGTTACTTAGTTCCTCAAGGAGGAAATGAGTTCTCTTTACCGTATTCAATTGCGGTTCCGTTAGGACAATGATCTCTTTGCATAAAGCGCAAATTTCTTCAAAGCCAGGCAGCATGGGCGTACCGATATCAAGGACAACGACTGGAGAGAGCGAACTCAAACTTTGAACAATTGCCTGGAGTTGATTGGGGAGTAAAGCGAAATCAACATCGCGACGGCTGTTGGAAGCACATAACAAGCGAGTTCCAAAAGTTGTACTCGTCAGATTTCGTTCCACCAGTTCCGGGGTAATCTCGGTGGATTTCGATTTTAAGAGCATAGACAAACCCGACTCGTTTGGCAATCCCAGGTCTATTGACCATGTACCCTGACCGGGACGAAGCTCAGCTGCAATCACGTCATTTTTGGTATTTTTTGCCAGGCTGGAAGCCAGGTTAAGAGCCAGTGTAGATACTCCCATTCCACCCCGGGAACTGACAATTCCAAGCACATATCCTTTTTGAATTGGTTCCGGGGAAGCCGGGCGGACGCGCGTACGGGAGAGCAATGCCCGAATATGAGCGACAAGTTCCGCCGGGTGAACTGGTTTCGTAAGATAATCATCAACACCGGCTTCGTACCCAATCACCTTATCGTTCACCTGGCTTTTTGCGGTAAACATTAAAATAGGGATATCCATTAACGATGGCTCGCTGCGTAACTGGCGTGTCACCTGGTAGCCATCCATATCCGGCATCATCACATCCAGGACGATCAAATCAGGCTTTTGATTATTGGCAACTTCACTCGCCTGGATGCCATTGTTCAGGCGAATTACTTCAAACCCCTGGCGCTCGAGCATCATGCCGATCAGTCTCAGGGTTTCAGCATCATCGTCAACGATCAAAATTTTCTCTGGCATATTTCCACCTTTGGGTAATTGTTTAAATAGTCTAGCATAATCCGGCAGCGGCAGCAAGCGCCTTTATGATAATTTATCATTTTTTTATGATGCTATAATGCCATCATGGAACTCAGCCGGGTAAGGGAAATTTTGGAGACCAGGTGTGGACTGGATATTAAAGTGCCAGTGATAGCCGGAGTATCAGGCGGCCCTGACAGCCTCTGCATGCTGGATATGCTCATTCAAAATGGATTCAAAGTCATTGTAGGGCACTTGAATCACGGTCTTCGACCAGAAGCAGTACAGGAAGCCGAGATTGTGGCGCAATTCTGCACTACACGGTCAACCCCATGTATTGTGAGCAAAAAGGATGTTGCCAAAATTGCCAGGGAAGCCCATTTGTCGATTGAGGAAGCCGGCAGAAAACTCCGCTACGAATTCCTGTTTGAACTGGCTGAGAAGGAAGGGGCGCAGGCTGTTTTGGTGGCACACAATGCAGATGACCAGGTGGAGACGATCCTGATGCATTTGTTGCGAGGGAGTGGGTTAACTGGATTAAAGGGTATGGAGCAACGACAAGGGTTGAATGAGTGGAGTGATGCGATCCCACTGGTTCGTCCACTGCTCAGCATGTCGCGAAAAGATATTCTTGATTATTGCAGTGAAAGAGGATTGAAACCGGTAATTGATAAATCAAATGAGGATACGCTGTATTACCGCAATCGAATTCGCAACGAGCTAATCCCAATCTTAACCTCCTACAACCCCCAGGTAAAAGCACGGCTCATTAAAATGGCGGATGTGGTACAGATTGAAGATGACTATTTGCAGAAGATCATGAGGACTGCATTTGAAACCTCTCTCTTTGAAAAGAACGATCACTATATTATTTTTTCACTTGAGAAAACCACAGATCTGCACCCGGCGATTTTACGGCGGATGATCCTATCGATGATTCATTACCTCCAACCTGATACCCCGAATATTTCACATGAAATCATCACCAGAGCTGCACGGTTCTTACAGCAGGAACCCCAGGGCGAGCACATTGACCTGGTTGCGGGTCTTGAACTATTCAAGTACAAGAAGCAATATGCGGTACTGTGCGATCGTAATGAACCTTTGGACGATCTTTGGCCACAAATCAATGGAAGCGCCACATTGAGTGATATTCAAAATAATGTCATTTTGAATGGAAAATGGAAATTAACCACATCCGAGGATACCGAAATCGACCGCGCAGATCCCTGGCGCTGCTGTTTGGATAGCGATTTGATAGAAGACCTAACCCTGGAACCATTTAAACCGGGAGACAAATTCATCCCTTGCGGGATGAATGGAAAATCCGTAAAGCTGGGGGATTATTGGACAAACGAAGGATTACCCGTGCGGGCGCGCGCGAAATGGCCATTGATCCGTTCAGGTGGCGAGATCGCGTGGATTCCGGGTTTCAGAATCAGTGAGAAATTCAAGGTCACCAAAGGCACTCGAAAGATTCTTACCCTCGAACTAAAGAAAAAAATCTAGAAGCGTTACTTTTCTCCGGCGAGCTGGCGTAACTTCATGCTGATCTCGCGCCACTGGATCTTTGAGATTCCCAATTTCTGGCGAAGGTTTTCCCTATCCATGTCGGATTGCCAATCATTGAGGGCACTCGTCCAACGGCACATGTCAAAGGAGAGGTGCTTGTCCAACCCAGCATCCTTACCGATATCCTCGAGTAAATATTCGAGTCTGCGGGGAGACCATGGGAACAATTGGTCCACTGGTTTGTACTTTACCAGATACTCCTGGTAAACCGTGATCCAATCATTGGTGAGGGCAATCTTCCGTTCTTTATAGCGGCTACCGCTGTTGGAATAACGGATAAAGAGCGTGGGTTCCTTAGGATCCTGGAGGTCTAAGTGATTGAGGTTGAGATTAAGGCATTCACCTTTCTTGATGCCCGTTGTCAATAATAATGCGACAAGCGTGTACGGACGCGGGTCGAGGCGAGGCATATCACGGTAAGCGTTGGCAGTTTCAATGACCTTTAATTCTTCTTCAGGTGAAAGGACAAGGGGCAGCGGGCTGATCACAGATTGTTGCAGCACTTTTTCTGCAGGATCTATGGAAAGCCTTCCTGTCTGCGTTAGCCACCTGAAAAATGATTTAACCGAAGTGATGCGGCGGGAGAGGCTCTTGGGACTGCAAGGGACTCCACGTTCCTTTTGCAACCATTCCAGGAATTGATTAATCTCTTTCAGGGTTATCCTGCCAATTGAAGTGTCAGGAGAAAAATAACTGGCAAACAGCTTTAAATCACCGATGAAAGCCTTTATCGTGAATATCGATCGACCTTGATCGTACAGGAATATTTCCCAGGATTTTATTGCCGGAAGCAGCAAAGTATCTGATGTGATATGGATTTCAGCTGAATTATTCATTGTAGTATCCTCGATTGTTTGTTTCGCATAGATTACATATTTAGTTTACATAAATACGGGTTGAATGTCAACAAGGAAATAATTTCTATTGTGAGAGAGCCTGGCGGATTACTTCATCAACCAATGCTTTGTTGGGCACCAGAACCATGGCACCGGTGCCAGGTACGATGTAATTTGAGACATGTCCAGAATTGATGGCATAACGGCGGATCAATGAAGGATCAGATAGAATCTTACCGCCCAGAGGTAAAAGTTCAAGAACTGTACCGATGGGGATGTTTGTTTCTACACTGCTTTGAAATAATTCATAAAGATCGGTACCTCGAGACAATGCATCAAGACTCATGGCTTTTTGGAAAATTGCCACGAGGACTTCCTGTGCACGCCGAGTCCGGTCAAAATCATTGGAGGCATGCCGAGAACGAACATACCAGAGGGCTGTACGCCCATTCAGATGGTTGATACCGGCAGGGATGTAACAATAATCGTTCACGGCTTGCGGGAGAATGCACAAATCGTTCAATGCCGAGGCAGCATTTACGTCTATCCCGCCCAAGGTATCAACGATGCTAATAAATCCATTGAAATTCGTGATCATGTAATAATCGATTTCGATACCAAAATTATTCATGAATGTTGCTGAGGTGAGTTCAAACCCTCCATAAGGCTGAGCGGCATTAATCCTTTCCATTCCAATACCTGGAATTTCGACATAAAGATCCCGGGGAAAGGATAGAAGTGTGGCAGTGCCGGTATTTTTATTTAATGACACCAGGAGAATAACATCAGTACGGAATCCGGAACCAGCCCGCCAATCTGAGCCAAGTAACAGGATATTTACCTGTCCTTCGGGTCTATCCACCGGTAGGGGAGCGTTGTTAGTAGAGTCGGAAGGGTTTCCCGGCTGTGAGGAATCACCAGGATCAGCCGAAGTGGGTAATTGAGCAAGCGTGGGAGTGGGCAATAAAGGTTGGAATGGTGTGGGTGTTGATGGATATTTTGATTGTTGATTAATCAGGAGATCAGAAATAGGGATTACCGTTGATGTGAATTCCGTGTTGATTGGAAAATTGCATCCTGAAAGAAAAACAGTAAAAACCAGTAACGCGAGCAGTGTTTTTCGCATAGCAGTAATTTTACTCTTTAATATTCAACTTGAGGTTAGTTCAGGTTTTCACCTTGCACGATCGGCAAACGCACTTTTACCACTGTAGCTCCGCAGGAATTTGAAAAAACCTCATTCTTGCCACCCATTTGTTTAATAAGATCTCCAGCCTTAATAATATCTTCCAGCGGGAGACCAAATCCGGGCAGGGTTAGGCTCTGATTCTTGTAGAGTTCAGGCAACACAGGAACTAGTTCCGATGGGGTAATACTTCGATCACAGCTTTCGACCGTGATGATCAATTCCTGGGGTTGAAGAGTCAGGTATTCCTGAAGGCGAATTGAAAGCGAACCACCAGAGCTTAATATGGAAGTTGCATTGGTAAATAAAATATTCAAAACCTGCTCAAAATTTTCCTTATCTTCGAACAAGCGAATGTCCTCATAGGGGATATCGATTTTTAGTACGATCTCTTTTGCGCGGATGGTAGTAATAAAAAGGTCAAGAGCGGATTCAATCGATTTTCTCACGGAAAATGATTGGGAATACAGACCTCGTCCTTCCAACTCATCGGTATTTGTTTTACTAATATTGTCAAAGGATTCTTCCATGTTATCAACAGATTTTTGAATTCTCTCGACAAACCTACGTTGGAATGCTCCAAGAGTCCCAACTGACTCATTCAGCAGGAGGTCCAAATAACCCTTAATTGTTATTAATGGTTGGCGGAGTTCTTTTACCATAGGACGGATAAGTTCTTCAGCGGAGATTTGTTTGGAAGAGGTCACCGGAGGGGATTGAACCGCCATCAATTTCATATTGGCTTCAGCAAGAGCATTCTGGAGGCGGGCAATTTCTTCCAGGGTTAAACGAAGTTCACCTTCCAAATGTTGAATTTCCAGATTGGAATCTTGTTGAAACCCTTCTGTTTTTACAGTCGGTTCTTCTAGATGCTCCTGATCAACTGGATTATTGTCACTGTTCGCGTTTTGCTGCGGGAGTGCCGGATCCTGAAAGGTAGAATCGGTTTGATTATCCATGAGTCCCCTCAAATACAACGATTATATTAATTAGCAACCGTGCAAGAACTAAACCAATATCTAAATTGTAACTTATGTTTAATGAAAAACCATCAAGGAAGAACCTGCTGGTTGACAATGCGGTACTATTTGATAGAATACAACCGTAATCGAGCCGAAGTGGCGGAATTGGCAGACGCGCTACGTTCAGGGCGTAGTGAGCTTACGCTTGTGAGGGTTCAAATCCCTCCTTCGGCACCAAACCTGACCCGATGGTTTTCTCATCGGGTTTTTGCTTGCCTGCTTAACCAGAATAGAGTAATATAACGATATGAGAAAGAAGTTTAAATTTCCAAAAATACCGTTCGATATTAAAAAGGCAGCATTAGCTGCTGCCGCGGTGATCTTGTTTTTTCTCGTCATGGATTTGAACAGCCGGCTCAATGAGCTTTCACGACTTTCAGAACAAGAAAATAAAGCCTTAACCGTGGTTGCGGAATTGCAGACCACTCTGGATGTTCTTGAAACGCAAGTAGCTTTTGCCAATTCTGAAGGAGCGGTGGAACAATGGGCGTACAACGAAGGACACATGGCGCGACCGGGAGAGAAATTAATCATCCCCCTGGCGCCGGCTGGAACGACCCAACAACCAGTAATTGAATCCACACCCATCCCAACCCAGGTACCAAATTGGCAGATTTGGCTAGCCCTGCTAAGTGGAAAATAAATCAAAACCTCCCCTTTCGGGGAGGTTTTAGTCTATCCGATGGATACTGATCATCGTCAAATCATCTGAGGGCGGTTCACCAGCACGAAACTCCTGAATGGCAGTCTCGATTATTGTTAATAACTCACGCGATGACGTCAACGGTGATGTCTTCATTAATTCAAAAAGGCGCGGTTCTGTAAACAATTCGTCATCAGCAGTTGTGGCTTCGGTGACGCCATCGGTGTAGAGAAGCAAATAATCATCCTTCTCTAAAGTAATTTTCTTGTTGACATAACGGGCTTCACTGGTTACTGCAAGGGCAATGCCATCCATCTCAAGGCGCTGACATACATTTTGCGAGGTCTTAAGCCAGATGGGTAAGTTATGACCCGCGTTTGCATAAGTGACCACGCCAGTGCTAGGATCCAAAATAGCCAGGAGTGCGGTTACAAACATACCGTTGCGAGATTCCATTTCCAGCAGGGAGTTTACTCTTTCGAGAATCGCAGCCGGTGAAACCGTTGTTTGAGCAGTAGCTCGAATAAGGGTTCGAGTTACTGTCATGTAGAGAGCAGCTGGCATGCCCTTGTCTGATACATCTGCAATCACAATAGCGAGTTTTTTGTCCTTTGTTTCAATGAGGTCATAAAAATCTCCGCCGACCTCCCGGGCAGTCTGCCATTTGAGGTCAAAATCCCATCCATCTAAAGATGGCGTACTTTCAGGGAGGAATGTTTTTTGGATCTCGCGAGCCAGCTGGAATTCACGTTCCATACGTTCACGACCAACCATTTCCTTCTTTAGCCATTCATTTTGGATTGCGAGTGTGGTTTGTTGGGCGACACCTTTGATCAATTCGATGCGTTTGTTATGAAAGGCGGGCAGAACTTTGCTCTCCTGGGCAACGAGGACCCCATAAAAGACACCTTTAATTGACAATGGGAATCCAAGCAGCCAGTTTTGTTCCAGCGCAAGATTGAGGTCAGGAATGGGTTCACAATTTACCGATTCCCAATTGCCAAGCGTAGAGTGATCATCAGGTATTGGACAGGCGACCATTTGATCCGTTGTGAGTACCTGATCAAGAATCCAATTCTCACCTTTGCGAAAAACTTTGCCGATCAATTGATCTGCCTCGATCTGAGAAGAGGATGTGGCATTGCTTATCGTGAACGAGGCGGTATTAACGTCCCACTGGTAGATCAAACTGGCATCCAGACCTACCAGAATGGAGAGAAGATGTACAACAGTCTCAAGAATATCCTGTAAGTTGTTTTGGCTGACCACTGCCTGGGCAACCTGCAAGAGCACCGCAGTGATATAGGCTTCTTCCTGTCTGTTCTCAACCAGTCGGATATTTTCAAGCGCAACCGAAGTTTGTTGTGCAATCCCGGAGAGGATCGCAAGGGTTTGGTTTGTGAATTTATTACTCACGCCAAACTCACCAGTGGAACTATGGGAAACGAGAAACAAACCTAACAACTCATCATGAGAAATTAAGGGTACCAAAACAAGCGTCCCGGTAGTATCTTGTATTGAAAAAGATGAAATTCCTAATTCATGTTGAATGTTTTCGATATAGACTGGTGCCATGGTTGCCTGGACCCGAATTAACCCAACAGAATCACCATCCTTGAGGGACAACTCTTCTTCGGATGGGGTGAAGCCATACCATTTCTTCATGTCAAATGCATGTGTATTAGGATTATGCAGGTAAAGCGCGCACTGGTTGATGCCAACCAGTAATGGCGTGAGCCTCACGATGGTTGACAAAAGTTCATCAGTAGTTGAAATGGCATGCATAGACTCGGCGACTTGCAGTAATACGGTTGAAGACCAGGCGTCTTCCTGGGCGCTGGTGTACAGGTGGGCATTCTCAATGGCTACGGCAGCGTAACTGGCGAAGGTCGTTGCGATCATAGAAGTCTCTGAGCCATAGCGCCCCTCGGTTTGGTGCGCCAGAGTGAGGACACCAATCACCTCATTGGAAGAGAAAAGCGGGACAGCGATAGAAGAATAGGTCGATTTAAAATTACAGGCAATCCCTAAAGGTCCATAAGGGTCAGAGGGTTTTCGGATCACGGGTTCATTCCCCTCGAGTGCGTACTCGAGGAAACTACGGACGGTTTGAGATTCTTCGAATGAATTGGTGATGGATGCCCTGGATGTTCCCCTGACGGATGCGAGTTTCAGATTTCTTATTGGTGCACCATCTTCAGGAGCATCACTTAACAGCCAGATGGCTGATGCATCGCATGGCAGATTCTTTTCCAGTTCGATCAGGATTTTTTCGAGCAGATTATCCAGGGCAAGGTTTTTTGATAAAAGACTGGCAACGTCTTTGAAGCTATCTGCAACAGATCTTCGCCACCTTTCAGTCTGAAAGATATTCGCGTTGCGAATTGATAGGGCAATGCCTGAAGCCATCCCCTCAAACAAAGCCAGATCATCCTCTGTAAATGCGTTGGTTTGCCCGGATTGGAGATCCAAAATTCCCAATACTTCTTCCCCAAACTTTAAGGGCAGTGTCATTTCTGCTTTGGTTGCATTAGGTGCTGCCCTGTTGGGTTTATAGAGAGGCTGCAGCGAGACATCATTAGCAAGGATGGGTTGACCTGTGCGCGCGACATGAGGGATGATCCCTTTAGGTGCATCCAATTGAAAGGCAAATGCCTTGGCTTTAATATTCCTGGCCCGTTTACCGCTTCCTGCTTCGTAAATGATCTTTCGTCTTCCCGGGTGAACAGTAAAAATGTGTACAAATGGAATGCTAAAACGATCATGGATCACAGTGACGATTTCCTGAAAGAGGTGGTCAAGGTCGAGGATTTGTGAAAGTGAATAATTAATATCTGCGAGTGCGGCCAGTTGGTCTGCGCGTTTTACCAGGTTGTTATATAACCGTGCTCCTTCCACCGCCAGAGCGATATTATCCGCAAGTGAACGAATAACGAGCATATCATTTTCATGAAAAGCTCTTGGTGAATCGCTTTGAATATCCAATACTCCAAGAATTCGATTCTCTACTGTCAATGGGAGCACTGCCTCAGCAGTGGTGAGAGGGAGAGAATCGATAAATCTGTACCGTGGTTCAGTGGTTACGTCTTTACAGATAATTTCATTTCCAGTTCGGGCGACCTCTCCAACAAGCCCTTCTTCGTAAGTTACATCAATAAGGGGATTGTCTGATGGATTGCAGTTTAAGGAACTGGCTCTGAAATGGAGCGCATTTGTTCCCTCTTCGAGGGTGTAAAGTCCAACATGATAATAATCAAAAGAACATTGGATAAGGCTGGTCACTTTCTTGCTCAATTCGTCCAAATCCAGCTCATTGGCGATTTGCGAGCTTACCGAGCGAACCAGGGATATCTGGTCATAGCGCCAATTCTTGAGGGTGACCTGGCGGTTCACCTGCATAGAAACCGCGGCAAATGCAATTAAACCATTTACATAATTAAGTTCGTCAGATGTGAATGGCGATGATGAGTCCCTGGCAATGTGAAAAATGCCCAGTGTATTATCACGGGTGGTTACTGGAATTGCGATTTCAATGATTCGGGGTTGGGTTTGTGTTTTATTCCTGGAAATACTGGAGATCTTTTTTTCAGTGAATGCTGCCTGGACTATTGGTGAAACATTTGGCTGAGGCAGGGTATCGACAGGAGGTTCTCCAGGCAAAGGATAGAATGGCTCACACAACCAAAGTTTTGATTTGCATTCTAGTTTATTATCAACAGTTGCCTGGAGCTTTTTAACAAGGCTTAACGTATCCGGAAGGCGAAGAAGTTCTTCGCCCAGGTTGAGGTATTCCTTCCAGATCAGTTCCTGGTTACTTTTCACTTCAATCGAAATATTTCACTAATGTCAGCCGGTTGCGAGCATCGTTAAATTCGAAATGAACTTCATCCACCAACTGGCACATCATGTAGTACCCAAGACCATGGTTTGCGCGGTCTTTTAGTTTTCCGGATAATTTTGGTACCGGGATGCAGGCAGGATCAAAGGGTCTGCCATGGTCATCAAGAATTACACTAATTGCTGATTTTCCCTGTTTGATCTGGCAGCGTATTGTCCCCTTACTTTCACCTTGATAAGCATGTTCAATGATGTTAGAAACTGCCTCGTCGACAGCCGTCTCAAGCGAAAACAGTCCGGTAGAAGAAATCCCCGAATCGTGGACAGAAAATCTTACGAACTCAGCGATTTCAGCCAGGCTCGTATAAACGCCGGTGAATGTACGCGTTGGCATGTTCTAATTCTAAAAAGACCCCACCGCTGACAGTAAATCAGGATAGATCTTGAAAATTTTATGGAAACCTGCAAGTTCAAAGACCGAGTGAATCGTTGGGGTTAATGCAGCGACAACCAGTTCTCCCCGATTGTAGCGTTTGCAGTTTTTTAAAGTAGCGATTAAAACCCGTAAGCCCGCACTGGAGATAAATTCCAATTTACTACAATCCAGAACAATCTTAAACCTGGCTTGATCGTTAAGTTTAACTAATTCCTCCATCAATTTTGGGGAGGTGAAACTATCTAAACGACCAGTTACTTGTACAACATCGCAATGTTTGTATTGACTTGTAGTGATTTCCATAGTATGTGCCTCCGCAAATTAACAAAAGATTTAACTAATGAAACTGATTATAACATGCAGGCTTAGAACGACATTAATTTTGGACGTAAATACCCTTGATTTTTTATGGTATGATGTTTTTAGATATCGGGTAATTTGCACAAATAATTGAAACTGTAAACATCGTTACAATTCATATCAAACATTAGAATGGAAGAAAAATACAGGATTAACTATGAGCAACTCTGATTCTCCACAATCAGTAATCAAGAAATATGAAAAGCGCCAAAAAGTAATGCCATTCGTTCTAGGCGTGCTGGCTGGTATCCTGGCATTGATAGGAATCATCATCATTGTAGTGGTTGCAACCGGATCTAAATCATTTGGCGGGTTGTTTGCCACAAAGACTCCAACAGCCACGGCAACTTTCACGCCTACAGCCACACAACCTACTCCAACGGCATCTGATACACCCGAACCGACGCAAACCTTTACACCATCTGCAACGGCCACGGCATCAGGTCCGCAAATCTATGAAGTACTCTCGGATGATAATTGTTCGGACCTGGCTAACCGATTTGGTGTTGATCTGTTAGTACTATTGGCGATAAACAACCTTACCATTACTGATGGTATCTGCCCAATCATCCCCGGTCAGAAGATCATCATCCCTGCACCCGGGCAGCAACTTCCTACCCCAACGCAAATCCCAAGCGATCTGCCTAGAGGGACTGTGATCCCATACACTGTGCAGATGGGAGATACACTGGCATATATTGCATCATTGTTCAACAGCACTGTTGATGACATCATTGCCAAGAACAAGATCACAGATGTTAACCTGATCTACCCAGGCACCGTTTTGCAGATACGCGTGAATATTGTTACACCAACGCCGACCAAGCAGGCAACGAGTACACTCACATTGATGACTGCCACTCCAACGCCTACGCCAAAACCGTAAACCACAAGATAAAAAATCCCCCGGATCAAACCGGGGGATTTTTATATCAATTTCTGAAGTGACCTATTAGCTTCAGCCAATAAGTTTTCATCATGATCGGATTGTATAAACCTTTGAAGAGCGGGCAAAGCAAGCTCAGGGTCTGAGGACCCTAATACTACCAGGGCATTGCGCAGGAAACCATTCCATTTAACCCGAAGAATTGGCGATCGGGAATAGCGGGTTAAAAATTCTTCAGGAGAAAATGAAAGAACCTGGATCAACTCGGGTATTGAGAGGGAGAGAGCGGGAATACTAACTTTATTGTTCTGCGACTTCTGATTCCATGGGCAAACCATCTGGCAGACATCACAACCGAACAACCAAACCCCGATTTTTTCCGAGATCTCGAAAGGAATGGGCTCCTTATTCTCAATGGTATGGTAACTAATGCAGCGAGATGCATTGATTGTCCGGTCACTATTAATGCAGCCGGTGGGGCAGGCTTTGATGCAGCGCTGGCAAGTACCGCAATGATCCAATTTGTCTGGGGAATCTGGAATAAGTGGAAAATCAATTAAAATCTCTGCGAGCAGAAAATTTGAACCAAAGTTGGGGGAGATGACGCAGGAATTCCTGCCAATCCATCCGAGCCCGGCGCGTTGTGCAAGTTCACGCTCCAGTATCGGGGCACTGTCAGTAAATCTCAGGGCGTGAACATCCTTTCCTGTGTTTGATCGAATAAATGTGATGAGGGTATCCAGAATAACAGGCAAGGACTGGTGGTAATCAACGCCGGCAGCGTAGCCTGCGATAAGACCCTGATTCCGGCGATTCAACGAGGTAATTGGGTGTAACGGATACCTGTACCCCAGACTTAAGATAGATCGGACATCCGGCATTAAAGTATGAACATCCTTCCTGGATTCCAGGTGATATGGAGTGGAAAGGTAATTCATGTCTCCATGCTGCTTTTCATCCAACCATTGGTGGTAACGGGAGAAGGATTGCATTGGTTCCGGAGTAGTGATACCACATAATAAAAAGCCAAGGCTTAGCGCCCTGGCTTTTATTTTTGATTCGATCGTTCGTGCACCCCGGTTGGCTGCGGGCATCCTATTCCTAGGGAGTTGACGATACCGTTGGGGTTAGTGTTGATGTTCCGACTGTGATGAACATACTCAGTGGTTCACCAAACAGATAACCTGAAGCGTTATACATTTTCCAATAACTGGAAGAGACACCAGTAGCATCAGGTGATTTGAAGGTCACGCTGATTTCAATCTGTTCACCAGGAGCTACATCCTTCGTGAGTGAAACAGACGTGGTGGTGTTGGCACCGGTCAACCCTTCAAGCCAGAATAATTTGTAATCCTTCGTCCATGTCGTTTTGCCGTCGTTCTGTATTAGCCATGTTTTGACAAAAGTAGTAGCCGGGGCGATGACTGAATAATCAGGAATGGTGACATCGCTGATGTACTTGGCACTGTCAGGCACGGTGCCTGTCAATACGGGTCGCATCGTGGGAGTGCTGGTGGTAATCGACGAAACATTCAGTGTAGGGGTGGCGGGAGCTTTTGTACTCGTAGCCGTGGGTTCCAGTGTGGCAGAGGCAGATGGTGTAAGTAGAGCGATACTGGTCAATTCTGCCTGGACTGTAGAAGCAATCTCAGTGATCTTTAAACTTGGGTCAACTGTAGGGGTTGCTTTTGCGCAGGCTGTCAGCAGGATAACGCTCATAAGGATGAGCATGCTGCTTACTGCGATTTTTTTTGTAAACATTTATAATCCTCCGTTCAATTTAATCACAATCTTTATTTATAAACCGGATTGGGAGATTGTCAAGTGGAGGAATCTAATAAAAAACTTATTTACTGCAAAGGTTTCAAGAAAGCAGAGGCTTCAATTTGAGGAAGGTCTGTCGAGAAACCGGTTGTACCTTGAAACTTAACGTAGTTGACCGCGCCAGGTGAAATAAATATATTCGCCTTGTAAAGTTTATAGTTGTAGTAAGTGGAGATTTCATAATTGCCAGCTGGCAATTTGCCAACGGAAAAATTTTCCTGGTAGTAATCATCAAACTCTTTTATCCTGGGAGAATAAGTGACAATTGTCCAGTTATTACCGGTATCCAAAGATTTGAGCCAAAGATTTTTGGAGGTCATAATAGCCCCACCGGTCGTTTCCACACGTCCGGTAAGCACACCAGAGCCAATTGATGGTGCGAGCCACAACTCAGGATTCTGAACTTTATTTCCGAGCGCGTTCTCGATGCGAACCTCAAAATGCAAATGAGGTCCGGAGGTGGCGCCAGTCATACCCACTACCCCGACTTTTGTACCTGTATCCACCCAATCTCCCCTGGAAACAGAGGTTTTATCCAGGTGAGCATATACAGTATAGAGTGTATAACCGTTATAACTGAAGTCGTGGCGAATCATCACTGCCAGGCCATAAGGGTCTTCCTTATCATTACTGCCATACAATAAACCATACCCCGCAAAGAATACTTTTCCCTGGGCAGCAGCATACACTGGTTCACCGCGATTGCCTGAAATATCAATCCCAGTATGGGAGACGTCTGCTTCCGGATAATAATAACCGTAGCGGTAATCAGAGGTAATTTTGTGATCGGCGTTTATTGACAACGGATTACTGAAATAGAAATGGTCGTTGGGAGATAGAGCCAGGGGAACCTCATAAGCTGGATTGCCCAATGATGATTGTGGGAATTCTACAGTGACTGGAAATACCGGTGAGGTAGGGGTAGTCTCTACTTCTTCAACTATTGCCATTGAAGGAGTGCCAGCCTGAAGAGCATTTGCTCCCGCGAGAGTGACAGGGCGGAGGAGCGAAATACTGGATAAGAGGCACGTCAGCAGGATTAATCGGAAGACCCGTGTGGTGACTGACAGAGTGTTGTTTGTCAATCGGGATTTCTGAGGAAAATTCTGCTTCATTACTTGCCTGTCTCAACCAGAGATATCACATCTTCAGGATAAAGTTCAAGCATCGCCTGGCGCCAGGATTTTCCCTGCTGATAGACCAATGCATTGAATAGAATTCCAGGGTAGTAAGTGCGCCAATTGTTCAGGGATGGGAGGCGCTGCCATCCGTATTGCAGTGCGAAGTCCGTAATATCCACCCAATATCCCGGTGGGGAGTTCACCTGTTTTCCACCAGCTTCAAACGCTGCAAGATCACCAGATGCTCGGGAAGGAAAATCCCACGAGGGAGATTTAATTGGGAGCCCGCAAGAACCATCCTGCTGAAGGCATTTTGCCCAGATCCGCCAATATATTTTTCCCTGGAGGTCTTCACGGCTGACGGTCATCCACCCAGCCTGGAGAGGGGCAATGTTCAAAGAGATCGCCCGTCCAGTATAGAGCCAATTCTGAGGGATGGCGGGGTCAGGTGCTGCAGTAAGCGGAAGGGCGGCATTTTCCAATGTTGCTAACAAGTCCCACCCGATTTTTTCTCCGATGGCAGCACGCAGAATGGCAAAGCACTCATCTGTGGTGTCGGAGAGCAGCGGATTCGGCGCGGTAATTGAGTCAATGTTGACGAGTGAAAAGCGACCGATTGAACTGGAGGACGCGGTTTGCCCAGGCTGGCACGGCGTTTGGTACTGCGTCACTTCCTGCGAACTCAAAATGGCAATGATTTTCTGGAACGAATTACCCCCTGACCAGTGGAAAGCGGAAACTTTTGCTGGCAGGGCAATAAGGGGATAAACTGCCACACCATTTGTAACTGTATACCCTGTGAGGAAGAATTGGTTGGGTGTGTCAACCCTTGCCATTACGGTTCCACCATCAGCCGACCAGAAAGGGATTTTCCCTGAGCCAACACCTGAGCGTGAACCCAATTCATTTGTTGGCGACCATACCTCTATGGTGGAATTGTCGGATGTTCGTTCCCAGGCAAGAGAGTTGCCATCAGGTGACCAGACAGGGTGGATGAAATCTGCATCTTCATCTCCGGCGGCAACAAAAAACCTGTTTTCGGCAGTATCCAATTGTGCCAGCCAGATTTCAGACCTGCCGGAACGGTCTGTTGAAAAGGCAATCTGCCGGCCTTGTGGAGACCAGGCAGGGTCATAATTATTACCGACGCCTTCAGTTAATTGGATTGGCGGTGAGGTTGGATCAGTGACGGAGCGGATGATAATGTTTGTTTGAAGATTGGTATAGGATTCGTAGGTGATCCATTGATTGTCCGGGGACCAATCCGGGTTGGTTTCCACTTCGGGTGAATTAGTGAGCTGGTGAAGCGCGTTGGCGGTCAAATCCCAAAGGTAAAGGTCCCAAATCCCTGATCGATTAGAGGAAAACACAAGTTGGCTACCATCAGGACTTATGACCGGGTCAATATCATCCCATCGTTCGTTGGTTAACCTGGTGATGGGGAGGAAATTTGGTTGGTAGACAAAGATATGCTGATAACCGGCTTCTCCCATTGAAAAAGTGATCACACCTACGCTTTGACCGCCAGAATTATCCATGATGACCGGAAGTAAGGTGGCAGTAGCTGAGGACTCCGCAACAGGTACCTGAGTAATGGCAGGTTGAGATGGAGAGGAGCTTTCAGTTTCGATTGGTAAAGGTGTGGTTTTTCCACCGGAGCATGCACTTAGCAACAGGATGGTTGAAGAAACCAGGAGACATAACTTGGTATTCATCCTGAACGCGTGGATTCCATTTGGCATTACCGCTCCTCGAAGTATTATCGCGCGCCTTATTTATGGGTACAACAATATAGCCGGGTCAAAGGGTTGAAACTCACCCGATAAAGACCAGATGCAATAATTGTACCTTTCCTCAGGAGTGGCGGATGAATGCTGCGAAGCTATTGAATTGAATTGAGCGTTCGATGGACCAATACGCATTTCCAAGTGGAGGTGTTCTTCTACAGAATTACCAGTTGTGCCGGCAAAGCCGATGGGTTGACCACAGGAAATGTCTTCACCAACCACTGGCTCGGGGAGTTGGGCGAGGTGGGCGTAGAGAACATAAATGGATTTACCTGAGGCATCCCACGTCACCGGGGGTCCGGATATTGGACAGCGGTCCTCGGTGGTGTAAACACTCACGGGAAGAGGTGTCGGTTGAGGAATGGATGGCAGGAAAGAGGGATCAATTTGAGTCAGGGGTGTCTCGACCAGGAGCATGTAACCAAAGGGGAAGCGGTTATTTATAACGAGAACCACTTTTCCCGGGAGAACAGTCTGTAGTGGAAAATTTTTAAAGGTAGTAAAATTTTCGAAATTGTAAAAAGAAAAGTCCAAAGCCGGATGCCCACCCTCTACGTACGGGTCAGGAGAGACATACTTATTAGAGGTGATTAAGCGGAGTTTTTCGCGGCCAATTCCGGTAAGCGGGCTGCAAACACCTGTTGCGATTTCCTGCGTTGGCGTTGGAATAGTTGTGGCAGTTGGGGTTGGTGTAAGGGTGGCGGTTGGCGCAGAGGTTTCAGTTGATACTGGGTTGTTTGCAGTGGGTACAGGTGTACTTGATTCAGCGAGAGAATCGCATCCTGTGAGGATGAGAAGCGCTAGCAGAGTTCCAGTAAGCAGGACTCCACGGATCGTCGTCACAACCTTGTTGTTTTTCTTAGGCATTTCTCAGGTTTCCAGAAATACTTCCTTAAAATCGAGCAGGACGTCAACTACTGAAAATGACTCGCAGCGCAAGCGGAGCGGGTATTTTACCTGCGTTTGCCTGACGTGCAAGGTGAAATCAGTCTTCTGGTCAATAACATTGATGATGAATGACCTGGCTAATTCCTGATTATCACCGTCCAGCAGTTGAAGAGATAGGTTTGGCCGCGAGTGATTTTCAGGAAGCATAACCGTGACCTTTACCCGAAAATCAGCGGTCATACCCGCAGACAGACTGGCTATGGTGTTATCAGCATTGACTCCTGGATTTGCGGGCTGCAGTAAATCGGGCATCCGGCTCAGCCTTAGGTGATGTTGCGCGCTTCAAAATAGAAGCGTTTTTCATGCGCTTCACCCATGGAAAATGTCTTTCGAGGGAGAGAGCCATCCATTATTACCGTTTTAAACAATTGATTCTTGCCCATTGCGGGCAGGTAAAAGCCGGCATTATCCTTCTTTGAACCCAAATCGCAAACCACATCATCGCCATGAACATAGTCAATCGTCCCAGCCTGCCCGGATTTGAGCCAGGAATCCAGGAACTCCTGCAAGGTGCCGACAGCAAGAGTGCTGGTGGGAGAGGCAACGGACACCACCTGGTGACCTGAAGCTGTGATCATGCCAAATAAGTGGTTCTTTCCTGTTTGAGTATTCACTTGTTTGATCATTTCAATTTCGGAGTCCACTGAGCTAAATTTCACCCTGGTACCAAAGAATTTTTGTAATTCGAGGACAGGTTCTTCTTTTACGCTGAACAATACACGGTGGATAGGCGCAAATTCAAGTCCACGGTCGTGGATATTCTCCACCTCCACCAGGGCGTACCTGGCAGGATGATCCAATCCCACTTCAGATTTGATTTTTTCCCAAATTGACTTGGCTGTTGCAAGTGAGTGATTTCCATCTCCCACGGCAAACAAGAGCACACCATGATCATGGGAGACCGAATACCTGGAGTGGAAGGACTCAGGCTGACCAAGTTTCGTTATTGCTTCAATAACACAGGACTCAAGATCTTGTGAATCTACCGCGCGACCGGTGAGATGACCACTGGATTGCATGAGGTTAAAGTTGTAGAGGATTGGCAGATCAGCCTTGTTTTTTTCAACAGGACCGATGACTGAATCGTCCGGGTCGTCGATTAGGACGAGAATGTGAGGGATTTCCAGACTGGCTTTCTCGCGTATCTTAATGCGTGGAGGGAGCCTGTCCAATATTGTTCCTTCTGTGGCGCGGATGAGGCTTTGAGAACCCTTCGAAAAATCATAATGCTCAAGATCAAGGGCGAGCATGAGTCCACGCCGGGTTCTGCCATCCACTGTCCGTTCTACATAAACCATCCCCTGGTGAGGGATGAGAATCCCCTTGTCAAGATACTCCTTCATTTTTACCTGGGTGGATTGAAGCCGGATAGTTTCTTCTGGTTTTCCGAGGAAAATCTCGGGCAGAGTGATGTGGAATGTTGAAGGTTCATCACCGACAATCTTTGCCACCTGCTGCCAGTATTCCGGCTGGGAAGTGAACTGGTCACATGCGATGACTGCCCATTTGTGGAGATCCACTGAATGGTTGGGGAGAAGGAGATCCGGGATTTGAATACCCAGGGAGGAAAAGTTTTTCAATGTGCACCTCGAATTTTGATGTCTGTTGAATTTTACCAGAAACCAATTGAGGGTAATAAAGAGAGGCGATGTTGCCATCGCCCCTCAATTAGCACAAGATGAGCTGTTTTACATACCACTCATAAACGCGATGCCCAGCGCTCCAGGACCGGTGTGGGTACCCAGAACCGGGCTCACCGCAGTGATGACTGCATCTGTAACCAATGTCTTTGAAAAACGATGAGATGCGCGGAGAAGCAACTTTTCAGCCTTTTCATCTTCATTGGCGTGAATGACGGCCAGGCGGATCGGACCCTTTTCGTTTTTCAGTTTAGCTTCTACTAAATCGAGAAGGCGGTCAACAGTCTTATTAAACGTGCGCACTCTTTCAACAGCTTCGATGCGCCCATCGCGTAATTCAAGCAACGGCTTGAGATTCAACATGGTTCCCATGAATGCCGCCGCTCCACCGATACGCCCGCCGCGATGCAGGAATTCAAGAGTATTGAGGGCAAAATAAACGCCGGTATGTTTGGTAGCTTCGACTGCAACCGAAGTACATTCACTCAGGCTGGCGCCAATATTTGCCATACGGGCTGCGCTGAGAACCTGGAAACCAAGAGCCATGCTCGTACTCAAAGAGTCTACCAATTCGATCCTGGCGCCTGGGAATTCACGTTTTGCCTGGATGGCAGAATCCATGGTGCCTGAGAGTTTACTGGAGATGTGAATACTGAGAATGTCAAACCCTTCAGCAAGCAAGCGCTCATAAACCGCTTTGAATTCTTCAGGAGTAGTTTGCGAGGTTGAGGGCATGACCTTTTCAACCGCCAGACGTTCGTAAAACTCCTTGGGTTGGATGTCGATTCCATCTCTGTATACTTTGTGGTCCCAAATTACCTGTAAAGGAAGCACCTTGATTGGGTGCCCGCTAAGCATTTCTGTTGGAATGGTTGATGTACTGTCCGTGACGATCATTACTTTATTCATGTCTACTCCTCCAAAAGTATTACCAATATGTCTGGATTAACCCTGAACATGTGATTTGGTTCTGCATATCTTTTCCCAGGTTTTTTGGAAAGGCATAACCTTGACCGAATCCCTCTCTCAATATAAAATCATGCCTGTCGTATCCACCAAGCGTGGCTTCTTCATATTTAAAGAGTGTGAACCTGAATGTTTGAAAACCTGACCAGCCGGTTAAATGATGTCTTTCAGCAACTGCGCAAACGGGCAAAACTTTCTGCTGCGGATGTTGATGTGATGCTGCGTGAAGTCCGGCTGGCCCTTCTCGAAGCGGACGTGAATTATGGCGTGGTGAAGGAGTTCACCGCCAGGCTGCGAGAACGTGCGATCGGGGTGGAGGTTTCAAAAGCGCTCAATCCGGCGCAGCAGGTGATCAAGATCGTCAACGAGGAGTTGATTAAAACTCTCGGAGAACCTGCCAAGTTGAATTTAAGTGGGGTGAAGCCTTACGCGATCATGCTGGTGGGTTTACAAGGTTCTGGCAAAACAACGGCTGCGGCCAAACTGGCAAAAAAACTGCGTTCTGAAGGTGAGCGCGTTTTGCTCGTTGCAGGTGACCCTTACCGTCCCGCGGCTGTGAAGCAACTTCAGACCCTTGGAGAAAAAATCGGTGTGGAAGTTGTGGCTGAAGACGGCGTTAAACCACCCGACCTGGCAGCCAAAGCTTTTAACATAGCCCAAAAGGGCGGTTACAGCGTTGTGATTATTGATACAGCCGGCCGGTCACAATTAGACCAGCCGTTAATGGATGAAATCCTGGCAATTTCCCGCAAGGTAAAACTGGCGGATACCCTGCTTGTGGTAGATGCGATGATCGGACAGGAAGCCCTGCATATTGCAGAAGGTTTCCGCGATACGGTAAAAATCACTGGTTTGATCTTTACGAAAATGGATGGCGATGCCCGAGGCGGCGCTGCCATATCCATCAGAAGTGTCACAGGCGTTCCTATCAAATTCCTTGGCGTTGGCGAAGGTGTGGACGCATTAGAAGCGTATGATCCCAGCCGATTGGCTTCCCGCATTTTGGGAATGGGTGATATGATTGGTCTCATTGAAAAGGCTGAAGCCGCTTTTGATCAAAAGATCGAAAAGGAAGATGCCGAGCGAATGCTCAAGGGAAAATTCACCCTTGAGGATTTTGCAAATCAATTGAAACAGATCAGGAAGATGGGCTCCCTCTCGCAGATCATGGATATGCTGCCGGGCGGGATGGGCAAAATGGCGAGGAATGTTTCTCCTGCAGATACCGAGAAACAACTCAAGGTAACTGAAGCCATTTTAAGTTCAATGACCCGTAATGAGCGCCGGGATCCGGATATCCTGAATGCCTCACGCAGGCGCAGGATTGCCAGGGGAGCGGGCACTGAAGTACAGGAAGTTAACCGTATCTTAAAGCAGTTTAGAGATGCACAAAGGTTAATGAAGACAATGCAGAAAACAGGCGGGCGAGGATTTCCCCGTATGTTCAAGTGATCAAAATGAAAACGGCGGTTTGCGCTCCCTTCAGCGCCCCTCGCCAAGGTGGATTTTTGAGTCACGCAAATTTGATCATTTTTGTTAAAAATAGGAGAAAAGTACGATGGTAAGAATTCGATTGCGCAGAACAGGTTTACGGCACCAACCCACATATCGTGTTGTTGTAGCTAATATTGAAAGCCCACGTGACGGCAAATTCCTTGAAATTGTTGGTTCCTACAATCCAAGATCCGAACCATTCACATTTGAAGTCAAGGAAGACCGCATTTACGCTTGGATGCAACAGGGTGCTGTCCCAAGTGAATCAGTGATGAAATTGTTCAAGTCTGTCGGACTTTTGGATAGATACGAACGAATCAAAAAAGGCGAAGCTCTTGAAACCGTCCTGGCAGATGCTGAAAAGTCCGCCAAGGAACGCCTTGTTTTGATCAATGCCAAGTAATCAATGAACAATCGCAGCGGCTCGACTTATAAACCTCCATTAACAACAGTGGAAGGAGAGTCTGTGAAAGAATTGATCGAATATATCGCATTATCTCTTGTAGACGATCCCTCACAGGTATTCGTCTCTCAATACCGTTCAGGCGGAAGAGAAAACCTTGAACTTCACGTTGCCCGGGAAGATATGGGGCGGGTAATTGGCAAGGGCGGCCGTGTGGCGAATTCCATGCGGGTTCTCCTGCGCGTGGCTGCAGCTCGTGAAGGTAAACAAGCCTCTCTTGATGTTGCTGAACCCAAATGAAACCAGCTTCTTCAGATAAATCCAGGAAAACCATAAAACCAGGCTCGCCCCAGACGGGCGAGCCTGTGTACTTAACCATTGGTAAATTGCGCCGGACTCATGGCGTGCGCGGTGAGATCATTATGGATGCGCTGACTGATTTCCCAGAAACAATAACCACCGGGATGACAGTGTATATTGGCGCGCATCACAAACAACAGATAATTTCCTCCGTTCGACCAGCTGATAAAACATTATTGATCGCTTTCGAAGGTTTTGACGATTGTGACAAGGTTGGGATCTTCCGCAATCAATTTGTATTCATCAAAACAAAGGATGCCGCGCCTCTTGAGGAGGGGAAGTTTTACCACCATGAAGTAATTGGCATGGAAGTGATAGATGAAAACGGTGCACACGTCGGGAAAATATCCGAAATTATTAATACTGGTGCAAACGATGTTTATGTAATTCAACCGGAATCCGGAGTTGAAATTTTAATTCCGGCGATAAAAAGCATTGTTCTGGAAATTAATAAAAACACGGGGAAAATGAGGGTTCGAATCCCTGAATGGGAGTAGGGGAAGAATTGGATCCTAAAGCTTATTGGGTAGGGTTTAATATTGTTAAAGGTGTTGGAGCTGTGCGGATGCGACAGATCCTCGAGTTTTTTGGATCTCTGGAGACCGCATGGAATGCTCCAGCGGATGGATTAATTTCAGCAGGATTACCCACAAAGGTAGTTGAAAATTTCATCACAGTCCGCAGCCAGATCGACCTGGAACGGGTAATGAAAAACATGGAAACCAAAGGGATAAAAGTCCTGACCATCCAGGATTCTGATTACCCCCGTAGATTGAAGGAGATCAACCAACCGCCCCCGGTTCTGTATATTAAAGGATCAGTGAATGTGGAAGACGACTGGGCGGTTGCGATCGTTGGCACCAGGCGGGTGACGCCTTATGGTAGACAGGTAGCAAATGAAATTGCCCAATTCCTGGCACAGAACGGAGTGACAGTAATTAGCGGTTTGGCGCGCGGTGTGGATGCAATAGCCCATCAAGCAGCGATAAAAGCCGGCGGCAGGACGATCGCTGTACTTGGCAGCGGTGTGGATGTGATCTACCCGCCTGAGCATTCCCGTTTGGCTGGAGAAATATGCGCGCAGGGGGCGTTAGTGAGCGATTATGCTGTCGGAACAAAACCGGATGGGATCAACTTCCCGCCTCGAAACCGGATTATTTCGGGATTGTCCCTGGCTACGATAGTGGTTGAAGCTGGAGAAACCAGCGGCGCCCTTATAACCGCTCAATTTGCCGTAGAACAGGGAAAGGAAGTGTTCGCTGTTCCGGGGAGTATCCTCACCCCTCAAAGTGAAGGAACAAACCGCCTGATCGAACAAGGCGCAAGACCTCTCTTGAAAATGTCGGAAATTCTGGAAGTGCTTAAATTGGAACAGATACCTGAGAAACAAAACAACCGCAAGCAATTTCCGCTTAATCCTACAGAAACCAAATTACTTCAATCATTGTCTCAAGAACCGGTGCATGTGGACGAAGTGAGCCGGACTTCAGGTTTGCCGATAAGCGAGGTTTCAGCCACGCTGACAATGTTAGAATTAAAGGGAATGGTTTCCCAGGTTGGCGGAATGAAGTATGTGGCAATTAGGGATGAGAAAGGCAAGTATTTAAGCCATGCAAACAATTAAGCATAATTATGCAGTCATCATGGCGGGCGGCGGAGGTACACGTTTGTGGCCTCTCTCCAGAAAAGCTACGCCCAAACAATTGTTGACTCTTTTTAATGGCAAGACCTTATTCCAGATTGCTGTTGACCGCCTGGCTGGAGAGTTCCAACCCGAGAATATTTTCATTGTCACGGTTGCCGAACAAGCTGAGAGACTTTGGAAAATAGCTCCACAGATACCGCAAGAAAACTTCCTGATCGAGCCAATGCCGCGGGGAACAGCAGCAGTAGTAGCCATGGCAGCTGCCGCAATCCTGAAGAAAGATCCACAAGGAGTCATGGTCGTTTTAACGGCTGACCATTTCATAGAAAATATTAAGGGTTTCATTACAACCTTGCAGGCAGCCTGCGAGTGCGCCCTTGAAAATTGGTTAGTCACCCTGGGTGTACAACCCACATTTCCTTCTACCGGTTATGGTTATATCGAATCCGGTGACAAAATTGGCAATTACCAGGATCATGAGGTTTTTAGAGCCTTACGATTCGAGGAAAAACCGGACGAAAACCGGGCTATCGATTTCATTAAGACTGGCAAATATTACTGGAATTCCGGGATGTTCATATGGCGGGTTGATGAAATCCTAAAAGAAATTGCCAAGTTCATGCCTGAACTCCACGACATCATCACACGGATAAAGGCATACATTGGTGCAGCCCATGATGCCGAAGATTTTGTAAGGGAATGGTTAGGTATCCAACCGCAAACGATCGATTACGGTATCATGGAAAAGTCTGACAGGGTTGTGGTGATGCCCGCAGTTGACCTGGGTTGGAATGATGTCGGCAGTTGGGATTCATTATTCGAGGTGATGCAGGCTGACGAACAGGGAAATATCCTGTTGACTGATGAAACGATCACCCTCGATACTCGCAACTCGTTGGTATTTTCGAATGAAGAAAACAAAAAGATTATTGCACTGGGTATCCAAAACATGATCATTATTAATACTTCTGATGCGTTATTGGTCTGCCCGAGGGGTGATAGTCAAAAAGTGAAGATGCTAGTAGAGTATTTAAGAACCAATCAATATACCCCCTTCTTGTAGGAGAGGTTGACATGGATGCATATTGCGTAAAATGTAAAACAAAGCGGGAAATCCAGGATCCAATCGCCCAATTCAATGCCATTGGTACCCCAGTTACCAAGGGAAAATGCCCGGTTTGCAATACGAGTTTGTACAGAATGGGAACCACCCCGGCGCATGAAGGACTTGAAAAACCCGCAAAAAAAGTTAAAGCGCGCAGCGGCAAACTGGTGATCGTGGAATCCCCGGCAAAAGCAAAAACTGTCGGCAGGTTTTTAGGCAAGGGGTATGTGGTTAAAGCATCAGTGGGGCATGTACGTGATCTATTGAGGTCAGAATTATCTGTTGATGTGGAGAACGATTTTACGCCTAAATACCGGGTACCCAATGAAAAACGAATTGTTGTGAAAGAATTGAAAGCACTTGCCAAGGATGCCGAACAGATCTATCTGGCGACTGACCCTGACCGCGAAGGGGAGGCAATTGCCTGGCATTTGATGGAGGCAGCCCAGATCGAACCGAAACTTTCTCATCGGGTAGTCTTCCATGAGATCACCGAACCCGCTATCAATGATGCCTTCTCGCATCCACGGGATATCGATATGGACCTAGTGGATGCCCAGCAAGCGCGAAGAATATTGGATCGACTTGTTGGATATTCGATTAGCCCATTGTTGTGGGAAAAAGTGCGCAGCCGCCTCTCTGCAGGCAGGGTGCAGTCAGTGGCATTACGTTTGATCGTGGAGCGTGAACGCGAAATCGAAGCATTCGATCCTGTGGAATACTGGTCAATCGAGGCAGAACTGACTCCCGAGCAAAAGAAAAATGCCTATATGACCAAACTAGCTAAAATCGATGATAAAGAACCTGAGCTAGGAAACAAGGAAATTACCGAAGGCTATTTGCGTGATCTCGATGGCGCAGGATTTATCATTAGCAAGATCAAAAAGAGTGAACGCAGAAGAAAACCCTCTGCCCCATTTATTACCAGCACACTTCAGCAGGAAACCTCAAGACGATTGGGGTATACTGCCCGCCGAGCGATGATGATCGCGCAACAATTGTATGAAGGCATAGACCTGGGTGAGGGGACAGTCGGTCTCATCACCTACATGCGTACTGACTCGACTAATGTCGCTGATATGGCGGTTAAAGAAGTAAGAGAATTTATCAAGGCGACCTACGGAGAAAGCTACCTTCCTGAATCTGTTCCGCAATACAAGACGCGCGCTGTCGCAGCCCAGGAAGCGCATGAAGCCATCCGGCCGACTTCTGTATTAAGGCAGCCGGAAGCGCTTAAGCAGTATTTGACCCCTGAACAATTTAAGCTCTATCAATTAATCTGGCAACGGTTTGTATCGTCTCAAATGGAATCCGCGATTTACGATACTCTTTCAATTGAAGTTTCTGCAAAGGGGAAAGTGCACGGATACCTCTTCCGAGCGTCAGGGTCTACTGTTAAATTCCCGGGTTTCCTGATCGTTTATGAAGAGACTGCTGATGAAGACAAGAAAGCAGATGAACCTGAAAATATCAAGATTCCTGCAGGGCTGGAAGAAGGACAACCACAAAAATTGTTACGCTTGATCCCGGAACAGCATTATACCCAGCCTCCTCCGAGGTATACCGAGGCAACTTTGGTGCAAGTACTGGAAGAATTCGGCATTGGGCGACCATCCACCTATGCACCCATTTTGTCCACCATCCAACAACGCGGTTATGTCACCCGCGAAGCAAAACGTTTGTTTCCAACAGAAACCGGCTTCCTGGTAAACGATATGGTGGTTAACCATTTCCCGGATATCGTCAATACCAAGTTCACTGCGAAAATGGAGGAGGAATTGGACCAGGTGGCAGAAGGTAAGGCATCCTGGCGAAAGGTAATCGGAGACTTTTATAGTGATTTTGAACCGACCGTGAAGAAAGCCCAGGCAGAAATGCCAGTGGCAAAAACCGAACCGGAAAAGATCGGTCGAATTTGCCCGGACTGCGGGCATGACCTGGTGATCCGGTGGGGAAGATATGGAAAATTCATCAGTTGTTCCAACTTCCCGGTTTGCCGGCATACTGAAGCGCTTTTGGAAAAAATCGGTGTAACCTGTCCGAAAGATGGGGGAGAGTTGGTATTGCGCAAGACGCGCAAAGGCAGGATCTTCTACGCATGCAGCAATTACCCGAGTTGTGATTTCACCAATTGGAAACGTCCGATCGCCGCGCCTTGCCCCAACTGCGGAGGATTACTTGTGATCGCGAATAAAAAAGAAGTTCAATGTACCAAATGTGAAGAAACCTTCCTGATGGAACAAATTGGTGAGGTTGTTCAGGAATAGGCATAATTATTGCAACTACAAAGATAGTTGTCATTACATTATGACTTTCAAAATGGTAAATGAGCAACCAGGGTATCCAAATTTGTTTGCAGCAGGAGTGAAAAATGGAAAAAATTAAAACGCTTCTTCAACGTCCTTTATATGCAGGATTGGTCGGACTGGTGATTGGATTGATCATCGGATTACCCTTGCTCGGGTGGGGGTTGTGGCCGGTAAAGTGGAAAGACGCCGACGCCAGTTTCTTGCGTGAAGACCTCAAGAAACAATACCTTTGCATGGTGATCGATTCTTATGCAGTGAATCAAAATATGGAACTTGTAAAAGCCAGGATTGATTCTCTTGATACTGACCTGATTAAGAATCCAGGACTATTTGACAATCTCCAAAGTGTCGGCTGCGCTTACAGCGGCAGCGATCCTGCGGTTGTATTCCTTAAATCCACATTGTTGGCAGGAGTCAGCACTGGTGAACAACCAGTGGAAGCAACACAAATTCCGCTCCCTACTGAAACAACCGTGAAGAAAACGACCAAGAGCTCGACAGTTCTTCTGTCTTTGCTCTGCGCACTATTTTTCCTGATTGGTGGCGCCCTGGTTTACATTTTCTTCATCCGAAACCGGAAAAAGGGAACCGCTCAGCCAGTGAGTCCAGAGGCTGAGGGCGATTATCTGGAAGAGGAAGGCCTCCCGGTTAATGAAGCTGAATATGCACCTCCGGCAGCAGGCAAATCTTCAGCCGTGAGCGCAACTCCCACTGATGGACCCGTTGCTCACTTTATGACCACGTATGTTATCGGTGATGACCTCTACGATGATTCATTCAGCATAGATGATCCATCAGGAGCTTTCCTAGGTGAGTGTGGTGTGGGGATTTCAGACACAATCGGTGTTGGGGATCCAAAAAAGGTAACAGCTTTCGAGGTCTGGTTGTTTGATAAGAACGATATTCAAACTGTTACCAAGGTTTTGATGAGTTCTCACGCCATGAATGACCCTCTCATCCGACAACGCTTGGCTTCAAAGGGTGAACCCATCCTGGTGGAACCCGGGCAGCAGATCCTGCTGGAAACAGCTACCTTACAGTTGGAAGCCCGTGTAATCGAGCAGGTGTACGGTCAGGGAGCACTGCCTTCCGGCAGCTTCTTCGAACGGCTGACTCTTGAAATTGCCGTCTGGCCAAAGTAAATTCAAACTAAACACAAAACCCCGGATAATCTCCGGGGTTTTTGTTAGTCATTATTCAATTTTTTTGACGATGAATTTTTTAATTCCTGCTGGTGTTGAAACCGGTACTTCATCACCAACAGCATGACCCATCAATCCCTGGCCAATGGGAGAATTGAACGAGATGCGCCCATTGATGGGATCTGCTTCCTGAGAACCAACCAGTAGATAGGTCATTTCAGGTCCATCACCCTCCTGGATGGTGACCCTGGAACCCATGTCTACCCGGCTGCTTTGCCTGTTGCTTGCGTCAATGGTGACCACGTTTCTCAGCAGCTGAGTGATGTAAGCGATGCGACCCTCAATGAAACTCTGTTCCTCCTTGGCAGCAGTGTAATCGGCATTTTCAGACAGATCACCCATTTGGATGGCGGAACGCAGACGTTTTGAAAGTTCAACCCGGACAGTTCCGGTAAGATGTTCTAGTTCAGCGCGGAGTTTTTTTTCTCCATCTTCGGTTAAATATGTAGCATCATCCATTATTACTCCATTAATTTTTGATTGGTTGCTTATGGCAACGAGGAGGGATCAAACAACCGCTGATACTCTTCCACGGCGAAGCGATCGGTCATCCCGGCAAGGTAATCACAAATCGAGCGTTCTTTTCCTTTATCTGCAATTTGTGCTTGAAATTGATTTGGAAGCATAGCCGGTTCATGAGCATATGCAGTAAATAATTCAGTCAAAACCCTTTCGGCTTTCTGCTGCATACGCACGACTCTGTAGTTGCGGTACATATTCTTGAAAAGAAAATCCTTAAGCACGCGGTTACGCTTCTGCATCAGGTCGTCGAATCCGACCACATTGTAAGGCAGTGATTGCAGTTCAAGAGAGGTCTTGACACCGCTTTTTTCAATGCGCTCCATCGAGCTGGTGATCATACTGTTCACTTCCAATCCAACGAGCTCACGGATGATCTGGTGCCGCGTGAGATCATCCAGTGTGCAGTTTTCACTTCCAAAGTTAGCTACCACCGTGTCCCATAATTCGATACCTGCAAGCATCTCTGTTGTGATCATACCGGAGCGTAATCCATCATCGAGATCATGAGAGGTATAGGCTAGTTCATCTGCCACATTAGTGATCTGGGCTTCGAGGTGACCACGTAACGCAGGATCAAAATCGAGGGCATCTGTCTTATCGTACTCGGTCTCGTGTTTTACCATTCCCTCAAGGACCTCCCATGAGAGGTTGAGCCCTGGAAATTGGGGGTAACGTTTCTCAATCTCTGTAACGATACGATAGGAATGGTGATTATGATTGAAGCCGCCATGACCTTTCATTAACTTATTTAATGTGGCTTCACCAGAATGTCCAAAGGGCGGATGCCCCATATCATGTGCCATACAAATGGATTCGACCAGATCTTCGTTTGCACCCAATGCTCGAGCCAAACTTCGGCCAATTTGGGTAACTTCGAGCGTGTGAGTCAAGCGAGTACGATAGTAATCACCCTCATAATTGATGAACACTTGAGTTTTATATTCGAGGCGGCGGAAAGCCGAGGTATGTAAGATGCGATCCCGGTCGCGTTGAAAACAGGTGCGAAAACTGGGTTCAGCTTCGGGATATTTTCTCCCCCTAGAGTTCGCGGCATGAATAGCATATGTTGCGAGGAGTACACCTTCAAGTTTCTCCTGGTTTTCCCGATTGTAGATCATTGCGTATCCCTTTCGTTCGCTTCAATAACCGTCCCTAATGACTCTCCCATTAGTGAGTGATAAATAGTACCAGATTTCAACCCTGAGAAAATTGTTACTTTTACTTGCGGGTGCTGCCGGACAATTTGCAGCATACCCTGTACCTTCGAGAGCATACCCCCTGTTACGTCAATACTTGATGATTGCATGGAATTGGGATCGGGAAGCGAAGCGGTTTCAGGGTTTATCTGCTCGAATATATTTTTACGGTTTTGATAATCCCGCCAAACCCCTGGTTCTATTCCTGCCAGCAGGATCCGGTCTGGAAGAATCGTTTCTGCAAGTGCAGTGAATAATTCTTCAGTGGAGACAATCGTCCCCCCAAGTTCCTTATCGAAGACGACATCGCCATTGAGGAGTGGGACAAGTCGATGATCCAACGCTGATCTTATTGAGGTTGTATCCCAATTGTGGATATTGTGATTGCGCGTGATGAGGAAACTGGAAGGTGGGAACGCAACCACAGGGATGTGGGCTGCTACCAGAGTCTCAACCACGATCTGGTTGAGAGCCCGGGCTCTTTGCCACACATGAGCAAATCCCGTCCATTCTTCTACAGAATGCACTCCCTGGCGGGTCTGATAGCGTTGTGCTGCATGGTGACCAAATGAGCCAGACCCATGTCCGAGAACCAGTTGAAGAGCAGATTCATCCTTTAACGCAGCAGCTATTTCATGACAAATACGGGAAAGCATGGGAAGATTTGGAGTATCTGTTCTATCTTTATCAGTGATCAGAGAACCACCCAATTTCAAGAAAACCAGGCTCATGCTAACCGCCGGCTGGTGGATTGATATGCGTCACCAGGACATGGGCAGCTCCGGAGCGCAGGAGATTGCTTCTGATCTGGTCAACCAGGTCAGGAGGGACCAACGCCACAACATTCCCTCCCATCCCGCCGCCAGAGAGTTTAGCTCCATAAGCTCCAGAACGGATGGCAATATCCACGAGGTGGTCTAACTCCGGTAATGAAACGCCAATTTCCTTCAGTAATTGGTGGTTATTGGTCAGGAGGCTGCCTATTTCTTCAAAATTTCCCGTCATCAGAAGGCGTTTGATTTTTAATACGATTCCACCGATTTCTACAAAATACCCTTCAAATTCGATTGGGGACGATTTCCATCGTTTTCTTACCAGGTTAACTGCTTTGGCTGTGGAACCTTTGATGCCGGAATCGGCAATGAGCAAGACCATTGGATGAATAATTTCAAGAAGTTCGATGGGAGTCTCTTTGATATAAAAAACTGGTTTTGCATAAACGATCACTGTGTTATCAATTCCGGATGGGGTACGGTGGTGTAATTTTTCAATTTCAAAAGCAATTTTGTTTACTTTAATATCATCAAGAGGATGACCCAGGAAATTGGAGGTTGCCCTGGTGAGCGCAACAGCAATTGAGGCGCTTGAACCTAATCCCCCGCTGTGTGGGATGGTGGAATTAATTTGAACCTCACATGCTGGCATGTGGTCGATTTCCAATACCGAGAGGACCATATCTATCGTCTTGCGGATAGCGTGATCGGGCGGCAAAGCGCGAAGTTCTGAGTCCAGACCAAAAGCGTTATCTTTGATCATCACCTGTTGAGATTGGGCGTTGGGTTTTGCTAAAATCACGCAGCGGGTCTGTACATCCATAATCGGTAAAGCGATGGCCGGCTGGCCATACACAACAGCATGTTCGCCACAAAGAATTATCTTACCGGGAGCAGAACTGGATATGGCTGGCATAAGCTCACATGAATAAGTAGAAAATGAGGATCACGGCTATCCCCCACAAAACAATGGTAATTTGCAGTGGGCGGTCGTTGAGTAGGAGGTCTTCGGGTTCGCCTCCCTTTTTGTTGATCTGGATAAGGGAGAGATAACGGAATATACCGTAGAGGACGAAAGGAACTGTCAGCATCATGGCATGGTTTTCAGGTAGGTTTGGAGCGGAAAAAGTGTACAACGAGTAGGCAATGATGGTTGTGGAGGAAACAATGGTAATCAATTGATCAATTAAGTTAAGGGAATATCCTTCTAGGACCTTTCGGTGTGTTGTGGTGTTTTCAGGGACGAGCAGGGATATTTCGGCTCTCCGTTTACCAAAACCAAGATAGAGGGCGAACAGGGTTGTTACCACATAAAGCCAGGGAGAAAAACGTTCCACCTGGATTACGGAAACTCCCGCAGCAACGCGCAAAACAAAACACGCAGCAATTACAAGAACATCGATGATGGCGATGTGTTTAAGCCATTTGGAATATGCCAGGTTCAGGACGAAGTAGATGAGGAAAACTAAAAAAGTGGCAATATTTAGTAAAAAAGAACCCGCCAAAGCAACAGCAAGCAGCAGAATCGCGATAATGATGGCGAGGCTGACCGTCAAATTCCCGGATGCGATGGGGCGGTTTTTCTTGACCGGATGACTGCGATCAGCATCAATATCCATGATGTCGTTGATGATATAAACACTGCTGGCAAGAAGGCAGAACAATCCAAAAGTCATCAGCGTGCGTTCCAGTGAAGTCAGATCGAACAATTTGCGATCAAAAATCAAGGCAGCAAAGACAAACGCGTTTTTAGTCCACTGCTTGGGACGCATAGCTTTGAGGATATGTTTCAACATGTGATAAATATATCACAACTACTTTTCACGAGTAAAATTCAATTATGAACAAAACCAGATTGGATATTCACCTGGCAGAATCGGGGTTGGCGGAAAGCCGCTCGGCAGCGCAAAGGATTATCATGGCGGGCAGCGTGCGTGTAAATGGACAAGTCTGCCTAAAACCTTCAGAATCTGTGACCGAAATCGACAATGTAACCATTGATAAACCACCTCCATTCGTTTCCAGAGGTGGCGAAAAGTTAGAAGCTGCCTTACACGCTTTTGCTATAGAAGACTTGAGGGGAAAAACCTGTGTGGATGTGGGAGCCAGTACGGGAGGGTTTACCGATTGCCTGCTGCAACATGGTGTCGTGAAAGTATTCGCGATTGATGTGGGTTACGGTGTTCTGCATTGGAAATTACGCCAGGATCCGCGGGTCATTAGTATGGAAAGAACCAATGCCAGGTATGTGGATGGTTTTACAGAACCGATAGACCTGGTGTCAATCGATGCTTCTTTCATCTCATTAAAAACTTTACTTCCGGTTGTTAAAAAATGGCTGGGGAGTAAAAAGGTTGATGTAGTTGCTTTGATCAAGCCGCAGTTTGAAGCCGGCAGGAAGGATGCCGCCAAAGGAGAGGGGGTTATCAGGGACCCGGTAATTCACAGGCGAATCCTGACGGAAATACTCGAGTTTGCAGGGCTGACCGGTTTTGAGGTGACAGGGTTGATTAAGTCACCGCTGACTGGCCCAAAGGGGAATATTGAATTCCTGGTTCACCTGGTGAATTCTGAGCAAATTGAAATGATGACGCACGACTGGATAAGCTCATTAGGGTTGGAAACTCCGCTGGAGATGGAACCTTAATTTTTCCAGGTCTAAATTGTTATTAAGGTATACTAAACTCCGATTATGTCTATAAACCTGATCCGAAATTTTTGCATTATTGCCCACGTTGACCATGGGAAATCCACCCTGGCAGACAGGATGCTGCAGCTTACAGGTACCATCTCCGACCGGGATATGATGGAACAAGTGCTGGACACGATGGACCTCGAAAGAGAAAAAGGGGTGACCATCAAGGCATCGGCGGTACGGATGAAATATATGTATAACGAAGAAGAGTATGAGCTGAATCTGATCGATACTCCGGGACATGTGGATTTCAATTACGAAGTAAGCCGTGCGCTAGAAGCCTGCGAAGGAGCTGTCCTTGTGGTGGACGCCACCCAGGGTATTGAGGCACAAACCCTGGCTAACCTATACATGGCAATTGAATCCAACCTGACAATTCTTCCGGTCATCAACAAGATCGATTTGACCTCTGCACGACCGGATGAGGTGGCTGAGGAAATTGAAGCACTGGTTGGTACACCGGCTGAATCCATTTTACGGGTTTCCGCGAAAGACGGAATTAACGTAGAGAGTGTATTAAAGGCGATTGTTGAACAGATCCCGGCACCAAAGGGAGATGCAAATGCCCAGACTCGCGCATTGATATTTGACTCGCATTACGATTCCTATAAAGGCGTGGTGGCTTATATCCGCGTGCTCGAAGGAAGTATTCAAGCGGTCAACTCTCTGCGATTGATGGCAACGGGCGCAGATGTTAAACCTGTTGAAATCGGAATTTTTGCACCAGGAATGGTGCCAATCAATGAACTGGTTGCAGGGGATGTTGGATATGTGGCAACCGGGCTCAAAACCGTCAAGGAATGCCGTGTCGGTGACACCTTTACCCTCACTGCTGATCCTTCGACACAACCTCTGCCGGGTTACCGGCACCCAAAACCGATGGTGTTTGCGGGTATTTTCCCGGTGGATGGGGAAGACTATGCTGAGCTTAAAGATTCAATTGAAAAACTCCAATTGAACGACGCTTCTCTGATATTTGTACCCGAAACCTCAACGGCGTTAAACTTTGGTTTCCGATGCGGCTTTTTGGGTTTGTTTCATATGGAAATCATCCAGGAACGTATCGAGCGTGAATACAACCTGGATATAGTGGTTACTGCCCCCTCGGTTGAATATGAGGTTACATTAATTAATGGTGAAACAATCCCGGTTTCTTCGCCAGCCAAACTGCCCGATGAAGTTGATATCACGGAAGTGCGTGAACCCTGGATGCGGCTGGAAGTTATCAGCCCGACCGAATTCTACGGCACCATCATGGACCTGGTAACCAACCGGCGCGGGACATTCATCTCGCAGGATTATCCAGCTCCCAAACGCGTGCAGTTAAACTACGACATTCCATTGTCTGAATTGATCGTTGATTTTTTTGATGATCTCAAATCCCGCACCCGCGGCTATGCTTCGATGGACTACCATCTTCTGGATTACCGACCTGGCAGCCTGGTTAAACTCGAGATCCTTGTGGATAATGAACCAGTGGATGCGCTTGCTGCAATCGTTCACAAGGAAGATGCTTACCATAAAGGCCAATTCCTGGTGACAAAATTAAAATCACTCATACCGAGACAAATGTTTGATGTTGCGATCCAGGCATCGGCAAGCGGGCGGGTAATCTCCCGTGCAAATGTAAAAGCTCTACGCAAGGACGTGCTGGCAAAATGTTACGGCGGGGATATCTCGCGAAAAAAGAAACTTCTTGAAAAACAAAAAAAGGGGAAGCGGCGCATGAAAATGGTAGGAGATGTGGAGATCCCTCAAGAGGCGTTCATGGCTGTTCTGCGGCTTGAGGGGGATTAATGGAAGAACAAAAAAAGAGCAAATCCATTTGGTTGCGCCTGGGACTGGGCATATTTATCAGTTTACTGGCAATCTTTGCGGTTCTCAAATTCGTAAATTTAGAAGACCTAAAGACCGCATTGGCAACCGTCAGCTGGAAATTCATCCTGGTAATTATTGTCCTGGACATCATTGGATTGTTTGTAAGGGGAAAGGCCTGGCAAACCATCCTTGGGAATAAGATCAGCCTAATTCAATCCTTCTTCGGTGTCAGCGAAGGGTATTTTCTTAATAATATCCTCCCGTTCAGGGGCGGGGAATTTGGACGATCTTTTTTTGTAGGTCGGAGCTCAGGACTGGGGACTTTTTATACGCTTTCAACAATCGTTATCGAGCGTGCATTTGATATCGCATTCGCCGCTTTTCTGCTCATTCTAACGCTTCCATTTCTCCCAGGACTTGACTGGGCTAAACCGATTGCATTGATTGCGTTGACAGTGATCATTGCAGGAATGATTTGTCTATTTTTGTTAACGCGCTATAAGGAAAAAGTCATCGCCTGGATAAGCAAACATGAGAACAAATCACGTATCTATTCGTTCGTTATCCCCAAGATGAAGAGTCTTATTGAAGGGTTTTCAACAATCCGGACACCATCACAATTCTTCCTCAGTCTTTTTTGGATAGGAGCCTGTTGGACGGTTTGGGCGGTAATTTATTATTTTGCCATGATCCAGGTTGTTCCGGGCTCACCGTTTTGGACTGGAGCATTCATAGCTGCAATCCTGGCATTGGGTGTGGCCATTCCATCAGCACCAGCCGCCCTGGGTGTATTTGAGGCTGCTTTTACAGGGGCTGTAGTTCTCATCGGAGGGTCAGCGAGCACAGGTTTTGCTTATGCGCTGATACTTCACCTCATTCAATTCATTATGGTAGGAATTTTAGGGATTTGGGGACTAAATCGTGATGGAACAAGATTGTCTGCGTTTATTGGGGAAGTCATGAAAAAAGAATCACAGCCAAAACCTATAAGGTTGGAGTAAGGAGCGGCAATGGATGGATTTACGTTAGTCACTGGAGGAGCTGGTTTTATCGGGTCGAATTATGTGGCGCGATGCCTCAAGCGCGGAGAGTCAATCAAGATCTTTGATAACCTTTCGAGACCCGGCGGGCAGCGAAACCTGGAGTGGCTGGAAGGAATTTATGGTAAGGGTTCCTTTGAACTTATTAAAGGAGATGTGCGCAACCTGGATGCGATCAGCAAAGCGGTCATTAGCGCTGAAAAGATTTTGCACCTGGCAGCACAAGTGGCGGTTACCACCTCGGTGACTGATCCCCAGACGGATTTTGCAATCAATGCCCAGGGGACTTTTAACGTCCTAGAGGCTGCCCGAAAAACGGGTACCAAACCCAAATTGATCTTCGCTTCAACCAACAAGGTTTACGGCGGCATGGAGAATGTGGAAGTAGTTGAGAAAGCCACGCGGTATGATTACGAGGATCTTCCACTGGGCGCTGATGAAAACCAAGCGCTTGATTTCCACTCACCGTACGGCTGCTCCAAAGGAAGTGGAGACCAGTACGTGCGCGATTATTTTAGAATCTATGATCTGCCGACGCTTGTGTTACGGCAGTCCTGTATTTATGGCACACGGCAATTTGGTGTTGAAGATCAAGGTTGGGTTGCCTGGTTTATTATTGCAGCAGTAACCGGCAAACCAATCACCATCTATGGCGATGGGAAACAGGTTCGCGACATTTTATTTGTGGATGACCTGATGGATGCCTACGACGCGGGTTTTGAAAGACTGCCAGATCTAGGCGGTCAAATATTCAACATCGGCGGTGGAAGGCAGAATACGATTTCAGTTTGGCAGGAATTCCAACCAATGCTGGAAAAGTTGCTCGGTAAAAAAATTACCACTACGAGGTCAGATTGGCGCCCGGGAGACCAACCAGTATTCATCTCAGATATCCGCAAAGCAAAAAAACTGTTGGCTTGGTCACCTAAAGTAAGCACTGAAGAAGGAATATCGAGATTATTTACCTGGGTACAGGATAACCAGAGCTTATTCAAGTGATCTGACATGAAGATTTTGATCGTTCTGACATATTACCGTCCGCACATCAGCGGATTAACGATCTACGCTCAACGATTGGCAAAAGCTTTTGCCAAATTAGGGCATGACGTTACGATTTTAACTTCCCAATTTGACAAATCACTCCCTCGGAAAGAAGTGTGTGACAACTTCAGGATAATACGCGTACCTGTGCTTTTTCGGCTGAGCAAAGGCGTGATCATGCCGTCCTTTGGCAGGCTGGCTTCAAAACTTGCCGCCGAAACAGATGTAATCCAACTTCACCTGCCGCAATTCGACGCGGCTGGAATTTCCCTGAGGGGACGGCTGTTGAAGAAACCCACTGTCATCACGTATCACTGTGATCTGCTACTGCCACCAGGTTTATTAAACCGCATGGCCAACCTGGCGGTAAGTTTTATGAATTGGTTGACAGCGGTCTTCACCCACCGGATTGTTACTTACACCCGGGATTATGCGGAAAATTCTCCGTACTTGAAAAAACAACTTCACAAGGTGAAGATCATTCCCCCACCTGTAATACTGCCAGAAGCGACGCCAAAATTAATCAGTGAATTTGAACATTTACACAACCCTGAGAATCGACACCCTGTCATTGGAATGGCTGCCAGGTTTGCTACAGAAAAGGGTGTAGAAATACTGTTAAATGCGCTTCCCAAAGTACTCAAGAGACATCCCAACGCGCTGGTGCAGTTCGTAGGACCTTATCAAAATATAATCGGCGAAGAAGATTATTTTCAGCGGTTAACGCAGAAAATTAGAAATTACGAGGATAGTGGTAACTGGCAATTCCTGGGTTCTTTAGATCCACGCCAAATGGCGGCATTCTTCCCAAACCTGGACATTCTTGTACTGCCGAGTCTTAATTCAACAGAAGCCTTCGGTCTTGTGCAGATCGAGGCAATGATGAATGGAGTTCCCTGCGTGGCATCCAGCCTGCCGGGAGTCAGGCAGCCGGTGATGATACATAAAATGGGTAAGATATTTCCAATAGGAGATGCTAATGCTTTAGCAGACTCAATCCTGGAAGTCTTGGATCAAAAGTCCTCTTACAGCACACCGCAGACTGATTTTTCCATGTACAATCCGGAAAGTGTTGCCAAGGAATATGAGCTTTTATTTGATGAGATCAAACAAGAATTAAATTAATTTCATTGATGCGGAGTTAGCAGTGTGACAACTGAGTCAGAGATCAATACAATCCGGGCAAAGAAAATCCCGCGGAACCTTCCAAGAATCTCCTGGGTTTGGAATGTGCTGCTGCTTGGCGTCTTGTTAATTGGAGCCTATTTTAGATTCACGGGTATCGAATGGGACGACAACCATCATCTGCACCCGGATGAACGATTTTTAACCATGGTGGAGTCAAGCATCACTCCGGTTAAATCGCTCTCCGAGTATTTTGACACAGCCAATTCCAGCTTAAACCCCAATAATCGGGGCTATAACTTTTATGTTTACGGAACACTGCCGATATTCATCGTGCGGTATGTTGGTCAATGGCTCGGACGGACCGGATATGACCAGATACACGTTGTAGGCAGGGTGTTGTCTGGGATCTTCGACCTTGGAACGATTCTTTTTATATTTCTGATAGGGAGGAAACTGTACCGTAATGCCAGGGTAGGATTGCTGGCAGCATTGTTTTTTGCTCTGTCTGTTTTACCAATTCAACTCTCTCACTTTTTTGCCGTTGACACCTTTGCTACCTTTTTTGTTTATGTGTCCATTTATGCAGCATTGTGTATCAGTATGGCGAAGAATAGCAGAAGCAATTTACCCGATGAGCCCAAGCCTGAGTCTCCTGAAAAAAAGACCTGGTGGCTGGAAAATTGGCACCCGTTTGTACCCTACGCCATGTTTGGATTATTCTTTGGGATGGCCCTGGCATCCAAGGTAAGTGTATACGCTCTGGCGTTAGTCCTTCCCTTGAGTTCATTGGTGTACTACCTCAACCTCAAACCGGAAAACCGAGAGGCAGAGACCGGGTACATCCTCAGGAATCTGGTGCTGGCGGGAGTTATTGCCTTTTTCACCTTTCGGTTTTTCCAACCCTATTCCTTCATGGGACCAGGTTTCTTTGGCTTAAGTATCAATAAGAATTGGATCAATAACCTTAAGGAATTAAGCCATATCAGCAGCGGTGAGGTGGATGTACCATATGCGTTTCAATGGGCACGGCGACCGATCACGTTTGCCTGGACGAACATAGTCAAATGGGGCCTGGGGCTACCGCTGGGGCTAACCGCGTGGGCTGGTTTTGTCTGGATGGCCTGGCGGTCATTTAAAGGGGATTGGAAAAAACACCTATTGATCTTCTTCTGGGTGTCCTTCGTTTTTATTACCCAGTCAATCAATCCAGTGCGGGCTATGCGCTACCAGATGCCAATTTATCCTGCATTAGCTTTGATCGCTGCCTGGTTTATCCTGAGATTGTGGGATTCAGTGCCAAATCCGGTGAGGAAATTAACCAGAATCAATTTTCACTGGAACAAAGTAATCTCAGTAATTCTGTTAGTTGTCACCATAATTTCAAGTGCATTGTGGGCATTTGCATTTACAAGGATCTACACCCGACCGGTGACGCGAGTGGCTGCTTCTGAATGGATTTACGGTCATATCCCTGCAGCAATAAATCTGCAGGTGGATCCGAAATCCGGCATGCAATTCATGCAGCCGGTTGCCTATCAGAACTCGGCGTATATTTCTTCTGAAAAACCGTATGTGTATGGATATACCCCAGCAGAGGATGTGACTGTCACTGAATTTAAGATAGAACATGTTCTTGCAGCCCAGGAAAATGTTAATCCAATTTCGTTATTGGTGTATATTCGCGAACCCCTCACGAATGGCGCAAATTTCAAAGCCAGCGGTTTTTACCAATCTGTATTTGATACTTCGATGGATATCCAGGGCGGCGCAGTTGAAATTCCATTTGATTTCCCGGCTAAACTTGAGAAGGGAAAATATTACGAGCTGGTGCTAGAGGTAGCAGAACTCAACACAATTCTCAAAATTGATGGAGGAGTCTCTCTAGAGATTGCTTCACAATCTGGCGAGCGAACCCGGTATTTCTCACAGCCAGTGCATCGATTAACCGCCGACACCCCATTTGAGGGCACCTTCACCGCACAAGAAGACGGGGCGGTGGCAAAGATCCAGTTCGGTCACGTCAGCGATATCCTCAGTCTGCCGGACGAGAAAACACTCGTTGTGTCTATCTTCGATCCGGCACAGCGGGACAAACCATTAGGATATGGTTCGATTAATGACCAATTTAGCGCGGGAGAAGATGACCCACGCGGGGAGACCCGCTGGCTGGAGCTTGAAAAACCCGCAGTACTAGAAAAGGGGAAAGTCTATATCATTCAGCTTGCTCTTGATGCGGAAGCAGGAGCACTCGGATTCTTCAACGACGCGCTGGTGATGGAATCCTCCTGGGATGATGCAATACCCCTGGGGATGCTCGGATACGGCCCATTCGGTTATGAGACTGGTTTATACGGTAACAACCGCAACCTGGAAATGTACTGGAACGATAACGCAGAGAAGTTGGAGCGATTTTATGAAACTCTGGACCAATCGGATGTGATTCTCATCACTTCCAACCGGCAGTGGGGAACAACGGTGCGAGTACCGGAACGCTATCCGTTAACCAGCGCCTATTATCGCTCACTACTGGGCTGTCCCGAAGGCAAGGATATCCTCTGGTGTTACGCCGTGGCGAAGCCAGAAATGTTCACGGGCAATTTGGGATTTGAGCTGACCGCAGTGTTCCAGAGTGATCCTAACCTCGGCAAGTGGAATATCAATGATCAGCTTGCTGAAGAAGCATTTACTGTGTATGACCACCCGAAGGTACTGATCTTCCAAAAGACAGACTCTTACAATCAAGATGCGGTCAGGCAGATCCTGGGGAGTGTGGACCTTGGGAATGTCGTAAACCTGACTCCCAAGCAGGCCAGTGATTTTAAGGGTAATTTATTCCTTTCGGATGAGGCGGAAAGAGTTCAAACCTCTGGCGGTACCTGGGCTGAATTGTTCCCGGCAACTTCTGCATTGAACGTTTACCCCTGGCTGGCGCTGCTGGTGTGGTACCTGGTTATCAGCCTGATGGGATTGATCGTGTACCCTCTTGTCAGGTTGGTTTTCAAGGGGTTACCCGATAAGGGGTATCCCTTCAGCAGGTTGACGGCGATACTGCTCCTGGCTTACTTCACGTGGTTGATCGCCTCGGTTGGCGGGCAATTCTCGCGATTGACAATCATAGGCGTGATTTCCGGACTGGTAATCCTCAACGGATTCCTGGCATACCAACAGCGGGAAGGGATACTGTTGGAGTTCCAAACAAGAAAACGGTATTTCTTAAAAGTTGAACTGGTGATGCTGGCGCTATTTGCGTTGATGCTGTTCATCCGCTGGAGCAATCCGGACCTGTGGCATCCATGGCGGGGCGGTGAAAAACCGATGGACCTGTCCTACTTTACGGCGGTGCTCAAGAGCACTGTATTCCCGCCGTATGATCCATGGTATGCAGGTGGATATATCAATTACTACTACTTTGGTTTTGTGATCGCAGCGGTGCCGACCAAGTTGTTAGGAATCATCCCCGCGGTGGCGTACAACTTTATTATTCCAACACTTTTTGCATTAACCGGGCTAGGCGCATTCAGCATTGGCTGGAACTTGATACACCGCAGGATCACAAGCAGCGAATCCCCGACGAAGGAAGAAACCAGGATTTCCGACAGGAGAAGCTTTTCTGCAGGTGTCATTAGCCTTATCTTTGCGCTGATCATTGGCAACCTGGGTTCGGTAAGAATGATCTGGCAGGCGTTTCAAAAAATCACCGCGCCAGGTGGGACGATCGAAGGCGCAAAACTGTTTGAGCATATCACCTGGTTCATTAAGGGATTGGCAGAATATGCTAAAGGTGCCAACCTGCCCGTAGGTATTGGAGAATGGTATTGGACGCCTTCTCGAGCACTTCCTGGGGATACAATCACTGAATTCCCATTCTTTACGTTCACTTATGCTGACCTGCATGCCCATATGATTGCGCTGCCGATCACCATCCTGGTGCTGGGATGGGCGATCAGCATCCTGTATAACAGGTGGGATAGAAAGGGCATGAGTCCAGTTCGATTCACAATTGAAGTGCTGGTGACGCTGCTGTTTGGCGGATTGTGCCTGGGAATTCTGAGGACGACTAACACATGGGATTTACCGACCTACCTGGGTTTGATCATCGCGTCGATTACGTACACGATCTTGCGCCATGGCGAACCACCTCAAAGACTACTCCCGCAGTGGCCATCCTGGTTGAGAAAAGTTGGTTATATTTTTCTCGTTATTGCTTTTCTGTTGGTGGTTTCAAGTGTTTTCTTCCTGCCATTCTCAAAATACTACGCCCAGGCTTACGGCAGCATTGACAGGTGGATGGGAGACCATTCACCCTTAAGTTCATACCTGGTGCACTGGGGTCTGCCGCTATTCCTGATAGTAACCTGGTTCGTGTGGGAAACGCGAGAATGGCTGGCAGCTACTCCCGCTTCTTCACTCAAAAAGATAAAACCATACCTGGTTTATTTACAAGTATTGACAATGTTATTGGCTGCCATCCTGATCCTGCTGACGTTACTGGGAATAAAAATTGGCTGGATGGTTGGACTGCTGGCTGCCTGGGATTTGATCTTATTAATGCGTCCCGGCCAGACTGACCAGAAACGCATCGTGCATTTCATGATCGGAACCGCCCTGGTGCTGACATTATTTGTTGAACTATTCGTACTGGTTGGCGACGTGGGACGCATGAATACTGTATTCAAATTCTATTACCAGGCATGGACATTGCTCAGTGTCAGCGCTGCGGCGGCATTGTTGTGGCTAATGCCAGCGGTGAAGACAGTGTGGCAGGAAGGCATGGTTTCGACCTGGCAGGCAGCACTGGCTATCTTACTCATCGGTGCCAGCCTGTATCCTGTAACTGCTGCCACTGACAAGATGCGCGACCGCATGTCACCCATGACTCCTAGAACACTGGATGGGCTCGAGTTCATGAAGACATCCACATATGCCGATATGGACATGTTGATGGACTTAAGCCAGGACTACCGAGCCATTCAATGGATGCAGCAAAACGTCCAGGGTTCCTCTGTGATAGTTGAAGCCAATACTGTTGAATACAAATGGGGGAACCGTTATACGATTTACACAGGTCTTCCCGGGGTATTGGGATGGAATTGGCATCAGCGGCAGCAGCGCGGGGCGATTGATTACAATGGAATTGCCGACCGCCTGGTTGAGATCCCCGAATTTTACCTGACAGAAGATGTTGCGATTGCACGCAAGTTTATTGAAGAATATGAGGTTGAGTACATCATTCTGGGTCAACTGGAACAGGCGTATTACCCCGGCAATGGATTATTAAAATTCGACCAATATAACGGCGAATATTGGACCGAGGTTTACCGTGAACTGGATACCGTCATCTACCAGGTTATGCATTGAACATGCTGAGGAATAATTGAAAGACGTTTTAGCCTTCTTGAATTGGTATGGGATTATCACTCTTGTGGGGGTGTTTTCCCTTCCAATCGCGTTTCGATTTTTTCCCCGCCTGGCAAGCAGGGGATACGCGTTCCTCAGACCGCTCAGCCTTCTAGTATGGGGATATTCATTCTGGATTTTAGGTTCACTCGGTATCCTACAGAATGATCTCGGAGGCGTAATCCTCGGTTTGGGAGTATTAGTTATCTGCTCTTTGATTCTGCTCCGCGGAAACACCAGGACACTATTAAAAGAGTGGTTCAAACTAAACTGGAAGACCGCAGTGGTGGTGGAAGTGGTCTTCTTCGTGTTCTTCGCGGGATGGACTGTTGTGCGCGCTGCCAACCCTGAAGCAGCGTATACCGAGAAACCGATGGAACTGGCTTTTGTCAATTCCATTCTGCAGTCAGACTCATTTCCTCCACAAGACCCGTGGTTATCCGGTTACGCGATATCCTATTACTACTTCGGATATGTGCTGGTCTCCATGCTTACCAGGGTTACAGGCGTGGCTTCCTCGGTGGCCTTCAACCTGAGTTCATCCTTGTGGTTCGGGATGACCGCCGCTGCAGTTTACGGGGTCCTGCATGACCTGATCCATGCCTGGCAAGCACGCAAATCCAGATCAGAAGTAACAATCACGGACAAGACAATTAAAAAGGTCGCCCGGTCAGGTGCAATACTGGGTCCGTTTTTTCTCCTGCTGCTGGGCAACCTGGAAGGTTTGCTGGAAATTCTTTATGCCAAGAGATTCTTCTGGACGACTGGTGCGGACGGCAGCTTAACCTCGCGATTTTGGAGCTGGTTATCCATATTAGAGCTAAACATAGCGCCCATTGAACCAATTTCCTGGATGCCCAACCGTACGACCGGATGGCTGTGGTGGCGGGGATCGCGGGTCATCCAGGACATTAGCATGAGCGGGGGTAACATCGAGGTGATCGACGAGTTCCCGTTCTTCACTTACCTGCTTTCGGACTTGCACCCGCATCTCCTTGCTATGCCTTTCTGCTTGTTGGCACTGGCAATGGCGATTAATTTGTTTTTGACAATTGAAAAAAAAGAATTTCCTTTTCCCATATCATTCTCCTGGCTGCGAAGATGGGAATCGTGGTTAACCGTCCTAATCCTGGGAAGCCTGGCGTTCTTAAACACATGGGATTTTCCAATCTATGTCGGATTGTTTGTGGTGGTGGTCCTATATAAGCGGATTCAAGAGGCAGGCTGGTCCAGGGCACGGGTGTGGGAGTTCTTGTTAAATGGTATCGTGTTGGGTGTCGCGGGTGTTGTTCTGTTCCTGCCTTTCTATATCGGCTTCCAGTCACAAGCGGGCGGGATATTACCAAGCCTGGAATACATGACCAGGGGGATCAACTTTTGGATTATGTTCGGGATATTCCTGAGTTTGATACTGATCTGGCTTGTGTTTACGATAAGGCAGAAGGAAATTCCATTTTCACCCATGAAAGGCATCAAGTTCGCGGCCTTCTGCTTCCTCGGTTTGTTTTTACTTTCCACTCTGTGGGGATTAATAATCTTGAACCTATCCACTCTTGGAGAAAACCTGTCGACATCCTCAAATGCATTCTTAGCAGAACTTGGGACAAAAATGGTTATGGGCGGACAGGCTTTTTCCGGTTCACACGGAAATTATTCCGTGTTGGCAATCATCCAGGAATCCATTACCCGCAGGATTGTCTCCCCGGGCGCGTGGCTGACGCTGGCTGGATTACTCGCGATCGTTTGGGGATTGCTGGCTGGAAAAAAAACATCGGTTGGAGTAGATGCCGAGGTTGAATCTCCAGATATTGAGCATCAACGGGAACCGAATATCAAAATATTTATACTCATCCTGATCTTATTCGGGCTGGGGTTGACCATATTCCCTGAATACTTTTACCTTCGTGATCAATTCGGCACACGCATGAATACGATTTTTAAATTTTATTTCCAGGCGTGGATGTTCTGGTCGATTGCGGCAGCATTTGCAAGTATCGAAGTGTTGGCAGCATTAAAACGCTGGAAATTCGCCTTGTTTTCTGTTTTTTGGACTGCATTGATTTTGGCGGGGATGGCTTATCCCGTTGTCATGCTCCTGAACAAAACCAGTCAATTTTCTCCAATGGTATGGACGCTGGACGGCAATGAATATTTATCCCGTTCCAATCCGGACGACTATCTGGCGTTCAACTGGCTGGGAACCAAGGAAAAAGGGATCATCGCGGAAGCGGTTGGCGGCAGTTATACGGATTACGCGAGAATATCCACCCGCAGCGGCTTTCCGACGGTGCTGGGGTGGCCGGGGCACGAGAGTCAATGGCGCGGCGGTGCAGAAGAAATGGGTAACCGGGCGGGGGATATCAGCACTTTGTATGAAACAACCTCAGCGGATGAAGCTATGACGATCATCCAGAAATACAAGATTCGTTATATCTACCTGGGAAATCTCGAGTTGATCCAATACAAGGTTGCCAGGGAGAAGTTCGACGCGCTGTTTGACCTGATCTACTCCAACGGAAGTGTCACCATTTACGAGGTTCCGGCAAATTATGGAAAATAATCGATTGCCTTTATTTACAACCCGGCACCGAACAATCTCCTATGAAGTGGTGGTCTTTGCCATCATATTGATAATCGCGATCTCTTTCAGATTTGTGCTATTGGGTGACCAGGGATTATCTGATGGCGAAGCCTTCCATGCGCTGCAGGCGTTGGACATCTCAAATGGACAGCAGGTTGCAATAGGCAGTGAACCCGGTTATGTGGGACTGACCAGCATGTTATTTGGGATATTTGAAGGGAACAACTTCTGGGCAAGGTTTTGGCCGGCAGTTTTTGGATCCCTTCTGGCGCTCGTGCCTGTCTTGTACCGCGACTCCATGGGAAAGGTTACTGCGCTCATATTGGCAGCCCTGGTTGCGATCGATCCGGGCATGATCAGCCTCTCGCGCACTGCAGGCAGTTCGATAATTGGGATTACGTCCTTGTTTGCCTGCATAGGATTTCTTCTCAAACGAAAACCGATTAGCGCTAGTATTTCGGGAGGGCTTGCGCTGGTTGGCGGCTCTGCCATCTGGCCGGGAATAGTGGTTCTAGGACTAATCTTCATCGGACTGCGCCCTTCATGGACAACAACAATAGAAACCCAGGAGAGCGATTTTCGCCCAGGTTGGAAACGCTTTATCCTGCCAGGTCTCGCGACTGCATTAATCATTACCAGTCAATTCTTCCTTCGAATGAGCGGGATTAATGGGATTGGGGGAAGCCTGGCAGATTATTTGGAATCCTGGTCCGGATCAGCAAGCCTGGATATTGGCCATTTCTTTATTACGGTTTTCTGGCTGCAAATTCCAATATTGTTTTTCGGGATAGCAGCAGTAATTCTGGGACTGTTAAAAAAAGAACGTAAAACCTGGTTCCTTGGAGTTTGGTGGGCACTGGCATTGTTGGTTGTGGTGATCAATCCATCAAGGAATGCAGCAGACCTAGGATGGTCAACCATACCCTTATTGGTTCTGTCAGCCAATTTCCTGGCGAACCTAATCAATAATCTTCGCTTCGATAATCGCCTTATAGCTCTGGCACAATTAATATTTACGTTTCTAATGGTAAGTCTTTCGTTCTATTACCTTATAAATATCACCAATGCTCCCGAGATCGACCCGATTCTTTTCCGCAACAAAATTATTGGTGCCATCCTCCCAATGTTCTTGCTGATTGCGATAACCATCTTGTTCACATGGGGATGGACTTCTTCCTCAGCCAAAACAAGCCTGGTACTCAGCCTTGCGCTATTAGGGGTACTTATGATCTTCAGCAATGGATGGAAAGCCACTGGTTGGACTTCTCCAGCTGAATCCGAGCTGTGGGCAGGTGAGCCTGTTGTGATTGGTGACGGATTACTTCAAAAGATAGTCAGCGATCAGGGCAGGTGGACCAGCGGACAAGCATACGCTATTGACGTTGAAGTTGCAGGTGTGGATTCCCAGTCACTATGGTGGGCTTTAAAGGATATGGAAAAACTTTCACTCTCAAACCAGGTAAACCAAAAAACCACCTCCTCCTTACTGGTTACAAACAGAGAAACTGCTTTATCTACTGAAACCTCCTACCGCGGAGAGAAGATTCTCTGGTCCTCATCGCCAGATGTTCAGAATATGACCATTTGGAACTGGATCAAATGGATTGTTTTTCGAGATGGACCTATGAAGGAAACGGAAATTATTCTCTGGGCTAGAAATGATCTTTTTAAGACCACGACACCATAAAAACTTAAGGACAAGTGATGACACCAAAAAACCTGATCGCCATTGACGGCCCTGCTGCATCCGGAAAATCCACCCTGGCTGAGATCCTGGCTCAAAAACTGGGATACTTTTATTTTGACACGGGTGTGATGTATCGCGCTGCAACGCTGGTGGCGTTGGAGAAGTTTGGTAATGTCGATGACGAGAAACTGGTTTCAAATCTTGCCGCAGAAATTCGTATTGATGTCCAAAATCCTTCCATAAAGGATGGACGGCGGATGGATGTACTGGTGGACGACAGAGATGTGACCTGGGAAATTCGCACACCAATGGTGGACAGGAATGTATCCAAGGTATCTGCCTATAAAGATGTAAGGACAGCGTTAACTGACCAGCAACGGCGAATTGGCTCTCGTGGAGACATCGTTATGGTGGGGAGGGATATCGGAACAGTGGTTTTCCCTGACGCGACAAAAAAAATATACCTGGATGCCAGCCCTGAAGAACGGGCACAAAGGAGATTCAAGGAAACTCATTGCAGGGGAGGAAAAACGACTTATGAGGAGATACTTGCGTCTATTCGAACTCGGGATGAGATCGATTCATCCAGGATCGTTGCCCCTTTGAGGATTGCAGACGATGCTTTTATCATCAATTCAGATAAAAAGACCATTGAGCAGGTCGTTGATGAAGCGATGACTTACCTGACCCATTAATCGTAAAAAAGTTGGATAATAGATCATGGAATTCTCAATTTGCTTGAAGATGACATCAAGTATCACCATTGGAGGGCGGTATGTGCGACACGATTGTAGCACTGGCCAATTCAACCAAAGACGGCAGCGTTCTGTTTGCCAAAAATTCCGATCGCGACCCGAATGAAGCCCACGAAGTGATCATGATTCCCGGTCAAAAACACACACCCGGAAGCACTGTGAAATGCACTTATATTGAGATTCCTCAAGTGACGGAGACATACAAGGTTTTGCTGTGTAAACCTTTTTGGATCTGGGGTGCAGAAATGGGATCAAACGAATATGGCGTGACTATTGGAAACGAAGCCCTCTTCACACGGATACCGTACGGCAAAGGACCAGGATTGATCGGCATGGATTTTCTACGGCTGGCACTGGAGCGTACCCAAACAGCTGAGAAAGCCCTGACAACAATTACTGATTTGTTGGAAATCTATGGGCAAAGCGGAAACTGCGGATTTGCGCACCTGATGTACTACCACAATAGTTTTCTGATCTGTGATCAGCAGGAAGCCTGGGTGCTGGAAACAGCTGGAAAAGAGTGGGCAGCTGAAAAAGTGCAGGATGTCCGTTCAATTTCAAACGGCATCACTATTGGCAACCATTGGGATAAAGCATCCAGAAACCTCGTATCCACTGCGATCAATAAAGGCTGGTGCAAGAGCGAAGCTGATTTTGATTTTGCACGCTGCTATTCGGATCCACTCTATACACGTTTCAGTGACGCGAAAAACCGCCAGGTTTGCACCACCAAAAATTTACAATCCAGAAAAGGCGAGATCACGCCAGAATTGATGATGGACCTCTTACGAACCCATTCTGTCGGCCGCACAAGTGAATGGCGGCCTGATCGCGGCATTATCGGTGCTGATGTTTGCATGCACTCAGGTTGGGGACCGGTGCGCCTGAGCCAGACAACCGGATCACTGGTGACCCATATGACGCAAGAATTGAAAACCCATTGGGTAACCGCCACAGCAGCGCCGTGTACCTCCATTTTTAAACCAATCTGGATTGACAGCGGGGTTCCTGACTTTGGCAAGCCCCCCAATGGCACATATTCAAAGGATTCAATGTTTTGGAAACACGAGGAAGTCCACAGGTCCATCCTGGTTGATTACCCGGAACGCATTAAATTGATCCTGGCTGAGCAAAAAGAATTGGAGCAGGGATTTCTTGAATTGGTGCGGCAGATGGGAAAGAAGAGCCAACCAGAACGGGCACGAATCTCACTTGATTGCTATAATAAATCTGATACAGTGGAATCGAATTGGGTTGGAAAAATCAAGCAACACAAGGTAAAGAAAAAGAGCGCATTGTTATACAAGGCAGCATGGGATCAGTACAACAAAGCCGCTGATATGCCAATGTGAATTTAGGAATAACCAATGATTGCTGCCACATTATTCGAAAATAACCCTTACATTGACCTGCCTTACCATCTCATTGGATGGATAGGCTGGTTTGTGTTGGCAGCATTGGTCTTTTGGGGGTTGCGAAAAAACCTAGTAATCGAAAAAAGAAAAGGTTATTGGCTAACATTCGGGATATTGCTCTTTGCTTCACTTGTGGCAGCGGTTGGGTTTGTCATCTACCTAACCAGTTTTAAATCCATTCCGTTACCCAACGTCCCAAGAGAAAACGCATCACCAATCATACAGGTGCTCATCGGCATTCCTTGGTTGCTCGCTGCGGGATTCCTGGGGGTATGGCCGACCGTGTTAATCGCGTTCCTTTCCGGAATTCTAACCGCGGTCTGGGGCACTCACAATGTTTTTACCCCTTTGGAGTTTGCCATCGTGGCAATGGTGCTTGCCCTGGTTTTAAGGCAAAATTACCGCTCCAGGTTATTCGCATTCTTACGGACACCTTTTGGTGCCAGCGTTGGCGTTGCTGTGATTACTACACCCCTGTTCCTTTTGAGCAGCTTCTTCAGTACCAATGGGTCATTGGCAGCCAGGCTGGACTTCTCCTTCACGCAGTCCTGGGTCAACATGTTCTCCAATGTGGTGCAACTGCTGGTAGCTGGCCTGGTGTGCGAAATCTTCATGGTGACAAAGACAAAAAACTGGGTGCAGATGAAAACTTTCATCCCTTCACCCTATGAGACCGGTTTGCAGGACCGGGTGGCGTATATTTCTCTGCCTCTGGTGCTGGCACTTTTATTGACACTGGCGATTGCCGACTGGATAGTGGCTGGAAAAGCAGCACGGGAGATGATGCAAAGCCGACTTGAAAGTACTGCCCGCATTGCTGCTGATAACATCCCATCCGTGATTGATACCGGGCAGGGATTAATCCTGGACATTGTCGCTGGCAAAATCCCACTGGAGGATACAACGCTGGCAAGGGACTTCCTCAAACTCAAACTCAGAAGTGTTCCTTTCTTTTCGCAACTATTCCTGTTTGACCTGACGGGAGTGCCGATCACTGGTTACCCGCTTGATACCAAGACACCCCTTCAATTGAGTGCAGAAGAGTTGGCAGGGATTCAATTAGCTCTCAATGGCGTACTGGTGCAAAACTACCTGATTGCGCCAGAAACTGGAGAGACTTCGGCTTATGTTGTTTATATTGCAGCAATCCCTGATGAATACGGATTACCCAAGGGAGTGATCGTTGCAAGGTCAAACCTGGCGCTCAGCCTATTTTCTCAACCAGCCATACAAGCGTTGGATGAAATCACGACAGACGGCGGTACCGGCGTAATCCTCGATCTCGAAAACCGGATTCTTTACAGCACAAACCCGGCATTGGTATTTACTGAATACCAGGGGAATGTACCGGAAGTCTCAGAGTTTTTCGATGATACCGGCACAAATGGCACACGCTCGTTATCCTACGCAGCGATGACAGAGAAAAGGGATTGGAAGGTGGTCCTGTCATTGCCGGCGAGTTATGCGCAGGATCTGGCGCTTAAGACCGCGATTCCATTATTGGCAATTTCATTGTTAATTTCCCTGGCCGCTTATTTTCTTGTGCGGTTCATGGTTGGAAGCCTGACCGCTTCGCTTTCGTCGCTGGCGTTAAAAGCCGACGAAATTTCCAAGGGCGGACTGGATAACCAGATCATCGTTCATGGTGTCGATGAAGTCGGAAGGTTAGGTTCGGCTTTTGAACAGATGAGGTTAAGCCTGAAAAAACGACTGGATGAACTGGATACTCTGTTAGAGGTCAGCCAGGGAATTGCGACAAATTTTGGATTGGAGAAGATCGCTCAGCATCTGTTAAACGCATGTGTGGCTCACGGAGCGGATTCTGCCAGGCTGGTATTGTTAGGAGAGACACTGGCGGGTGTGAACCAGGAGCTACTGGCATTCAGTGCGGGTTCTTCCGGTGAAGTCTATAAAGATATGGACAAAATCATTCTTGAACAGGTAAAAGAAGAACCTATTGTGGTTATCCCATCAAAAGCACGCATCAAACGCCTTGTACCTGAAAAAGGAGCACCCATCCCAACTGCACTGGCAGGCTGGTCTATTCGCGATGGCGATATCCTTTTTGGACTTTTATGGATTGCGTACGATCAATCTCACCGCTTCCAAGACGAAGAAATCCGATTCCTTAACACGATTGCGGGGCAAACTGCGATTGCCGTATCCAATGCCGGATTGTATCTAAAGGCGGAAGTTGGCAAACAACGGCTGGAATCTGTTCTTGCCTCGACACCGGAATCAGTTCTTGTGGTTGATGATGAGGACTCTCTCATTATAGCCAACCATGCCGCCCGAATGGTTGATGGACTGGTTGAAGGCAGTAAAGAGGGGACTCCCGGGGAGTCTTACATACTTTCAAACACGCTTCTCGAAAAGGTAAAATCCTTTGAGGCAGGAAAGAAATTCAAACAAGAACTAAGGCTGGAAAACGGAAACACGTATGAACTGTCTATCTCCGCTGTAGAAGTAGACAATGAGATGATTGGCAAGGTTTGTGTCCTAAGAGATGTGACCGAGTTACGTGAAATGGAGAAATTGAAATCCGACTTCATTGCCACAATCAGCCATGATTTACGCGCACCAATGGGAATTCTCCGGGGCTACGCGACGATGATACAAATGGTCGGGGATCTAACCCAACAGCAAAAAGAATATGCCGAAAAGATCTCGGATGGTCTTGAAGGATTAGACCAGATGGTTGAAAAACTACTTGACATTGGAAGAATTGAATCCGGCGTGAATCTGCAACCAGAAACAGTTGCACCGACTGACCTTTTCGACCATGTCATCCGATTGCTGCAGCCGCAGGCAGCGCAACGCAAAGTTCAGGTAATGCGCGAACTTACCTGGGCACAAGAGATCCAGATCGAAGCTGACAAAGCGCTGCTACAGCAAGCGTTATATAACCTGATCGAAAATGCAATCAAGTTCTCTCCAGTAAATGGGCAGGTTTTTCTACGCTTACAAACCCTGGAAGACAGAGTGATCTTTGAAGTACAGGACCAGGGACCGGGAATTGCTCCACTCGATATTCCCAAGATATTTGAACGGGGAAGCGGAACAGGACGAAACCAGGATGCGGGTCTTCGGGGCGGAGGACTGGGTCTAACAATTGTAAAATCAATTGCAGAAAGACATGGGGGAAGAACATGGGTGAAAAGCGTTCTGGGAAAGGGAAGTACATTTTTCCTGGAAATTCCTCTTCGACAGGATAAAACAGAGTAACTTTATCAAATTGCTTGCAAAACTGAAAAACGTGGTATAATTTCGGGTTGCATGAAATTTAAGGACTTCACTCCCGTTAATTGACCAGCGCAAGATCATTGTGCGCTGATATTCGTTTAACAGCATCAGGGTACCCATTCAGGAGGCAGATTAGTGGAAACAAAAAGTTTAGTAGCTCTCCGAATCAATCTCGCATCACCAGAAACAATTAGAAGTTGGTCCTATGGCGAAGTCTTAAAACCTGAGACCATCAATTATCGCCGACTCCGCCCTGAAAAGGATGGATTATTTTGCGAAGCTATTTTTGGTCCTTCTCGCGATTACCAGTGCTATTGCGGAAAGTATAAAAACCCGCGATACAAGGGTATCATCTGCGATAAATGTGGGGTTGAAGTAACCCGATCTCTGGTAAGACGCGAGCGTATGGGTCACATTGACCTGGCGACGCCAGTTGCACACATCTGGTATACGCGGCGGACGCCTTCATATTTAGGACTATTACTCGACATCACCCGCCGAAACCTTGACCGCGTACTATATTTTGCGCAGTACATTGTTACCTATGTCGACGAAGATGCCCGCCAAAAAGCGCTGCGACGACTTGAAGATGAGATTAATAACTCTGAAAGAGCGCAAGCTGGAGAGATCAACGCTCGCATCCTTGATGTGAAATCAGTACGCGATAAGAAAATCTCCGAATTAAATCAGCGCAGAACTGACATCGAATCCAGAACCGATGAGCAAATTACCTCAAAATTGGAACCTGTCATCCAGGAAGGTCAATCCCTGGAACGAATGCTGACTGAGAAAAACGGATCTGTCCTGAAAAAGAAAGTGGTATTTGAATCAGCCGGTTTGGTGGTGGCAGAAGCAGGTGACACTGTCACATCAAAGCATATCTCCACCATCCAAAAAGCGGTAAAAGAATCCCTTGAGGAAATTGAAACCAGCTTTAAGAATGAGCAAAAACGAGATCTCGAGCAGATCAAGATGAGCATTGAACAGATCAAGGCGGAAGCAGATGAGATGATGGAATCTCTCCGCAATGAGCTCGATGACCAATCTGCGGTTTCACAAGATCAGAATGCCCACCTGCGTGATGAATTGCAGGAACTGCATCCTTTTGCCTTTTTGACCGAGACAAAATACCGTGAATTAAAGTCCAAGTGGGGGCAGGTTTTCCGCGCTGATATGGGCGCTGAAGCATTTTACGACATCCTGCGTCGGTTGGATCTGGACAAATTATCAGAAGACCTGTGGGTTGAAGTTAAGACCTCCAAGAGCAAACAAAAACGGAAGAAGGCGACGACCCGATTGAAGGTTGTTGAATCCTTCCGCAGATCAGGCAATAGACCGGAATGGATGATCCTAACTGTCCTCCCGGTGATCCCACCCGACCTGCGCCCGATGGTTCCATTGGATGGCGGACGTTTTGCCACCTCTGATATGAATGATTTGTACCGGCGTGTAATCAACCGCAACAACCGCTTAAAAAGGTTGCTAGAGTTGGGCGCGCCTGATGTGATCGTTCGTAATGAAAAACGTATGCTGCAGGAAGCGGTAGATTCATTGATTGATAACTCTCAACGCGGTAAAGCGCTATCAAGGCGCGGCCGGCGTGAGCTGAAATCGTTGAGCGACATGCTCAAGGGTAAGAAGGGTCGTTTCCGCCGCAACCTTTTGGGTAAACGCGTGGATTACTCTGGTCGTTCTGTAATTGTTGTAGGACCACAATTGAAACTATACCAGTGTGGTCTGCCTAAATCGATGGCGCTGGAATTGTTCCGACCATTCGTCATTTCCCGCCTCAATAAGCGCAGTTACACCACTAACGTTAAAGGTGCCCGGCGTTTGATTGAACGACAAAAACCGGAAGTGTATGAAGTGCTTGAGGAAGTCATTAAAGAACGCCCGGTGTTATTGAACCGTGCTCCAACGCTTCACCGATTGGGTATCCAGGCATTTGAACCGGTACTCATCGAGGGCAGCGCCATTCAATTGCACCCTTTGGTAACCACAGCGTTCAACGCTGACTTTGACGGTGACCAAATGGCTGTGCATGTTCCCCTCTCGGAAAAGGCTGTCAGAGAAGCACGCACATTGATGCTTTCCTCAAAGAACCTGCTTAAACCTGCTGATGGCGAACCAATCATCAGCCCATCAAAAGACATGGTTCTCGGCGTGTATTACCTGACGATGGAAGACAACCGCGCACATAAAGGTGACGGACGCGTTTTTGCAGATATCGATGAAGTTGAACTGGCTTATGAACTGGGTCAGGTAGAACTTCATACGGATATTTCCCTGCGGATGCATACCTGGTTCAATGACAAGCATGAACGTATGGCTGAATCCAAACAGCAAATGATCAATACCACGGTGGGACGCGCACTGTTCAACCGCATCCTGCCTCCAGAAGTTCAGTTTAATAACCGCGTGCTAGAAAAAACCGCTGTAAAAAACCTGATCGCGGATGTTTATGATATCTGCGGTGAAACGGTTACAACTGAAGTGGCAGATGCCATCAAGGACATCGGGTTTGCTTACGCAATGAAATCTGGCACGACGATCGCCGTTGCTGACATCACAGTACCGACAGAAAAAGTTCAAATTCTCAAAGACGCTTATGCGGAAGTAGATAAACTGAATTACTACGTCCAATATGGTTTTTCAACTGATCTTGAGCGAAACGAAAAAGTAATCAATCTCTGGCAGGAAACCACCAAAAAAGTTGGTGAAGCCGTCAAGAATCACATGGATCCAAATGGGAACCTTGCCATTATGGCGAGTTCAGGCGCTACCAAAGGCGGTTTCGGACCGATCACCCAGCTGGCTGGTATGCGCGGTTTGATGGCAGATCCTGCTGGTCGTATCATCCGCCTGCCGATCACCTCCAACTTCCGCGAAGGGTTGACCGCATTGGAATACTTCATATCCACGCATGGAGCGCGTAAAGGTTTGGCAGATACTGCCTTACGTACTGCTGATGCAGGTTACCTTACCCGCCGCCTCGTGGACATTGCCCAAGACATTATCATCAATGAAACGGATTGCGGTACCGAAGACGGTATCTGGATGCGTAAAGAAGATGATATTGCTGGTCAGAAAATTAGTGAGCGCTTGTTTGGGCGAACCGTTCAAAGCCGGGTAGTCGATCCTAAAACGGGTGAGATTTTGGCTGAACGAGGCGTCATCATGGATCACGACCTGATCCGGAAAATCCTGAACGCTGGCGTTGATAAGGTCTTTGTACGCTCTCCATTAACATGCTCCCTTATCCATGGTATTTGTGCCCATTGCTACGGCATGGACCTGGGACGAGGAAAACTGGTGGAGTTGGGCTCAGCAGTCGGTGTGGTCGCGGCTCAGTCCATTGGCGAGCCAGGCACACAGCTCACACTGCGTACTTTCCATATGGGTGGTGTTGCCGTTAGCGGTGACATTACAACTGGTCTGCCCAGGGTTGAAGAGTTGTTTGAAGCCCGCCGCGAACCCAAGGGCGAAGCCGTTATCACTGGTATCTCTGGATATGCAACGATCTTCCAGGGTGAACGTTCAGGTGAACAACGCATCATCCGCGTGGAACACGCCGAGATGGTTGCAGACGAGTATGAGATCCCAGAAGAATGGCAAATCAAAGTTAAAGCACAGGATACTGTGTCTGTTGGAGATGTAATTGCGGATTTGGGAGAAGCCCAAATGACTGCCCAACACGCTGGCCTAATCCGCACTGAAGGCCGCAAGGTAAGCGTAGCGTATGAGCAGAAGGAGAGCGAGGATTATGAAATTCCGAGCACTTCTCGTATTATCATCACCGACGGCGCAAAAGTTGAAGCTGGTGCAGCGCTAACTGAAGGGTCAATTAATCCGCATACTATTTTGAAGATCAAGGGCCGCGAAGCCGCTCAACTGTACATTATGACAGAAGTTCAAAAGGTATACCGCGCCCAAGGTCAAAATATCAATGACAAGCACTTTGAAGTTATCATCCGCAAGATGGTTGGTAAAGTCCAGGTGTTAAGACCGGGTGATTCAAAGTACCTTCCGATGGATGTTGTTGACCGACTGGAACTAAAGGCTGAAAATGAGCGCTTGATCGCTGAAGGCAAGCAACCAGGGCGTTTTGTGGAAGTATTACTCGGTGTTACCAAAGCTTCCTTGAGCACTGATTCCTTCCTCTCAGCGTCTTCCTTCCAACATACCATCAAGGTATTAGCTGGGGCAGCCATTGCCTCCACTGAAGACCCCCTGTATGGTCTCAAAGAGAACGTGATCATTGGTAAGTTGATCCCAGCCGGCACTGGCTTTGTATACGGGCGTTTCAACCCGGTGGTAGAACCCCCTGTTGTCGATGAGACGCTTGAAGAACCAATAGAATCGGAACCAGTCGTATAGTCTTTTGCTTTATGAATCAGACCCCACTTGAGGGGTCTGATTTTTTTAAGGTTCTGCTGGTGTAAACTTATTGTGAATCGAAACATAACGGGAGAATGAAAATGGATATGGGATTGATCAGGAAGATTGATATTGACCATGAAATGCAGCAGTCATACCTGGATTACGCTATGAGTGTGATCGTATCACGGGCATTGCCGGATGCCAGGGATGGTTTAAAGCCAGTACAACGCCGCCTGCTTTATGCCATGTATGATATGGGAATTCGATCTGATTCAGCCTTTAAAAAGTCCGCAAGGATCGTCGGTGAAGTGTTGGGCAAGTACCACCCTCACGGGGACCAGGCGGTTTATGAGGCCATGGCGAGGATGGCACAGGATTTTTCAATGCGCTACCCGATCATAGACGGTCAGGGGAACTTCGGCAGTGTGGATGGAGACCCACCTGCTGCCATGCGATATACCGAAGCCCGGATAACGCCATTTGCGCTTGATTTGATCAGTCAACTGGATAGAGACACAGTAAATTTTGATCGAAATTTTGACGATACTCTTGTGGAACCCGAGGTACTGCCCAGTGCAATACCAAACCTGCTGGTCAACGGGGCTTCGGGAATTGCTGTAGGAATGGCTACCAATATTCCGCCGCATAACTTAGGTGAGGTAATCGATGCGCTTGTGTTCCTGTTGGAGCATTGGACAAAACTGGATGAGGTTACTATCGGGGATCTAACCAAATTCATCCAGGGACCGGATTTTCCCACCGGTGGAATTATTTTACAGGAGCATGAACAAAATGAACTACTGGCTGCTTATGCCACAGGAAAAGGAAAGGTGATTTTACGCGGCCGGGTAAACACGGAAGAAATGGCGCGGGGTAAAAACCGAATCATAATTACAGAACTTCCATATATGACCAATAAGTCGGCACTGATCGAAAGAATTGCTGAATTAAGCCGGGAAGGGGGGTTGGAGGGAATCTCCGATTTGCGAGATGAATCAGACCGCCAAGGTATGCGCATAGTCATTGAGCTAGGCAAAACCGCAGATATGGAGAAAGTGCTTAAGGATCTCTTCAAAAAAACCCCTCTGCAAATCACTTACGGTATCAACCTTCTGGCACTGGTGGATGGAGAGCCCAGGTTACTGTCATTAAAACAAGCATTGCGGGTTTACCTGGTGCACCGCCTTGAAGTAGTAAAACGGCGCAGTGAATATGATCTGCGTAAAGCAGAGGAAAGACTGCACATCCTTGAAGGGTTGAGAATAGCGCTCAAGAACCTGGATGAGGTTATTGCCATCATTCGCGCGTCAGCGGATAGCGAACAGGCAAAGACCAAGCTCATTCGCAGGTTTAAATTGTCCGAAATCCAGGCGCATGCAATCCTTGATCTTCCATTGAAACGGTTAGCATCGCTGGAAAGGAAAAAGATTGAGCAGGAGTACAAGGAACTACTTGACCTGGTAAAGACTTTACAGGGATTGTTGAAATCGGAAGCGAAGAGGCGGGTTGTGGTTGAAAACGAGTTAAGGGATATCCGCGCAAAATATGCTGATCGGCGAAAGACTCAAATATTAAAACTCAAGCAAGGGAAAGCCCTGGTAGATCTTGCGGTGTTAAAAGATGTCACTCCCATAGAAAAAGTCTGGATAACTTTATCCAAGGATAACCGGGTGATGAAATATCGCGAAGCAAATGCTCCACGAACGGGAGGAAAGGACGCTCCGAAAATAACATTACTCGCAGATTCGCATCAGACGCTGTACCTGGTCAATGCAAATGGTAAATGTGCTGCCATCAATCCACACTCAATAATGTTTTCTGACGAAGCTCCCGCAGGCAACCATTTATCAAAAGTTTCTGCATTTCGCGAGGACGAAAAGATAAACGCTGCATTCTGCGTGTCTGCCAGTATGCGTAAGAACAAAGAATTGACAATTCTGACGATCACTACCCAGGGGTTGATAAAACAATCCCTGGTTTCGGAATTGCCTGGTCCATCTGCGGAACCATTTACACTGGTAAAAGTAAACGATGGTGATGAATTCCTCACTTCAGCATTCTTATGGGGTGAGCCGGAAGTATTCGTACTCACTCGAAATGGTATGGGAATCCGGTTCTCTTGCCAGGAAGTCCGTACAATGGGGCTGATTGCTGCAGGGGTTAATGCGGTAAAGTTATCCAGTGGTGACCGGGTTATAGGGATGACCTTGCTGGATGGAAAAGGCGAATTACTGCTGGTGGCTAAAGATGGCTCCGGATGGCGGCTAGAGGAGGATTCCTTCCCATCTCAGGGACGGTATGGCGCAGGGGTGATCGCAACAAAATTGACAAGTGGAAATTTATTAATTGGGCTGGCACATGGCAAGAAGAATCATCAATTTACCCTGCATTTACTTAAAGCTGCTGCGAAATCCATTCGTATAGACCAAATTCCCTCCGGCAAACGCGCTACCAGCGGGAAGAGACTAATCGAAGTTAAACCGGGTGATTCAATAATTGATGTTGTTGCCTGCCAGGATTACCTGGAACTAAATTTTGTGCAACCTGTACGAACAAAAAAGAAGAAAGCTACGTAATTGTGTAATGTGAATAATGGTACACGATCTTGCCATCCTGCAGGCCGATCGTGTCACTACCATCATTAACCGTGCCTCTCCAGGAATCTGCAGTCCAGGTGAAATGACGGGTTGTTTCACTATTTGTTGCGCTGGTAACCTTGAACACAGCGTCATTGAGTTGGTTCGTCAAAAGTGCTCCCAGTGAGGCACGAATGTTACCGTTACCCTGGGTTGTCCTTTCGGACGTGACACGAACTGCGTTCTCCGCATAAATTTCCAGGAACAAAGGCAAATCCAGATGATTCATTGCATAAATGTACTTATCCAGGATATCTGCAGGGAGAGGAACAGGTGTTTCACCCGGCCATTTATAGTTATAAATCGTATTCCATTGAGTTGGCAGTTTTGTTCGGCAATCATCCCAGGAATAGTAATTGCAGCCATCTAATCCAAGGCTGCGAGCAGTATCCGTGAATACTCGCAAATCATCTGCAGTGGGAGTCCATCCACTTTCGGAGAAGGCAGCACCAGTGGGGATCATTGGGCGAGAAGGAGTTATAGCTTTAAATTCGTTATAAGAACGAGTCAGATCATAGGCAGGATTATGGGCTTGCATCCAGTATACCTGCGGCATATTGTAGTCACACTTTTCAAGGAATGCCACATAAGGGAAGGTTTTGTGATAAGAAGGCCAACGGTAAGTGCTTAAGGCGACTGGTTTGGATGGTATGCCAGCCCTCAGGGCGGTCATGAATGAACGGGCAACTGCCTCTCGACCAGTTTGCTGGAATTCAATTTCAGCATCAACGACGTAACCGTCGAGGTTATATTTTTTTGTTTGAGAAATGGCAATGGCAGCCTCACCGCTCGGATTGTACCCATATACGTAGTGCCATCCCCAGACCTGAATACCCTTGGATCTGATAGCATCAACTACTGGTGGAATAAGATCAACACCTGTAGTTTTATTTATATTATAGGGACTGGCTCCGTCTGCGATTTTGATGAAAACGTGAGAAAACCCACCACCTGCAGCAACATTGGCTATTGCATCTGCGTTACCAGCTTCACATTGCGGGATTTTCCAGGTCCATATCCCTTTACCTTTAACCGTCATGCAAACCTCCTCATTCACAACTGTGAATTAGGTAGTTGCAATTAGCGTGCCTACCAGTCCGAGCTGAGGGGCTATTTCCCGCATGGCATGAATTACATTGTCACAATGCTCCCAAAGTGAAACACCGAATTCCTCTGCACCTTTTTCGATAGCGTTCCGGTCCGCTCCCGCTGCAAAAGTTTTGTCTTTCCATTTCTTTTTAACCGAACTGGATTCGAGGTCATAAAGTGATCTGGAGGGTCTCACCAGGGCAACAGCGGTTATCAAACCGGTGATTTCGTCACAGGCGTATAATCCCTTTTCAAGCAAGGTCACTCTCCGTAAATTGAGATGATCCCCGTGGGTGAGGACGGCATGGATTATTTCCTCCGATACACCCTGTTCCCTGAGGATGGAAGCGCCATCGGATGGATGTTGTTCTTTGGTCGGGTGAATTTCCCAATCAAAATCGTGGAGCAAGCCAGTTATTTGCCAGATTTCGACGGGCTGACTTAACTTTTTTGCATAGAAGGTCATAGCGGCTTCAACTGCCAACATGTGGTTAAACAGGTGAGGATTTTTAATATACTGGTTAACGATAGATAGAGCCTGGTCCCGGTTTATCATAATCAGTCTCCAGAGTTCTCAAATGTGATCGGTTCCGGATCACCCATCACTGGCAGAGGGTGACTGAACCAGACCTGCCAAAGCGCAACCAATGAGGCTGGCATTTCGCGCAGATTCCAAATTGCAAGAGATCGCGGGTGATAGATGCGCATGTCAGCGGCTACACCTGTGGCTTTCAGCCCAATGCCGTTGCATGTAAAGAGAGCTCGTGTGAGGTGATACTTTTGGGTGACTAAAATGGCTTCTTCCAACCTAAAAATGTGTTTGGCGCGATAACACGTATCATAAGTGCGGCGACCGGCAAAATCCAGAACGATGGCTTCAGACGGGACTCCCAACTCGATGGCATAAGCCTGCATCGAAGATGGTTCGTTATAATCCACAAAGCGATTGTCGCCGCTCATGAGGATTTTCTGGATCTTCCCCGCGAAATAGAGTTGGGCAGCTGTAGAAACACGATCGCGCAATACCGGTGATGGAGTGCCATCCCGCAGCAGACCGGCACCGAATACAATAGCTGCTTTCCCGCCAGGTGAAGAGTAAACTGAATCAATTTTATTCCTCGCGGCGATAGCAGTGATCACACGCGGAAGACTGAATGTGACCAGCCCGATGATTATTAATACCAGAATCATTTTTATTATCATTTTTATAATTTTACGCAACATGGGGAGAATTGTACCAGTCCTCTACAGTGGATGATGAATTGAAGATCAAGGCAACCGACGATTACAGCCTAATTTGACAAAATCAAAGCCTTAAAGTCCAGTCGTCGGATTGGTATTTTTGCTCCATCAATTCATTGGTGTGCGATAGTTCTTCCCTGGATGGCTTGGAGATAGCCAGGTCGAGGTCTAATTCCTTCGAAAATGCTTGAATGAAGGCTTGAGCCGCCTTTTCAAAGGAAATATTCTTTCCGGTCAAGGATTCAACAGTTCCTGCGTGAGACAACAATCTGGCAGCACCATCTTGACGTTTTTCTTCTGTGGGGTAAAGCATTGCATGGGTGACGCGGGATAGATCACCTGTCAAAGGAAGTGAACCATGCTGTAAGACCCCATTGTGTTTCCTGGCCTGAGCAGAACCGATCAGTTTTTTACCGGATACAGTGATCTCAAAATTTGAAGGCATTTCAAAACAGACGGGATCGAGTTTGGATTGACTGTTGGGTAAACTATAAACGGCATCTCCGCGGGCGTCGATACCAAGAAGCTTTAAGGCTGCCAATAATGCCTTGGAAATCCGCTGATAACTCTCCAACAGAGAACCCGCCATGACTGGATCATCCAGTGGGGCAGTCACCGAGTAGGTGAGTTCGTCAGTATGCAATATGGCGCGACCACCGGTAGGCCGGCGAACCAGACCCCAACCATGTTCATGAAGTTGTTGGAAGTTCACCTCAGAGGATTTCTGGGCGTAACCAAGGGAAAGTGTGGGAGGTTCCCAGGAAAACAGGCGCAGTGTGGGCAAAGACCGCCTTTCCGCGGAGGAGAGCAGGCAGGCTTCATCGAGCGCCATATTATAGGCTCCGCTAGCTGGAGCAGTTCGGAGTAAACGCCATTTTACTGTCATTAATATAATATACCTGATGGCTAATTTATTTATTCAACAATTATAGCCAATTCCGTATGATTAAAATTATCTTTTAATGTTGTATAGACTTGTGCATCCAGGAACTTGACATTTACTGGCGGTCGTACTATGATTAATAAAATTTCCAATTAAGTATCCAATCGTTTTCTATTGATAAAGTGTTATCATGATAACAGATGTGGATATTTTTCTAAATGGGAGGAGGTGTGTAAAAAGAGATTACAACGAGAGAAAATCTAAACAATCACAGCCCGATCATTTGCATTAAAAATTTAGAGGAGAATGAAAATGAATAAGAAATTACTAATTTTGATCAGTATTCTAATGATCACCGCGTTTGCACTTGCTGCATGCGCAAAACCGACAGCTGCACCGACCGCAGCGCCGGTAATGACCGAAGCTCCAGTTGAAACCGCTGCACCGACTGAAGCCCCGGCTCCAGTTGAAGTGACCTTCTGGCACGCCTACGGAACTGGTTCTGCTGAAGAATTAGCCCTGGCAAAGAACCTGGAACAGGCTGCAATTGACCTGCCAAATATCAAGATCAACGTCCTCCAGGTCCCCTTCAATGATATCTACAACAAGTATCGCACCGACGTTGCCGCTGGCAGCGGTCCTGACATGTTCATCGCCCCCAATGATTCACTTGGTGATGATGCCCGCGCCGGATTGGTTGCTGATATCACTGCCCTCGCCGAAGGTAAACTTGAAGGCATCAACCAGCTTGGTATTGATGGCATGAGTGTGGAAGGTGTTCTCTACGGTATTCCTGAAACCCTTAAGGCAGTTGCCTTCTGGTACAATACCGAACTTCTTCCCACCCCCCCTGCCACTACGGATGAACTGTTGGCCCTCATGGAAGGCGGCACACAGGTCGCTTTCAGCTACGGCTGCTACCATCACTATGGTTTCTTTGGCGCTTTTGGCGGCAAAATCTTTGATGACAGCTGGAATGTCGTCTCTGACCAGGGTACCGGTGTTGCAGACGCAATGGATTACCTGAACAAACTTTATCAAATTTCCAAGACCAATTCCTGGTCCAAGAATGACAGCGACGGACTTGCACCCTTCACCGAAGGAAAAGCTGTGGCCATCACCAATGGCAACTGGGCAATGGGCGATTACAGAACTGCTCTTGGCGATAAACTCGCCGTGACAGCGCTGCCCGCTGGTCCTGCCGGCCCCTCCACCCCATTACTGGGCGTTGATGGTTTCTACTTCAACCCGAACAGCATGGTTCAAGAAGCTGCTTTGGAAGTTGCACTTTATCTCTCCAATGCAAAATCCCAGTTGGTCATGATGAACGAAGCCGGACACGTTCCTGTGCGCACTGATGTTGAGATCACTGATCCCCTGATCCAGGGTCTCGTGGACGCCTTCAATACCGGCGCCACCATCCGCCCGCAGGTACCACAGTTAGGCCTTTACTGGTCCAATTTCTGTGGAGTTGACGAAGTCTTCGAAAAAGGTGTTGCTGCAGCTGAGTGGGTAACCACCGCGACCGCAAACGCCAAAAAGTAACCTTGAAATGTCTTGGCTGATGAACACAAGATTCGTCTAACCAGGATAACCGGTCAAAGCAAGTGGGAGAAATCCCATTTGCTTTGACCTTTTTTGTAAACTACCCGGACCATCATGCGAGGATAAATGGCTACTACTAGTTTACCGATTAAGAAGAAAATCAACGTCCGGCGCGCCTTTCTCCCATACCTATACCTAATACCTGCTTTTATTATTATGGGGGTGATCACTTTTTATCCTCTTGTTTACCAGGTGATCATTTCATTTACAGATTTTCAAACGAAAGACCTTTTATTGGGGTTGAATTCCCCTAAGCTAAACCAAATTCAGTTTCAAAATTACATTGAAATTATCACCGGCGGTTTACCTGTTCAGAACTTTGATTTCTTCAGAGTACTGACTTACAACTTATGGTGGGCGATCACGAATGTGATGGTTCACGTTCCCGCAGGTGTGTTAATTGCTGTTCTGATGAATATTAAAGGTATCTGGTTCAAACGCGTATACCGCGCGATTTATGTTTTACCAGTTGTCATTCCGCCGATTGTGGTTGCAGTTGTCTGGCGCAATATTTTTGATGAGCAATATGGAGCGATGAACCAGGCGGTCACGTGGATTTCCAGTCTGTTTGGAGGGACCGATCCGGTGAAGATCAGGTGGTTGTTTGAATACAAACCACCGATTCCCTGGTTGTTACCGAATGGTCCGTTACCACTGGCTTACTACGCAATGATGATCGCCAATTTCTGGCTGGGCTGGCCATTCATGGTGCTGGTGGCTACCGGGGCACTTCAGAGCATCCCTAAAGAACTCTATGAGGCTGCATCCATTGATGGGGCTTCCAAATCTTATGAATTCTGGAATATAACTGTTCCTTTGATCAAACCTGCAATGATTCCAGCGGCAATGTACGGTTTCACCATGTCCTTCAACCTTTTCAATTTTGTCTTCTTCATGACAGCAGGAGGTCCAGCCCGAACCACTGAGATCCTGGTTACCTTTGCCTATGACCTGGTGAGGAATTTACGCCTTTACGGGGCTGCAGGGGCATTCTCAGTGATTATCTTCTTTGTGGTGCTCATCATTTTCCTGATCACCAATCGGCTAACCCGAGCTACCGAAAGTTATACGGAGTCTTAAGATGACAGTCATAGTTGAACCCGAAAAGAAAAAGAATATCTTTGTCCGATTCTTCACCTATGATACTTCGGGGAGTAAAGGTGGAAGTGAAAAGTTACCACTGTGGCGGCAGTTGTTGGTACAGTTAATGTGCTTAATCATCACGATTGAAGTGATGTTCCCGATCATGTACATCATCACACTCTCATTCAGTTCAAAGGCAACACGGCCATCAACACTGGAGCTTTTCCCCAAGGAAATATCGTTTGAGGCTTATCAACAGGTTCTTACCCGACCAACTGCAAATCCAGTCACCTTTCTGGAATTACTGAAGAATAGCTTTTTGCTTTCAGTACTAGTGGGAGCCGTTGCTCTTCTGGTGGCAGTCAGTGCAGCTTACGCATTTTCACGATTCAAGTTTAAGCTGCGCCAAGTGCTGATGATCATGATCTTCATCCCATTATTGATGCCTGCAGTAGGTCTGGCAACACCTTTGTTCCTGTTGTTGAACTCTTTTCAGCTCAGAACCTGCGCGGATGGGGTTACAGTGCTGCAGCCATTAATGGCGTGTGATCCGGGAACTGCTTCCAAAATGTTATTTAACCTGCGAGACTCCTTGATCGGTGTAGGTATCGCCATGGTCTCAACTGCGCTGCCATTCGCGGTCTGGAATTTGAAAGGTTACCTGGATACTATCCCGAAAGAATTGGAAGAAGCAGCAGCAATTGATGGGGCTGATCCCAACCAGACCTTCTTCAAGATTGTCATCCCATTGGCTGCACCACAGATGGCGGTTACATTCTTCCTGGGGTTCATTGGTCACTGGCAGGAGTTTGTACTCCCCTGGCTGTTCCTGACACAACCGAAAGATTACACGCTGGCGATGACCTTGTACAATATGCAGGGTCAATATGCCAACTCAATCCCGTGGAACCGGTTTTCGGCGATGGCAATTATTGTTGCATTACCCGTGGCAATCGTTTACATTCTCCTGCAGAAACAAATCGTCAGCGGCTTAACTGCCGGCGGCGTGAAAGGCTAATCAAAAAAGCGGCCGCAAGGCCGCTTTTTTATCTCGTAAATGAGGTGAAATGCGCATCAGAGTGGTTATTCATTTTATTATCCTTGCAGGCTTGCTAGCAGCGTGCGTTCCAGTTACAACACCAACTCCAGAACCGATATCGTCTGAAGTTCCATCAGCAGCTCGCCAACCTGAGAAACCCTGGTGGAAAACCGCAGTATTTTACGAAATCTTTGTGAGAAGCTTTTACGATAGCGATGCTGACGGTATTGGGGATTTTAACGGCATTACGGAAAAACTGGACTACCTTAATGATGGAGACCCTGCTACGCACGAAGACCTGGGAATTACCGCCATATGGTTAATGCCCATCAACCCTTCACCGTCATACCACGGCTATGATGTAGTAAATTATTACAACGTGAATCCTGAATATGGGGACATGAAAGATTTTCAACGATTATTGGAAGAAGCTCACAAGCGAGGGATACGAGTCATCATTGACCTGGTTCTTAACCACACCTCAAGTGAGCACCCTTTTTTTGTTGAGGCTTCGAAAAGTGAAAGTTGGCCATACCATGATTGGTATGTATGGTCTGCGGAAAACGGCGGCGCTCACTGGCATTTAGCAAATACTGGTCCAAATTCAAAATACTTTTATGGTTATTTCAGCCCGGATATGCCTGACTTGAATTATCGGAACCCCGAAGTCACCGCGCAGATGGAAAAAGTAACCGCATTCTGGTTGAACGATGTAGGAGTTGACGGTTTCCGTGTGGATGCAGCCAAGCATTTGATAGAGGATGGAACAGTACTGGAAAACACCCAAGCGACCCACGATTGGTTCAAAGGATTTTATACTTTTTACAAAGAGATCAATCCGGATGCCTACGTGGTTGGTGAAGTTTCAGGAAGTGATGCGCGCGTTTCAGAATTGTATGATAGTGACGAAATGGATATGATCTTTAATTTTGAGGTTGCCAGCGGATTCGTAAACAGTGCCAACGGGGGGAGCATTTCTGGAATTGGCAGCGCTGTGTCATTTATTGAAAAAGATAATCCTGACTGGAATTTTGCGACTTTTCTCACCAACCATGATCAGAACCGGGTGATGAGCACACTAGGCGGCAATGCGGATAAAGCCAAAGTTGCAGCAGCCTTAATGTTAACCTCGCCTGGGACTCCCTTCATTTACTATGGTGAAGAAATTGGCATGGAAGGCATTAAACCGGACGAATATATTCGCAGACCGATGCAATGGAATTCTCAGTTAAATGCAGGATTCACTACAGGAACCCCCTGGCAAGAATTGGGGGAGAATTATGCCGAGACAAATGTGGGCCTCGAGTTAAATGATCAAAATTCGTTGCTCAGCTGGTATAAAGAACTGATCCAAATAAGGGCAGCCCATCCGGTACTATCGGCAGGTGGGTACACTGCTATAAAATGCAGCGATCGTGGAATATACGCTGCCCTTCGTGAAAGTGAAGAAGAAACGATCCTGGTATTGATTAATATGTCCAAAAAACAAGTGGCGGATTTTACTTTATCTTTTGAAGGTGCAAGTCTCGCGGATGGGCGGTATGGTGGTGAATCCATTCTTGGTGATGGCAAGATAACAGCTATGATAGTTACGACTGGAAAATCCACAGATTACCAACCAGGAATCTCCATAGAGCCATTTCAAACAATCCTACTGCAATTAGTGCCTGCCGAGTGATCTGAAAATATGGTGCCAAGATGAAAAAATCTTTTAAAGTTGTTCTATCCATTGCGGCTGTTATTGGCGTGATTGCCATAGCGTGGATCATCCGGTGGCACGCTTTGACGACATTGAATATTGATTACGATGAGGACGATTACCTGCGCGCCGGCCAGGAGTATGCCCAGTTAATGCGGGCAGGGGACTGGCTCGGATTTCAGGAGGTCAATTACCGCCCGGAACATCCCCCGTTGGCAAAGATCCTGGTAGGGATCAGCATCGTAAACCTGCCCGAAACAAAACCTGTTCCCGATCGTCCTTCAACGGCCAGCCCCAATGTTTACCTACCGCGTAATCAATTGAAAAATGGGCGAATCGCAAATGCCATTTTTGGTAGCCTGACAGCCGGATTGCTGGCTGTTGTGGATCCTGTGGCGGGAATAATGTTAGCCATCCACTCGTTTACAGTTAAATACGTCTCGCAGATCATGCTGGAAGCCCTGCCGGCTTTCTTCAGCTTGGGCAGCGTCTTGCTATATTTGAAGTACCGAAAGAAATACCGATTCGTCTGGTTGATCATTTCAGCCGTGTTATTAGGTCTCACAGCAGCTTCAAAATACCTCTACTGCGTGGCCGGTATTGCCATTTTTATCGATTGGCTGGCAACACTGATAAATGAACAACGATTCAAGAAAGATTTTCCGAAAATTCTGTTATGGGGTGGAATTTCTGTGGCTGTATTTTTTGCCGCTGATCCATACCTTTGGCCGAATCCAATTGAAAGGCTAAAGGAATCCATTCTATTCCACAGCGCTTATTCCACCAGCGCGGAAGAGGTACAAGACGCTGGTTTTCCAGTATGGCAGCCGTTCTACTGGTTATTCTCAACACCCAGGGTCTGGCAGCCAGAAGCCATTTGGATAGCACTCGATCCGTTGATCGCAATTCTGGCGGTATTTGGAATGAAAAGGCTGTGGCTGAAACATCGGGTGATGGTCATCTGGATCGCGGTAGCCTTAACGTTTTTGCTTTTTTGGCCAACGAAGTGGCCTCAATACATCGTCATCTTAACCGCCCCCCTCAGCCTGGCAGCAAGCCAGGGGATGAGTTCGTTAATATTTGATCCTGTTCGAGATATAGCAAGAAAAATATTTGCCAAGAAGACAAACAAGGCAGTGGCACTTACTGTCCCTTGGAAAAAGATCCTTCCCTGGCTCATTCCCGGGCTGATTGTATTTGCAGTGTTTACCATTTTCCCGCTAATTTATCAATTCGGGGTGTCCATGACAGATTTTAACAGTCTATCAATCAAGGATGGATTGAATGGAGGTATCTGGAGAGAATTATGGGGGGGCATTTCTGGAGTAATTGATCCAGCAGATGCAGATCTTCGTTCGCGTTCCACAATCGTGCAATTCCTGGGGTTTCGAATATACCAGCCAGCAATAAAGCAAATCTTGAGTTCGAGCTTGCTTTTCAATAACACCTTTTGGTCTGTTGTTTCCGTACTATTGCAGTCAATACTGGGTATTGGTGTGGGATTGTTATTGTGGAAAAAAGGAATATTTGCCAAGAAAGCCTGGCAGATATTATTCATTCTCCCATGGGCGATCCCGGAGATGATCGGGGCATTAATGTGGATGAATGTGTTCGCACCGACAACAGGCTGGTTGAGTCTTGGTGTTCAACAGTATGGCGAGACCTTTCCATTTGCTTCGTTAATGAGCTGGACGAGTTCACAAAACCTCTGGATGTTGGTGCTGCTACTGGCTGGGGTATGGTATGGATTCCCATTCATGATGCTGGCTACAACTGCCGGGATTAAAATGCTTCCAGAGGATGTATTTGAAGCAGCGCAACTGGATGGAGCGAACCGGATACAGGTATTTAGTCATGTTCTCTGGCCGTTGTTGCTGCCATTAATTATCCCTGCAGTGATCATCAGATCAATTTTTGCATTCAACCAGTTTTACCTCTTCCAAGCGTTTTATGTTGATGGTATGACCCTTGCGAACGTTTCTTACGGGATGTTTCATGACGGTCAATACTTTGCATCAGCAATCATTAACATGCTCACAATCCTTTTCCTTGTAATCCTGGTGATGATGCTCAATCGATCAAACAAGGTTACTGAAGGAGTAACCTATGCATAAAATGAAATGGTGGAAACAAGTTCTATTTCAAATTTCCCTAATCGTTATCGCCTTGTACGTGATTCTTCCAATTTGGGGGATAGCCAGGTTGGCATTTGACGGATCATTGCTCAGCAGGCCGACTGAGTTCCGGCTTCTGCCTAAAGAATTTTCGTTTTCTTCTGTTTTAGAAGTCCTGGATCGACCCTATCAATCCGTTAATTTCATCACCTTGTTCAGAAACAGCATGGTCGTTTCTATTGGATCTGCCTTATTAGCTATCGTTTTGGGGTCCTCCCTGGCGTATGCACTTGCACGGTTTCGTTTCCCAGGTCGCAAGCCGATGCTCTTTTTCTTGTTATTAACTGCAGTGATCCCTCCAATTGCTTTTGCCACCCCCCTCTACATTGTGTTGAGTTTGCTGAAGATAAGAACGACGCTTATGGCATTGGTTTTGGTTTACACTGCCTTTGGAATGCCTTTTTGCATTTGGAATATGCGCGTTGCATTCCAGGCAGTTTCAAAGGAGTTGGAGGAAGCCGCATTCCTTGATGGGGCAAGCAGTTTGAAAACTTTTGGTTACGTGACCTTACCACTCGCACTTCCTTCTATATCCATCGCAGCGTTGATTTCTTTTCTGATGGCATATTCCGAGTTCGCCATCGGATGGTTTTTTGTTGACAAGGCGGAAACTGTCACCCTGGCAATGTCAATTTACGCGATGGTGCAGAGCGGGAATGCTCAACCGTGGAGTGTATTAGGATCACTGGTATTGATCATGTCTATCCCGGTCATTGTAATCTTCATTGTGATGCAAAGAACACTGCTTGACCGGATGTTATTCTCAAGCTCACAAGACTAGTATTTATTTGTTAGTTTTTGGAAATTTGGACAAAAATTGCATAAACGAAAGAAATGGTCAAAGCGAAAGCGGAAATAATAACCCCAAAAGTGGCGAGTGAGCGTGATTGAGATTTGCGACCACGCAGCCCTGACCATAAACCGATCGCACCACCAATAAACCCTACAATTGGGACAATGCCCGCGCAAATGCTGGCTGCGCCTAAGAGAACAGAAATGGCTGCAAGCAGTTTGTTGATGCGTTCTTCAGGATCCAGGCTATCGTAATTAGGTTCCATAGGTCATAACAAAATTGTATGCAGAGTATAGCATAATCATTGGTACAATACGTTGGTTCACAAAGGATTGAAAATAATACTGAAAGTGGGTCATGGATAATGGGCAGTAATATTTACGAATCCAGCAACGGAAAAATTCATTCTGAGAGACCAACAATTGAGTTGATCCTGCCTGATGGAAGGGTGTATACCGGTCAACGGGGTGCTTCTCTTGAGACTTTACTCCAGGTGCTGCCAGAATGGGATAACCCCCCGATCATGGGCGCGGTGGTCAATGGCGAGCTGCGTGAATTGACCTATCCGATTGAAATTGACTCCCGCATTCGCCTAGTGACGATGGCAGATGATGATGGCGCACGCATTTACAGGAGATCAATAACATTTCTGTTGGAAGCAGCGTTTGAAGAGCTATTTCCTCAGGTAAGTATGACTTTAGACCACTCAGTTTCTGCGGGTGGTTACTATTGCCAGGTTGCTGAAGGGGATTCAATATCTCAGGATGACCTCAAAGCACTTAAAAACCGGATGCGAACCCTGGTGGAAAACGATTTATGTTTTGATCGTACAAACGTTCCCCTGTCAGAAGCGATTACCTATTTCCAGGAAAAAAAACTCCTGGATAAAGTCAGATTACTTAAATACAGACAGAAGCAGTACCTTGTCCTCTATCAACTAGGCGAGCATAAAGATTATCACCATGGTTATATGGTTCCCTCTACTGGGTACCTGAAATGGTTTGACCTGGAATTGGTTGGAGAAGGATTTGTTCTGCGATTCCCGCGGAGGAATTCACCGAAAACGATTGAACCCATGCCGAGTTATCCAAAATTATTGAGCACTTTCCGGCAATATGGGAACTGGTTGAAAAGACTCGGAATTGAATCGGTGGGAGCGCTAAATGATTCGATCCAGGCGGGAAATATTCGCGAGATAATCCTGGTATCAGAGGCTTTGCACGAACTTCAAATCATTGACATCGCCCAGCATATTGCTGAGAAATCCGACGAAGCCAGGATCATTCTAATCGCTGGTCCCTCTTCCTCAGGTAAGACCACCTTCTCGAAACGATTATCGGTTCAGTTACTGGCGAATGGTTTTTCACCGTTTCCACTTGAAATGGACAATTATTTCGTGGATCGGGAAGAGACACCAAGAGATGCATCCGGGCAGTACGATTTTGAATCACTCGGGGCAATGAATACCCATTTGATGGCGGACCATCTCAAACGGTTGATTGCTGGTGAAGAGGTGCAGATCCCTAAATATAATTTCAAGAGTGGAAAAAGCGAAAGAGGAGAATCTGTCGTTCTCAAGAAAGATCAGATCATTATTCTGGAAGGCATCCACGGGTTGAACCCGAAGCTTCTTCCTGAAATTGATCCAGTTTCCACATTTAAAATTTATGCTTCATGCCTGACCCAATTAAATCTGGATCGGTATAACCGAATTTCCACGACGGATACACGTTTGTTACGACGCATCGTGCGTGATTCGCGGGAGCGCGGGTATACAGCTCAACAAACTATCGGCCGTTGGGAGTCTGTCCAGCGCGGAGAAAAAGAATATATCTTCCCATATCAAGAAAATGGCAACAAATTGTTCAATTCCGCTTTAGTGTATGAACTTTCAGCTTTACGATCACTGGCTGAGCCTTTGCTTCGACAAGTTCCTTATGGTACACCGGAGCATGTTGAAGCAAAAAGGCTATTGGCTTTCCTTGAATGGTTCCTACCAGTGGAAACCAGCCTGATCCCGGATAATTCGATCCTGCTGGAGTTCCTCGGCGGTTCAATCCTTAAAGATTTCAAGTTGTGGGGAGCGACAAAAGAATAAAAAAAGGAGCCGTGAGGCTCCCTTTTTTTACAAGAGTTTCTTCTTGAGCGCGATTGCCAGCCTGGAAATCCCTTCGTTGGTTTTCTCAGGGTTGCAGAATGAAAAGTTCAGCCGCATCGTGTTCTTGCCATTACCATCCGGGTGGAAAAATTCTCCAGGAACATAGGCTACTTTTTCCTTGATGGCTTCCTGCAGCATGTCAGTGGCATTGAATTGTGCCGGCAAAGTTACCCAGAGGAAGAGACCGCCCTGCGGATGAGTCCAATGGACTCCTTCCGGCATATGCTCTTCGAGGGCATCCAGCATGGCGTTACGTCTTACCCGATAGGTATCCTGGATCACTTTGACGTGTTGATCTATAAAACCATGCTGACCAACTTCGTGGGCAACGATTTGGTTAAAGGTGGCGGTATGCAGATCAGTTCCCTGTTTGGCGAGAGACAACTTGCGGATGACTTCTTTTGGAGCGATGACCCAAGCTAATCTAAGTCCTGGAGCAAGTATCTTTGAAAATGTGCTTAGGTAAATAACATTACCAGAATAGTTGCCGTTATTTTCACGCATCTGTGAGTCAAGCAATTCGACAGCGGGCAAGTCCTCACCTTCATAGCGAAGTTGCCCATAAGGATCATCCTCGATGATGGGTACACCATAGCGATCTGCCATTTCTATCAGTTTCTTACGGCGTTCCAGAGGCAAGGTTGTTCCAGTAGGATTTTGGAAATTGGGCAGGGCATATATGAATTTTGGTCCAATGCGCAAGGCGTCTTCAAGCAGATCTGTACGCATGCCGTCATCATCTGCTTTTACTGTGATATATTCCGCACCGTAAGCATTCCAAGCCTGGAGCGCACCCAGATAGGTCGGAGATTCTACCAGGATGCGATCTCCACGATTGATGAAGATCTTGCCAATAAGGTCGAGAGCTTGCTGCGATCCTGAGGTGATGAGGATATTGTCAATATCAACGGTGATGCCGATGCGATTGGTGTGCCGTGCGATCATCTCGCGCAACGGGACGTAGCCATCTGTCCCACTATATTGCAACGCCTCTGCCCCCTTATGTTCCAGGACAGTATTGCAAGCCCGTTGGAATTCCTTGACCGGGAACACCTCCGCAGCCGGAAACCCTCCGCCAAAAGAAATCATGTCCGGTTGTTCTGCAAATTTTAACAATTCACGAATGGCCGAAGCCTTCATCTTTTGTGTGCGTTGTGCGTATCTATAGTCCCAGGGGGTCTGCATTTTTGGAATTCTCTCCTTAGATCAATTTTTAACTATACATTACTCGTTTAAAGTTTTGGAAAACGACTGACAACGGTTGCCGGAGTGGGTAAGATGACTTTATCGCCAGATACCAGATCACCAGGAGCTTTGGATGCCTGCTTGGGAGCACCCTGATAAATAAATATTGGAGTGCCTTCAATTGCACTGCGCAGGTCCAGGAATGCCTGACCGGTAAGGAAGCCTTCCTTATCGATGGTGCAACTGGTGACAACTCCGATCATTTTACCCTTTGCATCGACTACTGGATCGCCATTATGCGCCATGCGAACTGCTTTTTCATTGAACCGGAAGCGGATAACCTCTCCCTTACGTTCTTTCTCTCTTTCGATGTAGGCGTCCCGCCCGATGAACCAGGGTTTGTATTCTTTCACATAAGAACCGAACCCGGCTTCCGCTACACCGAAATTGATCTCGCCGCCCATTTCGTGACCGTAAAGTGGCAAGCCTGCTTCTGTTCGTAAAGAGTCACGAGCGCCTAAACCACAGGCTTTCATCCCAAGAGGTTCGCCAATCTTGCTTATTGCCTGCCACAAGTCAGCAGCTTTGTCAGGGTGAATAAAGAGTTCGAACGCCATTTTCTCGCCAGTATAGCCAGTGCGGGAGACGATCAGGTCAAAACCACCGACAACTGCGTCGCAGAGTTCAGTGCGTTTGAGGGCTTTGATGCGTTTGGTTGTAGCAGCGTCACAACCGAGCGCCAGGAGAATGTCTCGCGATTTTGGTCCCTGCAAGGCAATATCGACACGCATATCTTTGCCTTCCTTGGGATCTCGCAAGTTGCGCAAGGTTAGCCCTGTGCCGAAAGCTACCACCCATGGACGCTCCGCATCGATGGCTACTTTGTTTTCTCGTACAGCATTGAGCCAAGCCCAATCTTTTGCGTCATTCGAGGCATTCACTACAACCAGGTATTTTTCTTTATCGCGACGGTAGACAAGCGTGTCATCAATGACATTCGCCTGGGGGTCGAGGAAATGCGTGTAACAGGATTCGCCAACTTCCAATCCGCCAATATCATTGCCACAAACGCTGTCAAGGAACTGGGCGGCTTGTGGACCTTCAGCCTGGAAGACACCCATGTGGGCGACATCAAATAATCCGGCAACGTCGCGGCAGGCAAGATGTTCTTCCACCACCGAGTTGTACCAAACAGGCATGTCCCAGCCGGCAAAGGGGATGATCTTCGCACCCATGGCTTTATGTGTCTCATAGAGAGGAGTGCGCATAAGTTTATCGGTTGGTTTTTCTTCCCATGAGAATTTAGGCAGGCGGGTAGTTGGAGAATTCTTCTGGCCAATGAAATAGGGTTTCCGATTTTTCTCAATTTCATTCTTTGAAATGGTTAAGAGGATTTCAGGGTTCTCTTCGATCACGATCGGTCCGGGAATACGGCGGGGAAGATCCTGATCAAATGCGATATAGCCATCAGAAAGATCACGGAGGAAAGCGGCTACGACCCCATAACTGACTTTGGGGAATGTAAAGCGGTACTTGGTCGAATCCACTTTACCCAGTTGCCCGTGAATGGTCGACTCTAAAATTGACAAGGACGCAGGCTGATCTTCTCCAACCTTTAGGGTTCCAGTGTCAGAACTGAAGCTATATTGCACAAAATGCTGCACATGCTCCCCATATATATCAAGGGAGGTGGACTCTGACTTTGATTGGGATTTGTCATCGATGTAATAAAAATGGGGATAACCGCTCTTGTGGAATTCCAAATCAGCGCCTGCTTTTTCGCATAATTCCCGCACGCGAATCTTGGCTTTTTCCAAAACCTGGAAATCTACTTTAGCTCGAACTGCAGGTCCTTTTTTTGTATCCACAGAGTATGGGACAGTGGACAGGAGAACATCAGCAATGATATTTGCAACTGCAACCATCTCAGTTTCAAGCAAGCCCCGCTGAGTCATCCATGGAGTGCCATAACGAATCCCTGAAGCGAATAATGCGGTTTTATCCCCCGGGATGGTGTTGCGGTTAAGGACAATGCCGGCAACATCGAGGATGCGGGCTGCCATATCTCCGGAGAGAGTTGTACCGTCCGGTCCGACAATGGTTTTACAATCCACGTTGCCCAAGTGGGAATTTGTTCCGCTGAACGAAATGCGTAATCCGCGTTTCTTCAATTGATCGGTAAGCGCCTGGCAATTCTTTATGATCTGAGATTGAAGTTCTCTAAATGGTTTTTCGCTTGCGAGCTTGAAGGTGGTGGCAAGGGCGGCAAAGACATGAACGTGCGGACCGCCTTGTTCGCCCGGGAAAACAGCCTTGTCGATTTTTTTGGAAAGGGCAGGATCAGTGGTGAGGATACAAGCTCCCCGGGGTCCACAAAGTGTCTTATGCGTAGTGAAGGTGATGACATGCGCATGGCCGACTGGTGAAGGGATGGCTTTACCGGCAATCATACCCGCGATATGAGAGACATCTGCCAAAAGGTAAGCCCCGACAGAATCCGCGATAGCGCGGAAGCGTGCCCAGTCAGGAATCCATGGATATGAAGAATAACCGCAAATTATTACTTTCGGTAGACTCTCTTTGGCTATAGCTTCCAATTTGTCATAATCGATCATCTCGGTTAGAGGGTCGACATTGTAGTGAGAAACGCGGTAGAGTTTTCCGGTGCGGTTTACCGAAGAGCCATGAGTCAGGTGACCGCCGTGCAGCAGGTTCATGCCAAGTATCGCATCCCCGGGTTCGATGAGCGCGTGGTAAACGGCATTATTGGCAGGTGCTCCGGAAAGTGCCTGGACGTTGACGAAAATCTGATCCGCCGAAACCTTGTCAGTGGCGAATACCTCAGCGCAGCGTCTGCGTGCCAGGGATTCAATGGCATCGGCATACTCCACTCCCTTGTAGTAGCGCGGGTCAGCATAACGCCGGTAGTATGCCAACCGGGTCGGGTAATCGAGGATTTCTGTTTGGGACATCCAGCGTGTTTCTTCATCTGGATAGCCCTCGGCATAGAGATTTTGGAAGACAGAGCTGAGCGATTCTCGAACCGCAGCAGGAGCTGTGCTTTCAGAAGGAATTAGAATGAGTTTACGGAACTGCCTTTCAGTTTCAAATTCAGATAATTGATATACTTCAGGATCGATCTCATTAAGTTTCCCACGGATAAGGAAGTCTTTCATCGGTCTCTCTCCTTGATTAGATTAAAATAAAAAACCACCTTTGGATCGCCGAACAGCGTATCCTTGGGAGGTTTAATCAGTGAGGTATCAGTCATTCGTTTCTCAATCGCCAGATTTTTCACTGATCAACGGGACAATCAGGATCAGACATGAAACCCTACGCACTAATCTATTGTAGCCTGACTGCTAAAAAGGGTCAAGAGACGTCGTTGAAATGAACATTCCATAAATAAATTTGATCGATAAAAAAGTTGGTTTTTAAATAGAATTGTCAGAGTACTCCAGAATATGAAAATTTATTTATCCTTAGGCCAGGAAAAATGCGCTATCCTGATTAATAGAATGACTTTATAATCCTGTAATGAATGAATCCCAGGATAACCAACCTTTGAGAAGTGATGGGAAAGGCAGCACGAATGGAAGAAGCAGTTCAAATTGAAAAACCAAAAGTAGATGCAAAAGGCTGCGGTGTTGTTCTTTTAGTTATATTGGCTTCACTGTGGATTATTGTTCTATCTGGAATTAACCTTTTTGCTACCTGGGCACTCGAACAGACTTTGTTTGAGAGTTCAATTGGAGTTGCGGATATTCGCTGGGTAATCCATGCAGTGTATGCAGCCCTGGCATTCATACCAACTTTGATCCTGAACTTGACGGTCAAGAATCCGCGGTTAAAACTGATCTTTCGTGTATGGATGATTGCTTCAATTCTGGCAATACTTACCATACCGTTAAAAATGTTGTATCTTACCGCCCAAAACGAGACGGCGATCCTGCAGATCAGTTCAATGACCATGCTTCTGATTGGATTGATCGCGTTCAAAAAACCAATTGAAGGGCAACCACTTAATCTCAAACCAAAATCAACCCTACTGGGAATTGCCGGAATTCTGGCTTTTGGGTTGTCCATCCCGTGGCTTCTCTGGGGAGCACTGGGTTCAGTCCTAGACACATTGCTTGAAATCGGTGTTGGGATCGTATTCGGCCTGCTGGTTGTTAAATTACTTTTTCCACAATATCTGGAACGGGTCCACACTGAAGAACGCGAATTACGTGTATCAGACCTTATCCTGGATGGATTTGTAGTATTCATTGCCCTGCTCATTTTTGTGACAGCACTGGCACATAATGGTTCTCAATCCATACTGGTGATCGCGGTTCCGATCAGCGGCTGGGTGCTGGCGGGGCTGTCTATTGCGGGGATCGGCAGACGGGATCAGGGGCGAAAGGCCGTTTTTTTGGTAGCAGCATTCGTGATTGCCTTACCTTTGATTTTCTTTGATATGGATGAACTCTCTTTGATCGTCGGAAGCGGTGATGGAGAGGTTCTTTTTTGGGCAAACCGAGCTGCCTGGTTCACGTTTATGAGTTTGATCACACTCATCATCGTGATCATGCTTAACTTCCGTTTTCTGAAAAATATTAACCTACCGTTGAAATGGAATTTCGGTTTGCTCGCGGCGAGCATCGTTAGTTTTTTGATGGTCTACGCATTCTGGGGACAAATCGGATTTCATGGAGAAAAGGTGTTTGTTATCCTTAAATCCCGGGCAGATCTAGCCAGCGTTGCAAGTATCGAGGATCAGTCCGTGAGACGGCAGGGGGTATATCGACAATTAACAGAATATGCCACCAATAGTCAGACTGAACTCCGAGGTACGTTGGACAAGGTCCAAATAAAGTACACCTCCTATTACCTGGTCAATGGTTTTGAGGTGAGTGGAGGAAACCTTGTAAAACTGCTGTTGGCGCGTAATGATGCAGTTGACCGCATACTTGACAGCCCGCAGTTACGTCCGCTTCCGCAGGTGAACAATGCTGGAGAGGCAGACACTCAAACAATCCCTGAAACGCCAGCCTGGAATATTCAAATGATCCGCGCCGAACAGGTGGCAAAGGAATTGAAAATCAACGGGAGAGGAATTATTATCGGGCAAACCGACAGCGGGGCGGATGGCAGGCACCCTCAACTTACGGAAAATTATCGAGGGTCAAGCAGCAGTGATAACTATAATTGGTATGATCCCTGGAATGCGTCTCCGTTTCCAGTGGACCTTTCAGGCCATGGAACGATGACTCTTGGAATTGTTGCGGGTAAGGATATTGGGATTGCACCTGGCGCCCAATGGATTGGTTGTGTAAACCTGGCGCGCAATCTTGGCAACCCGGCAAGGTACCTGGACTGTATGCAGTTCATGCTTGCGCCATTCCCACAGGGCGGTGACCCATTCAAGGATGGTGATCCATCGATGGGTGCAAATATTGTCAACAACTCCTGGGGCTGCCCGGATGTGGAAGGATGTGATTCATCGGTATATGAGGAGGCAATGAATGCACTGACCACCGCGGGCATCTTTATGTCCGCAGCTGCAGGAAACACTGGTAATTATGGATGTGCTTCAGTCACAGATCCGATTGCTATTTATGCATCAGTTTTCACTGCAGGCGCTGTTAATCAGAACGGCGATTTATCCTCATTTTCAAGCTTCGGTCCTGTTTTGGTGGACGGGAGCGAAAGACAAAAACCTGATATCCTTGCTCCAGGAGAAACGGTAATCAGTTCATACCCAGGTGGCGGTTATACCACGGCGGATGGTACCTCTTTTGCCGCACCTCACGTGACCGGTGTGGTGGCTTTGATGTGGTCGGCAAATCCTGCATTGATTGGTGATGTGGAGAATACAATGAAAATATTGAGATTCACAGCGCAGGAATACAAGGGTACTCCACCAATTTGCGGCGAAGTTGACCAGGCGGTCGGGGCAGGCATCCTGGACGCATACGCTGCTGTGCAGGCGGCGATTAATTGGAAATAACACTGAACAACATCGCATCCATAACTGTAGAGATGGGTTTAATCAGATGACAAAAGGAAACAAGCAGAAAATTCGGGAGATCACTGCGGAAAACGCAGTCCAGTTAGCCCGGACAGGTGATCCAGAAGCTTTTTCCTTCCTGTACAGCCAGAATGTAACCCGCATATACAACTATATTTTTTACCGGGTTGGTTCTGAAGACGATGCAGAAGATATCACTTCGCGGGTTTTCTACCGTGCTTTTGGGCACATTAAAAATTACGAGGAAAAAGGGATACCATTTTCAGCCTGGCTTTACCGCATCGCGCATAACCTGATCGCAAACTGGCATCGAGACAGACAACGCAGGAAAGAAGTATCACTTGACGAACAACCCGAACTTCCACAACGGCAGGATCTACCTGAAACCTTTGTGGAAAAGAACCAGGAAACCGAGTTACTCCTGAAAGGCATCAGAAGGATCGCCCCAGATCGACAGCAATTGATCCTGCTGAAATACCTGGAAGATCTTTCGAACGCGGAAATTGCCCAAATAATGGGGCGGACTGAAGGTGCGATTAAAAGTCTTTACCATCGGGCATTAATTGCCCTTAAGGATGAAATGGTGAAAATTGGTTACGAAACAGATAAAAAAAGGGGATTGGAAAATGAATGAGCCTTTTAGCAGGTTGAGAAACGCCAATATTGGTAATCTGGAATCAAAGTTATCTCAATTGATTAAACCTGTCATGCCGGACGCTGATTTTGTAAATTCGCTTAAGAATAAGATCACAAATGTGCCAACTATTTTTGTGGAATCTACCAAAAAGAATACTAAATTACTTTTCGTGGGTATTGGAGTACTGGTCAGTGCCTTTTTAGTATGGGTAATAAAGCGGTTAACTTCGCACGGCAGTAAAGAGTAGATTTACCCCAAGTTGAATTTAGCTCGGAGTTGGGATGTGGAAGGCTCTGTGAGCGTGGATCCATCCGGGAAGATGATGGTTGGAACGCTCCTGAATCCACCGTTGATCTGTTCGACCACCTTTCCAGCCTCACGATCTATATCAATATCAATCCAGTCGTACTCAATACTATTGTCGTCAAAAAAACGCTTCGCCCTGCGAGAATCCCCACACCAGGTAGTTCCATAAATAATTATCTTTCTTGTTTCCGCCATTAATCCTCCAGTTTACTTTCAAGTAAGGATATCACTAATTTCGCTTCTAAGACCAGATCAACACCTGAAGGAAGTTGAAACTGCTCATTGACCTTAAGAGAAAGCCTATCCAAAGATTGAACAAGTTGTGGCGGCAGCAACTCCCTGGCTCTTTGATCCATAAGGAGGTTAAAAAGAGAACCTGATTGAAAAATATTGTATTTCTCAATCAAATATACTCTAATTGCCATACCAGCAGATCGCCGTGCACAAACCCTTGCACGACCCTCAAAGCCTGCGGTGCGGGCATCACGGGCATGCTGTAATTCATTCCAAGCATCTTCAAATGATTTCACCAATCTATTTTAATCGAAAAGGAATATGTTAAAATCAATCCGATGTCTCACCGAATCGTCTTCATGGGATCCCCGGATTTTGCAGGAACAGTCCTCAAAGAGTTGGCTGCCAGTTACCCTATCTGCGGCGTCTTTACCCAACCTGACAGAGAGTCCGGACGAGGGAAGAGCCTTACTGCTTCACCGGTAAAAGTAGTTGCCAGCGAACTGGGAATTCCAGTTTTTCAACCTGTGCGTTTAAGGAATCCAGATTCTTTTATTGAACTCGAAACCCTAAAACCGGATGTTATTGTTGTCGCGGCGTATGGACAGATACTTCGGCAGAATGTACTCGACCTGCCAAAATTTGGATGTGTAAATGTACATGCATCCTACCTGCCGCGATGGCGGGGAGCAGCTCCGATCCAGGCGGCCATCCTGGCAGGAGATACGTATACCGGTGTTACGATCATGAAAATGGATGCCGGAATTGACACCGGACCAATCCTGGTACAGGAAAAAATTGCCATTGATCCAAAAGAGACCGCCATTACCCTGGATGAAAAATTAGCTTATCTAGGGAGTGCATTATTGGTTAAAACCCTGCCTGAATATCTTTCCGGAAGGATCCAGCCTCACCCTCAAGTGGAGGAGGGGAGTTCATATGCTGCAATGTTGACCAAGCAGCAGGGGCAGCTAGATTTTTCGAAATCCGCTATTGAGTTGGAGCGGATGATACGCGCTTATGATGATTGGCCGGGTACTTATATGCTGATCGCGGAGCAAACGTTAAAGGTGCGCCGGGCTGAAATTGTTTTTGATCTGCATCTTTCTAAGGGTGAGCGATCAATTGTGGATGGTTCTCCAGTTATTGGTACGGTGGATGGCGGGCTTAAGTTTGTTGAAGTTCAACCAGCCGGGAAAAAGTGGATGTCAGGTGTTGATTTTATTCGCGGCTATTCCAAGATATGGAATCAAAAATGATATCAAACCAAGTTCCAGTGCATTACAAGGTACTTTGTTTTGGAATGGGGGCAATCGGTTCTTACATTGGGGGAAGCCTTGCACACGCAGGTTGCGATGTTGTGTTTGTTGAGCGACCAGATGTGGTGAATACTGCTCGATTCACAAACATTAAGATTAACAAGCCTGTTGGCGAGATCCTGGTTGAGCAAGTGGAAGTATCCACTGATATTGAAGCTTTGCTAAGCGAGAGGAAATTTGATGTTGCCATCCTGGCGGTTAAAGCATTCGATACTGCGGGAATTGTGAACTCACTTTTGGGAATCGAGAAAAATCTTCCTCCTATCCTATGCCTGCAGAATGGTGTAGAAAATGAGCAATTGATAGAAGAAAATCTAGGTACAGGCAGCGTTATTGGAGGGTCGATCACCAGCGCTATTGGCAGGAACGGCTTGGGGGACGTGAAATTAGAGAAACTTCGTGGTGTTGCGATAGAAAAAGGCATACCACTCTCGGAGAGTCTGGTGGACGTGTTTAACTTGGCTGGATTGAATGCAAAAGGTTATCCTATTCGAGCTGACATGAAATGGTCGAAAATGCTCACCAACTTGCTGGTAAACGCCAGTGCGGCAATTCTTGATTGGTCACCTGTAAAGGTTCTCGGTAATCCTGTTACCTACAAAATTGAAGTGCTCCAAATCCGCGAAGCGCTGGCTGTAATGAAGAAATTGAATATTCAGGTCATTGACTTGCCTGGAACGCCCGTAAAAACGCTTATCACGCTCCTGGATGCCCTACCGCTGAATTTTGGCAGAGTAATCATTGGATCCGCTCTGGCAAAAGGAAGAGGAGCTAAGATGCCCTCATTACATATTGATTTACAGGCTGGACGTACCCGGAGTGAGGTGGAATTTCTAAATGGGGCGGTGGTCCGGTTTGGTGAAAAAGTTGGCGTTCCGACACCGGTTAATCGTGTTCTGACTGATATTCTGATGGATCTAACAGAAGGGAAGCAAGAAAAACAAAAGTACTCTAATCGTCCAGATATCTTATTAAATGCAATCGAGGCAGCTTCATGACAGTCCCACATTGGGTGCAAGACAGCGTTTTCTACCAGATTTTTCCAGATCGATTTGATAATGGGAATAAAGGCAATGATCCGGCAAATATGCTTCCCTGGGAAGCAAACCCCACCAACGAAGGATTTCACGGCGGAGACTTACGCGGGATCATCGATCGTATGTACTACCTGATCGACCTAGGCGTCAACGCACTTTACCTGAATCCGATCTTCTTAAGCCCGAGCAACCACCGCTACAATACGGTGGATTATTACCGCGTAGACCCCAAATTGGGGACACAAGCAGAATTGTTGACCTTATTGGATGTGGCACATCGCAATAATATTCGTGTGATCCTGGACGGCGTATTCAACCACTGCGGAAGAGGTTTTTTTGCCTTTAACGATATTTTGGAGAACCAGAGGTCCTCGCCTTACGCGAACTGGTTTCATATTCACAAATTCCCTGTTGACGCCTATTCACCGGGAGATGCGACCACATACTCTGGCTGGTGGAAATACAAGAGTCTACCCAAGTTCAACACCAATGAGCCTGCAGTACGGAAATACATCCTGGATATAGCGCGATATTGGATTGAACAAGGTTTTGACGGATGGCGTCTGGACGTTCCCAATGAAATCGATGATGATTCCTTCTGGTTTGATTTTCGCCAGGTAGTCAAGAATACCAATTCAGAAGCTTATTTGATCGGCGAGATTTGGGATGGTAATCCACGCTGGGTGGGTCCGCGGCATTTTGATGGATTGATGAATTACCCAGTTCGGACGTTGATCATAGATCTCTTAATCCAAAAGATCCTGCCGCAGGCGTTTGCTCATGGGATAACCAGCTGGCTAGAAAAATATGCACGCGAAAATGTATTTGCTCAATTTAATCTGGTTGGAAGCCATGATACGGAAAGAATCCTGACTACATTAAAAGGAGACATCGCGAAAACAAAACTCGCTATGCTACTTCTTTTAACGTATCCTGGGGCTCCCTCAATATATTATGGTGATGAGATCGGCATTGCAGGTGGATCTGACCCTGATTGCCGCAGGACATTCCCCTGGGATGAATCCAAGTGGAATAACGCTCTGCGCCAATGGGTGCGAAAACTAATCTGGATTCGCAGAGAGAAGGTTGCCCTACGGCATGGAGAGATGCGGTTTATTGACTGCAGCAACCACCACGGGCTTGCTTTTGTTCGACAAGATCAGCATGAACCCGTTCTGGTGGTGTTGAATCCATCGGACACACCAATCACAATTGAAATCAATCTTGAAGGTTCAGGGTTGCAAAACAGTATCTCCCTTAAAAGCCTGATTACAACGGAAAAGTTAAGCATTGCGGATGGCAAGATAATCATTGCCATTCAACAGTGGTCTGGGAATATTTTTTCCCGTGAAAGCAACACTTCAGTGGAAGACACTCTGTAACTCATTCAGATTAGGATCAGGGAAAAAATTCTGTTAATCCACGAACGTTAGGTTCGGGAAATTTGGATTAGCTTTTCTTAAATTTCTGCTGCCATTCATACAGAATATTCAGTGCTTCAATTGGAGAGAGTGTGTTGAGGTCAATATTTTCAAGGTCTTCCAACAGGGGATTTGTCTCTGGGAAAAGGGCCATTTGTTGAACCGGGGAAGCCTCAATTTGAACTGCGGAACCGGAAGATTTTTCCAGTTGACTAAGTATCTCACTGGCACGTGAAATAACCGGGCGGGGGATGCCTGCTAATTGGGCGACGTGAATACCATATGAACGGTCGGCACCGCCTGGGACAATCTTGTGAAGAAAAACAACCTGGTTTCCAGTTTCTGTAACCGCCACATTGTAGTTACGCACACCGGGGAGGAGTTCACTCAACTGGGTCAGCTCATGATAATGTGTGGCAAAGAAAGTACGTGAGCGCAGCCTGGGATGGTTATGTAGGTATTCCACAACAGACCAGGCAATCGAGAGCCCATCGTAAGTTGAGGTACCCCGGCCAATTTCATCCAGGATGATAAGACTGCGATTTGTGGCATGATTTAGGATATTAGCAGCTTCGATCATTTCAACCATAAAGGTGGATTGTCCGGCATGAATTTCATCCTGAGCACCTATGCGAGTGAAGATTCGGTCTACTACTCCGATGCGCGCGCTTTTTGCAGGTACAAAGGAGCCAATTTGTGCCATCAGCACGATCAGGGCAACCTGGCGGAGGAAAGTGGATTTTCCACTCATATTTGGTCCGGTAATGATTCGAATGATCTCGTTTTGATCCATGACACAATCATTTGGGACAAACCGCTCCTGGTGGAGGGTCGTTTCCACCACCGGATGCCTGCAATCAATGATTTCAAGAACCGAGTCTTCTGAAAGTCCAGGGATAACGTAGTTGGAAAGAGCTGCAACATCAGCAAAACTGGTGAAAACATCGAGTTTGGCGATTTGCTGTGAGGTCTCGAGCATTGCCGGCATGTGGAGTGAAAGAGAATTACAGATTTCCTTGAAAAGTCGATTTTCAATTTCGCGGATACGCTCCTCGGCATTCAACACCAAGGCTTCGTATTCCTTCATCTCAGGGGTTATATAGCGTTCAGCATTGACCAGAGTCTGCTTGCGGATATATTCGGGAGGGACCTGTTGAGTGTTGCTGTGGGTGATTTCAAGGTAATAACCGAAAACCTTGTTAAAACCCACTTTTAAAGATTTAATCCCGGTACGATCGCGTTCAAAACCTTCCAGATTGGATATCCATTCACGCGCATGGCGTGACATTTCTATAGTATGGTCGAGTTCTTCAGAATAACCCGGGTGAATGATGCCAATATTTTGCAGGGTGGCGGGTGGTTCTTCAGCAATCGCGTTGGTAAGGATATCCAGCACTTCCGTACAATCATGAAAATGGGCAATGATGTCAGCAAGGACGGGTTCGCTCTCAGGGATTGAATAGCGGATAGTCGGCAGTTTACCGGTAATTTCACGCAATGCCACGAGATCGCGTGGGTTGGCGCTGCCAGAGGCAACCCGGTTGGCCAGACGCTCCAGGTCCCCGAGGTGCTCCAAGTTTTCCCGCAGCCCCATGCGGATCAAGGCGTTTTTGAAAAAGAAGTCAACCACCGCCAACCGCTGCCTGATATGGTCTAAATTCAGGAGCGGTTTACTGACCCACTGCCGCACTAACCTATGTCCCATGGGAGTGATGGTCTTATCAAGAATAGAAAGGAGGGAACCCTGAACTTCACCCTTGCGAATGGTCTCCGTTAGCTCGAGGTTTCTGCGCGTAGCCGAATCAAGGGTCATAAAATCATGGGTCGCGTAGGTGGTGATGCGCTGCAACAGTTTCAGAGCTGCCGATTGCGTTTCCTGTAAATATTGAAGAATTACTGCTGTCGTCTGAATAGCGAGCGGGGAATCCTGGATACCGTACCCATCTAAAGTCGATACGTTCATCAGGCGTTTGATCACTTCAATACTGCGTCCAGTTTCAAAGCGCCAATCTGGTATGCGTGTCAGGTGACCAGGAACTGCTTCTCCAAGATCAAGGGTTTCCGGGCAGATCGTCTCAACCGGATTTATCCTGGTTAACTCTGAGCGCAAATCCAGGAGAGGATTATCAGAATGAATTTCGGTGGTTTGGAATTCTCCAGTGGAGATATCAACGAATGCAATTCCTGCATGACCTTTTTCGAGAGTTACAGCTGCCAGGAAATTATTATAGTCACTTTTAAGCAAGGCTGGTTCGAGAATTGTTCCCGGTGTGACGATGCGGACGACGTCCCTCGGAAAAATACCTTTTGCGGGTTGGTCACCTATTTGTTCACAAATGGCGATATGGTAACCCTTGTCAATCAAGCGTGATAGATAATTCTCGACCGCGTGATAAGGGATACCCGCCATGGGGATACGCTTCCCTTTATGCGCTCCCCTAGAAGTGAGCACAATATCCAATTCACGAGACGTGATCTCAGCATCTTCATCAAATGTCTCGTAGAAATCTCCCAGGCGAAAAAAAACAATCGTACCCGGATACTTTTTCTTGATATCCAGGTATTGTTGTCGAATAGGTGTGATCTCATCAGACATAATTGGATCCTGAGGGGTGGATTATTCGTAGAATGAATTCAGGATTTCCAGACTTAGACGACCTTTTCGCCGCATTCACCGCAAAACTTGGCATTTGGGAGCAACTTAGCGCCGCATTTGGAGCAAAGTTCTTTTTGTTTCAGGTTGGCACCACATTCTGGACAGAATTTGGCGTTAGCAGCGAGCGGGGCTTCGCATTTAGGACACGTGGCTGTAATTCCCTCGCGCCAATACTCAGTCCCCAACTTTTTGTCTTCCTCAGCCATGGCTGCGTGCGCCCAAACTTCTTCAACAGAACGGGATGCTTGAGCTGCAGCCATTTCAACCCCAAGATCTGGAGCGCAGGACTTGCATAATCCTTTTTTTGTATTCCAGCATTTTTGCCGGCAAACCCACTCATTGCAGCGGGGACACTGGATAAAAAATGGTTTTACTTCAGCAACTGCTTCAACAAAAGCCTCATCGTGGGCTTTTTCCCACCCTGCAGATCTCACCTGTTCGGTGAAATTTGCTGCCCGACCGAGGAATCCCCCAAAAAGCGAACTGGCTGTATCCAATGCACCGGCAACCTTGCCGGTTATGGAAGGTTGAAATTTGGTTCTATACCCGGATGCACATCGATTACATTGGAATTCAAATTGGAAACCCTGGTTGGTGCTGAGGTCGTCAAAGTTGTTGACGAATTCGATATGTTCAACCATAATTCATCTCCTGGCAACATTGATATCAAATAAACGCCCGTCTGATGTAAAATTATAACTCATTCTGTTTATCGGGATTTAATGATTATTCCCATTAACACTGGCGGCAACAAGACCGTGGAGGATTCATGGAAGCACAAGGCACACCGCATCACCCGATCTTCGATGGAGTAGAAATTGGAATCGGCACCTGGGCATGGGGAGATCGATTTGTATGGGGTTACGGCAATAAATACCGGGAAGAAGATATCATTCAAGCGTTTCATGAATCAATTGAAAACAAGATTGTGTTCTTCGACACAGCAGAAGTATACGGACAAGGAAAATCAGAGTCTTTTTTAGGTAAATTGATCCCAGGTTCACAAGTTTCAGTCAAGGTCGCAACCAAAATTATGCCGTTTCCCTGGCGCCTGGGGAAAAATGCCTTGCGGAGTGCACTCAACGGTAGTCTGTCCAGGTTACGGCTTGAAAAAGTTGATTTATACCAGATGCATTGGCCGCTCCCTCCTGTGCCGGTGGAGCGATGGATGGAACAAATGGTAGGTGTATTGCAGGAAGGTCTTATTCGGGCAATTGGCGTCTCAAATTATGATCTGGAACAAACCAAAAGATCGGTGACAGAGCTAAAAAAACATGGCATGGATCTGGCATCGAACCAATTGGAATATCATTTATTGGAACGGCGAATTGAAAAAAATGGAGTGATGGATTACTGCCAGCAAAATGGTATAAAAGTGATCGCATACAGTCCATTGGCGATGGGCATTTTAAGCGGTAAATATACTCCAGAAAATCCCCCAAAAGGCGCAAGAGCCAGCCAATATTCAACCAGTTTCTTAAGCAAAATTCAACCCCTCATTAAATTATTGAAGCGACTTGGACAGGATCACGATGGAAAAACAGCCTCTCAAGTGGCACTCAATTGGGTGATATGCAAAGGTGCTTTGCCAATTCCGGGAGCCAAAAATGCAAAACAAGCCGGCGAAAACTCCGGAGCAATTGGCTGGCGATTGACAAACATGGAAGTACAACAACTTGACGAAATGAGTGAGTCTGTTTCGCCAATTTCGAAAACAAAATAAGCAGGAAGAGGATCGGTAGATATGGTCGATGAGATGAAGACCCAATTTATTCCGTTTCATGCAATAAATGAATTTATGCGTGATGACTATCGGTTATCAATACTCCAGGAAGTGATGACCCATTTTGAGGATTGCGATAAAGACAAAATCCTAAAAGTGAATCGTTTATTTGCAAAAGGGGTTCAGATTCCTGGTTTTCGCAATAGCAGCCTTGCTCCGGGGGCAGTTCGAGTCAAGCATAGCGTAGAATTATTTGAGAACTCGCCGGAATTCGCCGCACTTGTTGTGGAGTGCTGGAGTGAACGTCACCTTGGGTTAAAACAAGCGGTCTGGCAGCTTCTGGATGCCAAGGGTTGGAAACCACTTCCAGCTAAAGCCGACAGGACTCAATTACCCGGGTTCATGGTGAATTGGCCTAAGGGTGAAACTTTTGACCTCTTCATAAAATCCATTAAGGAAACAAACCCGGAATTAGATGAATCGGATGACAATGTGAGCTTAATGGTCGTTTGGGTTGGGAATAAGCTGCCGTATAACTTATTTGATGAGCAAGAGTCTGCAACTTAAGCTATTCAACAAACTCCAGGTCTTGATCTTCAAGGTTTACCAGGTCACCTTCGGGTACCAATTGAATATTCCCGAAAAGGGAAGATTGTGAAGCTCCCACCAAGTGGCGTTTGACCAATTCCAGCAAGGCGAGGAAAGTTACAACAATTTCCACCCTGGTTTTTTCTCCAGCAAGCAAGGTGTAAAAGGATTGATCCCCTCCCTTACGCAGGAGATCCAAAATGGAGTTTATTTTCTCGCGGATTGTTACCCGGGGGAAATTTACTACATCGCTAAGGGGTGCCAGCTGGTTGGGATCACCGAAAATGTCCCGCGCTGCGGCTACCAGGTCTTCGATTGTCAATTCACTCAGATCCAATTTTGCGCCTAACTGTGAGCGCGGTGAGGAATCCAACCTAAGGTAAGTTCTCTGTCCGGAGCTTTCCTGGTTTTCCAGGAAATGAGAAAGGTCCTTAAATCGTTTATACAGTATCAACTGCCTGGCAAGTTCCTCTCCAGGATCCTCTTCCAATTGTATACCGGGGAAGACCGGTCTGGGCAGGAGGGCAGCAGATTTGATTTGCACCAGGCGCGCTGCGATCACTAGAAATGCCGACATTTCTGATGCTTCCTGGTTTTCAAGTTGATGCAGGTATTCCAGGTACTGGTCAGTAACCTGTGCCAGAGCGAGACGGGTAATATCTAATTCTGCTTTTTCAATTAACTGAAGAAGCAGGTCCAAAGGTCCTGAATAGACTTCGGTGTTGATTTGGTAAGATTCAGATTGATGACCCGCTATTTGAAAATCCACGGAGTTATTATAGCAGAAAGGATTTATTTTCCGTGAGATTTACGAATCAGGATTGTATAATGATATTTATCAGATAAAAGCTTCGCGAGAGTCTACAATGGCTAAGATTGCTTGCACGAATTGTGGAAAACCCTATCCGGACGACTCCAATCCCTTCCTCTGTAATTGCGGCGGTGTATTTGATTTTTCAGAGTTTCCTTTATTTATCCACTCGGACGTTGACGCCAAAACCAGTGGTGTATGGCGTTATAAAAAGTTGTTAGGGCTGACAAATAATACCGAAAGTGTATCGCTGGGTGAAGGCGCAACCCCTATGATCCAAGTTGCCCAGGGATCAAAACACCTCTGGCTGAAATTGGAATCTGAGAATCCAACGGGATCGTATAAGGACCGCGGTTCAACAGTATTGGTTAGCCACCTAAAAAATCGTGGCGTTATTTTTACTGTAGAAGATTCTTCGGGGAATGCGGGGGCATCCTTAGCGGCTTATTGTGCCAGGGGCAACGTGGATTGCAGGATCTTCGTACCGGAGAGTGCCTCAGGTCCAAAGAGAACCCAGATCGAGATGTTCGGTGCTGACCTGGTGAGAATTCCCGGACCGCGAACAGAGGCAGCGAGGGCGGTGCTCGAGGAAGCGCAAAGAGGGAGCGTTTATGGCAGTCATGCATACATGCCGTTTGGATTGCCTGGCATCGCTACAATCGCGTATGAAATCGTTGAGCAGCTTGGTATAGTACCAGCAGGTTTGATCGCCCCGGTTGGGCATGGAGGGCTTTTGTACGGGATCATGCTTGGATTTGAAGCGATGGTGAAGACCGGTGTCATTGAAAGGGTGCCATACTATATTGGTGTGCAATCTGAGGGCTGCGCACCCCTGGCAGCGGCTTATCAACAAGGAGAAACGGACGCGGTTGAGATTACTCCTAAAGAAACGCTGGCTGAAGGAGTAAAAGTCATTTCTCCGGTAAGAGGAAAAGCCATACTCACCAGGTTAAGGGATAATAATGGAAAGATTATAGCAATTCCTGAAAAAGAAATCCAGGAAGCTTATATCGAGTTGGCCAGGATCGGAGTTTACTGCGAACCCACATCAGCCTTAGTGTGGGCTGCAGCAAGATCAATAGATCAGTCAATATCATCACTTACCGTTGCGATTATTACAGGTTCAGGGTATAAATCTAATCTATATCTAAATTTGGAATAATGTGAACTCGAACTCCCCTTACAGGGTGGTTGGCGCTCTCAATATTCCGGGAAGGGTCTTTGATGGAACGATCAATTGAACCAGAGACTGAAACGCCGGAGCAATTTGCTGCAAGGGTACTCCCTGATTTCTCAAATATTATGTTATTAAGCCGTGCATTGACACACCGCTCGTATCTCAATGAGCATTCCGATGCGATCGAAGACAATGAGCGCCTGGAATTTTTGGGTGATGCCGTATTGGATTTTATAGTAGGGGCCTGGTTGTATGACCGTTTCCCCGAAATGCCAGAAGGTGACCTGACAAAAATGAGATCCGCACTTGTCCATACTGAACAGTTGGCAATCCTGGCGAGGGAAATAGGGATTGGCAGGGCAATGCGCCTAGGTCGGGGTGAACTTCAAGCCGGCGGAAAAGATCGCCTTGGGCTGTTGTGCGATACCTTTGAAGCTGTCATCGGTGCATTGTATATCGACAAAGGGATTGAAGGGGTCATTAAATTTATCAGTCCTATTTTGGAAACGACTGCAGAGGATGTTCTTGCCAACCACAAGGACGAAGACCCGAAGAGTAAATTGCAAGAGTGGGCTCAAGGAACCGGTTTGCAAGCACCGCAGTATGCCACCCGCAATTCCTATGGTCCTGATCACTCTAAGTTATTCGAAGTTGATGTATACATTGATGGAAAAATTCACGGCAGCGGAATCGGGCAATCAAAACACGCCGCCACAAAACAAGCAGCGCTGGATGCATTAAAAAAACTTGGGTTAGCAAACACTGATATCAGCAAATAGAGAGAATTCATGAAACCACGCTTAAAAGCTCTTGAATTACACGGTTATAAAACTTTTGCCAGCAAAGTGCAGTTTGAGTTTCCCGGAAATATCACTGCAATTGTCGGTCCAAATGGTTCGGGAAAATCAAATATCTCTGATGCACTAAGGTGGGTGCTGGGGGAACAGTCTTACACATTGCTACGAGGTAAAAAGACAGAGGATATGATCTTTGCGGGATCCGATCAACGCCCGAGGGCAGGAATGGCTTCTGCAACCGTTGTATTTGACAACGAAGAGAGCTGGCTGCCGATTGATTACACAGAGGTTTCGGTAGCAAGGCGTGCTTATCGGGACGGGAACAACGAATATTTGCTAAATAAACAGCGTGTAAGGTTGAAAGATATTTCCGAATTACTGGCGCAATCAGGTTTGGCAGAGCGAACCTATACGATCATCGGTCAGGGTTTGGTGGATGCCGCATTATCCCTGCGACCGGAAGAACGGCGGAGATTTTTTGAAGAGGCTGCCGGCATCGGTCTATTTCGCTCGCGGCGGGAAGAATCGCTCAACCGTCTTGATTCAACGCGCCGCAACCTTGAAAGAGTTCAAGACATTCTCAGCGAACTAGAACCGCGCTTACGCAGCCTGGAACGTCAGGCCAAGAAGGCGGATGAGTACGATCATATCAAGGATGACCTGCAAGTATTGTTAAAAGACTGGTACGGATACCATTGGCAGAATACCCAGAAGGAACTTTTACGCTGCCGTGAAATCTTAAAGAACCAGGAAGAAAAAGTTAACCTGGCGCGCGAAAAACGAGTTGGAATCGAAGCCACGGTTCAGGAGACGAGAGTTCGCCTGGCCGCTGTGCGGGAAGAATTATCTGCATGGCATATGGAGTCAGCGGGTTTTCACTCTAATCGCGAGAAAACGAGCAAAGAACTTGCTGTGCTGGAAGAACGCCAACGAGCGCTTCAGGAACTCGAAGGTTCGATCCAGTCAGACATTGCTCGGAATGAAGAGCAGCTCACTTCACAGGATCAACAATTGGCTAGCCTGGTTGAAGAAAAAGAGCGCCTGATAAAGGAATTATCCGAGTCTCAGGAACAGCTGGTTGAGGCTCAAAAACAACTTCAACTTCACCAGGCAGAGCGCGAGACTGTTGAGAGTCAACTTCGGCAGCAACGCAGGTTATTAACCGAAGCAGAAACACGGCAGGTGCAATTACGTGCGCATCAGCGCGAATTAACCAGCCGGGTGGAAACGCAACAATCTACAGTCACAACACTTGTCTTAGCTATTGAACAAAGCGAGCCCCAGTATAAATTAATCGGCGAGCAAAAAGACCTTGCCCAGAAAAAAATTGAGAGTGAAAAGCAAAGTCTGGACCAACTACAAATGACCATGAGCAAGGTCGAAGAAGAGATTAGGGGTACCGAAAAGGAAGAAAAAGCAGTTTCCCAGGAGTTAATGGAGACAGAACGTGATCTTTCAAGGATGAGAGCTCAGTTCGAAGTCCTTGAACAAGCCGAAACGGCATTATCCGGTTTGGCTGATGGGGCAAGAAACTTAATCCAGGCGGCTAAACAAGGAAAATTCAAGGGTGATTTGAAAACAATCGGAACAATACTGGATGTTCCGGCAGAACTTGAAGTGGCCATCGGTTCTGTACTGGGGGATCAATTAGATGGAATTGTCCTTGATCCCTCTGTGGATACCGAAGAAATTCTTAGGTATCTGGAGGAGAGCGGAAGTGGGAGGGCAATCCTTCTGCCGCATTCGTTGATCAATTCTGCAGAGAAATTCAAGAACCTGAATGATCCGGACTTCATCGGGATTGCTTCGGAATTGGTGAAGACTAACGAAGCAAATAGGCAAGTCGTCAACCTGCTTCTCGGGCAAGTGATTATTGTCAAGAACCGCAATACTGCTAAGCGTATGGTTGCATCCATTCCAGCGAACGGACGGATCGTAACGCTCACCGGTGAAGTTTTTTCAGGCACCGGGGTAATTATCGCCGGCAAAGATAAACGGGCCACAATTGTGGGACGACCCAGACAGCGAAAAGAACTTGAGGAAAGTATAGGAGAGTTGATCTCCAAAAAGAATTCCAGCGATGCCAGGATAGAAGACATCCGTAAGACAATTCAACAATTGGTGCGTCAACGCGAGGTACAGGTAGTTGATGTCAAGAAGTCTAGAACAACCCTCGATATCCTGGAAAGGGAGTATCAGAACTGCAACCGGTCCTTTGAGCAACACCAGCAAAAGAGCGATTGGCAGAAATCCCAACTCTCAGTGGTGAATATTGATCTGAACAAAAGCAAAGAGGAAATTACTACAATTGAGGGTCAGATTAAGGATGGGTCCATCAGGATTAATGAGTTAAATGCAAGTTTGCAAGATTTTAACACCCGCATGCGAGCGGTCCCTCTAGATGAATATCAATCACAGGTCGCCCATTGGAATACCACTGTGGCTGTGAATACCCGTGGGGTCAGTGATGCTGAAAGGCGTTACAACGAATTCCTGCAGACCATCAATAGAAGTAAAACAGCCTTAGATGAACTTAAGGTCCGGTTATCTGGAATCAAGGCTCAATTGGTGGAAGTTGATACTCTCAAATCAAATTTGAATGAAAGTGAAAAAATTGTTAATCAGAAGATCCAGGAACTAACCATCAAAATTGAGCCAGCTGAAACAGACCTGCAAAAACTGGAGAATGAATACTCTGGGTTACAGGATGGATATACTCAGGCGCAGCAGGTGGAAACAAACTATGAGCGCAACAGCACACAGGCTCAATTGGAACTTGCGCGAACCAGAGAGAGCCTCGAAAGCCTTCGGAGAAAGATCGAGGAAGACTTTGGACTGGTTACGCTGGATTACTCAGAGGATATTTCTGGACCCACACCTCTGCCATTGGAAGGTGTAAGTGAACTTAAAGTGATTACGGAGATACCCCCAGGGTTGGAGGAATCCATCAACCGCCAACGAGCGTTAATGAGGCGCATGGGCGCGATAAACCCGGATGCTCAAAAGGAATTCTACGAAGTGAAGGAGCGCTACGGATTCCTCTCAGAGCAAATGGATGACCTGAAAAAGGCAGATACTGATCTTCGGCAAATCATCAGTGAATTGGACGACATGATGCGTAAGCAATTCCGCAGTACTTTCAACGCCGTGGCGATTGAATTCAAGCAAATGTTTACCCGGTTGTTTGGCGGGGGGTCAGCGCGGTTGATCCTGACAGATGATGAGAATCCGACTGAAACCGGAATTGATATCGAAGCCAAACTTCCAGGCCGTCGGGAACAGGGGCTTCTATTGCTATCTGGTGGTGAGAGGGCCTTAACTGCTGTAGCGTTGATCTTTGCCCTACTTAAAGTGTCTCCAACGCCATTCTGTGTGATGGATGAGGTCGACGCCATGCTAGATGAGGCAAATGTAGGCAGGTTTACAGAATTACTCAAGGAACTGAGCCTCGAAACCCAATTCATCGTCATCACGCATAACAGGAATACTGTTCAGGTGGCAGATGTGATCTACGGGGTCACCATGGGAAGAGACTCCGCCAGCCAGGTGATCAGCTTGCGGCTGGATGAGGTTAGTGAAGACATGGTACGCAAATAAAAAAAGAGGTCATGGAAAACCATGACCTCTTTTTTTATGGTGATTATTGTGCGATTCTGTAATTTGCAGGAATTGTCGGTTCACTGGGAACAACAGAAGCCCAAATATTGAACTTCTTTATCTCAGCTTCAGTTTTTGCCTGTTCAATGCCTTTTGAATACGCAGCACTTTTAATCGTATTTAATTCATCGGAATTAAGCGTGCGTACTTCGTGCCCGATCACCTGGATAATGTGATAACCAAAAGTGGTCTTGACAGGTTCACTGACTTCGCCAATTTTCAACGCATAAGCAGCAGTTTCGAATTCCTCCACCATCTGACCTTTGCCAAACCAACCCAGATCACCGCCATTGGCGCTGTTTGAGGTGTCGGTCGACATTTTGGCAGCCAAATCAGTCCAATCTTCACCTTCGCCAAGCTTGGTGAGGATCAACCTGGCTTCGGGTTCAGTGGCGACGAGGATATGCCGTGCCCAAACCATTTCCTGGTTTGCGCCGATATCCTTGGTAAGTTCTTCGAATACTTTTTGCTGCAGCAGACTATTCAAGACGTATTCGCGGAAATCTACCTCTGTGAATCCTGTTTCGGTGTTCATGTTGGCCACCATGGTCGAATAAACGCCTGTAAAACCTTCATAGGTGTATTCAGTAGGGGTCGGGGGGATTTCCGTTGCTGTGGGTGCTTCAGTTGCCGCCAATGTTGCCACACCAGATGCCTCAATTGTTGGAGTCACAGTCGGTTCAAGTGTCGCGGTTGGAGAAGTCTCAGTTGGAGAATCGGTAGACTCAGGGGTAGCCGTAATCAAAGCCTTTTGCGTGCCAGAAAGAGTGCTGGTCGGGTAGATTTTTTCAGTCGGGGCAGGAGTGGGGGTACCGTTGGCAAAATAACCAAAATTCTCCTGGATGAACAGATTGAGTTCTTCCTCTGAAACAGTAATACCCATCGCGGCAGCCTTCTGTTTTACAACTTCCTCCTGGATCATCGTATCGAGCACATTCTCACCAAAGGTGATGTAATCATCAAGTTGGTTTTGAACACCCAATAACTGTGACTGAAAGAAATATGCAAAATCAGAAAGTGCATATTGAAGGAATGTCTGTGTGAGTGAGAAGCGTTCGTACTTGACGCGCTTCTGGAATTGGTCAACCGAAATGGTGGTCTGGTTCACTTTAGCCACCGGTTTGTGAGGCTTAAAAACGGTATCGTTTAACAAGCCGTAAATCACTAATAGAAAAATTGCCCCGAGGATAGCGATAAGGCTAATGAGGAGGGTTTTTTTCTGGCGGTTTTCTTTTTCCTGGCGAGCCAAGTGCTTCTTGGAATGGATCTTGGGTGCTTCTTCTTGTATATCTTTGGGCATGACTGACCTCGTTTAATAAACTGATAGGGCATCGAGTTGATCTCAATGCCCAAAAACGTGTACAAATATGAATTATCGAATCGCGTCGGACCAGCGTTCGCCTGTGAAGGGCAGCAAGGCGATGTGCCTGGCGCGTTTCACGGCAACCGCCAGCGCACGTTGATGGCGGGCACAGGTACCAGTCTGTCGTCTTGGGCGAATGCGACCATCTTCAGTGACAAAGCGGCGAAGCATGTCTGCCTGTTTATAGTCGATCGCAATGCTCTTGTCTGCACAAAACTGGCAGATCTTGGGTCTGGCGATAAAACGGCGGGGTCCCGATCCGGAAAAACGCTCGTTTTCGCTAAAATTTTCTTCTGACATATTCATTACTCCATTAGTACGGATATTCTTCGTCTGGTTGTGAGTCTGGTTCGTGTGTTTCGGAATTTGGCTGGGCATATTCACGGCGTTCACCGAGAATCATCATTTCGGAGGCAACAACCTCAACGCTGGAGCGTTTACCATTTTCGGTATCTTCCCAGCGGTGGGTTTGCAGGCGTCCTTCAATATAAACCTGCTGCCCCTTGACCAGGTGCTGTTTGCAGATCTCAGCCAGGTTGCCCCAGGCAACGACGTTGAACCATTCAGTCTCACTGTGCTTTTCACCGTCTGATGAGTTCCAGGTGCGGTTCGTGGCAACAGTGAATGTTGTGACGGGGCGCCCGGTTGGCGTATAACGCATTTCGGGGTCGCGTCCCAAATGACCAATGATCATCACTTTGTTCAGATCTCTGCTCATTCCTTACTCCACTAAAACCAAAGAAAGGTTATTCCTCAACCACTGTGATCATGAACCGGATAACCGGTTCGAGGAAGCGCAGCTGGCGATCTAAATCATTGGCGAAAGTCGGGGCGAAATTGGCTGTGATGAGAGCATAGTGACCATCGCGCTGCTTGTTGATCGCGTACGCCAGGCGGCGTTTACCCCAGACGTCCAGCTTTTCAACTGCACCTCCGGCGGTGGTGATCCAACCCTGAACCTTCTCGATGACGCCTTTAAACGCAGTTTCATCCAGTTCAGAATTAACGATCAAAACAACTTCATAATTACGCATTTTGGAAACCTCCTTTCCACGGGTTTGCCCCTGGAATTCATCGTGGATGAAGCCGGGAGCGGAAAGGCAGCAGAATCATTACTGCTTACCAGGGAAGTATTTTACCACAATTGAAGGATAAGTGGTAAAATATTTGCTGCACTGGGGGCTCGTCTAATGGTAGGACGACTGTCTCTGGAACAGTTAGTAGCAGTTCGAATCTGTTGCCCCCAGCCTTTGGCTCTCGTGAGAGAGCCTTTTCGTTAGCAATTGAAATCCCATCGAGGGACGATGTCTGTTGCCCCCAGCCTAAACTCGCATTACAGCGAGTTTTCGTTTTAAGAGCAGTTCGAATCCCAATCATATGCTTCTGGAAGAGCATAAGAGACCAACTATCTTTGGATTTGGCTTTCTCAGCGATTGTTGACACTTATGTATTTGGTTTTGAAAGAACAGAAATAATGACAAGAAGATGCTTGAATAAAGTATTCGTTTTCTTTTGATTCGTTAAAAATTAAAAGTGGGAGCGAATGGGAAACGAATCAACAGAATCCCTGTGGCTTTATGGGGTCGGCTGCGTCTTTACGCAACTGCTTGTATTTGGCGAGCAACGCCTGGTAAGTTTCTGCTGTGAATTCATCAATGCCCGGAGTGAATGCGGATATCCCTGATCTGGAGGTAAGATTGATGAGGCGGATCAACCCATTGACAGCCATGCTCAGCGAGCGCAAGGCTTCAGTGGACTCCGCCAAATTGCCTGCATGTAGACTGACCTCATAGGTCATCTGAATGGATCTTTTTAACTTATCGATCAATTCATTAACATCCGGTATGTGTGCCTCAACCAAAGCGGACTTGCGAAGGCGGCAACCGGCGAGGTAGAGACCGTGTTTAAGGGCGTTGGTGTTGCCAGGCTGACCTCCGCGTTTACGCTTCTGGCTAATAATTCCAGGCTGGTGTAGTTTCGGGGCTTCGGCTTGGGATTGGGACACAGTTGCTCCTCTGGAAAAACATAGAACATATTTACTATATATATTATCCCACGAAATGGCGAAATTACAACTTGCCTGATTGGCGAATTTTTTAGCCAAAACTTGCCAAATTGGCAAGTTTTTAAGTAAATTTAAGAAATCGGCGGCATAATCGGGGATTGCTTCGCCTGCCCGCCAGACTCGCAATGATAAGTGCGGCTGCCACTTTGGTAAATATTTTGGGGAAGGTTTAGAGATCAGCAGCATAATTGGGGATTGCTTCGCCTGCCTACGAGGCTCGCAATGACAAGTATGCCTGGCAATTTGGCAAGTTTTTTGGGGAAGTCCTGGAGATCGGCAGCGTAATTGGGGATTGCTTCGCCTGCCTACAAGGCTCGCAATAACAAGTTCTGCGAAATCGAACAACCTTAAAGAATCCCAAAAATATTGACAATATAGGTAAAAATAGTGTAATATGTTTTCACTTATTGTCCTAAACGCCGAGGATCTCTCGGCGTTTTGCGTCTCCATATAGCGCTATTTAATCAGGATTAACCTGGAGTAAATCGGAATTCTACTGTGCGAATTGAAAAACCAGGAGTGTGTGCATGAACCCTTTAGATGAAATTCTACTGTTCGACTCTACCAAGAGAATTCCAAAAATCTCAGACTTAATTGATACCTCAAATTATGTCGATGTTATCGTACCCATCCACGGACTACAGGTAAATGAGAGAATAATCATCGAAAATTCTACAAGTGACCAGATTACTGGCAGAGTCACGGATATAGGGCATTTTTGTTCCGGGAATGAAACCATCCCTGTGATCCTCAGATCCCCCCGAGTGATGGAGATTGTTGTTGGCAGATTAATGCAATTGCTTCCAAGGGAAAACAAGATCAATCTTACGGATTTCAGAAAACTTACCTCAAGTTGGAAGAAACGCTTTAGCGACAGGGTTCAACCTAAAACGCCTAATTACTTCAGCATCATTTTAAAGGGAAACTCGTATCGGGTGAATATAAATGAGGTCGCTCCAAACGGAATGAGCCTATTTGTTGCTGTATCAAATCAGAGGGAGTTAAGCGATGTGCTCAATGAGAAAATTCTCCTTCCAATAAAAGTCCAGCCGTATCTTGATCGGTGTTGGGTTAAAGGAATAGTAAAGAATGTAAGGATTATTACCAATAATCTTGCTCGATTGGGTTTACAGATTTTCCCGGATCGAAAAGAACTTATTAACTTAAAACATTACGTCAGTATCAGGAAAGAAGAGATACTGAAAGAGATTCATAATAATTTTAAGAAACTTCAGTCCATTCCGGAAACCAAAGACCTCTATTTCTAAAATGGAATGAGAATTTCCAATTGTGTAGGAGCACGGAGAAAACAATTCATTGAATTAGTCAAAAACATTGATTCAAACCCTGGATTTTACTATTGACAAGCATTTACTTTAGGCAGGAAGATAAAATTCTGTCCGATGGGGGTTAAGGGTGGCGAATATTTCTCTTGTATACTTCAAGGCGACCCAATAAAGGGTTTAGAGAAGGTTACGATTCAATTTTAAAGTACCAGTAAAACTTATCCAGCGAGGGGGATAAACTCAGGGCTCTCGAGTATAATTACCCGCTGTGCCGGGTAAAACGAGATGACAAATACCATTCAGAAAATCACACATTTCTTTCGTGACCGCGAGTATTACCGCGGGTTATTTCGTTTGGCATTCCCAATTGCCTTGCAGAGTTTAATCACATCCTCGTTAACGATGATCGCAGTGCTGTTCATCGGGCAATTGGGTGAGACTGCAGTAGCATCCGTCAGCCTGGCCAACCAGATCTTTTTCCTCTTAAACCTGATGGTTTTTGGCGTGGTGAGCGGCTGCGCGATTTTCATCGCGCAATTGTGGGGAAAACATGATGTGCATAACATCCGCCGGGTGGTTGGGTTAACGCTAAAGCTGGCCTTGGCGATTGCCTTATTCTTCACGCTTGTGGCACTGCTCATCCCTGAGACAGTCCTGCGTATCTATTCCACCGATCCTGAAGTCATCGCCATGGGGAGCAGTTTTTTACGTTTGATGAGCGGGACTTATGCGGTATTCTCCGTCACAATTGTTTTCAGCATGGCGTCGCGCTCGACCGGGAATGTTCGCTTACCCTTATTTGTCAGCACTTCCGCCCTGGCAATCGAAGTAGCGCTGGCAATTCCACTCATCTTTGGGGTAAAGGCGATAGGACTACCGGCTTTGGGGATCAATGGCTTTGCCATCGCTGCCCTGATCGCCAGGGTATTGGAGTGTTCCGCAATCGTATTTTTTGTCTACAGGGATAAAACCAACCCGGTAAGGGTTGGCTTTGCCGAGCTAATTGACTGGGATTGGAAATTTATCCAAACGGTCCTTAAACCTGTGCTGCCAGTGATCGGGAATGAAACGTTGTGGTCGCTTGGCATTACCACCTACAATGCGATTTACGGGCATATTGGAACAGAAGCGATTGCCGCCATTAACATGGTTTCAACCATAGATCAAATTGCGTTCGTCATCTTCCTTGGTCTCGGGACTGCCACTTCGATCATGGTCGGCAACCAGATCGGCAAGGGTGAGAGGGATAAGGCGTTCACCTATGCAGGACGGTCTCTAGTTCTCCAGGTGTCCGGAGCTATGGTAATTGGAGCGTTAGTATTCCTCTTTGCCGGCAACATTTTCCAGTTATACAAAGTTTCACCGCAGGTTGTGGCTAATGCCAAGGCGATCCTGACGGTGATGTCCCTTGCCATGTGGATCCGGGCTTCCAACCATGTCATTATTATTGGTATCCTGCGGGCGGGGGGAGATACCAAGTTCTCCCTCATTCTCGATGGGATGGTCATCTGGTTGGTGGGTGTGCCGATTACTGCCGTTGGGGCGTTTGTGTTCCATCTGCCGATACACCTGGTGTATGCACTTACACTCACCGAGGAGTTGGTAAAAGCAAGCATAGGACTGTGGCGGTATTTCTCAAAACGCTGGATCAATGATTTGACAAACAGAGTGGAAGAGATTTCTCCTGTTGAAACCATTCTTGTGTAAAAATCTCATCAGTCTTGAGTGATGAGGGGGCTTCAACCTTTATTTTGCCGGGTCTTTCACCAACATACTTAAAGTAACGATCGAGATCAATCCCAGCACAGCCGAAACAATAAAAGTCGTGTGATAGCCGAAACCATCCGCAAGAAGACCTCCCAAAAAAGGAGCGAGGATGGTACTTGGCGCGATGAGCGAGTTGGCCATGCCTACATAAGTAGGACGGTTGGATTCCTGTCCAAATTCAAGTGAGATGGCGAGTCCGATGGTCCAAAAACAGGTATTGGCAATCCCATTAAGAATGAACACAAGAGAAAACAACGCCGGATCTTTGATGACCAATGCAAATATGGCGCTAGCGACAGCGGTTATTCCACCCAGCACCAATACCCATTTCCGCGACCATTTGTCTGCCAGCCTGCCTAATGTGGGGTTAGCCACAACCTGGGTGACCATGAGGATGCTGGTCATGACACCAATCGTGATGGTGTCCATCTTTAATATTTTGACGGCATAAACAGTATAAAAGGCAAATGCCATCATTCCGAACTGGGAGATGATACGGCTGATGAGAAAATTACGGAATTGGGTGTCGCTATGAAGGATGCGCCTGACATCACTCCATAAAGGAGTTAGGTTGACCCGGTCTTCAAGCGGCGCACGGTGGGGTTCCCGGGTGGCATTGAGGAAGAACCAGGAAATTACGTACAAACCAGAGGCGATAAAGAAACAGGTGGCAAAATCAAAAGGCGGACCGAGTTTGGATAGAATGACCCCCGCAGTTACTGCGCCAATACTGGCGAATAAATTTGCGCCCGCAGCCTGGAAACCGTAGAAAGTGGCGCGCATCTCTCCGGGGATCACCTTGCTGATCATGATCTGCCAGGCGTTGGCAGTTAACCCGGAACCAAGACCCTGCCAAATCAACAAAGTGAATGTCAATATTATGGCAGCCGTTTTTCCGATAACAGGGATCAGGAGGCCGACAAGCGCAAGACCAAGGATCGGCAACCGTTCCTGGATGGTCATCATGACCACGTAAGGCTTGATGTGTTCCATACGGTTAATGCGTTTGGCAGTAAGTAGTTGGGGAAGCTGCCAACCCATATTATGAATGGCAGGGATCAAACCAATCAATGTGGCGGAGTTGGTCATGGTGGCAACAAAAAGGGGAATGACCGTGGAATAGGAGGCAAAGCCGACGGCGAAACCAAAAATACTCCCATCACCCATATTGGCGGTGATATTGTGCTTGAGGTTACTGCGGTCGAATGTAGGCTGCTCGATATCCATGTGATTTGATGGAAAAAACCCCGGAGAAATCCGGGGTTTGATTTTGGATTCTACTTAGTAAGATTCATCTGGTTCGTCTGCATCCCAGATCTCTTCGTCATCCTCTTCGTCCAATTCCTCCCACTCTGCCAATTCATCTTCTTCTTCAGTCCAGTCTTCTTCGGCAGCAGTTTCGGCACTAACGGAATAGGTTTTACATCCGGCATCCGGATCAATCTCCACCATACCAGCGGTGCAGATCCCATCATCCAAAAAAGCACAGTCCAAATAATGACATTTTATTCGAGCCATTTATTTTCTCCTCCTAAGAGTGTAAATTTGATCCTTGGTTCTGTTTCAACCAGATTATTGAAGCTGTAAAAATGATTGTCATACACACGCCTGACAGGATACACCATTGACATAAAGCGCGGATGACAAAGATTTCAAGGTAGGTTAGATAGAGCGAGTACAAAAATCCAAAAAAGCCAATCCCAAAAATAAATAAAACCTGGTAATTCTTGAACAGTTTAATGCGTTCTCCAGAGAAGACCAAAAGGATGATTGTGAGGTAGCTCAAAAGGCCAAAAATGGCGATTGGTATTCCCCATAACTCCGAATAACTGCTTGAATTTACCGTTGAGCAATCCCCAAGTCCTGGTGTACAGTAGATGGGAGTGTCAAAAATCTTAACATACGCAAGGTAGCCAGAAATCAGTAATCCAACCAGTGCTGTAATCCAGACGACGACCCTAATACGGTTAATGATGATCTGCTTATCCTTCATGCAAAATTCGATTTTTCGTATTTCCCCTCTCACGATGATTGCCGCAGATAAATTTCTTCCGAGGTGAAAATCGGCAATAGTATAACATGATTTACCCAGGTTTCAAGCGGTGAGCTTCCATTACATTTGGCAAGTTTTCGATCTTGGTTAATACACGCGCTAATTGGGCGATATCCGATATTTCGACCACGAGGTCAAGGTAAGCCAGGTTGTGAGTGATGTTGATCTTGATATCTTTTACATTGATGTTTTCATTCGTCAACAGACTGGAGATGTCACCCATGAGTCCCTGCCGATCATACGCTTTGATCTGAATCTCAACCGGGAAGGTGAGCTGCGGTTCTCCCCAGGCAACCCGGACCAAACGATCGCGATCCTTAATTCGCAACATATTCGGGCAATCCTGCCTGTGGATGGTGGCACCCCTGCCGCGGGTTATGTACCCGATGATATCATCCCCGGGGACAGGTTTACAGCATTTGCCGTACGTGGTGAGTATGTTTTTCAACCCAAGGACGGACACGGCATTGCCATTGAGGTCGCGCACAGGGGGACCCGGCTTGATGACCAGCTCATCCTGGGTAGTGGATTCAACATCCGAAAGTAAATTGATGATATGTCCGATGGAAATATCACCACAACCAACTGCCACGTAAAGGTCATCCAGGTTGCGGAAATCAAAACTCGTTGCCAGCTTCTCCAGGTTGAAGTCCATCAAACCCAGGCGGCGCAACTCCTTGTCCAGTATCTCTTTACCCTGGCTCAGGTTTTGATCACGATTTTGATGTTTGAACCACTGACGGATCTTGGAACGGGCGCGCTGTGTGCGAACCAGCCCGAGGTTGGAATTCAGCCAATCACGAGAGGGTCCACCCTGCTTGGCGGCAAGAATCTCCACCTGGTCGCCAGTTTTTAATATATGGTCCAGACTTTCGAGTTTACCGTTTACTTTCGCACCGCGGCAGCGGTGACCAATCTCAGTGTGGACGTTATAGGCAAAATCAATGGGGGTGGAACCCGCTGGCAGGTCGATGATGTCTCCCCGCGGGGTAAACACGTAAACGCGATCCTGAAAGACATCAGTTTTCATCCCGTCAACGAATTCGGTGGCATCTTCAACTTCCTGGCGCCATTCCATCAATTTTTTCAGCCAGTTAATGCGCTGTTCGTACTGTTCATCACGCGGACCCTTTTCCTTGTACTTCCAGTGAGCCGCGATACCATATTCAGCATTCTCATCCATCTCTGGTGTGCGGATCTGAACTTCAAGCGGTTTGCCGTCATCATAAAGAATGGCAGTATGGAGAGACTGGTAGAAATTATCTTTTGGGGCGGCAATGTAGTCATCAAATTCATTGGGAATGGGACGCCAGTTGGTATGGATGACACCCAGTGATGCGTAACAGGAAGGAATATCGTTGACAATCAGACGAACGCCGCGAAGATCGCGCACAAGTTCAAATGGTTTGTTTTTTTCGACCATTTTGCGATAGATCGAGAAAATGTGTTTGGAGCGACCGGTTATTTCAACCTTGATCCCCACCTCAGCCAGCACCTTTTTAAGGCGGGTAATGATCTCATCCATCTGACGTTCACGATCCAGGCGGGTTTCTGACAGGTTTTGAGCAATTTCTTTGTATTTTTCCGGATTGGTATGGCGGAAACCAAGGTCTTCCAATTCCCACTTGAGCTGCCAGATGCCGAGGCGGTTGGCTAAAGGCGCAAAAATATCCAGGGTTTCCTGGGCGATACGGCGGCGTTTTTTCTCAGGCATGAATCCGAGCGTGCGCATATTGTGCAAGCGGTCGGCCAGCTTGATGAGGATGACGCGGATATCTTCTCCCATGGCGAGAAACGTTTTACGAAGCGTCTCATTGGCGAGGTCCCTACGGCGGTCACGTGCCAGGGGAGAATCAAGAAGCGAATCATCGGCGTCCTCTGCCTGGTTTCCAAGCTGTTCAAAGATCTGGGAATCGTGCTGGTCAGCCCTGGAGACCCGCGGAAGATGGGTTAACTTGGTGACGCCATCCACCAACAGTCTGATCTCGTCGCTAAACTCCCTGGCAATATCTGCCAGAGTGACTGGAGTATCCTCGACCGTATCATGCAATAACCCGGCCACGACTACCACTGGCTGCACCTGAAGTTCAGCCAGGATGATGGCAACGGCAATGCAATGTGTTATATAGGGTTCGCCTGAGACGCGTTTTTGACCTTCGTGAGCTTTTTCGGCAAATTTATAGGCATGGATGATCAGCTCGCGGTCAACCATGGAATAGGATTCCGGCAGCGCTTCAATCAGATTTTCGAGGAGCGGGGCAAGTTTTTCAGTACTGATCATTTTGTCTAACCAATCTAATTTCGCACTAGTATAACATTTTTAACCCTGCAAGAAACCATTATCCAGTACTGCTAATGTTACCTGCATAAAGGATTTAACAATAAAGTCAGCGTGCGAAATATCCATTGTGCGGGTAATTTCATTTGGCACCGCAATACAGGTGATCCCGGCTGCATTGGCAGCGAAAATCCCATTGGGAGAATCTTCGAACACCACAGCTTCCGCAGGTTGTAAGTCCAATTTCGAGAGGGCGAGAAGGTAAAGTTCCGGGTCAGGTTTAACATTCAGGACATCCTCTGAAGTGAGGATAGTGTCGAAATACCGGACTAATTCCAAGCGTGAAAGATGTCCGATTACCCAGGAACGTGGCGAACTGGAGGCAATAGCCAATTTCCGACCAGCATTTTTGGCTTCACGAATGAAATTGAGCACGCCGGGCAGGATAGGTTGAGTTTGGATTAGCCTATTGGCGATTGAAAGTTGTTCCTCGTGCAATTGAGAAGGGTCGAGGGGGTCCTGAACTAATGCGCATAGGTGACGAGCGGGATCAAAAGCGCTAGGTCCTGTACCAATTGCCTTTTTCCAATCATCAAGAGCGAAGGGTTGGTTGAACCGGTCAAAGATTTCTTTCCATGCCAGGAAACCGGGCTTTTCGGTGTCCAGGATTAAACCATCGAAATCAAAAATGAACCCTTTAATTGACATTGAGCCTGTGCGTCTTTCTTAATATTGAACTATTTAAGTTTTTCTTCGCCCGCAAATTGGCGCAGGGGAGAGAGATAGCGCAGAGTTTCCACATCCTCACGAGTGGTTCGATCGAGGACGATCCTGGTGAGCAATTCTCCACTGGCGGGTCCGAGCATGAAACCCTGCCCGCATAGACCGACACCAAGGACGAAATTGTTCAATTGCGGCGCCTTACCGATAATTGGAAAGCCATCAGGGGTCATTGGGTAAAGTCCGCGCCAGGTTCGGCGCACACGGATGTTCTTTAGGCGCGGCATGATCTCGATCATTCTGCGCGCGACCATGGGCAGAAAACTGCTGGTTTCATTGATGTCATCGCCCCAGGCGTTGGGTTTTGGCGTTATGCAGAAGATCACCTGTCCGGTGATGTGTTGGTAGAAGTAATAGTTGGATGATCCCTCGGTGGGGCGGATATCCACCACCATCGGCCCGAGAAAACGCGCCACTGGTTCAGTGATGGCAGCCTCATGTGAATCTGGTCTCACAGGCAGTTCGAGCCCAGCCATGCGACCGATTTGAGCAGCATCGGCTCCAGCGGCGTTAATCACGACATCGGCTGAATATGAGTTCTTAGTGGTTGTAACAGACCTAATCCTATCGTGGTCGATTTCCAAGGAAATGACCGGTTCAGAGAAATGGAACTGCGCGCCTAATTTAACTGCATGTTTGTAATACGCATGGTTGGCGAGTAATGGAGAGGCACTGCCGTCTTTTGGGGAAAAAGTTCCCCCGAGAAGGTTTATCGGATTCAGGTCAGGAACAATCTTTAAAAGATCGCTTTTTCCGTACCAGTCATTTTGCAAGCCATAGGATTTTTGGATGACCAGCAGGTCTTTAAGGATACTTTCTTCGCGCTCGGTATATGCCACAAATGAGTAACCGCATTCATCCCATTCTATGTCATCACCGAAGCGTTCCTTGAAAGTGGAGAAAATTTCAATACTGCGCAGGCACATGCGGATCTTGGCGGGATCAGAATGCGTGGCGCGAATGCCGCCAATTGCGCGCTTATTGGAACCCTGACCCACACTGGGGACAGATTCCAGAACAAGTACACTTAAGCCGGCTTCTGCCAGGTAAAATGCAGCTGGTGTCCCTAAAGACCCAGCACCGATAATGATGGCATCAAAATGGTTCTTATTGTTCATTTTGCTGCCTCCCATTCTGTTCTCCTGCAAAAGTACCCAGGGGAACCTCAATGAAGACCGGTCTTTTGGATGCTTCGATAACCTGGTTGGCAGGGACGCCTTCCTCCCGGAATAAGCGGAGGATCAACGAGGCGCAGGTTTTTGCGCCGCAGGCACCCATACAGGCGCGGGTGACCGTTTTTATCTCGTTAATATCGTGATACCCATTGCGGATTAGAGCGCGAATCTCGCCAGCGGTTACGTGTTCACAGCGGCAGACAATGGTGTCATCGGCTACATTGTTGACGTACTGGAACATGGGTTGGGTGATCTGTTCTTTTTGAACTTTTATGCCGGCAATTTTTGGTGCAAGTTCACTGGTGGTAACCACCTGGATAATAGCTGTGCGGTCACTGGAGGGGATGTTGTGAATATCGTAGACCTCAGTTTCGCCGAGGAGATTCCCTTCGGTATCAAGGATTGAGACCATATCATCCCGGGTGATGGTACCACTGGAGAATTCATACGGGATGGAAACGATGGGCTGTTCCGGATTGGAACGGTAATCCACCAGGGTGATGGCCAAACCGGGGCATCCGGCGACACATTTCTCACAGACTTCACAGCAGTAGTTGTTGCCAACAAAGGAAGGAATGGCGCGGATGTCCTTTTTATCGATGACGATGAGACCATGTGGGCAAAGAGAAGAGCAGGGGTCACAGGGAATTTCCTGGTTGCAATGAAACGCAGGGACAACACCGACCGGCAGGTCAGGGATTTGTTCGGCAAACACGTTTCCCGGACGCGACTTTAGGATCTCACCTGTGCGGTACCACGAAGCGGGGATCTCGCCGATGTTTAACCCCAATGACTTGGCGATTTCCAGACCCTTGATCTTGCCGGAGAAGATGGCAGCGGAAGCTTCAGCGATTTCTTCTGCGTCGCCGGCAACGAAAGCCGGGATATTGAAGTCGACAGCTTTCTTGTAAAATTCAGAAACCGAATCCAACCCGACCGCGATAAGGACTGAATCACATGCAAAGGATTGCTCTGTGCCGGGGATAGGTTTAAAGTGATCATCCACCCTGGCGACTGTCACGGACTCAACATAATCGGATCCATTGGCGCTCAAGATCGTGTGCGCGGTATAGATGGGAACGCCCATGCGTACCAGTTTATCTTTATGCACTTTATAACCGCCGCATTCCGGAAGGGCTTCCACCAAACCAACCACACCGATTCCCGCCTGGAGAGCATGGTAACCCGCAATTAGACCTACGTTGCCGCCGCCGACGATGAATAATTTCTCAGCCGGGCGGACAAGATCACGATTGACCAGGGTCTGGAATGCACCAGCGCCATAGACTCCAGGCAAAGTGTTGCCGTTAAAGGCGAGGAACTTCTCGCGAGCGCCGCTGGCCACGAGCATGGTTTGCGGGGTGACGAGGACATACTCGTCTCCATCCTTTAAGATGCCAACTTTTTTATCACTAAAGACCGCAAGACAGGTGCTCTTTAACCACACCTCGACCGACGGATACTTTTGAAGTTCGGATTCAAGGATTGTGGCGATGTCAATTCCGCGTGTTCCAGCATAAACAGCATCCGCGGAACCAAAGAAGCGGTGGGTCTGGAGGACCAGTTTCCCTCCAACGCGGTGTTTATCATCGATCAACAGCGTTTTTATACCCAGTTTTCCGAGTTCGATTGCTGCAGAAAGGCCGGCAGGGCCGCCGCCGATGATGAGCACAGGAACTTCAATTTCGCGAATTTTTGTAAAAACAGACGGAATTTTCACCAGGGGAAGTTCGGGGTGGTTATCGTTAGGAATAATCTTCATCCCGGCGGTGAGGGTTTCCATGCAGGCTTTGACAGGCATACCATCCGCGATCACCATACACTGCGAACACTGACCATTGGCACAAAAAATCCCCAACGGGGATCCATCTTTATGATGATGTCCAAAAGTTTTAATCCCATTAGCGAATAGCGCTGCCGAAATGGTTTCACCTTCAAGACCAGTGAGCGTTTTATCCATCCACTGAAATGATATATTTTTTCGATCCAGGATAGGAAGGATGGGATGTTTAGTGATTCTGCGATCTGCCATAACCGGTTCTTCCTCAATTGATAAGATATGGTGTGTTGATAATTCCTGGAATGACCGAATGAATTGTACCAAATTCGCTGCGTTACAGACAATGAGAAACAACCTCAAAAAGTGAACGAGTGTCACTTTTTTTATTCGGGGTGATAAAATCAATCTTGAATAAGCAGGAGGTCATTATGAAAAAAATCGCTGTATTGACGAGCGGTGGAGACGCCCCCGGGATGAACGCTGCCATCCGTGCTGTAGTGAGAACTGGCGTGACCCATGGTTGGGAAGCATGTGGTGTGAGGAATGGTTTTGAAGGCTTAATCAATGGTATTTTTGTGCCATTGGGTACAAGGGATGTTGGCGGGATCATCCAGAGAGGCGGCACCGTGCTGGGAAGCGCCCGCTGTGAGGAATTTAAAACCGAAAAAGGACAAATCCATGCCATCCGGTCAATGAATGAGGAAGGTGTGGATGGACTGGTTGTCATCGGCGGAAATGGCACCCAAACCGGCTCATTTGCCTTACATAAGCATGGATTTCCGGTTGTGGGAATCGCTTCCACTATCGATAATGACCTGGTTGGCTCGGATATCACCATAGGCGTGGATACAGCTTTAAATATTGCGCTCGAAGCCATTGACCGCTTGAAGATCACTGCATCTTCCCATCAACGGGCGTTCCTGATCGAGGTGATGGGGCGAAACTGTGGTTACCTGGCATTGATGGCTGCCATCGCGGGTGGGGCTGAGTATGTGGTTTTACCGGAATTCGAATCCGATCCGGAGGAGATTGCCAATGTGCTTTCCAATGCGTACGAAAAAGGGAAGGCGCACGCAATCATTGTGGTAGCGGAGGGGGCAAAATACAATGCAAATGCGCTGGAGGCTTATTTTAAGGAACACCGGGAACGATTGGGTTTTAGCATGAGAGTAACCATCCTGGGGCATACACAGAGAGGCGGCAACCCCGGAGCTTTCGACCGTATTCTTGCGAGCAGACTGGGGGCTGCAGCCATTGAGCAATTAGCAGCAGGAAATTATGGTGTTCTGGTGGGGCAACTGAAAGGCGAGATCGTGGCCACTCCCCTGGAAGAGGTAGCTGGAAAAACCAAACCACTTGACAGGAGATTGTTCGAGCTTCAGCAGATTTTGGATTAATAAAAAAGACCGCTTAAGGGCGGTCTTCCTTTTTCTGTTTCAAGTAAGCCTCGATAAAACCATCAAGGTCGCCATCCAACACGGCCAGGCTGTTGCCGACCTCGTAATCAGTGCGGTGGTCTTTGACCATCTGGTAGGGATGAAGCACGTAAGACCGGATCTGGCTGCCCCATTCTGCTTTCTGGTAGACACCACGCAGGTCAGCCAGGTGCTTGTCGAGGGCAACCTGTGCCAGGTCCAGCAGACGAGCACGCAAGACACGCATGGCATTCTCACGATTTTGCATCTGGGAGCGTTCATTCTGGCAGGAGACCACAAGCCCTGTTGGCAGGTGGGTGATGCGCACAGCCGTGGCATTCTTTTGAACATTCTGTCCGCCAGCGCCAGAAGATTTGTAAACCTCAATCCTCAACTCATCCGGGTTAATGGTAACCAAAGGATCTTCCTGGGCGGCTTCCGGCAGCACCTCAACCTGAGCAAATGAAGTGTGCCGGCGGTGGGCTGAATCATAAGGTGACAATCTCACCAGGCGATGGACACCTTTTTCTGCGCGCAGGTACCCATATGCAAAACTACCGGTAACCATGATGGATACCGTCTTGATACCGGCTTCTTCACCTTCGGTTTGATCAAGAATCTCTGTTTGGAAACCTTTGCGCTCACACCAGCGCAGGTACATGCGCTCAAGCATACCAGCCCAATCCTGGGCATCTGTTCCACCTTCACCGGTGTTGATGGTGAGTATGGCATTCCCACGGTCGTATTTTCCTCCCAACAAGGTTGCGAGGGAGAGTTTATCGAGCTGCGTGGAAATGAGCAGGGACTCCCGCTCAATCTCCTCCTGGAGGGCCGGATCATTTAATTCCGAAAGTTCAATGGCATCCTTGATCTGCTGTTCCAGGGTTGTCCAGAGGGTTATTTCATCGCGTAATTCCGACATGCGTTTCATCAGGTTCTGGGCTTCACGCGGATCGTCCCAGAGGTTGGGTGCTTCACTTTTTTTCTGAAGTTCGTTAAGGCTGGTTTGTTTGTCCTTTAAGTCAAAGACGCTCCATGAGCGAATGCAAATTGGCAAGGTTTTCTCTAAGCATGTTAGTGGTTTCTTCCATTGTCCCTCTACTCGGTAGTTAATAGAATGCTGTCAATAAATTTTTCCGGATCAAAGACCTGCAAATCCTCAGGTTTCTCGCCGAGCCCCACGTACAGAATGGGTAAATTCAGTTCACTTTGTATTGCAAAAGCCATTCCCCCGCGAGCGGAGGAATCCAATTTTGTGAGGATGACTCCAGATACCTGGACTGCGTCCTGGAAAGCTTTTGCCTGGTGAAGCGCGTTTTGTCCGGTAGTCGCATCCAACACGAGATAAACCGCATGAGGAGCCCCCGGGAGGGCCTTACCAACGACCCGGTGAACTTTTTTGAGTTCTTCCATTAGATTGTAGCGGGTGTGAAGGCGGCCGGCAGTATCAATCAGCACAATATCCAGGGCGCGGGCAACGGCAGCCTGAACCGCATCGTATGCCACTGCGCCGGGATCGCTATCCGGCTGACCAGCGATCACTGGAAGATTGAGACGGTCAGCCCACACCTGCAATTGGTCAATGGCAGCCGCGCGGTAGGTATCAGCAGCAGCCAGAATAACTTTTAATCCATTGTCAGAATAAATTTTGCCTAACTTTGCTGCTGTAGTGGTTTTGCCAGATCCATTGACCCCAACCAGAAGAATGACTGCCGGTTTTTGGTTCTGAAAGTCAACAATTCCGGGGGTGATCAACCTGCTGAGGAGTTCACTTCTCAGTAAACCCTTGAATTCTCCGCTTTTGAAGATTCCTATTTCGAAGACACGTTTTTTTAAGGAATCAATGACCAGATTGGTAGTTAAAACGCCAAGATCAGATTGAATGAGTAATTCCTCAAGATCATCCCATGTGTGTTGGTTAATCTCAGAAGCGCCCACCATGGTCGCGATACGACCGAAGGTGGATTTACGCGTTCTTTCGAGGCTTTGCTTCCACTTTGAAAATATGTCAGGCATAGGTCAAAAATTATATCATGTGGACTTATTTACTGGACGCTTGACGCCAACTGACCACAACCAGCATTAATATCCAATCCACGCCGTAAACGGATGGTACAGGGGATGCCATTTTTCACCAGGACAGCCTGGAAGGCAAGCGCTCTTGCGTGAGTGGTTGATTTTCCCGTGAATTTCTTCGTTGGGTTTAGGGGAATGATATTGACATGGCAAAGGAGACCTTTAATGAGCCCAGCAAGCTCACGGGCATCCTCTTCAAAATCATTGATCTCCTGGATTAACGCCCATTCGAAGGTGATACGGCGGTGGGTGGTTTCGACATAGTATCGGCAGGCATCGATTAATTCCTTAATTGGATACTTGCGGTTAACCGGGAGTAATGAACCTCGTTGATCGTCATTTGCCGCATGGAGACTGATTGCCAGGTTAACCTGATTCTTTTCATCAGCAAAACGCCGGATCATGGGGACGATACCTACTGTGGAAATCGTAAATCGGCGGGCACCGAGATTAAACCCGAGCGGGTCATTCAAGCGACGGATCGCTTCAAGCACGGCCTCGTAATTGTGGAATGGTTCCCCCATCCCCATGACAACGATATTGGTCACGACCTGTCCGATGGAAGCGAGTTCCCGCGCAAAGAAAAGGACTTGTTCCACGATCTCTCCGCTGGATAAATTCCGCCCGAAACCCATTTGACCTGTGGCACAAAAAACACAACCCATGGCGCAGCCAGATTGTGAGGAAATGCACAGTGTGTTGCGGTCATCGTACCGCATGAGGACGGACTCGAGTGTCTTCCCATCCGGCAAACGGAAGAGTGTTTTTGTGGTCGTACCGTCTTTTGAAGAAAGGCGGGTTACGAGGTCAAGATGTGAGAATGAGAGGACTGCAGCCAAGCGGGTTCGTAAAGTTTTCGAAAGCGTGGAAATCTGATCGGGATTAGAAACCAAATTTACATAAAGGGCTTTCCAAATTTGGTCAGCGCGAAAAGAAGGTTCTCCAGCGGATGCGATTATCTCCCGAAGTTCCTCGGGGCTCAGATCATAAACAAAATCCTGCATCGAAATGTCACTCATCTGACTAGATCAGCCAGTTCCGGAAGGATAAGATCGATTTTTGGCTGCCATTGTTCAGCCTCTGAGGCTGTTGCAACTCCGGATAAGACTAACACCGTTTTACAACAGACGGTCTGTCCACCAAGGATGTCTGTTTCCAAGCGATCGCCGACAACCAGCGTGTGTGCTGGTGCAGTTTTCAGCCTTTCAAGGGCAAATTCAAACAGTGCCGGTGAAGGCTTGCCCGCGATTATGGCTTTAACGTCGGTGGCTGCTTCAAGAGCTGCGAGAATCGAACCAGCGCCGGGGATCAAGCCTTCGGGGGTTGGGTAGGTCCTGTCGGGATTGGTAAAGTAGAAAGGAGCACCCGCGCGGATCAGTAAGGTGGCACGTTTAAGTTTCATGAAGTCAATGGCTCGATCCATCCCGCCGACGACAGCCAACACATCTGATTCTGAATGGTGGAAACCAGCGTCATTGAGTGAAGAAGATAATCCAACTTCACCTACTATATAAACCGGACCGCCACCTGGGAAGCGTTTCTTGAGCAAATGGGTAACCGCCATGGCTGAATTGATGATCTGCTCTTTTTTTACATCCACGCCAAACGAAGAAATCTTTTGGATGTACTGCTCAGGCGTGCGCGTGCCGTTATTGGTAGCAAGAATGACCTGCAATCCCAATTCTGAAAAGCGATCGAAAATCCAGGGAAGGTCACCGATGGCAGCATTTTCCCGCCAGAGGACGCCATCCATATCCAGGATCAACGATTTTATTTCACCCAATTGGTTAATGAACATATTCCCTCATAAAACAGACCGGATGATTTTTCACCCGGTCTGTGATGGTTACTTGGACTCGTGTGTGGGTGGAATCAAAACCTGGTCAACCAGCCCATAGGCTACAGCTGCCTGGGCGTCCATATAGAAGTTGCGGTCGGTATCACGGGCGATCGCGTCCAGAGGCTGCCCGGTACTCTCAGACAGAATACCTGCCAACCTGGCTTTGAGGCGCAGAATCTCGCGCGCCTGGATCTCGATATCAGAAGCCTGTCCTTCAGCGCCGCCAAGAGGCTGGTGCATGTGGATCGTGGCGTGAGGCAGGGCATACCGTTTTCCTTTGGTTCCTGCAGCCAACAAGACAGTACCAAAGGATGCAGTGACGCCAACGGCAACTGTACTGATCTTGTTGGGGATCATTTTCATCGTGTCATAGATCGCCAGGCCAGCGTAGATCTGACCGCCGGGAGAATTGATATACATTTGAATATCAGTATCAGGGTCCTCGCGACTGAGAACAAGCAGCTGCGCGACAATCGCGTTGGCTACCTGATCGTCAATTGGAGTACCTACAAAGATGATACGCTCGCGGAATAAAAGCGAGTAAATATCGTAAGCACGTTCGCCGCGGCCGGAAGATTCAACGACCATGGGCATAACTGATTTAAAATTGGGAATTTCCATTTTGATCTCCTATTATTGATAAAAGGATATTACTTGTCACCGGTCTTGACAACCTTTTTGGCTGGTTTCTTGACCGTTTTTGGCATTTTCTCTCCCGCTTCGGCAACAACCTCTGCGTCTGCCTGTTTACTCTTGGTAGTCCTAGTGGTTGATTTTGATTTCTTTTCTTCAACTACAGGTTCCATGACTTTCTCTTCAACCTTACCGGTGGCGATGTCTTTGAGTCGATTGAGAACCTGGCGATTCAAAACCCTTGAAGCGGCTTCCATGGCAACAGCATTAGCTACCCGCTCATTGCGAAGTTGTTTTTCGAGCTTCTTCAGGTCAGTAGTCTGCTGCATTTCACTGATCATTTGAGTGTATTCCTGCTGAAGATCTGCGTTCTTGATCTCAACCTTTTCTTCCTTGGCTAATTTATCCAGCACAAGAGAGCGTTCGAGACGTTTCTTCGCAGCAGGTTTGATATCCTCTTCCAACCATACGGTTTTTTCCTTCTTTATAGTCTTCAGGTAGGTATCCAATTCCATGCGCTGATTAGCCAGGTCTTCCTTGACATGTTCTTCAACATGTTCCATTTCGTGTTCAAGCACTTGCGGTGGATATTTGATGGTGGCTTTTTTGATCAACATTTCGATCAATTCATCGAAATAGGTTTGTTCATATTCCGCTTTGGTGCGGTTTTCCAGCTGCTGAACGATGGATTCCCGTAATTTTTCGGCATTTTCAAATTCACCAACTGTTTGGGCGAAAGCATCGTTGAATTCAGGAAGCGTGAGAGATTTGACGTTCTCGACCTTCACATGGAACTCGATCTCCTTGCCGCGCAGTTTATCGTAATTAGAGTCATCGGGATAGGTGTACTTAATTTTCTTCTCGCCGTTTTCCTTGAGTCCCTTAAGATTCTCGCCAAAACCGGGATAGGGAAAGTCGACTACTTCGGGATCATTTTCACCGATAACCACCTGTAAAGGAGATTCCTTGAGGACTTCAGCCTTTTCATCACCGGTTGGATCCACCAACGTTGCATCAAGCTTAAGGTAAACGAGATCTCCATCCCTGGCAGCGCGGTCAACAGGCTCTGCAGTGGCATAACTCTTCTTCAAGCGGTCAATAAATTGGTCGATTTCTTTCGGTGAAACAGGTTTTAATGTGTATTTCTTTTTCAATGTTTTGTAATCGCCGAGGTCAACTTCAGGTTCCAGGGGGATAACAAAGGTGAATTTGAGGGGATCGCCTTTATCTATATTTTCAAGGATTCCCGGAGCGGCAGGATTGACTTTTGCTTCGTCCAGGATCTTGGGGTACTGGTCTTCAACCATTATCTCGATGGCTTCTTCTTCAATCATCGGTTCACCGTAGGTGCGGACGATGACATCATAAGGGGCTTTTCCAGGACGGAATCCCGGTATTTTTCCTTTAGATGCAATCTTCCGGGCAGCCTGGTGTTTGTATTTTTCAAGATCATTTGATTCAAATTCTGCGATGACTTTCATCTGGTGGTCATCTTGTGGTAGTGTTTCGATTTTCAATGGATTCACCTTTCTAGATTCTTTCCAAAGTATGTGCTGGTGGGGAAAGAGGGACTTGAACCCTCACGCCTCGCGGCACATGATCCTAAGTCATGCCTGTCTGCCAATTCCAGCATTTCCCCAACGACTTGTGATTATAAGCGACAGGCACACTACCGTCAATAATCGAATATAATCGATAGGTCGTTAACCACACCCAGGAAGCGGAGGTGCATTTTTGAGCAAGGTTTACAACCCGGAGTCTGCGGGCAAGGACAGGGCAAGATTATCCAAAGGCATTGTACTGGCTCTGCGAGAATTAATGAAACAGTCTGAGCCGAATGACCAAAGCAGAGACATGACAGCGTTTGTCTGCCTGGCATTGGATGAAATTAACGCAGCGATTGACACAAGTGTGGAAGCCTGGGAAAAGCGCGGTTACTGGGTGAAAGCTGATAAATTTCGCCTGGAATGGGAATGGAGCGGAAAGTTATCCAATAATTTGCGCAACGCGTTGTTCGCTGAAGATTGGGGGGCTGTGGCTATGACTTCAATTCAAATTGGACAAAAGTTCAATAAACTAACCATACCCCAACGGCACCGATTGGGAACACCCTGGATTGGGGCTTACGCGCAATTAAAGAAAAAAGCAACCGCCAATTAAGGCGGTTGCTTTTTTATGACAGGGTTATTTTGCCTTCAGGATGATGCGGGCGTCAGCTACCTTTAGCCCCATCCCTTCTTCGTAGACCAGGACAGGATTGGCATCTGATTCCTTGATCTCATCCTGCAGATCGTTAATCATATTGGCATAGCTGACAATTGTTTTAGCCAAAGCTTTTTTGTCACGGGGTTTTTCACCACGAGCCCCTGAAAGAATGGCTGCACTGCGAATCTCGCCGATCATTTCTTCAGCTTCACCTTGTGAGAATGGTGTGACACGGAAGGTAACATCCTTGAGGACTTCAACGAAAATACCTCCGAGACCAAACATGACCGTGGGACCAAATGAAGGATCATTGACTGAGCCCAGAATGGTTTCTGTACCCCAGGGCGCCATTTCCTGAACGGCTACACCGTGGATATTCGCATCTGCCTTGTAATTCCTTGCATTCTTTAGAATCGTCTGGTAAGCATCCCGGATACCTGCATCATCCTTGATGTTCACTTTGACACCGCCAGCATCTGATTTGTGGAGAATATCAGGGCTGACAATCTTGAGGACAAGCGGGAAACCGATTTTCTTGCCAAGGGCAATGGCTTCTTCTTCGGTTTTTGCCAGACCAATCGCAGTGGTTGGCATACCATAAGCCTTAAAGACCTCTTTGGCTTCGATTTCTGTCAGCGAATCGCGTTTGTCAGCTCTGGCACGTGCAATAACTTCCAGAGCCATCTTTTTGGCTTTTTCATCCGTTTTATGAGGAGCGTTATTCTTATATTCCTGCAGGCGGGCATACTCACGCAAGGATGCCATGGCGTTCACCGCAATATCAGGTGCGCCATATGCGGGGATGCCATTTTCGACAAGCCAGCCCATGGCTTTGTCTGATTTTTCACCACCAACAAAGGATACAGTGATGGGTTTACCCTTGACACCTGATTCCTCAATAGCCTTCTTGATGCTTTCAGCGATCTGCTGTGGATTGGTCATGGCGGTTTCGCAGTACAGAACGACAAGACCATCGGTCCATTTATGCGCATAGGAGAATTTTGTGGTTTGATAATACCAATCGTTGCCCGCCATACCAGTCATATCCACAGGATTTTTGGCAGAGCCAAAGTCCGGCATGTGTTTCTTAAGTTCTTCCTGAACATCAGCAGGAGCGAATTTTAAGGGAATACCGAATTTTTCGGCTGCATCAGTGGCTAATACACCTACGCCACCCCCATTGGTAAGGATCAATAAATTTTCACCCTTCATAGGCGGCTGTTGTGAAAGAGCGAGGGTTCGGTTGAAAAGATCATTCAGGTCCATGGCCTGGATAACCCCGGCTTGTTTAAATGCAGAGGTGTAAACCTTGGCTGCACCAGCAAGTGAACCGGTGTGAGAGGCGGCAGCTGCGGAACCATGCGCTGAGACACCCGATTTCAAGGCAACGATGGGTTTACTGGATTTACGGGCAGCATCAATAAATTTGCGGCCGTTCTTCATTCCCTCGATATAAAGGGAAATACAGGTTGTATCCTTGTCATCTTCAAACCAATCGATCAAGTCGGCGAAATCAATATCCGACATGTTACCGATTGAGATCAATTTATCAAAGCCAATGCGCTTGGTGTAGGTAGCCATATCGATTGCAATGAGCAGGGCACCAGATTGGGTAACCAGGGAGGCTTTGCCAGGGAAAGGCAAGCAAGGAGCGAATGACCCATTGAATTTATCCGAGTTGGAGAGAGTGCCAACGATGTTTGGACCAAGAACGCGCATTTTATAGCGTTTAGCGATCTCCATCATTTGATCATCAAGGTCATGGCGGCCAACCTCACCGAAACCGGAGGTAATGACAATCATCCCCTTGACGCCTTTTTTGCCGCATTCCTCGGCGACTTCGTTCATATATTTTGCCGGTACGGTAATAATTGCGGAGTCCACTTCACCTGGAACATCAGTTACGTTGGGGTAGGCTTTTAAACCGAGGATTTCGGGGGTGTTATTGTTGATCGGATAAATTTTGCCTTCATACCCACCGTCAAGCAGGTTCTTAATGACGGTGTAACCGATCTTACCGGGAGTGGCAGAAGCACCGATCACTGCTATGGTTTTTGGCCGCAGCATTTTGTTCAAGACGTTATTATCCACAAGTTCCTCCTAAGAATTTTATGATTGCTGTATGATAGATAAAGTAATAAAGGATTACCAACGGATAAGAGAATTAGGACACAGTTTCATTTTATACATTTTTCTGGAAACAAATGTACTTACTTGGATAATCATTCATCCTATCTTCAATTGGAGTTCTGATGCGTGTAAATATACCGGTATTAAACTCAAGTATACCAATAAAAAAAATCGAACTGGTCCTGGAGGCAGCGCTTGATGCAGCTGACCCTTACAGGCTGGTAAAAAAACATTTGAAATTATTGCACGACAGTATTGATGTCGGAGAAAAGGAGTTCCCTGTCTTAAATTCAAGCAGGATTATTCTGTTAGGCTTGGGAAAAGCCTCCCCGCAAATGATAAGCGCAGGCATGGAAGTGCTGACGACGAGGGTACGTGAGAGCGTGTGTGTATGCAAACACTTTCCGACTGACCTGGAAGGTTTTGAATCTGTGAAAATGATAGAAGCGGGGCATCCGGTGCCGGATGAACGCAGCGTGATGGCTGCGACAACATTTCAAAAGACACTTGAAGGGCTCAGGCAAGAGGACCTGGTCATCCTGTTCTTATCTGGCGGCGGATCAGCTCTGGCATGCCTGCCAGCTCCTGGAGTAAGTTTAAGTGATCTGCAAGCGGTTACCAGGATGCTGCTCAAAAATGGCGCGACGATTAACGAGATGAATACCGTGCGGAAACACCTTGATCTAATCAAGGGCGGAGGATTGCTGAGAATGGCTTCGCCGGCGAGATTGGCAGTATTGGTCCTGTCGGATGTTGTTGGGAGCCCATTGGATACGATTGCATCAGGGCCGGCTGTGATGGATACAAGTTCATATGAAGAAGCTTTACGAATCTTGGAAATGTATTCGGGAGGTGAAGTGGTCGCAGAAGGCATTACACGCCACCTCAAAACGGGGATTGAGCTCGAACGTGAAGGTTCGGGATTTGGAAAAACCGGAGAGCGATCTGCCTACCATAAGGTAATTGGAAGCAGCGATGTCTCTGTCAATGCCGCTGTGGAAAAAGCACAAGAATTGGGATTTACCGCAGAAGTGGTGACCTATTCTTTAACAGGAGAGGCTAATCTCGCTGGGGGAAGACTAATAGATGCATTGGAGCGATCCTCCCTAAAGAAACCAACAATATTGATCGCTGGGGGAGAAACAACTGTGCAGGTGAGGGGAAAAGGACTGGGGGGACGAAACCTGGAGGTTGCCCTGGGAGCGGTTAGAAGAATATCAAACCTGGGGAGAACTGCTTTGGTGACACTGGCAACAGACGGGGAGGACGGTCCAACTGATGCAGCCGGGGCGATCGTCTCCCCGGAGACCTATACCCTGGCAGGAGCAGATGACAACTATTTGCAACACTGCCTGGAGACTAATGATTCCTACCGCTATTTTGAGAAAACCGGCTGCTTGATCAAAACAGGTCCAACCGGGACAAATGTAAATGACATTACCTTTGCGATCAGTTATTGAGAGGCTCGTAAACCTCCGGATTGACACAATAGGGGATTTTATCCCCGCTCAGTCCTGCCAGGGTGTTTTCGATGGTCATTTTTGTCATCATCCGGCGTGTGTTCAGCGAGGCACTGGCGATATGCGGGGTGATAATCACATTTGGCAATCCTAGTAAGGGATGACCTTGGGGGATCGGCTCCGGATCAAAAACATCCAGGGCTGCACCGGCTAATTGTTTTGCATTGAGGGCGAGGGATAATGCCTGATGGTCGATCATTGCTCCACGGGCAGTATTGATCAGGTAGGCTGTAGGTTTCATCAAGGCAAATTGGGATTTTCCAAGCATCCCGCGGGATTGGGGGGATAAATAGGCATGCAGGGTTACAAAATCTGATCGTTGCAACAATTCATTTAGTGGAGTGTAGGTTGCCTGACCTGAAAATTCGGTATCAGGTTTCTGCTCAGGTTCATAATAAAGGATCTTCATGCCAAAACCGAGCGCGCGCCTTGCAACTGCTTTACCGATCCTGCCAAATCCGATGATACCAAGCGTGGAACCGTGGATATCTGCTCCTGCAAACACCTCAGGACCCCACGGACGCCAAATGCCTTGATGTACTTCGTTATGGCTTACCACCACCTGCCGCGCCAATGCCATCAGCAAGGCCCAGGTAAAGTCTGCGGTAGTTTCAGTGAGCACACCTGGTGTATTGCCAACTGGGATGCGGTGAAGGGAGGCGGTTTTGACCGCTATATTGTCAAAACCAACAGCAAGCTGGCTGATCACTTTTAATTTGTTTTGTGCGCCTAGCAGGACGATCTTTTCATCAATATCATCTGTCAACATGGTGATCAAAGCATCCGATTCTGGCAGTTTTTTCTGAATCCAGGCACGCTGCGGCGGACGAGGTTCACCCCAGATGATCAAATTGAAGTCGCGCTTCAACGGTTCCAACAGATCTGGGAATAGCGAGCGGGTGATAAGGATGGTTTGCTTTTCCATGGTGTACCTCTAAAAATGCCCTGAATTTTTTCAGGGCATCAACTTTATTTTGAGTAACGTCCTTTTATCGAAGGAATTAAATATTCTTCGAATGCCCGTTTTTCGTTGTATTCGGGCTTCCAACCCCAATCACGAGCGGCGGCTGAGTCATCCACGTCGGCCGGCCAACTATCCACAATGGCCTGGCGAGCCTGGTGTGGTTCGAAGGTCACAACAGCCTGCGGGAAGGATTTCTTGACGTAGTTATAAAACTCAAGCGCTGATGGGCTGAAACTGGTGACATTGTAAACCAATTGGGATAACGCTTCACGCGGAGCAGCTTCCAATTCAAGCAGGGAACGGACGGCGTCCGGCATGACCATGAAGGGGAGGCGGGTATCCGGGCGAACAAAACAGGGATATGGGATTCCCTGGGCTGCATGGTGCAACATTTCCGGTCCATAATCACTGGTGCCACCAGTGGGGACAGTTACTGAGCTGATGAGACCGGGGAAACGCAGGCAGCGAAAATCAACACTGTGTTTGTTGTGATCAGCGGCTAATTGGCGATAATGAGAGGTGTAATAACGACCGAGGTGTTCACAATAGAGTTTGTTGCAGCCGTACATGGTGATCGGTTTACACCATTCTTCTTCGCATACTTTACCGGCTTTCTCTTTTTCTTCCAGAGTCGGCAAGCCGTAGGCTGCAATCGAGCTGGGATAGATGAATTTGACAGGACGACCCTGCCAGGAAGCTTGTTCCACCGCCAAACGCAGCAGGTTTAGAGTACCCTCCACATTGACTCGATGGGCTGTCTCAGGATTGTACTCAGCCTTGGTGGAAAGGATGGATGCCAGGTGATAGATGGTGCGGATCTCAAATTCAGCCACAAGCCGGCCAAGCAGCATGGAGTCGAGGATATCTCCCTGGATGAAGCGCTCACAATATGGGAGCAATGTGCTGTCCAAAGGTTGTACATCCATGGCGACAATGCTGTACTTTTTTGATTCTCCAAGATAGGAGATCAAGCCATGCCCGATCTCTCCGTTCGCACCGGTGATCAAGATGATCTCTTTGCGCATTCACTTATCCTTTCTTGTGAAACCTAAAAGAATAAAAAGGGTTCTGGAGAAAATCCAGAACCCTGAAAATTATTAAGCGGAGCGGGGAGTCCGCTTGAACCAGGTGCGCCACTCTTGCTTCTCCCAAACGACGAGGATTGGCGCAGCGATAAAGATCGAAGAATAAGTACCGCTGAGAAGGCCTACGAGGAGGATGACTGCAAATTCACGCAGGGTCACGCCGCCAAATAAAGCCAGAGAGAGGAGCAGGAACTCCACGGTCATCAATTGGGTGTTGATCGAACGTTGGAGAGTTTGCACGATGGAATGGTTGGCAAGAACTTCAAAATCGAGTTTACGGTAGATACCGGAGTTCTCACGGATACGGTCAAATACTACGATCTTGTCCTGGACTGAAAAACCGATAACCGTAAGCAGGGCTGTGAGGTAAAGCGAGTCTATCTGCCACCCAAATAACCGCGCACCGTAACCAGTGAGGGCGAGCACGATCAAAACATCATGTGCCATGGCAATGATAGCGCAGATACCGTAGCGGAAGGCGTGCTGTACCCCGCGGAAGGCGAAGGTGATGTAGATGACAACAGCGAGAGCCGCAAGACCTACTGCGAGCATGGCGCGTTTGGCTACACCCTCTCCGATCGATGGTCCGACCGTATCTGATTTGAGGACTAGAACTTCCTGGTCAGATAATTTTGTCAAGGAAGCGATGATCGATGTTCGCTGTTCTTCGCTGAGGGCAGAGGACCGCAAGATCAAGGTGTCTCCACCGCTGGTCTGAATTTGCGAATCGATGATACCCAGATCATCATAAATGGCTTTAACTTCCTCGGTTGTGGGGAGCACACCGGAGGTGTACTTGAGTTCGAGAAGGGTTCCACCTTTGAAATCAATTGACAACGGCAATGGATTAACCGCCAGCAAAATCAGACCGGGAACGATGATCAGCAAGGATAAGGCAAAAAACAGGTAACGTTTTCCAAGAATATTAAGCATTTTCAGAGCTCCTTGCACCGAACAATTTTTGATACTGGTTCGGTTTGACAGCATCAGTTGTGATACTCAGTAATGTGCGTGTCACCACAATGGCAGTGAACAGGGACACAATAACGCCGATGGCGAGCGTGAGTGCAAATCCTTTGACGATACTGGCGCCAAATTGAGAACCAAACCAGAACAGGATAACACTGGTAATAATTGTGGCGATGTTTGAGTCGCGAATTGAAGGCCAGGCGCGTTTCCAACCCAATTCGATAGCCTGTTTCAAGGTACGACCGCTGCGCAACTCTTCCTTAAGTCTCTCAAATATTAGGATGTTTGCGTCAAGGGCACTACCTGTCGACAGAAGGAAACCAGCAATACCGGACAAAGTTAAAGTAACCGGGATCATCTTGAAGAGGGCAAATGTGATGGCACCATAAATTGCAATGGCTACAACCGCAACCAGACCCGGCAGACGATAATAAAGAATCATGAACAAGGCGACGATGATGAAACCTATTAGTCCAGCAACGAGGCTTTTGTTCAGGGAATCAGCGCCCAAGGTTGGTCCGATGATGCGGCTTTCAACAACTTCCACCGGAACAGAAAGACGACCATAGCGGAGGGTGATTGCAAGGTTATTAGCCTGGTCAGAGGTGAATGAACCGGTGATCTGTCCGCTGCCATCTGTGATTGGGTTGCTGATCGAGGGGCAGGAGATGACTTTCTTATCCAGTACGATCGCCAGGTATTTGCTAATATTGGCAGTGGTGTGATCACGAAAAACCGTGGTTCCATTGGGGGTTAGCTCGAAGTCAACTGAAAAACCACCGCTGGTACCAGGTGCGATTGTGACGGTTTTAATATCCACGCCAGTCATGACAGTGTGCCAGATTGCAGCATCGGAGGTTGTGTCTGTTGCGGGTTTAACAACAGGTTCGACGATCGCCCCGGTATAATCCGTAACAACTTCGGTGCCAGGTTCAAGGTAAGTGGTGCCTGCATCGATAAACTCGAGCAGACCGGTTTGCTTCACGGCAGCGATGACGTCTTCGGTATTGGTCAGCCCAGGAAACTCACCAAGGATATACTTATCCCCGGCAACCTGGAAAACAACCTCGCTGACGCCTAAGCCATTTGCACGACTTTCGAGGATTTTGGCTGTATCGTCCAAAGCCTGACGGTCAGGCGTTACGCCTTCCTTGGGTGCAAGTAAAACCTGCATCCCGCCGCGCAGATCCAATCCAAGAACAGGGTTCAATGTCCGTTCAAAAGTGCCGATTTTCAATCCCGGGCTACCTTCTGCCCTCGGGATATCAATCCAGATGACGAGCGCGACCAAAACCAAAATCAAAATGAGTTTGAGATAGCGACGATCCATATTCTTGACGACCTCCAATACAAACAAAATCCAGCATTCGCTGGCGGGAACTGTGGAATTATACTCCAAACAACATATTTAAGAAATAAAATACTGAACCTTAAACTAAAAGGTCTGTCAACCTTGAAACAATTATTTCAAGAACTTCCTGTGGATTCATGTCATCGGTGTTAATGAAGATATCGGCGTGAGATTTGGCGTGGATGAGCCTGTTTAACTGCTCCTGATACTCGGCTGGAGACCAGTTTAGTTTTCTGCGTAAAATGGTATTGGCATAGGAAGTTTCGAGGTAAATAAGAACATCCGGATCGGTAAGGCGCTGCCACATGTCCGGAACGTATGAGTGTTCCTGGGCGATGTGCCGGCAACTATAACCCAGGCGTGAAAGATTAGTAATCAGGGTAGATTTTCCTGATGCACACACGCCAACGATACCAATTAACGGAAGGTCGCGCCCTTTTCGCATATATGTTTCGAAAACCGCTTTATTATGGGTACCAAATGAATTAAAACTGTGGTGGAACCTGCAATGGGGGAACTGGAAGCCGTACAGACATTCGCCGAATTTGGTCAATTTCTGCAGGCTGCGTGCGCAATACAACCACGCTCATATCATCGTTAGGGAGATTATTATCCAGGCGGATTGCCTGACTTAATATTGTGTCTGCAAGTTCCTGTGCTGAAGGGTCCTGGTCCTCAAGGAGCGCTTCTATAAGGGTGCAAATATCCAGGGATTGACCGGTCCTATCACCTGCGTCGAGAATACCATCGGTATACATGACGATGGTAATTCCGTTTTCAAGCGGGAATTCTGTAATGGAAGGGCGGATGTTGCGTGAAGTTCCAATGGAGACACTCTCACTGGAGATGCACTCGACACGATCATTACGGGCAACGAAGACCGGCGCGGAGCTGTTGCGGGTGATGACGATGGTACCCGTCTGGAGATCTGCAGAGAGGATATTTAATGTGGCTGTCACCTTGCCAGCGCGTTCTGTAAACAAGTAATCAGAAGCTGCCCTGGCGCACGCTCCATCGCGGACACCTTCGGCAAGCAGGCTGATCACTTTACGCACCACCATGGTTGATACTGTTTTTGCGCCTTTACCCGATGTTTGACCGTCAGCAAGAACGATGGATATTCCGCCATTGGGGCGTTCCACGATCTCAAGCGTATCGCCACTTTCTGATGTGGAATATTTGTTAATTTTAGCGACGGCTGCATGAATTTCCATACAAAGATTTTACAACAAAAAGGTTGTGTAAAACAATAGAACAGATTAACTCCCCAGTTTGCTTGACGATAAATCATGCTGAGGGTATACTCTATCCGCCTGTCACAAGATTGACGGGTGTGGATATTTTGACAGGAGATTTAGAATGGTACCTCTTCCAAAACGAAAACTTTCAAAAGGTCGCCGTGATCGTCGCAGGGCACAGGATGCACTGCAAGCCGTAAACCTGGTGCAATGCAGCAATTGTGGTGAGATGCGTTTACCCCACACTGTTTGCGCTAACTGCGGTCATTACCAGGGAAAAGAAGTGCTGGATTTAGGCAAAGAAGCAAAAAAGAAATAAATCAAACAAAAACGAGCTTGCGCTCGTTTTTTGTTTGATTTTTCAGTCCAATTCGTCGATAAACACATCCGGGTCAGATTCTGGCTCTTTTTTGTTAAAAGGGGTGAATTGTGCCAACAACCTGCCCGGGAGTTGACCCTGGATAAAGACACCTTTGCGGTTGTGTTCCACCCTTTTAACATGCCCTTGTTCATGGAAAAGCGAGATTAATTGTCCCTCGGTGAATGGAATCTGCACGGATGTATCCACAAAATTCTCAAATAATTCCACCTCGATCATCTTCAAAAGCTCCGGCATTCCCGTTCCTTTTAATGCTGATACTGCAACAGCTTTCGGGAAGATATCGGAAATTTCCTGCAACACATTGTCATCAGGTAAACTATCAATCTTATTGAGGACGATAACCGATGGAATATGGCTGGCATTGAGTTCGGCAAGAGTTTGTTCCACTGACCGTGCCTGTTCAATGGCATTGGGATGGGTAATATCAACGACATGCAAGAGCAAATCGGCTTCTGAAATCTCTTCGAGAGTGGCCTGGAAGGCTGCGATCAACTGCGTTGGAAGTTTTTGGATAAATCCTACAGTATCTGTAAGTAAGGCGTCATGCCCGCCAGGAAGGGAAATGCGACGGGTTGTAGGATCAAGGGTGGCAAATAACTTATCAGCAACGTAGACCTCGGATTTGGTTAAACGATTGAGCAACGTGGATTTACCTGCATTGGTATACCCGACAAGAGAGATCAAAGGAATTCGGGATCTTTTTCGTTGATTGCGATACCGCAGGCGATGAGCCCGTACTTTTTCCAGCTCCTTTTTGAGGGCAGTTATACGCTTATGGATCTCACGGCGATCCACTTCCAACTGGGTTTCCCCAGGTCCACGCAAGCCAACACCGCCGACTCCGCCAGCTCTTCCACCGCCGCCGCCAGCCTGCCTGGCAAGATGGGTCCAGGCTCGCGTGAGGCGGGGAAGGCGATATTCAAATTGGGCTAGTGCCACCTGCAGGATACCATCGCTGGTATGAGCGTGTTGGGCAAAAATATCCAGGATGAGTGCGGTTCGATCGATAACCCTGACTGTGGCTCCAAAGCGTTCTTCAAGTTCACGCTGGTGACGGGGCGACAATTCATTATCAAAAATGATGATATCCGCCAGCGTTTCTTCAGCGAGCATCATGATTTCTTCAACCTTACCGCTGCCGATATAGGTGGCAGGGTTGGGGGTATCCAGCTTTTGGGTTGTTTCTCCGACGATCTCCAATCCCGCTGTATCCGCCAGGCGTGCAAGTTCCCCGATTGAATCTTCCAGCGGGATGAGGCCTGGTTCGGAGCGCAACTCGATACCGACCAGGAAGGCTTTTTCATTTGGTGGTTTGGTTGCATGTGTTTTAACAGGTTTCATCGAAATTTACCTTGCCCATTGAACGAGACGGTCCATCGCTTCTTTTATGCGGTCGGCAGGCGTTCCCAGGGAAACCCGCAGGTAACCCTCGCCGTGAGGTCCGTAAACGACCCCAGGAGTCGTGCTAACACCGGTCGCCTCAAGTAAATCGGCGCAATAATCTATTGAGTTGCTAGCGCCATCCGGTAAAGCAGCCCAGACGTATATCGCTGCCTTGGGAACATCCAATTTGAAGCCGGCGGCCAGCAAACCCTTGACCACAAGGTCACGTCTCTCTTTGTATATCAGGTTACGTTCTTCCAACCATGTTTGGTCACCAGTGAGGGCTGCCACACCAGCTGAGAAGATGGGCGCAAAATTTGAAGTATCCATCTGGCTTTTGTAAGTGAAGAGGTAGTTGATCACATCTGGATTACCAACCGCCATACCGAGGCGCCAGCCGGCCATGTTATACGTTTTTGACAAAGAATTAAATTCAACAGCCACCTCCCGGGCACCTGGGACCATCATCAAACTCGGTGCGGTATAACCATCGAAGGTGACGTCGGCATATGGCGCATCGTGAGCGACCAGCAGATGATGCTTGCGTGCAAAGGTGATCACTTCTTCGAAGAATGACATGGGTGCTACTGCTCCTGTGGGATTGTTGGGGTAATTGAGCCACAGGATTTTGGCTTGCTCAAGGTCGGATAGGGAGAAAGCATTTAAATCAGGGAGGAAATTATTTTCTCGAGTTAGCGGAAAATTTACAATCGTCCCGCCGGCAATAATGCCACTGGCGCTGTAAACCGGGTAACCCGGATCAGGGACAAGAGCAACATCCCCAGGATTTAACAAAACCTGGCTGAGGTTGAAAAGACCTTCCTTGGATCCAATCAATCCCACAATTTCTGTCTTTGGGTCAAGGTTCACCTCAAAGCGGTTGAGATAATATTCCGCCACAGCCTGCTTGAATACCGGGGTACCGCCAATGGTTGAATATCCGTGAGTATCCTCTTTTTGTGATTCCTTTATCAAAACATCAGTGATGAATTTCGCGGGGGGGAGGTCGGGTGACCCCATATCGATGCGAATCACATCCATGCCTTTGGATCTTAATTCAGCGATTTTTTTCCCCAACGCTGCAAAGAAATAAGGTTCGAAGGTTGAGATGCGGTCAGCGGGAGGAAGGTAAGCATTTTTTTTCATATATGAAGGTTGGCCTCGTTTGTTTGAATTAAGCTTATTATGCCACGAATCCGGTTAACCATTCGGTCAGGGAATTCCCTGCAGCCAGGCAGTAATCGTTAGACCGATTATTTCAAGACTTTCAGCAGTAACTTTGTCCGCAGTGTCATTGAGAGTGTGCCAATAGGGGTAATCAAAATCGATGATATCGACAGCGGGGATTCCAGCTTCGACGAAGGGCACATGGTCGTCCAGGATCGAGTAACCCTCTTTATTAATAAATGTATCCTCAAAACCAAGTTGGGCAGCAGTATCCCAGATCGCATCAGTTAGTGATGGGTTAGATCCCTTCTCGCGATAGACCTGTAAATCAGCATCACCAATCATATCCAATATGACGACGCGGTCCGGTTGTTCAGTCAGGTTTTGCACAAAAGCCCGCGAGCCAATAATCCAATCCCAACCTTCAATTCTTCCCTGATCTTCAACATCAAAAAAGACCAGCCAAACCTGTTGATCGTCCCGCGTTGGCAACGTTCGCGCCAATTCGAGCAAAACCGCGACTCCGGACGCGCCATCGTTGGCACCTGGAACCGGTAAGGACTTTGAACTCTCGTCTATTTCCTCTGTTGCGTATAGACGTGAATCATAATGGGCTCCCAGGAGGGTAATTTCACCGTTCGACCCGCGCCGGGCGATGATGTTATTCACCAAGTGACCATCGAACTCAACATTTTGGACTTCAACTTTCCACCCGAAAGATTTCAAATTTTCTGTGATGTATTGTTGGGTGAGCTGGTGTGCTGCTGACGCCGGTGTGCGGGGACCAAAATTGGTTTGGTCAAGGACCATTTGATAAGCAGACTCACCAGAAAAAACCGGTTTTTGTGGTTTTAAGGTGAATATTGCAAACATCACCAAAACCAAGCCTATCAAAAATAGAATGACTAAGCCAGTTATGAAAAGCGTTTTTCGGGAGAATTTCATTTTAAACCATTCTCTTCCATGAACGATGCTAATGCCATGAGGGCGCGTTTGGCATAACCATAGCCACGCTCCTGTTTGTTTTGCGGAATTTGCGCCAACGGAGGCAGCAGCCCAAAATTTGCCTTCATAGGCTGAAAACCATTGGGATCGGCATTGGTGATGTAACAATGCATGGCACCGATCATTGTTTCCTGCGGAAAAATGAGAGGAGACTGGCCTCTCAAAAAACGAGCTGCGTTCAATCCAGCCAGTAAACCGGAGGCGATGTTACCCACGTAACCTTCAATGCCGGCAATCTGGCCGGCAAAAAATAAATCTTGCCTGGTATTAGTCTGCAAGGTGGGAGATAAAAGAAAAGGAGAATTAATGTAGCTATTACGGTGCATTTGACCAAACCGAGTGAATTCTGCCTTTTCCAAACCCGGGATCATGCGAAAGACACGTTCCTGTTCCTGATATGTAAGGTTAGTTTGAAAACCAACCAGGTTGTAGAGGGAGGCAGCTGCATTATCCTGGCGCAATTGGACAACTGCGTAGGGTTTTTCAGCCTTATGCGGATTGTGAATCCCGACCGGACGCATTGGTCCGAAGGTTAGGGCAGCAGCTTCCCTTTTAGCGAGGGCTTCAACTGGAAGGCAAGCTTCAAAAAACGACTGATTAGAGGTTTGAACACCTGAAGAGACTTCGGCGTCGATCTCGGAGAGGGGAATGCATTTTGCACTGAGAAGTGCTTCATAAAAAGCCTTGTACTCTACCGCATTCATAGGGCAATTAATATAATCACCGACATCGTACGCTTCAAATTTGTAGCGGGAAGCCTTAAAGGCGATTTTCATATCGATAGTGGAAAATTCAACAATCGGAGACAAGGCATCAAAAAAATACAAATATTGAGACCCGGTGAATTCCAGGATGGCTTTGGAGAGAGCTGACGACGTGAGCGGTCCGGTGGCAACTATCGTCGGCGTCAAAGGGAGCCTGGTTACTTCTTCTCGAATCAAAGTGATATTGGGATGATTTTCGATGGATTCGGACACCAACCTGGCAAAGGCGTGGCGGTCTACAGCAAGAGAATTCCCTGCCGGTATGGAAGTCTTGTTGGCGCATGCGATCAAAAGTGATCCGAGAAGCTCCAACTCCTCTTTTAGTAATCCAGATGGACGATTGCGAACGGTCGAGCCAAGAGAGTTTGAACAAACCAGTTCTGCCAGGTCGCCAGTGATATGCGCACCCGTTGAGACTTCCGGACGCATCTCGTAAAGTAACACTGGGATGCCTGCCTGGGCCAACTGCCAGGCTGCTTCTGATCCTGCAAGTCCACCGCCAATAACGATAACTGGTTTCATAATAATGAGTTATTCTACCATTTTGCCCGGGAAGGCGTGGCATGGTTCTTGCACCAAAAGAAGAAATACGCTATACTCTTTTCATAGATTGGGGTTGCTAATGTTTCAAGGTCAATTTCAAACCACCCGACCACTGACTACCGCTCATCTGGCGCAAACGATGATGCTTTTAAGTATGCCTGGTGAAGAACTCCGCCAGGAGATTGATGCAGCCCTTGCGGCTAACCCGGCGCTTGAAATGATTGAAGAGAGGCGCTGCCCAACCTGCCACCGCGTTCTATCTGACCACGGTAAATGCCCGGTCTGCAGCCTTCCAAAAACCGCTGATTCAGATGAACCGGTTGTTTTCCTTTCTCCACGGGATGATTTTATTCCTAAAAGGGATTATATCGATCCAGGATTGGAAAATGAACCGTTTTCCCCGGAAGTTGAAGAATTACCCACATACGTTCTCAAACAGATTGCACCTGACCTGGATCAAAATCAGCGAGCAGTGGCGGCTTACTTGTTAACACATCTTGATGAAGATGGTTTACTCACCACGACGGTACTTGAAGTCTCCAGGTATACTCACGCTCTGCCTTCAGAAGTGGAGAAGGTTAAAAGACTGATCCAGCATGCTGATCCAATTGGCGTTGGATCCAATACGACAACTGAGGCTCTTCTGATCCAGCTTGAAATCCTGAGGGAGACAGAAGATGTTCCTGAGACGGCTGAACGCGTGATCCAGGAAGGTATGAGTGAACTCAGTCACCATCAGTATGCTGAATTGGCGCATAAGTTGGGCGTCTCTCTAAAGCAGGTGACATCGGCAGCCAAGTTCATTGGCGATAATCTCAATCCCTTCCCGGCAAGGTCTCACTGGGGTGATGTGCGTCAGCCGGTCAATGAAGGAACAGAGGTTTACCACCAGCCGGACATCATTATCAATTATTTGAATGACGATCCCACAAAACCATTAATGGTTGAGATCATCATGCCTACCAGCGGAACTCTACAAGTCAATCCGTTATTCAAGGAAGCAATCAAACAGGCAACTGCCGACACAAAAGCGGATCTCAAGGGTGACCTTGAAAAAGCATCCTTATTTGTAAAATGCCTGCAACAACGCAATCACACCATAGAGAGGTTAATCACCAAAGTTGTGGGTATCCAGCGTGAATACATTTTGAATGGCGAGAAATACCTTCGCCCTGTGACAAGGGCACAAATCTCACGTGAACTTGAAGTGCATGAATCCACGATCTCGCGGGCTGTTGCCAATAAGGCTGTTCAATTGCCCAACAGGCGGATTGTTCCCCTGGCAGCCTTTTTTGATCGCAGCATGAATGTCCGCAGCGAATTGAAAGAGATCGTGCAGAATGAAAAATCACCTCTCAGTGATTCTGACCTTGTTGAGTTGTTGTCCAAACGAGGTTATGAAGTGGCACGAAGGACAGTGGCAAAATACCGGTCTATTGAAGGAATCCTGCCAGCCCATTTGAGAAAAGCAATGCTGCGAGGCACATGAGGTCTATTTCATCACAATTGACATCGACATTCCTCCGGAAGAAAGAACCTGGTCTTGCGGAGATATTTACGTTAATCAATTTGGATGAAGAACCCTGTGCTTTGGTGGATGTGAAAGCAAAAACGATTCTCTTCATCAATAGCCGATTGATGAAACTAACTTCATTTTCTTTAACAGATCTCTCCCAAAAAGGGCTATCACTCCTATTTCCCGATCTTGATCTCAACGCAGTATCTTCAGGTGAAACACAAACCCTGAAATTATTGACAAGAAGCGGGAAAGAAGTTGAGAATGCAGCCAGGTTTAATTTTTTTGATCCTGACACCCATTGGATGGTCGTCAGGTTGATTACAAGGAAAGATCAACAGGTACTGAAGTTAAGTTCATCAGATATGGTCTACCAGGAAATCTCCAGGTTTATTTCAACCGTTGATTTTCAGGATTTTGAGCACGCCATTGAAAGAGTAACAGAACTAACGCGAAGAATACTCAATGTTGAAGTCACAGGTTTTTATCAGGCTGATGCTTCCAGCCCACACCTGATACTGATATCACAATCTGGAACGAAATACATGTTTCCAGACAACCTTCCCAGTACAGATCTAATCCGCTTGATCAACACTGAATTATGGGAGACTGGACAAAGGGTTGTTACTGATATTCACCGTTTTGCCAGGAGTGCAAATCTTGATTACCTGGCAACAGCGGTTTTAACACAGGAAGGTGCAAAGATCGGATTGATCACTGCCGGAGGAAAAGGAAGAATCCCCGCGGAACTAAACATGAATGCCCTCGACCTTATCAGTGTTTTGGTGACAAGTAATTACCAAAAATCTATCCTTGTAAAAAACCTCGACCAAAAAATGACCAGCCAAATGAAGGATATTAGTATGCTGGGCAGTGTGGTAGATAATTTACAGGAAGGTCTGGTTATCCTTTCACCACAATTGAAAATAATGCAGGTTAACCCGGCAGCTGAATGGATGTTTGGTTATAGTGAAAAGGAAATAAAAGGTCAGGATGTTGAAAATATACTTATCGGTGCAGATCGATTAATGCCCTCTTTGGTTGATGCGATAAATGGCAACACAACTCCTGATATCGGAAAATCTTTCCTTAACCGCCGTAACGGTCAATCTTTTCCTGTGCAGATGAAAGTGATTCCCGTCCTGGAAGGGAATAAAGTATCCAATATTGAAATTCTAATCACCGACATCAGTGAGAATGAACAGAGCAAGGCTTTAGCAAAACACCTGGAGCACAGGGCGGTGATTGGTGATTACACTGCTGCCATTGCGCACGATGCCAAGAATCCTCTTAATTCCATTTATTCCGGAGTCCAATTATTGGGTTCGCAGATCCCAACGGATGATCCAAAACAAGACACCATCAATAAAATCTTGAATGATTGTACCCGATTAACTCATTTGATCGAATCCTTCCTGGCGTATGCAAGACCAGGCGAAGAGGAGCATAGCGTCATCGATATGAGTTTCTTCCTCCAACGTATGATCGATCGCTGGCGTCCTCGTTTTTCAAAGGTTAATGTCAATCCCGTGACCAGTTTTGAGACCGGACTGGGTAAAGTGCGTGGAGACTCCCGTTCACTGGATCGAGTATTCACAAACCTGGTTTCGAACGCGGTTGATGCCATGGCTGAAACCGGGGGAACCCTGGCAGTAAAAGGTGAAATGGATCGGAGCATCCAGGCACATCCTTATGTAGTCATTCATATATCCGACACGGGACCCGGCATACCTGAAGATCTACAACAGCATATCTTTGAGCCGTTTGTGACAACCAGAGAAAAAGGGACTGGTCTTGGTCTGGCGATCACGAAGCAAATTATTACCGCCCACAAGGGAAGTATCAAGGTGGACTCTTTTCCCGGCGGTACTGTTTTTACAGTAAGATTACCTGCAGAAAGCGGAGATTGATCAATGAGCATTTCAGTCCTAATCGTCGAAGATGAAGTCAATGCAAGGGAAAATGTAGGGCGGTTCCTGCAGGACAAAGGATACGAACTGCTGGAAGCAGGCACATTAGCCGAAGCGCGCACCTTCCTTGGAAAAGGTGAAGGCGACGTTATCCTGTTAGATGTACAGCTGCCAGATGGGTACGGCCCAACACTCCTTTATGAGATCGGAGCAATGGCTGTGCGGCCGCCGGTGATCGTTATTACTGGATACAAAGACATTGAAACCGCAGTGGATGCGATGAAGAACGGGGCTTCAGATTTCTTGACCAAACCTGTTGACTTTGGTCAATTGGAGAAATCCCTGCAAAAAGCCTGCGAACTTGTTCAGTTGCGACGGGAATTGGCACACTACCGTGAGCAGCAAATTCAAAAAAGTAATTTTATTGTTGGTCAAACTCAAGCCATGAAAACAATCATGGAACAGTCATTGAAAGCTGCTGAAGCCCAGGTCTCCGTGATGATCACTGGAGAAAATGGCACAGGAAAAGATGTACTGGCGCAATATATCCACGCGAATGGTCCGCGCGCCACAAAACCCTTTATTGCTATCAACTGTGCTGCAATTCAAGCCACCATGCTTGAATCGGAATTGTTTGGCCACGAAGCCGGGGCATTTACCAGCGCAGATCGAAAAAAACCGGGATTATTTGAAGTGGCAGATGGGGGAGTCCTCTTTATGGACGAGATTTCCTCCATGCCAGTTGAGATCCAGGCAAAGCTGTTGCGGGCAATCGAGAATCACTCGTTCATGCGGGTAGGTGGAACTACCCTGATCAAAGTGGATATTCAGGTGATCGTTGCCTCGAATCGGGATTTCACTGCCATGTTGGAAGACGGTTCATTCCGGCGCGACCTTTATTATCGATTGAAAAAGATAGAATTCGAGATCCCGCCATTACGCGACCGCAAGGTGGATATTCCGGAATTGGTGGGTTTCTTTATCAGGACTTACAACGGACAGCAGGGATTAAATATTACAGGTATGTCTGATCAGGCATTGGAAGCCTTAAAAAATTATGATTGGCCGGGGAACATCCGCGAGTTGGCAAACGCTGTGGAACGGGCGATAATCTTCTGCGATGGGGAGACCATTCAACTGGGAGATCTTCCGAGAGATATTGTAGCGCCAGCACCGTAATTCTTTGGCATAATACTTGCATCATGCTCTCTAGAATCTATATATTTGGAGGGCATGATGTTTTCCATGACAGTAAATGACTTTATTCTCACAATGGCAATCGCGCTGTTGGTCTGCGGAGTCGGTATCCTTGGTATTGGCGTTTTTACATTAATCGGCAAGTTGATGGGCAAGGAATTGAACACCATCGCCGAGCAGACAGCCAAACTTGCCCAAAAGGGCATAACCGAGGACGTAGCCGGGCTGGTGGGGAATGCCAGAACCCTCATCGAAGCGTTGAATCAAATGGTAAAAACCACTGCAGGAGTTGGGATTTTCTTAATAATTCTTGGATTTGCCCTCCTGGGTGCAGCATACGCCTTAGTCTTACAAATTCGGTAATGAACGATAAATTTTTATAAGTTCGTTGAAGGGATGTCCAATGACTGGCAGCTCAAAATTCTCCTTACTTATTCAACCAGGCCTTGAGGATTCACTGCAGCCAGGTTACCGCTCCATGAGGTTTGACCCACTGGTTTGGAAAGCCTGGGAAAAACTCACGGAAGAGGAATCCAAGAAAATCAGCGGATTGTTTCCAGGAAGAATCATCGATCCTGGAAATTTCGCTTTGTATCTCTTGAACCCGGAACTAATTACACTGGATTATCCCAATACAAAATTGCAGGCTCCTTTCCTTGAAGACTGCATGAATGATTTTCAACTATTCCTCCAGCACTCTCAACCACCGACAGATTTGGTACAAGCTGCAAAATTGATGGTTGTTCTCATAGAAAAAAGCAAAATCTCCCCCAATTGGGAGACAGTCTTAGCTGAACTTTCCTCCCGCTTTCATGAAGGAGAGTCAGAGGTTTTTCTTGCTAAATGGAAAACGACGTTTGGAATCCTTGTAAACCTGATAGACGATAAGGAAGAATTAATTTCTTCCTTTTGTAAGGAACAGATAGGGCAAAAAAGCGAAAAGCTGCTTACCCCGGTCATGATGATGCTTTGTCAACAAGACACGCAACGAGTAGAGCTGGGGGTAACGTCTCTAGATTTGTTTAAACCTGAACAGCAGGTAAATCTATTAAGAGATTTAATCAATATTGGTGAAACTGAGTTTAGTTCCAAATTAGCATTCCGGCTTATCGAAAAATTCAGGGAGATTGATACTTCTCCTGTGGTTGCAGATGTAAATTGGCAACTATTAGAAGGAAACCTGGGAAATTCGCACTTATATCAAACTATTGCATCGATTGCCCAGATCGCGGGAGATGTGGAATTTGCGAATAGACTGTTGACCAAAGCGGATGAAATATTGAAGGCTGCATTAATTGGCGTGCAATTACAAAAGTTAAGTGTAAGCAAAGGCAATGATGTAAGCGATTTGTTCACAATTAATCTGATTACCGACAACGAATCTTCGATAAACAATGAGTTGGTTTTCTACAACCAGATTGACGGACTGGTTAATCCTTATGTGGCTAGTACCCCCGCACAGATTGTAAAACAAAGTAAAGAAATGACGAATGCCGGCAATGATGTAGTTGCCTTAACCACTACTACCCAAGAATACCAGAAATCTCCTTCAACATTCATCTCCAGCTTAAAAGAAAGCAGGCCGAGGTTCAATGTTACCTGGGAACCAGTCCAAGCAGCCCAAGATCTGGTGGAAATTGGGGCAGTTACCCCTGCAGAAGAGTTAGTGAGCAAATTGCTTGATCAAAACCCAGTCAACCAGGGGGCAGTTTCAAGAGCAATCCAACTTTGCAAAGCAAAACAAGATTGGAAATCGTTAATACCGTTATTAGAAGGCCGTGTCTATTTTGGAAAACCATCCAATGATGATTTACGTAATCTGGTGGAGGGTTATTCAAGCAGCGGTGAAGACAGGAAATCTTTCGAAGTTTCGGAAAGACTGGTTTCCAGCCCTGAATCAACCATTAACGAAAAGAATAATCACGCTCTGATTGCTTTGAAAATTGGAAACACCAGCGCTGCGAGGAAGACAATTGAGGAGGTACTGGCCTCTGATCCTGAAAATTCTCTCGCGCTTTGCATAAGCGGAAAGACATTTGTCCAGGAAGGCGACCTGGAAAACGCAAAAATTGCCTTGAACAAAGCAATAGACAAAGAAACTGAACTAAGTGATCCATGGCTAACGTTGAGTGAAATTTTCACAAAACAGACTGAATACCAGGCTGCGCTCTCTGTATTACAAAGTGGCTTGGTAGCCCTGCCGAAAAATCGCGAGATCAAGCTGCGCTTAGCCCAAACCTTATTTGCGAATGGGTCTACTGCAGAAGCGTTGCCTTTATTGAGTGAGATCAGAAATGAATTTCCGGATGCCGATTCAAGTATATTGCTCCTGAAAAGCATGAAGAATCTTCACCTTGCGGAAACAGAAACGCTCGTCACGGAATTATTCCAGGAATACCCGGAAAATCCTGAAATTGCCTTTGAGTTCGCATCACTGAGCTTAAAAAATGGTGATTACCAAAACTCAACACGGATATTAAAAAGTATCCTGGGGGATAAACTGGCTAATTCTGATTGGGTCTTTACCTATGCTGATGCTGCTTTTGGTTTGGATCCTAAATGGGCCAGGAAGAGCACAAACACTCCAGAAATTGAATTAAGCAAGGTTCTCCAGGATGTAAATTCCTGCCTCGACGAATCACCTGATAACCGTAAAGGTCGATTAATCCAAGCTGAGATTCTTCTACAAAAAGGTTTAATCGAAGAAGCTCATGAGATTTTGACAAGATTAATGGAAGACAACTCAGGGGAAGAAAAAACCTGGATGGAACGGATTCAAACATGGTTTGCCTGGACTGCTGCCGCTTTGGGCAAATTCGAGGTGGCGCTGGCATCCATCCGAGATGTGGTGGATGCAGAACCAGAATGGATTGGAGCTCAACAGGTGATGGCTGAAATTACGGCCATGTCGGACGATATTCAAGGGGCGTTGGAACAGGCAGAACGCATTTTGGAGCTTGCACCGGAAATCGCGGACAATCAACTCTGGGTCGGAGATTTCCTCGCCAGGCTGGGTGAAAATGAAAAGGCTGAAAAAGTATTCATTGAAGGCGCACAATTGGAACCTGAAGATATTCGTTTTGATCTGGCTTTAACCAACCTATATATTAGCCAGGATAAAAAAGACCTGGCCAGACCTGTAGTGGAAGAATTAAAGAAGCGAATTCTAACAGTTACGGATGAACACGTATTAACAGAAGCTGCAAGAACACTGGAAGAAAATGGGGAGTCTGGAGCTGTTGAAGACATACTTCAGCAAAGGCTGGCAGACAATAAGAATTTTCAAAATGCTATCGATTTGGCGGGTTATTACTATCAGCACGATCGATTTGAAAACTCATTATCGATATTAGAGTCTATTGGAGCGGGTCAGGATCAATTATTCCTTTTGAATTGCCTGAAAGCGGATACTCTCATCAGGTTGGCGGGATACAACCAGGCATTTGAAATAATTGAATCTCTCGCAGAAAACTTTTCTGATAATCTGGCATTCAATCCGACTGGTTTTACCCCGCCTGAATGGAACCAAATAGGCAGCAGTAAATTCCCGGCACTCGAATTAAAGATGAGAGTTAATTTTGAGATTGGGGAAGTTGAACAAGCTCTACTTGCGGTAAAAGAAGCGAGGAACGCTGGTTCTGGAAGTGGTTTAACGAACCTTATCGGACTTGAAACCTCACTGGCTTTGGGCAAAAATGATTGGAGTTGGAATGAAATTGATCTCGCAACAGTCGGTCGATACGACCCCTGGTACGATCTACTCGCTGCCCAGCAAATTGGACATTCCCTGGACTCCGGAAACATTGATGAAGCCTGGGAGAAATTCAATAACCTGGATAAACACACCCGTTCATCTTCGCTGATCAAGGTTATCGAGACAAGCCTCCTTTTGTTGGAAGGAAATACCAGTGAGGCTGAAGAATTATTTGATGAAATCCTAATAAGCAATGTTTTGAATCACAAAAGGCCGTTATTTGAACAGGCTGGCATTTTCAGACTGATGATTACTACTGCGATCCGCTTGATGCGTTGGAATGAAGCCCTCTCATGGGCACAAACACTCAGTAAACGGATTCCCTGGCATCAGACTGACAATAACCTGTACTTAACCACGCTCGTTAAAAGTTTGGAGTATAGTGAAATAATTAAAATTCTTGACATTAAGATTCATTCTCCTGAAGAATCTATGGGTCATCTGGACGTAAACGAGGAATTCGACTGGCTCAAGCAGAATACGAACGATGAGGAACTTCTAGAACGTTGGTTTATGCGTGGATGTCTTGCATACCAACCCAGCCAGGAAAATATTAAAAGCTTTGCGTTAAAAAAACCTGCTGCGGAAGATGCGGCGGCCATCATGGCGGCACTCCGCAAGGTTGGGCAAGGAAACACCGCTCTGCAACTGGGGAAAAAGTTCGCAGGGGACCCATCAGTTCTTATGCAAATCGCCCTATGCCAATCTGAAAAAGACCTGGATGCGGCAATTACAACTTTAAATACACTAATTGGAGTGAGCAGTACGAATGCCTTTGCACTACGGTTACGAGCAGAATATCATAAAAAGGCTGGTCATGCTGACCTTGCTGTGAATGACATAGAGACTGCTCTGAAGTTGTGGGAGAATGAGTTTGGCTGGCGCAGAACAGCTGCTGAATTATGGACGAAACTTGGCAATGAAGCCAATGCCGTCAATCAACTTAAAAAAGTATATGAGTGTTCTCCCGATGATTTTGAAACCGGCTTGAATTTAGGTAAGGGATTTACTGCGATTGGGGAAACTAAAAAAGCCATTGACCTTCTTCAGGAATTGGCAAGCAAAAACCCCAACCGGTCTGAGTTATGGGAAGCATTGACGGATACCTACCTGGCTGACGGGAATACAAGCGAAGCATTAGTGACTGCAGGAAAAGCAAGTGAACTGAATCCCTCCTCAGTTAAACCTTATCTACTGCGTGCCAAGGCAAACCTGGATGATGGAAACATAGACAATGCATTAATTCAGGTTGAGAAAGCTGACAAACAATCGAAGAATAACGCTGACGTAAAGATTTTCAAGGCTAAACTGCTATTTCAAAAAGGAGATAAAGCTGGTGCACTGGCAGCCCTGGAAGACGCGACGCGCTGCAAGGACCTTTCTCCCAAGACAATTCTTGAAGAAATTAACCTGATTCGGGAGATCAATGGCAGTGCGAGCGCTAAAAACCTTATCGAATATTTCTCGCAGCTGATGCCTGAAAACGTGGAACTTCTGTCACTGTTGGCTGAATCCCAACTGCAAAATGGAGACTCGCGTGCAGCTGAACTTTCAGCCCGCAAAGCCTTAAAAATTTCTCCTGACTTATTAGCTATGCTGATTTTCCTTGGAAAACAGCAGGTTAAAAAGGGTCAACTCGACCAGGCAATTCATTCATTCAGCCAGGTAATAAAACTTCATCCGGATTGTATCGAGGTTTATTTCCTGCTTGGAGAAGTATACGAAAAGCAGAGAGAGTATACAAAGGCGATTGAAATTATGAAACAGGTGATCGATCAGAAACCAGGAGAGGTTCAAGCATATATGATTCTTGCGAATTTATATAAAAATGCCAAGAATTATCACCTGGCGGAAGAAATGTTAAAACGTGCAGTCGATATCGACCCTAAAAATGTTAGCATCAAGCGGCAACTTGGCGCACTTCTTGCATTGAACCTCGTGCACCAGTCACAGGAAGTGAGTTCACAAATATGATCTCTACAATTGGTAATGATCCAAAAAGTGCGTTGATAATCGATCGCGGCAGAATGCTTCTCCTGCTGGAAACCGGCCTTCAAGTGAAGGCATTCCGTTTTACGAGGCAGGCAGCCCTGGCATGGCTTTCTTCATTCCCAGGCGATCTTGAAGTTGAACATTATTATGCCAAAGCATTGATCAACGAAGGCCGAACTTCACAGTCCCAACAGGTTCTGGAAAAAATATTGAAGGTAGACCCACTGTACCTGGAAGCAAATCAGACATTACTACGCCTGGTTGTGGAAAAGGACAAAAAAGCAGGATTGAAGTTCAATGGCGTCGTACAAGCCCTGGGCGGCGCTCCTGCAAGTGCTACGGAATTGCCGGAATGGGGAAGAAGGTTGCTGTTGGTCAGGCAATCAATTAAAGAACAAAATTATGAGGCTGCCAAGTCGCTTCTATCATCTGTATTGGGCACGGATGAACACCCTGAAATTGTAGATATTCTGCATTTAGAGATATCTGCAAAACTGGGAGACGCATTTTCAATGCTTAATCTCAGCCGACTTTACCACACGAGATGGCCGGATTGCGTGCAGATCTCTCAATTCCTTGCTAAAGCGTACATGGATTCTGGTCATGAAGATGAAGCCGTAAAGCTACTACACTTGTGTGCTGCAAAAGATGTTACCGGGCAAGTACCAACCCGGATGTGGGGAATTAATCACCCATATAAGAAGATCTACCCTTCAAGATTTGAGATCACATTAGATTTTGGTATACCCGCGGAAGTTGCCGGTAAATTAGGGTTAAATCAATTATCAACTGGAGACCTGGTCGCAAACAAGGTGTCCCCAACTGGATCTGCTCAGATCCGATCTTTTGATAATTACTTACTGGTTCCGGCACCAAAAGAGGCGTACCCGACCCATCCCAAGGTCCTGCCTCACCTCGCAAAACCAAAGGACGCCTCCCTGAAGGAAGTACAAAAGGAATTTAATAAGCTGGCCGATAAAATCAACCAGCCAGCGTTAACCCATACGGATGACCGTTTTCCAGTCTTTGTGATCCTGACAACAAGAACAGGATTGGAAGCGCAGTTCGGGGTCCAAAGCGCACAGGTCGTAGTAGATGAGTTGAAAAAGCTGGCTAAGGTTATCGAGGACAAAAAGCAATGGAGTTCAATATTGTTCCTCCCAGATGACCTTGAAACTTGTGGAAAATACGGAATTTCTCCGGTCAGCGCAATAGATCCATGGATGATCAAACTGGGATTAGTTGATCTTGACCATTTTCTTCAAGGCAGTGGAGAGCGTATCGGAAGCGTTTTGATTGCTGGCGGCGAAGCTGTTGTGCCATACCATAAATTACCGAACCCCACAGATGATAATGATGCGGAAGTTCCTTCTGATAACCCGTATGGTTCACTGGATGCGAATTACTTTATTGCGGATTGGCCGGTTGGAAGACTTCCGGGAGAAGATGGCTCAGATGTAGGGCTACTGCTAACCCAGATCCGCAATGCGATCCAGAACCATCAAAATGATGCCAAGACCAATTCAATTTTTAGCCAGATACTGAGTTCACTCATGTTCTGGAATAAACCCTGGATAATGCGTTTCAACAATCTAGGGTATACAGCTGCTATATGGCGCAGATCTTCCCTGGCTGTCTTTCGACCAGTCGGTGAAGCGCGGAACCTTTATCTTTCACCTGAGAACTCACAAGCTGCTTTTAAAACCACTAAACTAGCAAACGCCCCCTTAGCCTATTTCAATCTGCATGGAATTGAAGATGGATCTGAATGGTACGGGCAGCGTGATCCAGTTGAAAAGGTACCAGGACCAGATTTTCCGGTGGCATTATCTCCGGCGGACCTCAGGAAAAATCCCGCAGTCCCGGGTATCGTGTTCAGTGAAGCTTGTTACGGGGGTCATATTTTTGGTAAAAGCGAATCGCAATCCATTGCGCTCACCCTGATGGGAATGGGAGTGCAAGCTATGATTGCATCTACCACAGTGGCATATGGGTCAGTCTCAACACCGATGATCGGAGCGGACTTACTGGGTTACCTGATCATGAAAAACCTGAAGAGCGGGATTGCAATCGGTCCTGCATTTTCAAAAGCCAAGGTGGAATTTGTGAGAGAAATGAACCGCCGCCAGGGTTACCTGGACGGCGAAGATCAAAAAACACTCATCTCATTTGTGTTGTACGGAGATCCTTTAGTGGCGTATGACCACCAGGGCGCTAAGAACAAAACTTACAGCCGGGATTCCTTACGCCCAGTTGTGAAGACCATCAGTGATCGGACTGAGATTGTCACATCAAACTATACTGGTGCTCCAAAAATGATTTCCCAGGCTAAAGAATTGGTAAAAGAATACCTTCCAGGGATTGAATATGCTGAAGTGCGGATTACCCAGCAGCAAGTGCGGCAGGGAAAATCCTATTCCACAGGCAGTGATGGGAAAAAATATCAACATCCTGAACGGGTGGTGGTTTCATTCAGCAAACAGTTCAGTCAATCAGAAAAAACACACATGCAATATGCCCGGGTGACCATGGATAAACAAGGCAAGGTTATCAAGCTCGCAGTTAGCCGATAACTTAATCCATCCAATTAGCCGCGAAGAGGTGATTCACCTCTTCGCGGTTTTTATTTTAAGCGAAATTCTGGAATATAATAATCAATCAATTCAAAAAAACAGGTGAAGCATGCATAAGAAAATGTCCGGCGCAGAAATCAGGCAATCATTTATCGACTTCTTCAAACAAAGAGGACACACTTTTGTGCCCTCATCATCATTGGTTCCTGGCGGCGACCAAACACTTTTGTTCACAAATGCCGGCATGGTTCAATTTAAAGATGTTTTCCTGGGGATTGATGATCGTCCATACAAACGGGCGGTGAATTCTCAAAAATGTATGCGCGTAGCCGGTAAGCATAATGATCTTGACGAAGTAGGCCGCGATAATTCTCATCACACTTTTTTCGAAATGCTGGGGAATTGGTCTTTTGGTGATTATTACAAGAAAGAAGCGATTGCGTGGGCATGGGAGTTACTGACCAAGGAATGGGGAATAAATCCTGATCTGCTTTATTTCACATGCTTTAAAGACGATATTGGTGATCTACCGACAGATACAGAAGCCTCTGAAGAATGGGCAAAACAACCGGGAGTGGATCCATCTCACATTTTGTTCTTTGGAAGAAAGGACAACTTCTGGGAAATGGCAGATACGGGTCCCTGCGGGCCATGCAGCGAAATCAATATTGACCGCGGGCTCAAAAATTGCGATAAGAAAGATGTCCCGGGTCATGTCTGTGAAGTAAATGGCGATTGCGCGCGTTTCCTGGAGATATGGAATCTCGTCTTCATCCAATATAACCGCATCAATAAAACGCAATTTGACCCCTTGCCGCATAAACACGTGGATACTGGAATGGGATTTGATCGCATCGTCTCAATTTTACAGAATGTTGATTCAAATTACCGCACCGATCAACTGTTCCCATTAATCGAAAAAGTACAGGAAATTGCCGGCCACTCTGCGGATCAAATGGAAGCCAACTTCACGCCATACCGCGTAATAGCCGATCATACAAGAGCGGCCGCGTTTCTTATCTCGGATGGTGTGGTGCCAGGCAATATCGGCAGGAATTACATTTGCCGCATGATCATCCGGAGGGCAGCGCGTTTTGGAACAAAGATCGGTCTCACTGAACCCTTCCTGGCAAAAGTTGCGGAAGTAATGATCGGGGTTTATGGCGAAGCATTCCCTGAGCTATTGAAAAACAAACTTACCATTTTAGAAAATCTGACCCGAGAAGAGAATCGATTCGCACGCACGGTTGAATCAGGGGTTGGTTACCTGGACGAAATTCTTGGCCAGATGAAAAAATCAGGCGAGAAAACTCTGGATGGGAAAAGGGCTTTCGAACTTTATGCAACGCATGGTTTACCGCTGGAGTTAACACGGGATATTGCTCGCGAAGACAACCTGGATGTGGATGAACAGGGTTTTAAAAATGCAATGGACGAACACCGGGTTCAATCTGGTGCCGGCAAAGGGTTTGGCACGAAGGGTGGAGAAGGCATTGAGCTCTATAAAAATGCTTTTCGGAAACTAACAGAAGGGAAAAAATTATCAAATACTGGGGTTGAATACAACCCCTACGAATGGCTGTCGATTGACAGCGAAATTCTTGCGCTTTTTTCCGACGGGATGGCTGTTGCTTCTGCTGAGATGGACTCATCTGTTGAAATCCTTGTTCCTAGAACCGGTTTTTACATTGAATCAGGCGGACAAGTAGCGGATACTGGCTGGATCCAGGCAAAAGATGGCTCCTGGGAAGTTGAGATTTCGGAAGCAAAACGCCCGGCTGCAGGAGTAATTATTCACTCGGGGGTTGTTACCCGTGGAACGCCGCGGGTTGGTGACGCCGTGAGGGTGGTGGTGGATCGTGACCGGCGCATGGATATTATGCGAAATCATACTGCAACTCACTTGTTACATGCCGAGCTGCATAAGATTATCGGAGAACACGCCCGACAGGCAGGCTCACTGGTTGCACCCGACCGGTTGAGGTTTGATTTTACTCACCACGAAGCGATCACACCGGATGCGTTGCTGCAAATCGAAGCAGGAGTGAACAAGGCGATCCTGGAAGACCATCCCCTGGCAATTAAGACCAAGAGGCTCGATGAAGCCATCGCTGATGGAGCAACAGCCCTTTTTGGCGAGAAATATGGCGAAGAAGTGCGCACCGTAACTATTGTTGCTGAAAAGCCAATTTCATATGAGTTATGCGGCGGCACGCATGTGGATAACACTGGAGCAATTGGCACCTTCCTAATCATCAGTGAAGGGAGCGCCGCAGCTGGCGTCAGGCGCATTGAAGCAGTTACAGGAAAAGCGGCTTACGACGTTATTCGAGAACGGAACATCATTTTGAGAAAAGCTTCCCGACTATTAAATGTTGGTCAGGATGAATTAATAAGCAAGATCACACTGGTCCTGGATGCTGAGTCCGACTTAAAGGGACAGGTGATTTCTCTTCAAGAGAAGCAATCTCACGCTGAGTTTATAGGGAAACTGAATACCATAAAAATGATCAATGGAACCCCAGTATTGGTGACATCTGTTACAGAAGCATCATTGGATAGCCTGAGGCAGATGACAGATACTTTCCGTGAAAAACATGCCAGTGGAATAATCGCTGTTGGAACAGTAAGTAACGCAAAACCAGCCATAATCTGTGCGGTTACAGAGGACTTGATCCAGAAGTACGGCATTAATGCCGGCGAATTGGTTCGAACGGCTGCGGTCACCATGGAAGGAAGCGGCGGTGGAAGACCAAACCTGGCACAGGCTGGCGGTAAAAACCCTGCAAAACTGGAGGATGCATTAGGTGTGATGCTGGGTTTGATTGAAGCAAAACTAAAATAGATAACAAAACTCCCGAATTTCGGGAGTTTTGTTTTTTCAGGATCTATTCTTTATCAGGCAACCAACAACACAATACCAACTCTTTGGCAGCCCGTAATTCATCCAACCGTCCGATTGGAGTAATGTGCGGCGCTTCCTTGAGGAGTTCCGGATTTGTTCGCGCTTCTTCTGCGATCTTTAACAGCGCATCGGCAAAGGCATCCAGAGTTTGAATACTTTCTGTCTCAGTCGGCTCGATCATCAAGGCTTCGTGGACGATCAAGGGGAAGTAATTGGTGGGTGGATGGAATTTGTAATCCATCAACCTCTTGGCGATATCCAGAGCGTGAATATCCGGTACATCCGGCCACATCCCTTCCACCACAAATTCGTGCATGCAGGTCCTGTCAAACGGCAGGTGGTATGCATGCCGAATCTTCGAGAGCAGGTAGTTGGCGTTGAGAACGGCGTATTCAGAAATATTCCGCAAACCGTCCGGTCCATACATACGGATGTATGTAAATGCGCGCACCATCATCCCGAACTGGCCGTAAAAGGATTTTACGCGGCCAATGGTGTGTTTCGGCGTAACAAGACTGTAGAGCGGTGCCAGATCGTCTGTCCCTTCCTCCACCATTGCCACGATCGGAGCGGGGAGAAATTCAGCAAGTTCCGGGGTAACGCCCACAGGCCCGGAACCAGGTCCGCCGCCGCCGTGGGGAGTAGAGAAGGTTTTATGCAAATTAAAGTGCATGATGTCAAATCCGAGGTCACCCGGACGGGTGATTCCCAGTAAAGCGTTGAGGTTTGCACCATCCCCGTATACCAAACCACCAGCTGCGTGTACGATCTTCACCACTTCAAGAACGTTTTCATCGAACAAACCGAGAGTATTGGGATTTGTCAGCATTAACCCTGCGATCGTGTCATCGCTGACCGCACGTAGCGCTTCAAGATCCACATTCCCGCGGGAATCCGATGGAACAGGTAAAACCTCGAAACCACTCATGGCAGAAGTGGCGGGGTTGGTGCCATGCGCAGAATCCGGGATGAGCATTTTCGTTCGTTTCGCATCTCCGCGCGAACGGTGATATGCCCTGATGATGCTTACTCCAACGAACTCACCCTGAGCCCCGGCAGCGGGTTCAAGTGAGACAGCAGAAAAACCGCTTATCTCTTTAAGCGTTTCCTGCAGGTCAAACATCAAAGCCAGATTGCCCTGGATAGTATTTTCAGGCTGGTGTGGATGGGTGAGCGCAAAACCAGGGATCCGCGCTGTGGCTTCGTTGATCTTGGGATTGTATTTCATTGTGCACGAACCCAGCGGATAGAAACCCCCATCGATGCAGTAATTGAGAGAAGATAAGTGAGTAAAGTGCCGCACAACATCCAACTCGGAAAGTTCGGGAAGTGGTAAATCCTTGCGTAAAAACGCTTTAGGAAATTCCGTTTGTGGAACATCCGATTTCGGGAAATTGACGCCCGTCCTGCCTTTTGCGGAAAGTTCATAAATCGTAGGTTCAGTCATTGGAAACCTCCGCCAAAGTGCTCACAAGATAATCGATTTCTTCCACACTATTCAACTCGGTGACTGCAAATACCAGATGATTCGGTAGTGATGGATAATTCTTGATCAATTCATACCCGCCCAGGATCTGGCTTTCCAGTAACAATTCATTGATCTTCCCAGCGGTTTGCGGACACTCAACGACAAATTCATGGAAGAAAGGTTGGGCAGTATCAACTTTGAAACCGGGAATCTTTGAAATTTGATCGGCAGCATAATGGGCTTTTTGGTAACAAAGGTTTGCCACCTGGGTTAACCCGTGCTTGCCGAGAAGGCTGAGGTAGACTGTAGCAGCAAGTGCCATCAAACCCTGGTTGGTGCAGATATTTGAAGTGGCTTTATCGCGGCGGATATGCTGCTCACGCGCAGTTAGCGTCAATACATAGCCCCGATTGCCTTTGGCGTCAGCTGTTTCTCCAACAAGACGCCCAGCGATTTTCCTGACATATTCTTTTTTGGTGGCAAAGAAACCAAGATAGGGCCCACCAAATGAAAGGGGTATTCCCAGCGGTTGTCCTTCGCCAACAACCACGTCAGCACCAAATTCACCGGGGGTCTTTAACAACCCCAGGGCTGTTGGGTTGGTTACCACCGCGAGCAGTGCGCCTTTTTCGTGAACAGCTTGCGCAAGTTTAGTCAGGTCAAAAATGCGGCCGAAGAAATCGGGATACTGCACAACAACCAGGGAAGTGAGATCATCTGTTTCTTTAATCAAATCATCCGGGGAGGATTTAAGAGGATCTTCAATACCAATGGTTTCGATTTCGATGTTTTCAAATCCACATAAGTATGCACAGAGCACCTCGCGATACTGCGGATTCACTGATCCAGAAAGCACAATCTTAGGGCGCTTACCACGGAAATTGTGATAAGCCATCACGCCTGCTTCAGCGGTGGCTGTTGCACCATCATAATGTGATGCATTGGCAACATCCATTCCTGTGAGGTTGGCGATTAGTGTCTGAAACTCAAAGACCGCTTGAAGTGTGCCCTGGGATATTTCCGGCTGATAGGGAGTGTAGGCAGTGTAGAATTCACTGCGCATCAAAATCGTGTCCAAGGCGGCCGGGATGTAATGATGATATGCGCCGGCACCCAGGAAACAGACCAGGTCTTCAACCGTTTCATTGACGGCAGCATATTCCTTCAGTTCCGCCATCGCTTCCATCTCAGTAATTCCCTCAGGCAAGTTTAGCTTTGGGAAACGAAACTTTTCAGGTACAACAGAAAATAAATCCTCAATGGATTTTACGCCGATGCTTTTTAGCATCTGCGTTGTTTCTGTTTTTGTGTGGGGAATGAACATTAGTGACTCCGGGTTGAACAAAAGTCCTCATAGGTTTTTGCATCCATTAATTGGGCTGCTTCCGCAAGATCTGATAACTCCACCTTAACCATCCAAGCTTTTCCGAACGGGTCAGTGTTTACAGCTTCAGGGGTATTGGCAAGTTCCTCGTTGATTTCGAGAACCTTACCGGATAGCGGAATGTTTACGTCAGCGGCGGCTTTTACGGATTCAATGGTTGCGATGTGAGATTGTTTCTTGAGATTGTCGCCTACACTCACTGTAATCTCCACGAATACAACATCAGAGAGTTGGTCCTGGGCGTAGTCAGTTACTCCAATCGTCGCAGTCTTGCCATCAATAAGTACCCATTCATCAGTTTTCGTATATTTCAGGTTACCAGGTGTATTCATGTTTCCTCCAAGGGTTGAGAATAAATTAAGCGCGTTAATAGAATTAACGCGCCCTGTAATTTACCTGTGGGTTTCGCATTTCTGCATGCCCCAACGGTGGACTTACTCTTTCCAGAGTTTTCAAAAACGCGGTCCTTTTACCTGAGAGATTCATGCCGGAATCATTACCGGATTTGCCCCTTCGGTGCCAATCGGTCTCTTCCTCGTTTTGATTATTCAATTGTCATACCATTCTACGAAGAGCAATAAGAAATGTCAAGCAATTGACCCGGTCCATTATATTTCCGGCAGACTTACCGCTGTCTTTTCCTTGTTCACCAGGAACAGTAGAAATCCGATGAACTGGATCGCAGCGGACACAAACAATCCGACCCCAACACTCCAGGTATCAGCAATTAATGTAGCCAGTACTGGCGAGATGATCATTGCCATGAATTGCATGCTCTGAGCAATACCTACAAAAAGCGCACTGTATTCAGGCGGAACGGTCTGCATCAACACATCGAAGAAGACTAGATTAAGGCCGGCTTGGAAAATACCCGCAATTCCTGCGAAAATCGCGATCTGCCATGTCGACGTGGTAAGAGCCATCAGAAATGGATAAAAAGATACACCCAGCGTGGTCCACAGCAGTAATTTCCTGGTACCTTTTTTCTTGCCAAATCGAGTCCACAGGAAATATCCGATCACAAGGATGGCAGTTTGAGAAGTGTTAATGATCGAAATCCATCCATCTGAAGCTCCAACCACACGTACGAGGTATAAGGGGACCAGTGGAGCAGCAAATGCGCTGCCGGCGAAGAATACAAAACGCTTGGAGATAAATGAAATGAACGCTTTTTGCTTGAATACCAGCCTGGACATTTCAGAGAATTGAACTTTAAAGGATTTACCCGTTTGCATATCCGGAATTGGCTGCGGAGTGATTTTAATATGGCTGGAGAAATAGAAACTAATCACTCCTCCCAAAGATAAACCGATAAACATCAATTGATAATTGAATGGAAAGATCACACGATCCAACATTTGCCCAATAGCAAAGACAACAATAGTCGTAGTTATTCCCAGGGTTGACCAGCGCCTTGTCATGAGTTCAAAACGGCGGTTTGGTCCAGCTACTGCATTCATCACGACCGAAAAAGTGATGGCTACGACAGTTTGGGGAAGAGTGGCAATAGCCCAAATTGTCAAAATTGAATTGACCAATATTTCTTGCGGAATAAAAAAGGTGATTAAGCCGGTTAATGCAAAACAAGCAATCACCGCGAGGCGGGCAATGCTGAACCATTTGACGATATTGGTTTGTTTCTGTAAGAACCTACCCAGTGGGATTGATAGAAGCAAGCCGGTCAACGCAGGCATGGAAGTGAGCATTCCTACCTGGAAGGAAGTAGCATTCAGATGAGTCAGGAATACCGGGAGAAATGGGGAGGCGGCGCTTGCCAAACCTACCCCAATAGCATCAATTTGAACGTTACGGAAATTGATTTGCGTTTGTTTTTCGGGATGTTCCTGGATGGAGATGGAGTCTACTGTGCTCATGGGTTATCGAGTTGTAATTATACCAACCCGTCAGCCAGAGAAACGATACATCCCCCAACATTACAGGTTTATTAAGACAGCAGCAAGCGAGGATACAGAAAGATTAGTGCGTAAACCAATAAACCAACGTCATCCTTATTATCAAGACTGTATAATTATTACGGTATAATGCTCATAACCACTTAAGGAGGCTTATAGGAGATTTCTACGAACATTAATAAAGGAAAGTCAAGCGCATGGACCAGTATTTTACTGGTTGACGAGGATGAAGGTTCTCCATTGCAGAATGGAGTTAACCGGCCAGGCCGGGAAAATCGAAAGATCAGCGGATGCCTTCCAGACCCACTACGGGTTTGCACTTTCCCACAAAAAACTGAACAGTAATCAGGAACCATTTAATTGGACCATCAATGTCTTTGGTTGTTCTTTTACTATTGGAGGTTTGAATGTGTGGAATAGTTGGATATATTGGAAATAAGAATGCGACTCCGATCGTATTGACCGGATTAAAAAAACTTGAATACCGAGGATATGATTCCGCTGGTATTGCAGTCCTTACCAACGGAAATATTGAAGTGCGCCGGGACGCTGGGAAACTTGCCAACCTGGAGCAATTGGTATCAACCCTCCCGATTGTGGGCAAGGTTGGTATTGGTCACACACGCTGGGCCACCCATGGTGAACCATCTGCCAGAAACGCGCATCCTCATCTCGGAAGTACCGGTAAAGTTGTTGTCGTTCACAATGGGATTGTTGAAAATTTCATCGAACTAAAAGAGGAATTAATCAAGAGTGGCGTCAAATTTCAATCGGATACTGATACTGAAACCATTGTGCAATTGATTGAAAAATATATGCTATCTGGACTGGATCTTGAGACCGCTGTACGTAAAACCTTAAGCAGACTTAAAGGCGCTCATGGTGTAGTGGTCATGTCAACACTTGAACCGGATCGGATCATTGCGGCACGGATTGGTAATGCAGGGGGTGTTGTTATTGGTCTTGGGCAAAATGAAAATTTCATTGCTTCGGATATCCCAGCCATCCTTGAGCATACACGGCGCTTGATATTTTTGGAATCAAGGCAAATGGCGGTTGTGAAGAAGACTGGTGTGGAAATATCCACAGTGGAAGGTGAGTCAGTTACACCCCAGATTTCATCTGTTGCGTGGGATGCCGTTTCTGCCGAAAAAGGAAATTACCGTCACTTTATGCAAAAAGAAATCCATGAACAGGTTCGGTCAATCACCGACACCCTGGCTGGACGAGTGGATTTTGAGGACGGGAAAATCAGGTTGCCGGAATTAAACCTGACCAAAGAAAAAGCAAAAAAGATTGACAAGGTAATTATCACAGCCTGCGGCACTGCTTCGCATGCCGGTATGGTCGGACGAATACTGATTGAAAAAATAGCGCGGATTCCCACCAGCAACGAGATTGCGTCGGAGTTCAGGTACGGGGATCCAATCGTTGATGAACACACTGTCGTTCTTGCAATCAGTCAATCAGGTGAAACCGCTGATACATTGGCTGCAATGGAAGAAGCACGAAAGCGGGGAGCTGTTGTGTGGTCGATCGTGAATGCCATTGGATCTCAAGCCATGCGGGTATCTGATGGCTACATATCCATGCAAACCGGTCCGGAGATCGGGGTTGCTTCAACGAAAGCCTTCACGGCGCCTTTGGTCGACCTGTATATGCTGGCTGTGTTGCTCGCTGATTTGCGCGGGGTGATAGAAAGTAAAACCAGAAAGCACCTGGTTGATGATTTGCGGTTTATACCTGAATTGGTAGGGCAATGCCTTGACCGTGAGGAATCCGTCGAGGAGATTGCGCTGGGCATTAAGGATGTGCGCGACATGCTTTACCTGGGACGCGGGATCAATATGCCTATTGCATACGAAGGTGCGTTGAAGTTAAAAGAAATTTCCTATATTCACGCAGAAGCATATCCTGCGGGCGAAATGAAACATGGCCCGATCGCATTGATCGATGAGGAAATGCCAGTCCTGGCGATTGCTACAAAAGACCCCTGGTATGAAAAGATGGTAAGCCAGATCGAACAGGCAAAAGCCCGCGGCGGCAAGGTAATTGCCATCGCCACCGATGGGGATACGCGAGTGTCCACTCTGGTGGATCAAGTGATCTGGGTGCCTGAAACCCCCTGGATGTTGAGCCCGGTTGTGACTGTTATTCCCTTACAAATGCTGGCGTATCACATCGCCTCACTCCGAGGGCTTGATGTTGATCAGCCACGCAATCTCGCCAAATCCGTTACGGTGGAATGAACCTGATCAATCCCTAACGGCTTCCTGTAATGCCAATTTGACTATTGAATCCGCGAGAATATGAGATTTTCGCGGATTCATGCTTGTTTGATAAGGATTGTGGACCACATTTATTTTTGGACCAGATTTGCCTGCCTCCCAGGTTGTTTTTACTCCAATTGAATCCAGGAATTTGAGTATCCGGGTTACCTTTTCATAAGGGGAATACGATAATAAGAGTTTTTTTCTGAGCCTTTTCCACATTCTTAGGGCGACTTCTTCAGGGGAAAGTTTTGAGAACCCAATCAAAATTTGATCTGCGAATAAATCAAGAAGATTAATAGCATTTTCAGCTGGAACAAGGGTTACAGCCTCAAACTTTTTTGCAGGACGTCCCCGAGCAGGAGCAAACACTGGATGAACGGATTGAACCTGTCCAGCAGAGATTAGGGATTTGAGTTGATAACGGATATCAGCGGGGGTCAAGTCCAAGGCTGCAGACAGATCTACTACCGGTGAAGGTCCAAATTTGAGCAGATAATCCAATAATACATCGCTAGTTTTCATAATCAGACCTTTAATTAAGCAAAAGAAATTTATCTTAATAATACGCTTGACAAAGGATTTTTGCAAGATAGAATGAATATAAGGATATGTTTTCAGGAGGCTAACAATGACCGAACAAGGTTTGAATAATCCACTGATTGATATTCCACCGGAAATACGGCGGCAGGTGGCTGTGACAACCCTCGACAAGATCTATAACTGGTCGAGGAGTAATTCATTGTGGCCGATGATGTTCGGATTAGCCTGTTGTGCAATCGAGATGATCTGTACAGCGGCTAGCCGGTATGACCTCTCGCGATTTGGCATGGAAGTAATGCGACCCAGTCCGCGCCAGGCAGATGTGATGATCGTGTCTGGTACGGTCACCAAAAAGATGATCCCGCAGATCGTGCGTTTATACAACCAAATGTCAGAACCAAAATACGTGATCGCGATGGGGGCATGCGCCAGCGGGGGAGGTCCATTCAAAGAAGGTTACAACGTGGTACCTGGAGTGGATCAGTTTGTACCTGTAGATGTGTATATTGCGGGATGCCCGCCAACACCGCAAGCGCTATTACATGGATTGATCACTCTGCAGAAAAAAATCGAAAATGAAAGCATCCCACAGACCAGGTGGTATCAGAAAGATCCTGTTGCTGCAATCCCAGTGCCTGTGCTTGGACCTGATCTGATTGACATGCGAAAACTAAAACAAATTCGTCAGGTAACACATCGTCCTATTGAGATCGTGGAAACCACACCTGATGGAGGTGAAACCCATGAGTGACAAGCCATCCAATCCTGACGTATATTCAAAGATCATTAAAAAATTTCCAGAATCCTCGCGGACGGATGATAGACCTGGATTTAAGGGAATCATTATAGTTAAAGATGATTTGATCAATGTGCTCGAATGGATCAATCAGGAATTAAATTACGATTATTTTTCATCAATCACAGCCGTTGACGATTTTCCTGATGACCAGATAGAGGTCATCTATCATCTTTACAAGTCTGTCGGCGGCCAGGAAATTGAGCTAAAGGTAATGACTGGAAGGGCATCGCCTGAAGTGCCTTCTGCAGCCCTTTTATATCCTGGAGCTGAACTGCAGGAACGGGAAGTTTACGATTTATTTGGAGTGAAATTCACAGGTCACCCTGACCTGCGCCGTATCCTGATGTGGGAGGGTTTTGAGGGTTATCCGTTGAGAAAGGATTGGAAGGAACCATTTTATGAGGATGAAGTGAAACCCTTTAAGAGCCGTTGGCCGGAGGGGAAAGGTGTATTAACCGAATCATTGAATCCTTACGACAATAACGTTCAATTCCCTCATCAGTTTGACCCAAAAGGGTACGAACCTCAGGCTGACCAGGGAATCTACGACAGCCTCCAAATGAAAGCGGCGGATTCCTCTGATGGATTGAAAACTGATCAACTGATCGTCAACCTTGGTCCGCAACACCCATCGACCCACGGCGTCTTCCGCATGGTGGTGGTCCTGGAGGGCGAAACCATCGTAAACCTAAAACCGGCGATGGGATATTTACACCGGAATCACGAAAAGATCGGCGAACGCAATACTTACCTTCAGAATATGCCCTATACAGACCGGTTGGATTATCTCAGCTCGATGAGCAACAACTTCGGGTATGCCACCACGATAGAAAAACTAATGGGTATCAAACCGCCAGAGCGGGCGGAATTCATTCGTGTGATGATGGCTGAGTTAACACGTATTGCGAGTCATACCATGTCGATAGGTTTTCTGCTCAACGATCTTGGAGCCTATTTCACCCCTGCTTTATACGCGCTTGAAGAACGCGAATTGATTCTTGATATTTTTGAGGCTGTTTCCGGCTCACGCATGATGTGCAATTACTTCAGGTTCGGTGGGGTTGTCCGCGACATCAACGACGCGATTCTCAAGAAAATTCACGAACTCGTTTACGACAGGCTGCCGCGAAAAATTGATGATCTCGACCGCTACCTGACAGAAAATGAGATCCTGCGAACGCGCTGCGAAGGAGTGGGAGTTTTAACCTCCGAACAGGCTATTCAATTCTCGGTGGCGGGACCTTTATTGCGCTCCTCCGGTGTCCCTTATGACATCCGCCGAGCTGACCCTTATGGTATTTATGATCAATTGGAATTTGATGTGTGTATCCGCCAACATGGAGACGTTTATGATCGCTACCTGATACGCTTGGACGAAATCCGGCAGAGTTTACGCATCCTCAAACAAGTTTTGAAACAAATTCCTGAAGGGCCGGTGATGAACGGTAAAGTGCAATATATCGTGCGGCCACCTGTTGGAGAGATGTATGGCAGAGTGGAAGGACCTCGAGGCGAATTGGGTTTTTACGTTGTATCCGATGGCAAACCAAATCCCAAGCGATATCATGTTCGCGCGCCATCGTTTATCAATCTAACCAGCCTGGCGGAAATGTGCAAGGGATCCAAAATTGCAGATGCAGTGACAATTCTGGGTTCGGTGGATATCGTTTTAGGCGAAGTTGACCGATGAAAAAGGAGAGACCATGATCGGAAAGGGTATATTTAAAGGTCTATTTGTTACCCTCAGGCACTTCTTTGCAACTTATATTAATGATCTCAAACATAAGATCAAACGGACCAGTAGTTCTGAATTGACACAAATCAAGTCATCTGCTGAATCGGCAGGTCTTTTCACGATCCAATATCCAGAGCAGCAGCTGCTGCCATCGGAGGAATTCAGGGTAATCCCATTTTTAATTTATGAATTGAATGAGGAGGGTGAAAAGAAGTACAGGTGCACCGCGTGTGGAATATGTGCAAAAGTGTGCCCTACTCAGTGCATCTGGATCACCCGCAAGAAGGATGCCGAGACAGGGAAACCAATTCCCCAGTCAGAAGAATTTTATATAGACCTGGACAAATGCATGAATTGCGGCTCGTGTGCTGAATTCTGCCCGTTTGATGCAATAAAAATGGACCATGATTTTGAGATCTCAACCTATGTCCGCGGTTCCACTCACATTCACTCCAAGGACCAATTAGGCAAACCACTGGATTATTATGCTAAAATTCGACCTGAAAACTACAGGCGCGAAGAAGAAGCGCGGTCCGTAAAAGCCAATGTAAATTGATCCGAGATTGGGATGCATGAATAATCCTGATACAGAATTCTTATTTCCCATGCGAGCCATTGGCGCATTAGCCGAAATGCGCGGAAAAGAATGGGGAAAGATCGTAAAGAAAGTGGACACTTTGCCTCAAACAGACGAGGCAAAAATTGCATTTTCTCTATTAATGATCAAACTTGCAGGCTGTGTGGGTTGCACAGCTGATTCCTTTCGAGCAATGCGGGGGTGTACTCAATGCGCAAGGTTGGTCATTAAGCGTTACAAAGGCACGGATGAAGACCTGATAGAACTGTACAGGACAACGGTAAAAGATGTTAAAACATTCATTGAGAAGAGGAACAATGCAATTTCCTCACAGGAAAAATAATGGTAAAAACTGAAAATATAATGGCAAAACTAAGCCAGGTTATGGAACCGGAACTACATAAAGACCTGGTCAGCTTGAATATGGTTGAGGATGTTGAGATTAATGGTGAAAGCGTAAAACTGAAAATCATCCTTACGACACCGGCATGCCCCCTCAAAAAGAAAATTGAATTTGATGTAAAGAATGCCATCCTTTCAATCGAGGGTGTGAAAAACGTGGAAGTTGTAATGGACGCCCGAGTGGCGTCTGATGGAAAAACACGCGAAATGTTAAAACTCCCTATCCGCAATGCAATTGCAATCGCATCTGGAAAGGGAGGAGTGGGAAAATCTACTGTTGCAGTAAACGTGGCAGTTGCTCTTGCAATGAAAGGCGCGTGCGTCGGTTTATTGGATGCTGACATTTACGGACCAAACATCCCAACGATGATGGGTGTGGATTCCCTGCCAGCACCACGAGACGGAAGGTTGATCCCCGCTGAAACCTACGGCGTTAAGATGATGTCGATTGGATTCATGGTACGCGCTAATCAACCCCTGATCTGGCGAGGACCAATGCTTCACACAGCCATCAGGCAATTCCTGACGGACGTGGAATGGGGAGACCTGGATTACCTGATCATCGACTTACCACCGGGAACCGGGGATGCACCATTGAGTTTGATGCAGAACCTGCCGCTTAGCGGAGGAGTAATTGTAACTTTGCCGCAAAAAGTGTCACAAGAAGACGCTGGCAGAGGCTTGCAGATGTTTAGAGAGTTGAATGTGCCGGTACTCGGAATTGTAGAGAATATGAGTTACCTGATCACTCCAGATGGATCCAAGATGGATATTTTTGGTTCAGGTGGAGGAGAGCAGATGGCAAAGGAATTTGCTGTACCATTTCTTGGGAGCATTCCAATTGACCCATTAATCCGAATTGGTGGTGACACCGGGAAACCCGTGGTGATGGATCAACCAGACCTGGAAGTTGCCAGAGCCCTTGTGGAAATAACGGAAAAAATCGCTGCACAGGCAAGTATTGCTGCCTATGAAAGCACATTATTAAAGGCAGAAAAGGAAGCCATTAAATGACGGATACAATTCAAACTCCACAAGTCGTGGGATTGAGGTTTTCTAAAGTTGGAAAGATCTACCATTTTGATGCAAGGAAGATCGGGACTATCAGAATTGGTGATGTTGTGATCGTAGAAACCAGCCGGGGATGGCAATTAGGCGAAATCGCGACAATAGTCCCTGATCCGACAGCTCCACCAGAAGGAACCTGGAAGATCATAGACCGCCTGGCGACCCCAAAAGATCTGCTGCAACGACAAAGTTGGCAAGCCAAGGAACTGGATGTTGTTACAACTGCCAGGAAAAGAGCGCAAGAGCTGCGCCTGCAAGGCATCAAGATCATCATGTGTGAATACAGTTATGATGGTTCGCGGTTAACCATCTTTTTCAGCAGTGAATCTGAAGACAAGGCTGAGCTTAAATCCCTGAGGGGAGATATGCAAAAAGCATTTGCGCCTGCCCAGGTGGAAGTCAAGCAAATTGGACCGAGGGACGTGGCGAAGTATTACGGTGGGATGGGAGCATGCGGGCTGGAAAAACGCTGCTGCTGCAGTTTCATCACTGAGTTCAGTTCGATATCGATCAGGATGGCGAAGGAACAAGGTATATCCTTGACTCCCACGGAGATCACAGGGATGTGCGGACGTTTGCGCTGCTGCCTGATCTATGAATATGAAAACTATGTGGAAGCAAGGAAATTATTACCGAAGAAGAATAAACGGGTTATCACACCCGATGGGGAAGGAAAAGTGATCGATGTCCATCCGTTAAGTCAGATGATAGTGGTAGAACTGGCTGAATTTGGCCGGCGTGAATACCACAGAGATGTCGTTAGCCCAGCGGACGAGTTGGAAGCTTTGACAAATAAAGCTAACGAAGTTAAAGAGCATAAGGGGAATGGCGGCTGTGCCGATTGTAACCCCGGTTAAATTTCCTTCAGAACTTATGGATTATGAGGGGTGGACAGAAACCAAACGGATACTGGTTATTTTGGCGCATCCCGACGACCCGGAATTTTTCTGCGGCGCATCTCTCATCCGCTGGTCCAGCCTGGGGCATGAAATTCATTATTGCCTGTTAACGAGCGGACAAAAAGGATCACAGGAAAAAGAAATAAACCCCGAACGCATCAGCCAAATCCGCAGGATAGAACAACTGGAGGCTGCAAAATTTATCAGGGTCAAAAGTGTTGAATTCCTGGATTACGTAGATGGTGAACTATTTCCAGACCTTAGAATGCGCGAAAAAATTGTAAACGTCATCCGACGAATAGCTCCTCAAATCATCATCACAAGCGACCCGCAGAATTACGTCACTCTCGAAAATCGGATAAATCATCCAGATCATCGAGCTGCAGGAGAAGCAGTATTGGGGGCAGCATTTCCTGCAGCAGGCAACCCCCATTTCACTGTATCAGATGATGGAAGTATTGTCGCACAGACAGTAAACCCGGAAGAAGTATGGTTGTCAGCAACCAATCAACCAAATTTGGTAATCGATATTTCGGAATTTATCGAGCAGAAATTGGCTGCCATAAGCTGTCACAGGTCGCAAATAGGTGACAAAGATGAATTCTATAAGCGAATGAAAGCAAGATCATATCTGGACCATGAATCCGGAAAAAACTTATTTATCGAACGATTTAAACGAATTGTTTTAAAATAATCAGCAAATAATCAGATTAATAAGAATAAAATGGTTGACAAATGCCGAACTTGAATTAAAATCAAGGTCAGTATTCATTTATTTTATTATATAATCGGATTAATAAAAATGGAACACACTGCATCCACTCGAAAATATGAAATGTCAGAATTCTTGAGGCACCTTTCCCGGATATCCGAGGATGGTGGTCAACGAATCCCGCCTTTAAGCCAGCTAAGCAAGGAATTGGGGATTAGTGTAGCCTCATTGCGTGAGCAGTTGGAGGTTGCGCGCTTATTGGGGATTGTAGAGATAAAGCCAAAGGCAGGGATCCATAAGAACAGCTATTCCTTAAAACCAGCGGTCCTAGCCAGTGTGACTTACGCGGTTGAATCGAATTCGCAGTGGTTTAAACACCTGTCGAACCTGAGAAAACACCTGGAAGCAGCGTATTTTATTGAGGCGGTTCAATTACTATCAACCTCCGATATTGAAAATTTAGTGTCGCTCAATAAAAAAGCGCAAGAAAAAATTCGCAGCATACCAACCCAATTACCCAGCGCGGAACACAGAGACTTCCATATGGGAATTTATAAAAGGCTAACCAATCCTTTTGTATTAAGTATCCTTGATGTTTATTGGGATCTATATCGTTCAACAGGTCTGGAGATTTACCCGGATTTGACCTACATTGATAGAGTTTGGCAATACCATCAAAGAATCGTAGATGCAATACGGCACGGTAATTTGAGCCAAGGATTACAGATCCTGATCGAGCATATGGATTTAATCAGTCAGCGTGAGCGATCTGCGCCAAGGCTATCTTTTGAATAACATCCAAAATGCAACATGGAGGTTTTTGTGGTGAAGGACCCTAGATCCAGGATCGTAAATGATTTTTGCATCACATTCAGCACGATAAACGGCTCTGGCAGCGCCACGGCAAATACCACGCTAATGCGGGCATTATTCCGCATGGGCATTCCTGTTTCCGGTAAGAATATTTTTCCATCGAATATCCAGGGATTGCCAACCTGGTTTTCATTACGGGTTAGCAAAGACGGTTATATGGGACGATTGGATAAAGACGATATCGTCATTTCAATGAATCCATTAACTATTGAAAAAGAAATCGAGTTTATCAACCCGGGTGGAGTCCTGTTAATCCCTGATGATTTTAAGGTCCCTGAGATTAGACCGGATGTACATGTATATCAGATGCCTGTAAAAAAACTGGTAAAGGAATCAAATGTTTCACCTGCGTTACGGGATTACATTGCCAATATGGTTTATGTTGGCGTCCTGGCTGAATTAATCGGTATTGATCTGGATTTGATCTATAAAGCCATCGATTTCCATTTCAAGGGTAAACAGAACGCAATCAACTCAAATTTTGATGTTGTAAAAGCTGCATTTGAATGGGCTCAACAAAACCTGGTCAAAGAGGATGCATATTTAGTTGAGAAAATGAACGGCACCGACGGATATATCATGACCGACGGGAATACCGCAGGAGCGTTAGGGTCAATCTACGGAGGGGTTCAGTTTGTTGCCTGGTATCCTATTACACCTGCGACGAGTCTTGCGGAATCACTGAACGAATACCTCCCAGTTTTGAGAAAAGATGCTCAAACCGGTAAGGATACATTTGCGATTGTACAATCTGAGGATGAATTGGCTGCCATTGGGATGGCAATTGGAGCTGGCTGGGGCGGCTTGCGCTCAATGACATCTACTTCAGGTCCGGGTCTGTCACTGATGACAGAATATATCGGGCTGGCTTATTACGCTGAAGTGCCCGTGGTGATTTGGGATGTTCAGCGGGTCGGACCCAGCACAGGGATGCCAACGCGCACTGCCCAGGGTGACCTGACCATGGTGAATTTCATTAGCCATGGTGATACACAGATGATCATTCTAATCCCCGGGTCAATTAACGAATGCTTCGAATTTGGATGGCGGGCGTTTGATATTGCTGAACGGTTACAAACACCAGTTGTTGTCCTGTCAGATCTGGATTTGGGAATGAATCCTTGGATGACTCCCGAATTCCAATATCCTGATGTGCGAATGGATCGCGGCAAAATACTATGGGAAGAAGATCTTGAAAAACTGCTTGCAGAGCATAACGGTCATTGGGGACGCTATGAGGATGTGGATGGAGATGGTATTCCTTACCGGACGGTGCCAGGCAACCAGCACACCCAAAGCGGACATTTTACTCGGGGAACCAGCCATACGGAAGATGCGGGATATACAGAAGACCCGATCGTCTGGGAACGCACATTTGAGAGAATCAAGAATAAGATCGAGAATAATAAGCAATATCTGCCGAGTGCGATCGAGGATGTCCAATTGGGTTCAAAAATAGGAATAATCGCTTCGGGTTCAGCAGACCTGGCTGTAGTTGAAGCGCGAGATTTGCTCGAAAAATCCGGAGTAAAAACTAATTATCTGCGCGTCCGCAGCCTTCCAATGGGACCAGAGGTAAATGAATTTATCTCCAAGAATGAGGTTGTGTACGTGGTTGAATTGAATCGTGATGGACAATTACATCAACTTCTCACCCTGGCGGCTCCGGAATTTGCAACAAAGCTGGTGAAATGCAATCATATGGACGGCTTGTCGCTCACAGCCAAGTGGATCAAAGAACGAGTCATGAAGCAACAAGGAGAGTCGAAATGAGCTCCATGGAGACTAATCAATCAGTACAACAAAATAGCAATAAATCCGGGCTTACAAGAGGCGATTACCGCGGGTCGCCTTCTACACTTTGCCAGGGCTGCGGACATAACGGCGTCGCTGCGCAAATTGTGGCTGCCTGTTATGAAATGAACCTTGTGCCTGAAAAAGTAGTGAAGTTCAGTGGCATCGGTTGTTCGAGTAAAAGTCCCACTTATTTCCTGGGCCGCTCATTTGCTTTCAACGGCTTGCACGGACGTATGCCTTCACTTGCATTGGGTGCCATGTTTGCTGACAAAACTTTGAAAGCCATTGGTGTAAGCGGTGATGGTGATAGCGCGAGTATCGGTATGGGGCAGTTTAAACACCTGGTACGCCGAAACATGCCCATGGTCTACATTGTTGAAAACAATGGTGTTTACGGATTAACCAAAGGGCAATTCTCAGCAACTGCTGAACGAGGATTGGTACTCAAGAAACAGGGAACAAATCCGTACCTACCGGTCGATATTGCACTCGAAGCATTAGCCTCCAACGCCACCTTCGTAGCCAGGTCATTCGCCGGAGATCCAAAACAGTTGAAGGAGTTGTTGAAGATTGCCATCGCCCATAAAGGAATAGCAGTTCTGGATATCATCAGTCCATGCGTTACATTCCACAACCATGAAAATTCCTTTCATTCGTATTCTTTTGGGAAGGCGAATGAAGAACCCCTGCACGAAATTTCCTTTGTACCCGCAAGAGATGAGATCACAATCGAAGATTTTGAGGAGGGTACTTCACGAGAAGTGGTTTTACACGACGGGAGTACAGTTGTCCTGAAGAAAATTGATAAAGACTATGACCCGCAGGATAAAGCCCAGGCATTCAAGCTCATGATCGAAGCAGAGCAACACGATGAACTGGTAACTGGATTAATTTACATCAAACCCAATGTTCCCTCCATGTTTGACCTATATAACCTGCCTGAAACCCCGCTAAATCGCTCGACGTCTGACCAAATGCGACCACCACGGGAAAGCATGAAAACCGTCAATGACCTGATGTTCTAAAGAAAAAACAAAACCCGGTGAACGGGTTTTGTTTTTTATCCATAAACGAACAAGAGAATGATGAATTCTTAAACTTCTTCGCCGACTGTATGGAGCAATGCTAAATTGGGAAGGCGCATAGCCCCAACTGGAAACCCCGATATCAAAACAATTTGCTCTCCAGGTTTCAAATTTCCACGGGATTGAATGGATTTGTCAACGCTCCTGACCATTTCTTCAAGTGAATTGGCAAAAGGGACTAAAACGGGAGTAACTCCCCAGTATAGATTGGTTAGTGCCAGGGTTTGTTCAACTGGCGTGTAAGCCAGGATAGGTACTCTCGGGCGAGCTTTTGACATGAGCAGCGCAGTTTTCCCTGATTGGGTGAATACAGCAATATTGGTCACGTTGCGATCATGCGCCAATTCACGGGCTGCGCTGGCAATGCTCAAGGCATCATCTTTCAAAGCTTCCTTTGGGAAATCTTCACAAAGACTCCATTCGTCCGTGTGTTTTTCAGCTTCCCGGACAATGGAATCCATCATTCTGACGGCTTCGACGGGGTATTTACCTGATGCGGTTTCTCCTGAAAGCATAACTGCATCCGTGCCATCAAAGATGGCGTTCGCCACATCTGATGCTTCTGCTCGTGTTGGACGGGGGTTCTGGATCATGGATTCCAACATCTGTGTAGCAGTTATGACGATCTTGGCATGCCTGTTGGCGCTCTGGATAATCTGTTTCTGCATGATAGGAACTACGGCGGGGGACGTTTCCACTCCGAGGTCACCGCGGGCGACCATCACACCATCAGTCTCATGAATAATTTCATGAAGATTGCGCACAGCTTCGGGTCTCTCCATTTTTGCAATAATCGGAGGAAGTGGCCTGTTAAGGTTCTCATCCAGCATAGCCTGCCGAACTATTTTAATATCCCTGGCACTTTCAACAAATGAAATGGCCACGTAATCCACCTGCTGCTCAAGACCAAACTTGAGATCAATCCGATCTTTTTCGGTGAAACCCGGTATTCCGAGTTCAGCTCCTGGTAAATTCACGCCTTTATTTGAGGTTAAGAGCCCACCAATGACCACTTTGGTAAATACATTTTGACCACGCACTGCAGTGACCAATAGCTCCAGGTGACCATCATCCAGTAGTATACGATTCCCGGGCTTAACGCCCTTTGCCAGATTGGGCACATCCAAAGGTATGGCGAGTTCATTGCCTTCGAGGTCCTGGCTGCCGGATCCGACCGTAAACAAATTCAGAGTCTGACCAGCTACTAAATAAACCCCGCCCTCAGGTAATTTACCAACACGCAATTTTGGTCCTTGCAAATCCTGGAGAATGGAAATTGGACGGCCGGCAATCTTCATACATTTGCGTAGAACCTTAATCAAATCCGAATGGCTCTCGTGTGTACCATGAGAAAAGTTGAGACGGGCAACATCCATCCCTGCAGAAATGAGATTTAATATGGTGGCTTCATCTGAAGAACTTGGTCCCAGAGTACACACAATTTTCGCAAATCGCTTCATATTTCTCCTGAGTGCATATAGTCATTATTCATGATTGTAATCGAATAATTGTGAATAAAAAACAGCCGTAGACGAATCTCCGGCTGTTTTTAAGAAAAATAGGTAAGTCAATTAAGTGAGTAATTTCACTAGAACGGCTTTTTGGGCATGCAAACGATTATGTGCCTGCGGGAAGATCACGGAGTGGCTTCCATCAGCAACATCATCCGTAAGTTCCTGCCCGCGATGGGCTGGGAGACAATGCATTACGATGACATCCTTGTCTGCTTCTGAAACCAGTTTGGCATTCACCTGGTAAGGAGGGAAGACAACCTTGCGTTTTTCAGTTTCAGCTTCCTGGCCCATGCTGGTCCAGGTGTCTGTGTAAATGACATGAGCATCTTTCACAGCTTCATGCGGATCACGCAGGAAGTGTAAAGTACTCCCTGTTTCCTTCGCAAATATTTTAGCGTCATCAATTGCTTTAGGCAGAATATCATAATCTTCAGGGCTGGCAATAGTGAAGTTAGCTCCCAACTTGGAGCAGATGTGCATTAATGAGATGGCAACATTGTTTCCATCACCAACATAGGTAACGTTCAATCCCTTTAATGCTCCAAATTTCTCAATTATTGTGAGAGCATCCGCCATCCCCTGGCAGGGATGGTTGTAATCACTCAACCCATTGATTACGGGGATGGATGCCCACTTGGCAAGCTCCACGACATGTTGGTGTTCGAAAACTCTTGCCATTATGGCGCTCACATAACCGGAAATGACGCGTGCAACATCAGCAATGGATTCCCGTTGCCCCAGCCCAACCTCGTTGGGGGAAATGTAGAGTGCATCTCCACCCATATGGCGCATAGCCATATCAAAGCTCATGCGGGTACGCAGACTCGGCTTTTGAAAGAGCATTGCCAGCACTTTGCCTTTAAATATGGGTTGGTTTCCCTTGGAGAAGAATTCTTTCTTTAGCTGAATGGCAAGGTCGAGCATTTCCTGCAATTCTGCGGGGGAATAATCAGACACTGCTAGAAAGTCTTTTTTCATACATTTTCCTTTTCAAGTTGGGATAGTAAGATTTCTAGAGTATATCATACGGAAAAGTATGGGCTTCTATTGTTTGAAAGCCTACTTTTTGAACTTGATTTTCCTTATTGATGAACGCACCATCATATCCATAACCGGATAAAGCATTTGGCCAACCACGTGATGTGCGAAGTAAAAAAGTTTTGCTTCAGTTCCAGGAAGGATCAAATATTTTCCCCGAGAAGCTTTATTTAAAATTTCCCGTGCAACTACTTCCGGGCTTAAAGATTTGGCCGAACCAGCAATTTCCTTGGTGATAAAGGGTTTGAATTTACTCTCATATTCGAGCTGGGGTGTATCTGTGTCTGGTGGAAAGACCACAGACACGTGGATGCAATAAGGTTTTAATTCAGAGCGTAAGGCGTCTGTAAATCCCGAAACAGCAAATTTGGATGCACTGTAGGCAGTGTAGCCATAAACACCCAAAAAACCAGCCATCGAACTGATATTTACAATGGTACCTGAGCGTCGCTTTTGCATTAGCGGCACAACAAGTTTCAGGACATTTACTGTCCCAAAGTAGTTAACATCCATCATCCAATGAAAGATGTTGAGATCTAAAGCAGAAAAAGTACCTGGATGAGCTACACCTGCAGAGTTGATAACGACATCGGGAACACCATAAGTGTTTATCAATCCAGTAATTACAGATGTAAGGGACTCGAATTTGGTAACATCGGCTTTGACAGCGAAGATTCTTTGATCGGGTTTAACACGCAGAGGTTCGAGTTCGGAGATTGCCTGGTCTAGCAGCTCCTGGCGGCGGGCAAGAATGATAACATCTCCGCCATGTTGGGTTATCTGCCGGGCAAGAGCCAACCCAATTCCGCTCGATCCACCGGTGATCAAAGTTAGTTTGTTTGAGTAAAAGTCCATAACACCTTTCTCAATCCTAATGAGAACAAGACGAACAGGATCCTCCACCACAACCGGCGCATCCGGTTGTACTGGTAGTGGATTTGACACTGTTGGTTTTGGAATAACAAGCGGATTGTACCCGTTTTGTCCTGGTGGATTGGCAGTGGATACAAGCAATCGGAACGTCAGAATCTTTAATAGATCTTAGTGCTTCAAATTTTGTATTACAGGTGGAACAATGGTACTCATAAATAGGCATAGGATTCCCGAAATCAAAAATAATCTCTATAAAAATTGATTTACCAACGAGCTGGTCAACTTGAAACGGTAAGCATAAATGGCAATGGCAGCAGCGATGGAAACGTTTAACGAAGTCTTTGTCCCCAGCATGGGGACGTGAATACGGCTTTCTGATATCGCCAGAATTTCCGGATCAATTCCTGAGACCTCGTTGCCTACCACTAACAATACTTTTTCGTTAAAATCGATATGTTGAGATAACCCGAAAATTGACGTTGAGTTACCAGAAACTTCCAAAGAATTGACCTGGAAACATTGCGTCATTGCAGACTTCGCCGTTTCAAGTCCGTTCCTTGAATAGCTCCACGAGACCGTCTCTTGAGCGCCCAGACCTGATTTGATGAATTTTGGGTGTTCAGGTGTAGGTGTCGTACCGCAGCAATACACGTGAGCGACTGCTGCCCCATTTGCGGTTCGGAAGATCGACCCAACATTGAAAACACTGCGTAAATTATCCAAAAGAATATGGATTATTGGCGAATCTGACCCGTCAGAACTTTGTGCTGGAATCGCGTTTTGAAAAGGTTCACCAACAGGTTTCATCACATTCTTACAAAAAGGGCAAATTTCTACTATTGAAACCGAAAGATTGGTCGGCATGCGCAAACCACATTCGGGATTTTGGCATTCATACATTTGAAATACAGGGGTTTGAATTGACTGATTAATCATGGTGATTATCGAAAAACAGAGCAGTTCTGATAACCTCGACGTTTACTGGATCCAATCCCATCGCAGCTAAAACTTCCTCAGGTCTACCTGTGGCACCCGGCATGGCAGAAAGCTGCACAACCATCGAGGGGGAGATTTCATTCTTAATAACGAGTGTTTGAATCAACGGGCGTAAATCGTACGTCTTTCCGCGCCTCTCGCGCATTAGGCTCGGGGCGGAGAGAATTGAATTTACCTTTTCATGAATAGAATCCAGGTTCTCAGATTGTGGAAAAGAGATCACAAATACTGCGCTTCGGATGGTAGTCTGGAGAGGTGGATCAGCAAGCGGAATGCATTTCAAATCCAGGATGGCGATACCAGGATGTAATGCCGGTTCAAGTGCGGCGCTTATTTCATCTATTGAGATGACTTCCGTCATCCAAAAATCAACAATTTCACATTCACTGGTAAAACCGAGCGGCAGGGGGAGAGCCTGTTGTATTTTGGGTTGGGGGTGAAATCCCTGTGAATACGCCAATGGCAGACCTGCACGCCTAAATGTGCGTTCCCATACTTTGTGCAAGTCAAGATGACCGGTATAACGCAGCGCTGCGCCTTTTTTGTAGGTCAAACGAACGCGGTTCATTCCTTTACCTCAGGGCATAACCAGGAATCCCCTTTGTTTTCACGCCGGAGGTTGATAAACGTGGGCAGGATACCGCAGGAAACACATCCATCCCGGCAGTCACCGCTGAGTTCTCCGGTTAAGGATTTTTGATATTCCTTTTCAAGGAATTTTCGATTTACGCCCGGGATTATGTGATCCCAAGGAAATACTTCGTTTAGTTGATGCTGCCTGGTGGTATAAAATTCGTGAGAAATCCCGATACGGTCAAAGGCATCCATCCAAATATTGTAGTTGAATTGATCCTGCCAGGCATCGAATTTTGCTCCATGCCTCCAGGCGTCCTCAATTACAACCGATAAGCGGCGATCACCCCTGGTGAGGGCGGCTTCAAGTATCGTTTCACGAGGATTTGACCAGGTCATCTTGAGTCCTGGACCGCGTAATTGATCCTTGAGTAAGTTTTGTTTTTCCAGAACAGATGGAAGCGTATCGAGGTGAGCCCACTGGAAAGGTGTATGCGGCTTTGGGACGAATGTGCTGATACCGGCATGAAGGTTGGCTTTTTTTCCGATAATTTTGCGCCCCTCAATGAGTACGTCTTTGCACAAGTCCGCAATTGCCTGAACATCATCCAGGGTTTCGTCAGGCTGCCCGATCATGAAGTAGAGTTTGATATTTGTCCAACCGGAGGCAAAAATGGCATTGGTCGTTTCGACAAGGCTATCTCTGCTGATGGGTTTGTTAATCCTGTTGCGCATGCTGTCTGAAGCTGCTTCCGGAGCGAGGGTGAACCCTCCCTGGCGACTTCCGTGCAGTTTTTCCATTAATTGGATGGAAAATGATTCAATGCGGAGAGAGGGTAAAGTAACAGTGAGGTTTTTCCCTCCAAACTGTTCTGAAATTGTGTTAACTAATTCCTCTATATGCGTGTAGTCACTTGAAGAAAGAGACAACAGGGCAATTTCTTCGTAACCGGTCTGTAAAAGAGCTTTTTCAATTGAATTCACTATTTGTGAAACGCTGCGTTCACGAACCGGGCGGTTGACGATCCCGGCATGGCAGAAGCGGCAGCCGCGGGTGCACCCGCGCATGATCTCAATTGCTATCCTGTTATGAACCACATCAATAGAAGGGACAAGAAACCTTGAAGGTGGATCTGGTAATTTGGGGACAAACCGTTTGAGGATTTGATTAGGATAAGTTGTAGCGACGGGTAGAACGGATTCAATCGAGAAATCCTTCTGGTATGTGACATTAAAGAGGGAAGGGACATAAACTCCAGGTATGTGTTGCAAGGCTGAGAGTATTTGCTTCCGCGTGAAACCTTTCGATTTTTCCTCTTGATAAGTATCAATTATCTCGTGAATGATTTCTTCACCTTCACCGATCACAAAGGCATCAATAAATTCTGCCATGGGTTCCGGGTTGTACGCAGCGTGACCTCCGGCAATTACTAGTGGTTGTGATTCATCACGCTCGGAGGATTTTAGGGGAATAGATGCAAGATCCAATGCATTGAGCACGTTTGTATACAAAGTTTCATAGGGTAGCGTGAATCCGATGATATCGAATTGATTTAATGGATGAAAAGATTCCAGTGAGTAGAGTGGAATCTCATTTTCACGCATTAAATTTTCCATATCAAGCCAGGGGACGTAAGCCCTTTCGCAGAGGGAGTCATCCCTGGAATTGATCAGGTCATACAATATTGTGATACCAAGATTTGGAACACCGATATCATAAATATCCGGAAATACCAGCGCGAAACGCGTGGTGACTGACTCCCACGGCTTAACCATCTGCCCGAATTCTCCACCTACATACCTACCCGGTTTTTGAACTTGGAGAAGTATCTTTTTTAATTTTAATTCTATATTTTGTGGACTTGACACCAATAAAGACTCCGGTATGGGATTTTGACTTACAAAGAATAAAAAAGTTCTCTCAATAATTTTCGATATGGTGTTCCAAGATTTCAAGATTCTGGAAATTGGCCTCCGAAAAAGTTACCACTTGTTGTAATACCTGGGCATTGTGCTTGCTTTCATTGGAAATGGATACGATCCCAATCCATGCATTTTGCCAGATATCCTGCAATCCAACCTCAGATACGGATACATTGAATTCCTTGCGAATTCGCGACAATAACGGCTGTATCAATGAGCGTTTTTCCTTCAGTGATTGACACCCAGGTAAGGAATACTTGATCGTAAGAAGTGATACCATGATTATTTTCTCTCTCCGTGGATTTGCTCTTGTCATCTGGATACCGCACGGGTACAATCCCACCATTAATATAATATAGAATAGGTTTAATGAGTATGGTGAATCCCAAAAGTAATTATGATACCGCGCTGGATTATCTCTATAGTTTTGTAGATTATAGTCTGACAAAACAATTACGCTATTCAGCCGAGAAATTCAATCTACAGCGAATGCGGGATCTAATGGAAAAGATGGGTAATCCGCATCAAAATTATCCGGTTGTGCACATAGCTGGAACAAAAGGTAAAGGTAGTACATCGGTATTAATTGCCGCTGTCCTGCAAGGCGCAGGGTACAAGGTAGGTCTTTACACATCACCCCATTTACATGATTATTGCGAGCGTATTCAGATTAACCAGATTCCCATTTCACACCAGGAGCTGATACGGCAGGTCAACGCAATTAAACCGGCTGTGGCATCTATTCCAGAGATCACAACGTTTGAAATTACCACCGCGATAGGATTTCAATGCTTTGCTGAACAAAAAGTTGATATTGCCATCGTCGAAGTTGGTCTTGGCGGCCGATTGGATGCGACCAATGTTGTGACCCCCATTTTATCTGTGATCACATCACTTTCCTATGATCACATGAATATCCTGGGTGACACGATTGAAAAAATCGCGGGAGAAAAAGGCGGAATAATAAAGAAGAGTATCCCGGTTGTAATTGCCCCGCAGGGTTTTCCTGAAGTGAACAGTGTCTTGGCGGAAATAGCGAATAAGAATGATTCCAAAATTGTTTTTGTGGAAGAAGAATACACCTACACATCACAATTCCATTCGCTTGAAGGCCAGCGTTTTTCACTTTCCAAGCTAACGCAAGCAAAACAAGAACCTGTGAATTACACCATCTCATTACTTGGATACCACCAAATCGAGAATGCAGCCACTGCGCGCGCCGCTCTCGACGTCATTAATACGAGGGGATTTCAGATTTCAGAAGATAACGTGGTTGACGGCTTTCGGTCAGCCTACTGGCCCTGCAGATTCGAGATCATAAAGAAAAATCCACTGATCATTCTAGATTCAGCCCATAATGTAGATAGCGCCATAAAGTTGCAAGCCACTGTCAAAGAATACCTCAAGAATAAAAAAATCACATTAATCTTTGGCGCGTCTGAAGATAAAAATATTCGCGGGATGTTCGAGGTGTTATTCCCTGTTGTGGATGATATCATTGTGACTAAGAGCATCCATCCGAGGGCGTTTGAACCTGAAAACCTTGCTGAAATTGCCTCTCAACTAAAGCGCGATGCAACAATTACACAATCGATAGAAGAAGCGCTTGAATTGATAAGGGAAAAATCAACGCATGGTGTTGTCCTTATCACCGGGAGTATTTTTGTGGCCGCTGCAGCAAAAGAAATCCTCACACAAGAGAAGAGTCAGGAAAAAATATGAAAGACGACTGGAAGAAGAGATTAGACAATCCTGAAGAGTACACTACAGCTCTTTATCAACGCACAGATGAGTTGTACCAGGTTACTGATGCCACACCCGACGAAAATGGGTTGATCTATTGCCCAGTGCTCATTATGCGTGATATTGTTGTTTTTCCACGTATGGTGTCACCTATCTTTATATCCCCCGGGTCCAACATGGAAGCCATCAATTACGTCCAAAAACATGGCGGTACGATGATTTCCCTGATTTTAAAAGATGGTGAAATAGAAAAGCCAAAACCTGGAGATTTCCTAGATGTGGGTGTAGAAATTGCTGTTGGCAGGTTGCTTTCTCTGCAGGATGGCAACGCATCTGCTCTCGTCCAGGGCAGGAGGCGAGTGCGTATAACGGAAATCGTTGAAGGGGAATTGTTCAATTGGGTTCGAGGCTTTGTACTTGTTGATAATCCGGTGTCTGATCGTCAGATCGAAGCCTTGATGCGAACCTCACGGGACCTATTTGAAAAGTGTGTTCAACTTGACCGAAGCCTACCGGATGAAGCCCATTTGTTTTCTGTAAATATATCTGAACCGGGGTGGTTGTCGGATATGATAGCGACCGCCATTTCACTCCCGTTCAACGAACGACTGGATCTTCTAAAGATCATCGAACCAAAGGACCGTTTGAAAAAAATGAACTGGCTCCTGGCGCAGGAACTGGATGTTCTTCAATTGGAGGATGAAATTCAAAACCGGGTACAGAGCGAAGTTGATCGATCCCAGCGCGAGTTTTATCTGCGAGAACAATTAAAGGCGATTCAAAATGAACTCGGCGAGGGAGACATTTGGACACGCGAGATCAACGAACTTCGCAAGAAGATCGAAGATAAGGTGATGCCCGAGGAAGCCAAGAAACAGGCAAAGAAAGAGATCGAACGCCTGACGCAAATGCCGGCAATGGCTCCAGAAGTTGGCATCATTCGGACATACCTGGATTGGATCATTGATCTGCCATGGGATACCTACACAACAGATAACCTCGATGTGCATCACGCTGCCAAAATACTCGAGGAAAACCATTTTGGTCTGGTAAAGGCAAAGGATCGCATCCTTGAATATATCGCTGTAAAGAGCTTGAAACCGAAAAAGGAACGGCAACCAATCCTATGTTTTACCGGTCCTCCTGGAACCGGAAAAACATCCCTGGGACAATCTATTGCCACAGCGCTCGATAAAAAGTTTGTACGTTTATCACTTGGCGGAGTTCGAGATGAAGCGGAAATCCGCGGTCATCGACGTACTTACATCGGTGCGATGCCAGGAAGGATCCTGCAGACAATTCGGCGCGCTGGAACCGTTAATCCGTTATTTATGCTCGACGAGATCGACAAATTGGGGGCAGATTTCAGGGGAGATCCATCTTCAGCCCTTTTGGAAGTCCTTGATCCTGAACAGAACCATGCATTTTCCGACCACTACCTGGAACTTCCGTATGATCTTTCAAAGGTGATGTTTATTACCACCGCCAACAGCCTGGGATCGATCCCTCCGGCGCTTTTAGACCGCATGGAGATCATTGAATTTCCTGGGTATATAGAAGAGGAAAAAGTAGAGATTGCCAAGAAATTCCTGATTCCCAAACAAATGGATGAGAATGGATTTGGTCAAAATGAGATCGTTTTTGAAGACGCCTCAATTATGAAAATCATTCGGGAATACACCTACGAAGCAGGCGTCAGGAACCTAGAACGAGAAATTGCCCATATCCTACGGAAAGAAGCCCGGCAAAAAGCCGAAAAGAAACGTATAACTCGCACAGTCAACCCGCGATTGATCGAAAAATTCCTTGGTCCCCCGCAGTTTTTTATGACCGAGGCTGAACGGCAGGATGAAGTGGGCGTTGCGACGGCAATCGCGTGGACTGAAAATGGCGGTGAGATCATGCCTGTTGAAGTCTTGATTCTCGAGGGAAAAGGCAACTTGCAGGTCACCGGGCAAATTGGGGATGTGATGCAGGAGTCAGCTCAGGCAGCTCTTTCGTATCTCAAGTCACGTTCAAGTACTTTAGAAATCGACCCTGAAATATTTGAAAGCCTGGATATCCACATCCATATTCCTGAAGGTGCCATCCCCAAGGATGGTCCAAGTGCCGGCATCACGATTGCCACAGCTCTATTTTCGGCACTTTCGGATCGGAAAGTCTATAAAGAAATTGGTATGACAGGAGAAATCACATTGCGTGGAAATGTACTGCCTATCGGGGGCGTGAGGGAGAAAATATTGGCTGCCCACCGCGCGGGATTAAAGATCATCCTATTACCTGAAAAGAACAAAAAAGACCTGGTTGAGGTCCCAAAAAAAGTGCTTGAAGATGTAAAAATCCATTACGTTCGGCACATGGATGAAGTGATCAGATTTGCGTTACACGACGAAGCGATCTCAGAGAATCCAACAATTAAAAAAGTGAAATCCGCATTAAAGAAGAATAAAGCGGAAGACTTAAAGAACTAAACGATAAAGAAAACACCTTGAGGATTCCTCAAGGTGTTTTTACTCTATTGCAATTCCTCAGGTTTTGGTTTATCGACTTGTAATGCCATGATACCGTTTTTTACCTGGGTTAAGGATTTTTCCAGTTCACCTTCAAGAGCCTGAAGAGTTTGGACAACATATGCATCAGCTTCTCTTTTGGTTTGCTCGCATTCACTTTTAGCTTGCTCGATCAACTGTTCTGCCCGGATTTGAGAAGCCTGGGTGACAGGATCTTTTTCCACCAGTTTCTCGCTCTTTTCCCGCGCGAGTGCAACAGTGCGATTGGCTTCTTCTTGTGCCTGTGCCAGGATCCTATCCCGTTGGGCGAGGAGTTGCTGGGCTTTTTTTATCTCTTCCGGAATAGTGATGCGCATTTGGTCAATCAAATCCAAAAGTCGATCCTCGTCTACGATCACACTATGTGTGAACCAAACAGGACGGCTCTCGTTAAATAACTCTTCCAATCGATCAACCAAATGTAGTATATCCATATGACCACTCCTGAACTAATTATACCGAATATATAAATATGGATGCAATCATTGGGCCAATTTAATCTCGAAAATTATGCGTCGGGACAACTGTTTGATCATCCCCCAGTGAAGCAAATTTCTCACGCAGCACAACCGCGACATGCGGTGGAACCATGGTGGTGATATCACCTCCCAATGCTGCAATTTCTCGCACAGTGGTTGACGATAGGAATGAATTTTCGTCACTGGTAATGAGTGCCATCATTTCCACATCTGGCGATAAACGGTGGTTCGCCAACGCCATGCGGAATTCAAATTCGAAGTCTGAAAATACACGCAATCCACGGATCATCACCCCAGCCCCGATTTGCTCACAAAATTTTACCGTCAATCCACTATAACCGCATACTGTTACCTTGGGATTGTCTTTGAAGACTTCTTTGACGAGCGCCATGCGAACTTCTGGTGAAAACAGGAAATTCTTAAGGGGCTTATCATAGACAGCCACGACAAGTTCATCCACAACACGTGCAGCACGGGTAGCGATATCTACGTGACCGTTATGTATTGGATCGAAGGATCCTGGAAAGACGGCTTTGATCATTTATTCTCCCTAACTGATATCACTTTTATCAGATTTCCAAAATGATTGGAATTTCTGTAATAATAACGCATTTTCAGTTTTTTCCAACAAAGGGTCATCCTCGAATAGCATTTCTGCCGCATTTCTTGCTTTTTCAATCAAGCGTATGTCGGTGATCTTAGCCATTTTTAAATCTGCAAAACCGGATTGGCGATAGCCAATGAAATCACCTGGACCTCTTTGTTGTAAATCCTTTTCAGCCAGCAAGAATCCATCATTTGTTGCGATCATTACCGACAAGCGCTCATTCTCCAAAGAATCTTCATTCTCTGGAATCAGGAGGCAAATTGACTGTTCGTGGCTTCTTCCAACTCTTCCGCGTAATTGGTGAAGTTGAGCCAGACCAAAACGGTTAGCCCCCTCGATCATCATCACAGTCGCATTGGGTACATCAACGCCGACCTCAATAACGGTCGTGGAAACCAGGATGGAATATTTTTGATCATGGAAAGCCATCATCACCGATTCTTTTTCTTCCGGAGACAAGCGGCCATGAAGTAACCCGATTTTAAGGTCAGGGAAAATATCTTTTTGAAGCATTTCGTGATCGCTGATTACGGCTTTCACTTCACCATTTTCATCGCTTTCAATGAGGGGATAGACAATGAAAGCTTGATGTCCTTGTTTTAAGTGGTTGCGGATAACTTGATAACCCCGTTCTCGATCACGGGGGCTAAGAATGTGTGTTTCGACGAGTTTTCGTCCCACAGGCATTTCATCCATTATTGATAATTCAAGGTCTCCATATATTGTCAGGGCAAGCGAGCGTGGAATTGGTGTGGCACTCATGACGAGCAGGTGCGGATTGGCTCCTTTTTGCCTTAATAATGCACGCTGGCTGACTCCAAACCGATGCTGCTCGTCGATAACAACGAGCTGTAAATTCAAGAATTGCACAGGTTCTTCGATCAAAGCGTGAGTACCAATCAATAATTTTATTGAACCATCCATCAATCCCGACTTTATTTCATCTCGTTCTTTGGCAGACGTATCACCAGTTAATAATCTGATTTCAGATTCAGATACAGCCAGGTCAGGATCTTTAATTGACCCAAGAATGCCGCGTAAGGATTTGTAGTGTTGTTCTGCCAGGATGCTTGTGGGTGCCATAACTGCTGATTGTGCCTGGTCTTTTGCAATCGAAGTTATGGCAAATGCTGCAATGACCGTTTTCCCTGATCCAACATCCCCCTGCAGGAGTCGATTCATGGGCGAACCAGAGGACAGGTCTCTGGTGACCTCGTCAATAACCTTGAATTGCGCTTTGGTAAGCGTAAATGGGAGCGAATCAGTAAACGTTGTTAATTGGTTTTCTTTGAGGATGAATTTTGTGGCTGGTTGAGAAATCCAATTGCGTTTTTGCTGTAAAACGCCAAGTTGAAGCAGAAAAATTTCATCGAACGCCAGCCGTTTTTGAGCTGACTCTAACAACTCCATAGATTGTGGAAAGTGAACCTGGTGGAGCGCAACCGGAAGGTCAATCAGTTCAACCTGCCGCTTAATTAATGGCGAAAGGAAGTCTTGCATCCTGTTGATGTAGTGATTGATGGTATTGTTGACAGTTGTGCGCACAAATTTTTGTGATAACTTGGCTGTCAAAGGGTAAACCGGGATAATCCCGTTGGTATTCAAATGTGCCTGGTCAAGATCTTCAATGTTTGGATTATTCATTTGCAGCCGACCGAGGTACATTTCTGTTCTACCGGAGATCACCAACTGCCTGCCGTGAGGAAATTGTGCCTCAAATGAGCGAATGTATTTTGACCCTCTGAAAAAAACCAGCCGCAAAAAGCCTGTGCCATCGCTTACAACCACTTCAACCCTGGTCATTTCTCTGTTACGCATTTTAGTGGAGAGAACACTCTGCACAGTGGCGATGATTGTTAATTGCTCATGGTATTCTAGCCTGTTGATCGGTTTCAACTTTGAGTAATCATCGTATCTTCTTGGAAAAAGATAGAACAAGTCGCTAACTTTATAGACACCCAATTGATGAAATTCCGCAGCTTTGGCGACGCCAACGTTCTCGAGAACCGTCAAGTCCGCATCCAACCCTGATGGAGCCAGGGATTTTTGTCTTAATTGAGCTGGAAAAGGCGGATTTACCGTGGGATTACTTCCTGGCGCTTGGACTTTATTTGTAGTCACCGTGGTGGACGAGACATCAACAACTTTGGTCAACTTTACCAGGTTGATTTTTTGGCCGGATATCTTTTCAATTTGTGAAGCCAGATCGAAGACCAATTTTTCTCGGTTTTCAGGTGAGCATCCAGCGTAGATAGAACCTACCTCGGTAAAAGCCTTTATTAGCGAATCAGGGACATTGTCTTTTTGAAATTCAGGAAGAAGATTGGCGAAAAATTTTTCAAACCCCCCAATGACCACATGATTATTAAAATGATTCTGACTTTCATATGTTAATATCTTACAAACCTTGTCGAGTGACCTGTACATAGGTTAATTTTACACTAATGTGAAGTTGAGAAATTTTTGCAGGTGACGGTTATTCAACAACTATCAGACCAAAACCTCTCGGTCCAATCAAATGGGTTAAGAAATCATTACAATTTACTTCCGAAAAATGCACGTTTGAGAGATTTTCATGCACAAATTGTTCAAAATTGCTGGCTTCAGCGACACGTTGGCGAGCAGGGTGTAAAAAGATTATTTCCTTTAGTTGATCATACTCACCGATGAACTCAATAAAATATTCTATTGCGCCGTGAATATTTTTCTGTTTCTCGAGAGCAGTGAATTTCCCATCTTCAAGCCCAAAAACCGGATATAAAGAATGTTGCTCCCCAGAAATCACTTGACCCAAATCTACAAAACCAGAAGTATGTAAGTAAGACAGGTTTGGTGTGCATAATAAGGTGTAAATATTCGGTATCTCTTCACGCAGATTCTCCTCAATCCTGTTTGCAGGGATATTCTGCTTGATTAACTGGATTGTGCGTTGAATAAGGTAACCTTGCCCCGCGGATAGTGTGTGAGAATCGATCAGGTGAAAATTTGCCCTGCCTTTTTGCTTTATACTGATATCTTCCAAAATCGAATATATGGAATCAATTCCTCTGGTGACCGTGATGCAGAAGATTTCATCAAATTCGCGAATTATTTTTACAAGCTGAGCGGATAATTCCGGCTTGTTGGGGAGGGCTATTGTTGCATGTGTTCGAAAAGGAAGAATATCCGGAAACAATTGTCCCGCATCTTCTCTAGATTGGATTCTCGTTCTTAATCTTGCGAAATTGTGTTTGATCTGAAAATAACTAACGTTCCCAGGGAGGTCTTCTGGTAAATAATGACCGGCGTCATCTGTAATGATTGCATAGGAAGACATTGTTATTCAAGAGAGATGAGGAATTGATAATGGGGTTGGCCGCCTTCATGAACTTCAATTTCATGGTCAGGAAATTCCACTTGAATTTGAGCGCTTATAACCTCAATTTCTTCAGGAGAAATATTTTCTCCAGTGAAGAGTGTTACGCGTTCTTTTTCATTCATATTGGCTTTCTTAAGCAGTGCAATCGTGGTTTCAGCAGTAGTTTTGCCTGAGACCACTAATTTTCCGTTCAACAGACCAATATTTTCACCTGAAAGGACTTCAACACCATTCAGTTCTACAGTCCGTGTTGCTGTTGTAATCTCGCCTGCATCCACATCACTGAGAGCTGAGACCATTTCTTGCACAATTTCCTCAAGGTCACCGTCAGGATCCAACCGCAATAAAGCCGATAATCCCTGTGGAATATTGACGGAGGGGACGACCTTAACATTTTTAACACTTAATGTCTGGGCTGTTTCTGCAGCGAGTACGATATTTTTGTTGTTTGGAAGAATGATGATTTGATCTGTAGGCAAGTCTTCAAAGGCGTTAAGTATCTCTTCCGTGCTTGGGTTCATGGTTTGCCCGCCTTCAACAATGGCTGCCACTCCCAAACTGGCAAAGATCTTTGAAATGCCAATCCCGGGTGAAATTGCTATTACTGCGATAGATCCGGGTTTAAATTCATTTAAAGTGTAATCTGATTTCTTTTTTGTTGAATTAGCCATTTGGGTTTGCAGGTTTTCCATGGCCACTTTTGACCAAGAACCGATACTGGCAACGTATTCCAGAGGTTCGTTTTGCTTTTCTGCTTCAACATGGATGTGCATGCGGTACATGCCATCACCTTCTCCAACCTGGATGGATGTTCCGATTCGGGAAAGGTCATTATAGAAAGAATTTAGATCGAAAGCGCCCTTAGGTTGAAAATCGATCACAACCTCAACATCTTGTCCTTCTTCCACAGCATCCATAGTCTCTTTCATGTTCATTGATGAGATTGATTGCAGGGTAATATCAGATGCTTCCAATGATTGTTGATTGACATGCCTAAGCATGCCTTCAAGCAGGATGAAAAGACCTTTACCGCCGGAATCAACCACCCCAGCAGTTTTAAGAATAGGAAGAAGTTCGGGGGTATATTTCACCGAGACATCTGCTGCATTTACTGCAATAGTAAGCAAATCTACAAGGTTGGTCGTTTTTACCACCGAATTCTCAAGCGCAGTCGCCACATCCTTGATGACAGTGAGGATGGTACCCTCCACTGGACGTACAACACCCTTGTAGGCAGTATTTTTACTTTCGGTCATTGCCCGGGAAAATAGTTGAGCATCCATTTCTGGAAATGAATCCAACGCACGTGCGAAGCCACGCCATATTTGAGACAGGATGACACCAGAATTTCCGCGAGCGCCCATGAGCGCACCCTGGGCAAGATCTTTTGCCATTTTTCCAATATTTTGCTCGTGAGAATTGACGATTTCGTTATATGCTGCCTGCATTGTGAGCAGCATATTGGTGCCAGTATCTCCATCTGGTACCGGAAACACATTTAGACTATTAATAAGTTGTTGATGTGCTTTGAGCCACACAAGTGATGACCCAACAATTTTCTTTAGATCTTGTCCATTAATTGAGTAAATTTGAGGAGAGGATTCGGTCACAGGTTCACTCGTTTTCAGTTGAGATATAGTCATATCAAGAAATAATTAATCAGTGTTACTGATCCGAAGTCCTCGGACGTGAATATTGACAGCATTAACAACCAGTCCTGTTGCATGTTCTACATTGTATTTAATATTTTCAGCAACACTGGATGCAACAGATTTTATCCTGGTTCCGTATTCAACCACGATAAATAGATCGATAACAACTTCATTCTTGGTGAAACTGATGTCTACACCCAGGTGGGGATCTTTAATTAAGACACGCGAAAGGTTTTCAGTGAAATTCTTGGCTGCCAGGCCAACCACGCCATATGAGGATAGGGCAGATTCACATGCGATTGAGGCTAGGGCCTGATGAGAGATGTGAATTTTTCCAGGAACATTCTCGGTAATCATCTTATTTTTGTCCTTCTTTGGTATAACCATTCACATTGATAAAAGATACGATATATGATAGAATTTCACCCGTAAATAAACAACAAAGGTATTGTACCTAACTTTCGTATGATTGGTAAGGAAAGGAAACAAAATGGCAAAATGCGCTTCCTGTGGGAAATCCACAACTTTTGGTCACAATCGGAGCTTTTCTCAAAGGTCCACAAACAGGACATTTAAACCAAACCTACAAAAGACTACAATTTTGGTTAATGGTCGTCCCGTTCAATATACACTTTGCACCAAATGCCTTCGAACATTAGTAAAGAGTAATTAGTTATTCCTGATGACGCATTAAATTACGGGTATGCCCGTAATTTTTTGTTTTAATCAGCTGATTTTCGTAACAAACGGACGCCATCGATGATCCCGGACGGATTCTTAAAAATTGCGGTAGCAGCCACAATACAATTCGCTCCTGCTTTAACCACTCCCTTGATGGTATCCTGGTTGATTCCGCCATCGACCTGTAGGTATTTAACATTAGGGTGTTGATCAATCAGAAATTTTACCTGGGTGATTTTTTCGATCATTTCTGGCATGAACAACTGACCAGAGTAACCTGGATTGACTGTCATCACCATGATGAGATCGAGGTAAGGCAGCAGGGGTGAGACAATGGAAGCGGGTGTTTCAGGTTTAAGAGATAATCCCGCATTACAACCGGCGGATTTGATCAATTGAAGTGTCTGCAAAGCATTGGGATTTCCTTCCGGATGGATTGTGATGGTGTTTGCTCCTGCTAAAACAAAAGCATTAATTAGTTTTTCAGGATTATCAACCATTAGATGGCAATCAAGTGGAAGTTGCGTGATTTGCCGGCAGGTTTTCACGATAAATGGTCCCATCGTTAAATTTGGCACAAAGTGACCATCCATAACATCGATATGAAGCCAATCAACCCCTGCCATTTCGCTGGTTTGTATTTGCTGTTCCAGGTGTGAAAAATCAGCTGAAAGAATTGAGGCGGAGATTATTATCGTCATGTCTTCATCCCAAAAGCGGTTTTATGGTGAACCAGACAAATGTCAAAAAAGGAATCAATCCACCGACTAATAGCAGGCACAACAACTCGAGACCGATCAAATTCCAGTCAACACTAGTTTTGCCTTCAGTATTCAACGATGGATTGTCTTCGTAGGAGACTATGTTGGGAAGTTGTGGTGGGATAGTTGGAGAGGTAGCCGAGACCTCTAGATCATCAGCAATAGGTGAAGAAATACGTTTTTTAATCAATGAGAGTACGCTGCTGAGCTGCTCGGCAGTGCGATACCGTTGGGATATCTCTTTCGAAAGCGTTTTCGAAATCACCAAATCAAGATCCTCAGGAAAATCCTTTACCTGTGAAGAAATAGACTGAGGTACTTTGTTCGTTTGGAGACTTAATAATTCATCGACTGAGTCGCCCTCAAAAGGTGGATTGCCTGTGAAAATTTCATATAAAACCGCCCCCAGTGAATAAACGTCAGCAGCCGGCGAAGCAGGTCCGCCTTCAATTAATTCAGGAGCAAGGTATTGTGGTGATCCCCAAACGACATCGCTTCTCTCTGGTGAAGTGGAACTGTTCAGGGCTCTTGATATTCCAAAATCAGTGATTTTGGCAATTCGGTCATTAGTAATGATGATATTTTGTGGTTTTACATCACAATGGACGATACCTGCACGATGGGCGTACCCCAAACCTTTACAAATCTGGATAGCAATCTCCAAACCTGATTCCAACTGGAATGGACCGTTTTTTTCGATGGATGTCTTAAGGTCTGACCCTGTGGCTAATTCCATCACAATGTAGATTTCACCAGCGTCTATTCCAAAATCATAAACGGTGACAATATTGGGATGGGTGAGGTTAGCTGCCGATCTGGCTTCATGCAGGAATCGGTCGCGAAACTCAGGATCTGTTGAAAAATCTTTCCGCAACAGCTTGATGGCGACCGGTCTTTCAAGAAGCTGATCATATGCTTCGAAGACCAGGGCCATACCCCCTTTACCCAGGGGGTGGAGTAATTTATATCGATTGCCAAGAACACGGTCTTTGAGATCAGTAACTACCATATGGGGCATTATAACATGCAGGAATCTTCAGGGTTTCGATTATAATTTGAATATGAGATCCATCCTAAAATTCATAAAAAAGCGTCCAGTCCAGGTACTTTTACTTGCAATTCCTTTCGCTATACTTGCTGAACTTCTCGAATGGGGATCTGGTTGGGTCTTTTCACTTGCAGCCGTAGGGGTCATTCCGCTGGCTGGATTAATTGGGGAAGCAACAGAGAATCTTGCTGCCCACACTGGTCCAAAAATTGGGGGATTAATAAATGCGACATTGGGAAATGCAGCGGAATTAATCATCACGCTTTTTGCAATCCAAAGGGGTTTACTTGAGCTGGTAAAGGCATCCATTACAGGATCAATAATCGGGAATCTACTTTTTGTTCTGGGGTTGTCACTCCTTGTTGGAGGAGTGAAGAATGGGGTTCAGCATTTCGATCGCAGGCATACGGTAAATAACACAATACTCTTGGCAATTGCTATTGTTGGTCTGGTTATTCCATCGCTATTCAGTCATTCGACGATCAACGGGATTGGTGTTAAGGTAGAAATATTATCCCTTTCTGTTGCCGCAGTAATGATCATTCTTTACGGATTAGGAATACTTTTCTCCCTAAAAACAAAAATGATTGCACCTTTAATCGCTGAACCCATCCAGGATCAAACACAAAAAATACATTGGTCTATACCTAAGGCAGTCATTGTATTGGCTGTTTCAACCCTTGGAATTGTAATCATGAGTGAATTGCTGGTAGGCAGCGTTGAACATGTTGTGGCACAGTCCGGAATATCTGAGTTTTTCCTGGGCATAATCCTAGTTCCGATAATTGGTAATGTTGCAGAACACCTCGTGGCGATTACCGTAGCATATAAGAACAAGATGGACCTCAGTATGGAGATTGCCGTCTCTTCATCTCTGCAAATCGCGTTGTTTGTTGCTCCAGTTCTCGTTTTCATCAGCTTATTGATGGGAAACCCATTAACCCTGGTATTCAATCCGTTTGAATTGGCTGCCTTAGGGGCGGCTGTATTAATTTCTTATTTTGTCGCTGCTGATGGTGAAACCAATTGGCTTGAAGGTGCGGCATTATTTGCGGTTTACATCATTTTTGGGTTGGCTTTCTTTATATTCCCCGGTTAACCAGTGAAAAAGAGACCCGTTGATATTGTGATTATTGCCGGTGCTTTGATTGTTTGCATAATCGGCATTATTTATCTGGTTTTATTATTTACCGGGTTGGCGTATAAAGAAACAACAGCTTTGACCCCGCAAGCAAATATTACGATTATTCCCGCCGCCCTGGTGCCAACAATAGATAATAATTTTTTAATTATTGCGCCAACGGCTACCCAAAGTGTTAACCATGAAGCCAGTGACCAGATCGCCCTTGAATCTTACGTGCAGATCACTGGAACTGGTGGAAATGGTTTACGTTTACGCGCCAACCCGGGCACGGAGGCTGATGTTAATTTTATTGCCGCTGAATTGGAAGTGTTCAGGGTCATAGGGGGACCAATAGAAACTGGAGACTATATTTGGTGGCAATTAATTGCTCCATATGATGAGAATCGGCAAGGATGGGCGGCTAGCGATTATTTACGAGTCATAGAACAGTAATGTACTTTATTAATTTGATTTATCGAGTACAGATGGATATAATTTTAGAATCGTTCCCAATCCGGTATGTAAATTGGAGGCTGAACTGGATACAAAATCCATTACTCAACCATTAGATAGCGAATCTGGAGGTTATCTTCAGCTTTCTTCTGGAGCCGTTGTATCAGACCGATATCAGATCCAGGATGTAATTGGAATTGGTGGAATGGGGTCAGTTTATCGCGCACGCGACCTGCATTTCCCGAGCGTGGTGAAATTGGTAGCGGTAAAAGAAATGATTAACCAAAGCCCGGATCCCCTGGTGAGAGAGACGATTGTTAAGAACTTTGAGCGAGAGGCAAATATTCTGGTGACCCTAAATCATCCTGCTATTCCCAGGATATTTGATTTTTTCACCCATGATGAACGTTCGTACCTTGTACTGGAATTGGTTTTTGGAAAGGACCTCGAGGCAATATTAAAAAGCACACTGGATCCAATTCGAGAGGATCAAGTTATTCTTTGGGCAATCGAGGTTTGTGACGTTCTCGAGTATTTACACACCCATAAACCTGAACCTATCATATTTCGAGATATTAAACCTCAAAACCTGATGATAAACCAGCAGAATCATGTTGTGATGGTTGATTTTGGTATTGCCAAAATTTTTAAGACCGGCCAAAAAGGAACCATGATCGGGACGGAAGGGTACTCACCTCCAGAGCAGTACCGCGGTGATGCAACCTTTCAAACAGATATTTATGCATTAGGCGCTACGATGCATCATTTACTTACTCGCCGAGATCCACGCCTGGAGGCTCCCTTCTCTTTTAGCGATAGACCGATCAGAGGAATCAACCCAAATGTGTCGGTTGAGTTGGATTCGATAATCAATAAAGCATTGTGCTATAAACCTGAAGATAGATTTCAGTTTGTTACCGAAATGAAAGCTGCTCTAATCGCTTTAGCGCAAAAAACAGGGGCTCTTTCAAAAGTATCATCGGGGAAATTGGTCGCTAATGAACAAGTAGTAAAACCGCTCTGGACTTTTAAATGCGAAGATGAAATTCGAGGTTCAGTTACAGTGGATGGCGGTAATGTTTATGTTGGCGCTTACGACAATAATCTGTATTGTGTTGATGCCGCAAAAGGTCAATTCCGATGGAAGCATGCAGTTGACGGGGGTGTAATTTCAAGACCACTTGTTGCGAACGGGATCGTCTATTTTGGCAGCGAAGACGGCAAATTATATGCAATTCAAGCCTCCACAGGTAAGTTAATCTGGGATTATCCAACTGACGGACCAATTCGTTGTTCACCTAAGATTGCCGAAGGGCATATTTTTATCGGATCTGACGATTACAATTTTTATGCGATAAACCTTTCCACCTATCAAAAAAGCTGGTCAATTCATACTGAAGGCGCGGTGAGGTCTACTCCTTTTATAACGAATGACCTGATATATTTTGGAACAGAAGGTAACGAATTCATTTGCTCAGATTTCCGTGGTTCGATTAAATGGAAGTTTTGGGCAAAACGTCCGGTTACGTCTTCTCCAGTTGTGACAGATGGAATCGTTTTCTTTGCTTCGCTGGATTCAAATATTTATGCGCTAGATGCGAGGACCGGTTGGGTGATCTGGCGATTCAGAATGGGGAAAGGTTCAGTAACAAATCCAATCTGCATTGAGAATAATGTGATCATTGGCTCTGCTGATGGTTTTCTGTATTGTATTGAAAAATCGAGTGCCAGAGAAATTTGGCGATTTAAGAGTGACCACCAGCTAAGTGGTTCCCCATTTTTTTATAAAGAAGGTTTATATTTTGGAGCCGCCGATGGATCTTTTTACTGTATTGATCAGAAAACAGGGCGGCAACGCTGGAAATATTCAACAGGTGGGGCGATTACCGGAACCCCGACTGGCATAAACGATATGGTATTCATCGGATCCACAGATATGAACCTGTATGCATTCATAGCATAGACTGGCTGAGGGATAATGCAAGATTTTATTACGAAGATATTTGGTAAAAAGGGCACTAAAAACTTTTCAGAACAGGTTATTCATACCACTCCTTTAACCGATGATCAACTCGAAGGAGTCTCCAAAGAGTTGATCCCGTTAAAACCACCGCAATTCGTCATCGGTACAGGTCAATCTGTTGGGATGCAACGGGATCACAACGAAGATTCATTGTTGGTTTTCAACAATGTGATTGGAGAGGGTGTTAGTGATCTTCCTGTTGGACTCTGTATTATTGCTGATGGTATGGGAGGTCATAAGAACGGGGAAATTGCTTCTGGTGTGGCAGCTCGAGTGGTTTCTAAGTATCTTATCAATCGAGTGTTCCTGCGATTTTTGGAACTGCATCACGATCCGGTAGATGAGAGTATTCAGGAGACACTCCAAAATGCAATAACTGAAGCACAAAAGGCTGTCATTCGATATGCACCTGGTGGCGGAACGACACTTACTTGCGCATTAATGTTAGGAGAACAAGTTACAGTTGCCCATATTGGAGATTCCCGTGGCTATTTTATATACTCAGATGGCCGCATTCAAAAGATCACCAAGGATCATTCCTTGGTGCAGCGAATGGTTGAAATTGGTGAAATCACGGAGACGGAAGCACAGACCCACCCACAAAAAAACGTACTTTTACGGGCATTGGGGCAAAATGATCCCATAAAAGCAGATATTCAAACTTTTCAGTTTCCTAAAGGTGGCTCCATTTTGTTGTGCAGCGATGGATTATGGGGCGTTGTATCTGACCAGGAAATATACAGGATTGTGACTTCAAACTCTGACCCAACGATTGCCTGCCATGAATTGATCAGTGCTGCAAATGCTAACGGTGGCCCCGATAATATCAGCGCAATCCTTATCACGGCACGCGGATTGTAGGAAAAACTGATGGGGGATAATCTTTATTCGGTTCTGGGAGTTTCGAAGGCTGCGAGCAGCGAACAAATTAAACGCGCCTATCTGGAATTAGCCGTAAAGTATCACCCCGATACAAATCCTGATAAGCAGAACACAGAAATATTTCTGGTCATCCAACGTGCGTATGATGTACTGTCGAATGCGGAAAAAAGAAAAAAATATGATGAGAGAGTTGAGGTAAACGATCCTCACATTCCACCGCTAGAATTAAAATGGCTTTTCAGCCGATCTGAAATTCCTATTCTCGGCGAATCACAGAATGTTTATGCAAAATTGGACATTCAGTACAACCAGCCAAATGATGCTTTTTTAACACCAGCCAATCATCTTTGTATCGTTCTTGATCGATCCACATCCATGAAGGGTGAAAGGTTGGATAGCGTAAGAGAGAATTTAAGGCAGTTCATCACCGCGTTACGTCCCATAGATTTGATATCGATTGTCATATTTAACGATAAAGCAGAAATATTAATTGCACCGACCACAAATGCCAACAAGCAAATTCTATTCGAGAAAATTGACACGATTACTGCAGCCGGTGGAACTGAAATTTATAAAGGCCTTAAGGCAGGTATAGACCTATTGTGGCAAGGAAATACAAAAACCTATTTGCCAAATTTGTTGTTATTGACCGACGGACATACTTATGGTGATGAAGAGAAATGTATTGATCTGGTTATTAACGCAATTGAAAAAAATATAAAAATAAATGCATTGGGATTTGGAAACGAGTGGAATGACAAATTCCTTGATGAAATAACAGGCATTACCGGAGGATGTGCATATTATGTCAGAACTTTATTTGACTTACCAAAATTCCTCCAAATCACATTAACCTCTCTTTCGACAACAGTTGCGCATAATACAAATCTGGAACTCAAAAAAAACGAAAATTGCCAACTCAGGTATATATTTAGGATCGAGCCAGAAATCTCTCAACTTCAGATAAATGATCCAATCCAGATGGGTAACGTCATTAAGGAAAGAAAATCCTCATTCCTTTTTGCATTTGAATTACCTCCCTCCATTCGGAACTTGAAAGAGGTAGACTTGATAAACGGAAAAGTGCGTTTTGTTCTGAGCGATGCCAATAATCGATATGCAGAACAAGAAATCTCAATCCGATTGAAAGTAAGCGAAAAACCTACTGACCTCTCAATTCCTCTGGAAATTATCCAGGCTTTGGCAAAGATTAATTTGCTTCAAATGCAGGAGAAATCGAGCCAGGATGTGGAAATAGGAAATATCAAAGATGCGGTCCGAAGATTGACATACCTCGCAACTCACCTTATTGGACAAGGGAACGTTCCTTTTGCTAAAGAAGTACTTAACGAAGCTGAAAGCATTAAAAAGGATCAAACCTATAGCGAAGATGGAATAAAAAGACTAAAATATGGTACACGTGCACTTCTTCAATTACCTGAACCTGAAAAGAGGAAACAATGATTCTTTGTCCTAATTGCCAACACAAAGAACTACCGGGTGCATTGTTTTGCAGCGAATGCGGAACACAGCTCGTCTCTCTCGATATTCTCAATACTCGGTCAATACAGAGGACAACGACTGACACCTTAGTTTCTACAACTGAGATACCTGAGATTCCCAGCCGAAAAGCGGTGGTCCATGGGACTATCCCCAGCATCTCCCTGCATCTTATCGACAGCGCTCAGGTAATTCATTTGGCAGAACGGGTCGAGTTCACGCTTGGCAGGGCGATTGAAGGGCAACCTATTCTTCCTGATGTAGATATGTCCCCGTTTGATGCTTTTACGTTGGGAGTCTCCAGGCTGCATGCTGCACTTAGGATCGTAAAAGGGGAGGTTGTGATTACTGATCTGGGGTCATCCAATGGGACGAGGGTGAATGGACAAAAGATCGTTCCACATGTCGATTATCCAGTTAGCCATGGCGATGTTATTGCATTGGGAAAATTAAAGATTCAAATTCTAATTATCAGGTAAATGGAGAAAGAAATGCCAACGGTGATTATCCATATGTTGAATGAAGACCCGGTTCTTGGAGAAATCGACGAGTTACCTTCAATGTCAGACACGCTGATGCTGGTTAGAAGCCCACGGCGTAAAGATGGTAAAGACCTGCCATATTTGGAAGCCAATGTTACATCTACTATTTATCCCACAAATAGAATTTCATTTATCGAGATCCTGCCAGGTTCAGAAGAAGAGATCATCAGTTTTGTGAGAGAATGAGTAATATGAGTGATGCTGCATTCCGCAACAAAAAAATACTGGTAGTCGATGATGAAGAGCGTATGGCGCGCTTCATCAGGCTTAATTTAGAGCATGATGGATTCCAGGTAATTGAAGCTTTTAAGGGTATGCAAGCGGTAGGACTTTTACGGGATAAAATGCCGGATGCAGTAATATTGGACGTTATGCTGCCTGATATTGACGGTTTTGAAGTACTCCAGTTGATAAGAGAAGTCAGTACAGTACCAGTGATCATGTTGACTGCAAAAGGCGAAGAAGAAGACAGGGTAAAGGGTCTTGAATTAGGAGCAGATGACTATGTAACAAAGCCGTTCAGTCCGCGAGAACTGGTCAGTCGGGTCCGGGCGGTTCTTAGACGTGTTGAGCAGGCTTCAAATACCGGCGAAGGGACAATAGATGTTGATGACCACCTGAAAATCGACTTCGGCCGGCGAGAAATCAGGCTGGACGGGGAACTGATTAAATTAAGGCCGACAGAATACAGATTGTTGTACCACCTGGTAATGAACGCAGGCTGGGTGTTAACTTACGATCAGATACTCTCCAAAGTGTGGGGATATGAATATCGTGACGAACCTCATTATGTTCGGCTCTATGTAAACTATTTACGGCAAAAATTGGAAAAAGACCCCGCTAATCCGATATATATATTAACTGAACGGGGCGTTGGTTATCGTTTCGTGGATTATAAACGTGAATAATAATCTATGAATTTGTTTATCCTATGTTAATACTTGCCAATTATAATTATTTATTACAAATTGACGGGAGAAGATAATGTTTACAGAACCAATCCATGTAACTGATGCAGCTTTTGAAAAGACCGTTCTACAATCCACCGTCCCGGTGATTGTTGATTTTTGGGCTCCCTGGTGTGTACCTTGCAAAATGGTTGCTCCTATCCTGGATAAGATTGCCAAGGAATATGCCGGGAAGATTATTGTCACCAAGGTAAATACTGACGAGAATACAGAATATGCTATGAAATACAACGTGCAGGGAATCCCTACCATGTTGTTCATCGCTAATGGTAAAGTAGTTCACAAACAGGTAGGTGCGTTACCAGAGCAAAACATAAAGATGGTAATAGACCAATTCCTTGAAACAGTCAAGGAAGTAAAGTAAAGAAAAAAGAGACGTTTGATAACGTCTCTTTTTTTATCATTCTTCTTTTACGCGTTCGATGTGTGCCCCAAGTTTAATTAATTTTTTCTCCACCATCTCATATCCCCGGTCAATCTGGTTGATATTGCGTATAGTGGATTTACCTCTTGCAGAAAGCGCTGCCAAGACCAACGCCATGCCAGCCCTGATATCAGGACTTTCCATTTTCTCACCAGTAAGTTGATTGGGTCCTTGAACAATACAACGGTGAGGATCGCATAGAACGATTTGAGCTCCCATACTTAATAATTTATCTGTAAAGAACATACGCGACGGGTACATCCAATCGTGAAAGAGAGTTGTTCCTCTTGATTGTGTGGCTACCACGATAGCGATACTCATCAGGTCAGTTGGGAATGCCGGCCAGGGCATGACACTGATAGTGGGGATTGCACCACCAAGGTCAGGCTCTATCTCCAATTTCTGACTTGATGGAATAAATAAGTCATCACCTCTTTCTTCCCAGGTGACGCCGAGTTTTCCAAACACCAGCTTAATCATATCCAAATACTTATTTCCAGCATTTCGTATGGTAATTTCTCCGTGGGTTACAGCAGCAGCTCCAATAAAACTGACCACTTCAAGATAATCTGGACCGATGGTGAAATCCGCGCCATGTAATGAACTCACTCCATTGATAATGAGCGTATTTGATCCAGTGTTTTCAATTTGTGCACCCATGGCAACCAAGAGATGGCAAAGTTCCTGAACGTGCGGCTCGGAGGCAGCATTCCGAAGGGTAGACACACCCTCAGCCAAAACGCATGCCATTATGGCATTTTCGGTTGCTGTAACACTGGCTTCATCAAGCAGAATATCCGCTCCGATTAACTTGGATGCCTTGAATTCAAACATACGGTCATAATCAATCTGCACACCAAGTTTTTCCAATGCCAGGAGATGTGTATCCACTCTTCGCCGGCCAATAACATCACCACCAGGAGGGGGTAATTCGAGATGCCCTGATCGAGCCACCATGGGTCCAGCCAGGAGGATCGAGGCACGGATTTTTCGACAGAGATCCGGATCCAATTCTGCAGGTCGAAGTTCTTTCGCCTGGATTTTCCAGGTGTGATCATCGATCTCGGTAAATAAGACTCCAAGGCTCATAAATAGTTTTCGCATCGTGTGAACATCCTGAATATCGGGGACGTTCCGCAGGATGACTGGCTCAGAAGTAAGAAGGCAGGCTGCCATCAAAGGAAGCGCAGCATTTTTATTCCCTCCAGGAGTGATTTCTCCGTGTAAAGGAAAACCACCTTCGATGTAAAATTTCTCCATTATAGTCTCCTAATAAAGTCGTGAAAAGAGAAGTTAAAATATTATAACAAGGCTTTAATAGTACTGAAGATTATCTTTACGTCCAAATTCAATTAGGGGATTTAGTGTATACTGCAAATTATATTAATTTGTCCAATACGGAGAGGTAAGAATGATTTCAATAGAAAACGTTGATTTGAATTCTAAATCCCAGGTAAATGCCTTTGTCCAATTTCAATATGATCTGTACAAAGGAGTAAAACAGTTTTGCCCTCCATTCTATGGTGATATCAAATTAATGTTGAACAAACAAAAGCATCCATTTTATGAGCACTCCGACGGTAACTTCTGGGTTGCCAAGCAAGATGGAAAGATAGTAGGTCGGTTAGGCGCGTTCGTTAATAATCCTTTCAATGAATATCATCAAGTGAAGAAAGCACAGTTTTACTTGTTTGATTGCGTGGATGACCAGGGTGTTGCGAACAAATTGTTTGAGCAGGCATTTGATTGGTGTAAAGAACGCAACCTGGAAGATATTGTTGGTCCAAAGGGATTATCTGCATTTGATGGTTACGGGATCCTATATGAGGGTCAGGAACACCGCCAAATGATGACCATGATGAACTACAACTTTGCCTATTACTCAAAATTACTGGAAACCTTAGGATTTGAAAAAGAGGTGGATTTTGTATCTTGTTACCTGCATCACGATCATTTCACAGTACCTGAGAGAGTGAAGGAAGTTGCCAGGCGTGTAAAAGAGCGCGGCACTTTCGTGGTTCATAGTTTTAAAAGCAAACGTATAATGATACGGGATTGGGCTGACAAGATTGGCATTGCCTATAATAAGACATTCGTAAATAACTGGGAGTATTACCCCCTTTCTCAAAACGAAATCGATTTATTAGTAAAAAACTTGATGCAAGTGATTGACCACAGATTGATAAAAATAATCACCCACAATGATGAAATTGTTGGCTTTCTATTAGCCTTTCCTGATATTACGAGCGCACTCCAGCGCCATCACGGGAAAATTACTCCAACAGCAATCATTGACATCATGCTTGAGATGAAACGAACAAAGTGGGTTTCATTAAATGGTGCGGGAGTTTTACCCGAATATCACGGAAGAGGCGGTAATGCGTTAATGTATTACGAAATGGAAAAGACCATGAAGGATTTTGGCTTCATTCACGGTGAATTAACCCAGGTCGCAGAAACCGCGGTCCAAATGCGGAAAGATTTAATCAGCGTGGGAGGGCAACCCTACAAGAACCACAGGGTTTACCACCGAAAAATTTAATAAAAAAGAAGACCTCAAAAGAGGTCTTCTTTTTTAGCTGCGGTTAGGAAAGGATATCGAGCCCGAGTTGATTCGATCAGGGAATCATCAATATCGACAATAAATACATCTTCTTGATTTTGCACCGCTTGAAAAACTATCTCTCCATCTGGTGAGATGATTGAACTGTGTCCGCCAAATTTTGTACCACTACTTCGACCAGTTGAGTTCACAGCAATAACATAGGATAAAGTCTCAATTGCCCGGGCTCTAAGGAGGACGCCCCAATGGTTTATGCGTTCCTGAGGCCAATGTGCAGGAATAATATGATATTGCGCCCCAAGGGTAAATAGCTGACGAAAATGATCAGGAAAACGCAGATCATAACAAATGGAGGCGCCGACTTGTCCAAGGGATGAGGTATAAACACAAAAATCTTTACCTGGTTGTAGAAAAACCAGCTCCTGCAAAGCGGGGAAGAGGTGAATTTTGGCATATTGGAATTCAAGCGAATTCGGTTGGACTGCTACGAAATCGTTATGATATCCGTTCAAATTCCGGATGTACGAGCCAATAATTTCAATTTTCCCTGCCTTAGAAAGGTTATGAAGTTCCTCGATCAATCCATGATTCAGCTCGGAAAACTCTTCACGTCTCTCCAATCTGAAGCCTGTTGACCAGAGTTCTGGAAGGACAATCACGCTGCAATTGCCCTCAATCGCGCGTTTGATCATCCCCAACCCAGTCTTGATGTTGGCTGAAGTATCGTTATAATCGATTCTCAATTGAGCAAGGGCAATTCTGACCATTTGTTCAATTATAATGAGGCTTTACTCGAATAATTGGAGCAACAATTTGAACAAACTGTTGGCAAAGAATAAGTATTTATTTTTACTAGCCCTAATGGTTATCGCTATTGGAGTGATGATCTTTTTGAACTATCTCTATGCTGATAATTATCCAGGAGGCAAGTATTTTCAAACTCAATGGATCGCTACGCGGGGAGTTTTAGCCGACGGGCAAAACCCATATTCTGACGCGTTACTTTACAAGGTCCAGGTAAGTGCCTATGGAAGGCCTGCAATGGCAGGAGAATACGAATTCCGGTTCATGTATCCATTTTTCTCTTTGATGTTATTCACCCCATTCGGTTTGATAAAGAGTTTCATAGTCGCGCGCGCACTATGGATGACTTTTCTTGAAATAATATTGATTGGTATATATTTCCTTAGCATGAATCTGGTGAATTGGAAGACAAAACTTTTTCCAGGTATCGCCATATTTCTAATTTCAGTCACTTTTTACCATAATATACGGGGAGTCGTTGATGGAAACCTTGTCGTAGTCGTTACTTTTTTCATGGTTGCGGTTTTAATAGCCTTAAGGGACCGGAAAGACGAAGCAGCGGGATTGCTGCTGGCTTTAACAACTTTAGAAATCCAATATGTTTTTGTCGGAATGGTGTTAATTTTGATTTATGCATTTATCAACCGAAGATACAGAGTAATCGGATATTTTCTTGGCTGCTTAGTTCTCCTTTATGGGTTTTCGTTTCTTCTGTTACCAGAATGGCTGACAGGATATGTCCAGCAATTAACATTATCAATTACTAGCGATCCGTTGAATTCCTTAGGTTTAGTTCTGCGAAATTCTTTGGGAGAAATTGGGGCGAGAATCGCCATTGCGTTCACCGTTATTACCTCATTGGTCATCCTTTTTGAATGTTATTTTGTTAAGAGAGCGACTTTTACACACTTTCTATGGATCTTTTTTTTGACATTAGTTTTCAGCCAATGGTCGGGGATGCCTGCTGACCCCACCAATTTTATAATTCTTTATCCGGGATTAGTTTTTTCCCTGAAAGTGATCACTGAAAGATGGCAAACCCAGGGAGAGGCTGTTGTTTTAATTATGGGCGGATCACTTCACCTGGCTACATGGATAATCTTCTTTATTTTTCAAAATAAACATGATCTTTATTATGACCCTGGTGTATTTTTCATTATTTTACCTTTGGTCGAAATCTTATTATTGTATTGGTCTCGGTGGTGGGTAATTAGCGGAAAAACCGCATTCAAGAGAACCCTTTAAGTGTAGGATTCCAATAAGCGTTATCTGAATTCATGCTATACTTAAATAGTTAATCTTGGAAAAATCCAAGGAGTTCTTCATGGAAATTCAATCAATTGAAACTGAAACAACGGGCACTGAAGATTTCTTAACGCAGATCACCGCTGAGTTAAAGAGCAATAAGACTGCGCTTGACGAAGTTAGTTCAAAATTAGATCAAAGCCAGAATGAATTGAACAGGTTAGCCCAAAAGAAGGCTACAATTACGGCTCAGCTTCAACAATTCCAAACAAACGCCAGTCAAATTTCTGTAGATGACCTTCGGAATGCCTATAATTCAGCGATGGACGCTCAACAACGCTTGCTGGTGATGCGAGGTCAATTAGATAAACTAACAGAACACAAAAACGCTTTGATCAATTATCAAAATTTACTCGAAAGAGTTATTGATTTTTCTAAGTCCAAAACGGTATTTGACACTTCAATGGAGCATAAAGACGACGGAATAAATACCCTGGTGATGTTAATTGAAGCGCAAGAATCTGAACGCCAGCGTTTATCCCGGCAAATGCACGACGGACCCGCACAAGCACTATCTAATTTCATCGTGCAGGCTGAAATCGCAACCCGCATGTACGAAATTGACCCGTTGAAGGCCAAGGACGAACTTGATAAACTGAAACTCTCTGCCATGAGCACTTTTCAAAAAGTGAGAACCTATATTGCGGAATTACGACCAATGATGTTGGACGACCTTGGCCTAATTATGACACTTTCAAAATACATTGCTAACTTGAAGGAACAAACTGGGGTTGACATCAACGCTGTCCTACCGAGTTCGGATAAACGGTTGGTCCAGCACCTCGAAGTATTTCTATTCAGGGCAATTCAAGAATTGGTCGCAAATGCGATGAAACACAATATTGATAATGCCAGCAAATTGCGCATAGATATTATTTTCTCTATCGAAAATGGAATCGCCAAAGCAATTATTAAGGACAATGGAAAAGGGTTTGACCCGGTTGTACAAAAAGCAACAGCTGGTCTTGGATTAAAATTGATTCAGGAGAGAGCGAACCTCCTTGGCGGATCATTAACCATTGATTCTTCAGAAAACCAGGGTTCCGAAATAGTTCTCTCGATACCTATCGTCGAAAACTAATTCAAGCTTTTTCAATATTAATTAGCAATCATATTTATTTAAGGAGCAACAATGTCAAAGACAATTGGAATATTAACGGGCGGGGGAGATGTTCCGGGGCTTAACCCGGCGATGAAAGCTGTCGCTATGAACGCTTTTGAACTCGGATACAAAATGGTTGGAATACGAAGAGGCTGGGGTGGTCTTTTGCAGTATAACCTGGATGAACCATCCACACATGATTATTATGTTCACAACCTGACTCCACTTGATGTTCGCAAGATTGACCGATCTGGCGGGACTTTTTTACACACGTCGAGGACAAACCCTCAGAAAGTTAAGCCTGAAAATATCCCCGATTTTTTGAGGAATTCCAAGTATGGAAAAAAGATTGATAGCAACGGCACGATGGACTATACAGATTATGTACTAAAAGTCCTCGATCATCTAGGTATTGACACACTTGTTACTATAGGCGGAGATGACACCCTGAGTTTCTCTGTACGATTAAACAAAGAAAATTTCCCGGTTGTGGGCATTCCAAAGACGATGGATAATGATGTTTTTGGAACAGATTACTGCATTGGTTTTTCCACCGCAGTTACCCGGTCGGTTGATTTTATAACCAATATGCGAACTTCTGTAGGTTCACACGAAAGAATTGGCATTATAGAACTTTTTGGCAGGAATTCTGGTGAAACCAGTTTGATCTCTGCATACTTGAGTTATGTTGATCGCGCTATTATCTCTGAGGTCCCTTTTGATGTAAATAAACTGGCAGAATTATTAATGGAAGATAAACGGAACAATCCATCAAATTATTGCATGATGACTATCAGCGAAGGGGCAATTATGGAAGGCGGTCTTGTCGTTGAATCAGGTGAAGCTGACGCATATGGACACCGCAAGCTGGGTGGTGTTGGCGAAATGGCAGCAGAAGAAATCAAACGACTGACCGGTCAGGATATTATGTACCAACCCCTCGGTTACTTGATGCGGTCGGGTGCTCCAGATTCTTTGGATCGTATGGTGGCAATGTCTTTCGGAAGTTTGGCAGTTCAGTTGATCAAAAGAAATGAGACCGGCAAGTTAGTAGCTCTACACGGCGGCAAATACACTACTGTACCCATCAACATGGTTTTGGCTGGACACAAACGTGTGGACGTGCCCAGTTTTTATGATATTGAGAATTATAGGCCTAAGGTGCGTGATTTTATGGGCGTTCCCATGTTCCTAAGCTAATTAAGGAGAAAATTATCCCCATAAGTAAAACACCCTTATGGGGATAATAATATTATGACCTCCACACCACAGGTAATCTTACATAACCGTTACCAGGTTGTAGCGAGAACGATAATTTTTATCTTTGTAGATGGAAAAGTTCTTTTGCAAAAAGGGTCTTTAACTAAGAAGATAAATCCTGGTTTTTGGAATGGCTTGGGGGGTCATATCGAACGCAGCGAAGACGTTCTCTCTGCAGCGAGAAGAGAACTTAACGAAGAAGCGGGAATATCTTGCAATAATCTCCAACTCAATGGCACTGTTGTAATTGATGTAAACAAGAACGAAGGTATTTTATTGTTTGTATTCAGTGGAGAAAGCTATTCCGGCCATATCACTACTTCTGAAGAAGGAGAACTGGAGTGGTTTGCCTTAGATAACCTTCCACTGGATGGAATTGTGGATGATGTTCCAATGTTGATTTCTAACATTTTAGATGCTAACATCCGAAAAACGCCCTTTTCTCTGCTCTACACTTATGACACTAACGGTAACCGTATTACAACATCTGCTTAATTTTGTTCTGGTCGCGAGTAAAAAAGAAGCAGAGTGGATCCGTACTTCCTGCGGTCAAACTCGATTAAATTTGTAAGTTCGAAATCGGTCACCTCTACTGGATCAATCTGTACAATTACCCAACCGTCCTCAGACAATAGACTCAAATTCTCATCAACAAGCCTTAGTGCATCAAGCCAAAGATTTTTATATTGGGGAGGGGCAATAAAAATATAGTCAAATTCAATTTGAGGTTGTCCACGTAAAAACTGAAAGGCGTCCCCCTGCCTCACGATTGAATTGTCCTCCAGCCGCGTTGTTGCCAGGTTCTGTTTGATCACTCGAACCGCTTGTGGTGCAAAATCAAGAAACATACAGGATTTCGCTCCTCGACTTAAAGCCTCAATTCCCACGCTTCCCGTGCCACCGAATAGATCCAGGAAATTGGAATCAACAACATCCGGTCCGATTATATTAAAAAGAGCCTCTTTTACCCTATCTGTGATCGGGCGGGTTGTATCCCCCGGAACAGCAGCGATACGAATTCCCCTGGCTTTACCTCCGATAATTCTTGGCTGCGCCATTACTTGTTTCCTTTTTCGACACTTTGGCGGACAGCAAGAATGTTTGCATGCGGGGCTGTTACCGGTAACACACATCCAGTACCAAGTATGAACCTCTCACCATGTGTGGATTCTATTGCCCGCACAGCTTCATCTGTTACCTGATTAGGATTGCCATTAACTAAAGTTTCCCATTGTTTTAAACCCCCACATACGACTCCATCAAAAATCTGCTGCGCATCATTAAGATTTGGTTTGGTATGTTGATCATGCCAATTGAGCACCTGTACAGGGAATTTGGAGACTTTGTCAAAATAGATGTCGGTACCGTGAATATGTGCAATGTTTAGCCAAAAACTCTGGCAGTGTGACAGTATTTCCATATCCAAGGGAATTTCGAATTCATCAAATTCGGCAGGACTCAGGATACCTGCTTGCGCGTGTTGAACAGCATAAAAAACGCCATCGATCCCAAGGGTTTTACAGGAATTTATGAAGTTGATTGTGGTCTCTTTTATTATATCGAGCGCTTTTTTGACTTCATTAGGATAAAAGCGCAAATGTGTGACAAGTTTATCTCTGCCAACCAGGTTTTTTGCCTGTGACAAGGGACTGAAAATAGTTTGGATTACTGGAGTACCTTTTGGAAGTGCCGTTTTTACCAGGTGGATACACTCCAATTGATTTGCCAGGGCTCCCTGGCGAACAGATAAAGGTTTTAAAGATGACCAATCTCGGGGTTCAGAAATAATTTGATGGACGAAATCCCTGGTACCTTCGGGATTTCCTTTCCATTCATCGCGAACTCCCCAATCTTTTACACAAAAAGAGGATGCAGGGGTAATTTTTACGAGGTCAAAATCGAAATTCTCCTGAAAACGAACTACTGCTTTTGCCAATAGCCTCGGGTCCTGGTCTTCCACGGGAAAATGTCTCCATAGAGCCACCGGAGTCCTGTCAATTGGTTCACCAGATAAACAATGGTTAATACGCTCAGAATGATTCATGTTTTGCATCCTGGTTGTCAGGCGGGAACGTTTTTAAAAGTCCAAAACCGATTCGCAAAATAATTCCATAACAGAACTACTCCGATAGCAATTGCCAGGCTCACATTATGGGCAATTATTGTAGGCGTGAGGAAGTTGGGGAAAAATTTTTCAGCCATTGGAACAAGTACTTTCTCCAGCCATGCAAGTAGGGGTGTCCTGATCAATAATCCGATAACACTGACAAGTCCAAATTGCAGTAACTGTTTAGTGATTGGTTCTTTTCTTGAACCAGAAAAGGTCCAGATCCGGTTTAGGATGAAATTATTGACTACCGCCAGAGAGAAAGAAATGACGCTACTGACCAAGAATGGGACGTTAAAGACCAATGTCAGCAGATTTAAGAATCCGAAATCGACAATTGAACCGATCGTTCCAACAATACCAAATCTGATGAAGCGAGCGAGTTCCTTCTTTTTATTCTCTACTGACATTATTTAGCCAATTTGGACTTAAAAAAGTTTATGGTACTTTCCAAACCGGATTGCAGATTTACTTTTGGTTCCCAGTTCAATATGGATCGGGCTTTGGAGATGTCTGGTTGCCTGCGTTGTGGATCATCTCCGAGACGCAGATCCATCTTATGGATAATTCCGTGAGGATTGCCAATAATTCGGTTAATCTCTTCTGCAAATTGTAGAATGGAGATTTCCTGAGGATTACCGATGTTTACAGGTTGGTGTTCATCGGACATGAGGAGTTTGTATATTCCTTCAATCAAATCGGAAACATAACAAAAACTACGTGTTTGGGATCCGTCACCATATATCGTTAAAGGTTCATTGTTTAATGCCTGCATAATAAAATTGGGAACAACCCGGCCATCATCAATGCGCATCCTCGGTCCGTACGTGTTAAAAATCCTTACGATCCTTGTATCAAGACCGTGATATCGGTGATATGCCATGGTTAGTGCCTCGGCAAACCTTTTTGCTTCGTCATACACTGAACGGAAACCGATCGGATCAGCATGCCCCCAATATGTTTCTTTTTGAGGATGTTCCTGCGGGTCACCGTAAATCTCACTGGTTGAAGCCAGGAGAAAGTGGGCGTTGTTGGCTTTTGAAACGCCTAGTGAATTTAGTGTTCCCAACGCACCAGCTTTCATTGTCTGGATAGGCAAATTGGGGTAACTGAAGGGTGATGCAGGATTTGGGCTTGCGGGAGACGCAAAGTGCAAAACGGCATCCACCTTACCGGGAATATCGATGTAATTTGAGACATCGTGCTTGATAAACTCAAAATATTGATTCCCGGAGAGGTGGGCAATGTTATCAGGACTTCCTGTAACAAAATTATCTATACCGATCACTGAATGACCTTGAGAGATCAAATAATCGCATAAATGTGATCCCAAAAATCCTGCTGCCCCGGTAATCAATATCCGCATTGAATATATCTCCTTTACTTCCATTCGATCTTTACTATTGAACCATCCCCAGTAACCTGTTTAACTGAATTAGATAATAAATCTGCTAAAAATAGATTGCCTTGAGCAATAAAAGCCAATCTGGGATGATCTTCAGGATTTTCGACAGGTTCCCAATATACAACCTGGGCTTGTAAACCCTGTATACCTTCACCCGGATAAAGTTTTGTGCGATTAGAACCATCTTTATCCATCACAAATAAGTTGTATTTGCTTACTTCACTTTGATCAGGCAAAATCGCATTTAAAAAAGCGACGTATTCTACACCGGTTGAATCGGATGCAGAACTCGATGGGATGCAAAATAAACCACAATCCCGAACCAATGGGATATACTGCCTGGACTCTACCAGGATGGCTGTGAGATTTGTGGACTCGGAGGGGTTGGTCGCGGCGTCTTCAGGAAGGGCTGTGTAGATAATCTCTCCATCTTTTGACCATGACACCTCTGGAACCCAAGCCCAAACGCTTTCCGTTTGATATGGCAGGATTTGTAATAATGGGTCCAGCGTGCCATCAGCGATATTTACCACTCCAATCGAGTCTGGACGCATATAAATCAACTGGGAGCCATCTGGAGACCATTTAAAACTAGATCCCCACCAACCGTATAAACCGCCGGAATTGGTATCTACAATATTTATTTTATCCAGCAGTGTACCGTTAGTGTCAAATCTTGCCTGGATAAGGTCGTTGTTGGCGTTCCAGAAGGGAGGTGATGTACTTAATTCGGCAGTGGAAAATGTTATGGTGCGTGTTTTTCCAGGGACCCATTCGGCATAGTGTACAACGTTAGAAATTCCTGTATCGATCAAGTCAGGAATTTCTTTGGATAAGTTGATTAGCCAAAGGTGATTGATTTCGGTTTTGCTGTCGTTACTATCAGATCTTGAAAACAACAACCAATTGCGGTCAGGTGAGAGAGTAAAAATTCGCCCGTCAAGATCTCCCGTCGTAACAACCGGCCGCCTGTTACCTGTGTTCGCCTCCATTGCCCATGCATTCCCGCCTGAAATGTAAACGATCATGCCTTGAATAGAAGAAACAGAATATGGAGATTGAACTCCAACCATTACAATCTCAGGTTGAGCAGATAACAAAGTCTCAGAACTTACGAAGGCTCGGGAGACCTGCACTCCATTTTCATATACAACCCGGTAAATGGATTGTTTACGGCCGTTTACTCCCGATTGGATTAGAACACTCTGACCTTCCTGAAGCGCTTCATTTTTTACTGTCTGGTGATCGAATGGAAGGACTGATTCTTCTACAATAAATTCTTCTGTCACACGGGTAATCGTTATTGTCGTTTGCGTTGTAAGGGGTGCCGTTAATGGAAGATCAATTTTATCTAAAGAGTTCATTTTCAAACCAGCAGTAGCCAGCGCTTCAGCAACAGAAGAACCTTCAGGAACATTAACCTGTATTGGATTGGCAGCATCAATTATGGTAATTTCGAGACCAGATGCGTTAAAGAACCCGTCACAAGCAGTGAGAAGGATTATGGCGGCGAAAATCAAGGCAATCTTTTTAATCATGAGGAGGCAGAAGTTAAGTTTGATATAATCAATTATTACACTCTTTAACCAGGTAATTATAGCATGTCTGATAATTTGAACAATAATCACATACTGGCACGGCTGGAAGCGTTGCTGTTCATTGCCGGCACCCCACTAACTGTTTCTCAAATTGCAGAGGTATTAGAGGTATCTCAAGATAATGCAAATAAATTTATCGATCAGCTGGGAGCTAATTACTCTGACAACCGAGGTTTGGCGATTCAACATCACGGCGGTAGATATCAGTTAACTTCTCACCCTCAATTTGCAGACGATATCGAGAAATTCCTCGGAATTGAAAATACCTCCAAACTGACGAGACCATCGATCGAGGCGCTGGCGATCATTGCTTACCGGCAACCGATCACTCGACCGGGAATTGATGCGATCAGGGGAGTAAGCAGCGATGGTGTCATCAAGAGTCTGCTTTCTAAAGGATTGATCCAGGAAGTCGGCAGGGCAGAAGGTCCGGGCAGACCGATATTATTTTCTACGACAAGTGATTTTCTGCAGCACTTTGGGCTTAGCTCAATCAATCAGCTACCTCCATTTGAATTAGCTGATGACGAGAATGGTTCCGCAAAGAGTACCTTATTAAAGGATTAAGTATGAGTGAAGAACGGCTTCAAAAAATATTGGCTCGGGCGGGATATGGCTCAAGAAGATCCTGTGAGGAGCTAATTGTTGCAGGCAGAGTAATCGTTAACGGAAAAAAAGCTGAGCTTGGACAGAAAGCTGATCCAGCAAAGGACACTATTCTTCTGGATGGGACAAAACTGCCTGCACCGCTGAAGACCAGGTATTTCGCCTACAACAAACCCCGCTTCGTATTGTGTGACAAGACTGTCGCTGATTCCAGGCGAACGGTTTATGATCTGGTTCCAGATAGTGCTGACCTCTCCATCGTTGGAAGGTTGGATTTTGAAAGTGAAGGCTTAATCCTGCTTACAAACGATGGCGAACTGGTAAATACGCTCACGCACCCAAGATACCAACACGAAAAAGAATACCGCGTTCTTGTATCCTCAAGACCAGATTCCAAACAATTGGAAACCTGGCGCAGAGGAGTTGTTCTGGAAGATGGTCATCGAACCCAATCCGCCAATGTCTCAATTGAATCCTCTTCCGGTAAAGGTGCGTGGGTGAGGGTCGTGATGAAAGAGGGGCATAAACGCCAGATACGCGAAACAACAAAAATGATCGGTTTGTTTGTTGTCCGGTTGGTTCGTGTGAGGATTGCTTCGTTAGAATTAGGATCTTTGAAATCAGGTATAGTTCGGGAACTTACCAGCGAAGAAGTATTGAAGCTAAAAAATACTTTTAAAACCAAAGAGCCGAGCAAGAAAAGAAAAAGCGACTGAGTTTTTCAGCCGCTTTTTTGATCATTCTCCAATGCTTTTTTTAACCTGAGTGATTAAATCAGGTGGCATGGAAATTCCTTTAACTTGTTTTCTAATATACTCTTTTAATTTATCCTGGGTAACCACAGGAGTTGTAGAGCCTGCAGCTTCAATTACACTTTTAGGATTAGTAAAAACGATTACTGCTTGAGGGACATAGGTACCCAAATCAACTCCCAATTTGTTGAGGTATTTGACCACATCACCAACGGAATACTTCGCGTCCAATTCTGGTCGGCCAAGATTCTCTCCACCGAATGCCTTCAGGAAAAAGTTACCACCTGATTGTTTCCAACGCCCGCGATTATTATCATATTTGATTACTCCAGGTTGATTGTAGGGGAGGAGAGTGAATATTCCGGCAGGTCCAACCAGGAGATGAGGGATAGGGGTAGTGTACTGGAATAAGGAGTAATTTGAATCAAGCCCTTTTAAAGCTTGAGAAATCTTTTCATCCGGGCGTGGGGATTTTCCCCAATGATTCATGAAATAATTGCCTACTTGAAAAAGCAGGAATCCAATAATCAAAGCTGCAAAAGTATATGACAAGTATGAGCCATCCTTGTCTTTGAACGAGAAGAACATACCTGTGCCCAGGATCGCAATACTGGCTAAAGATAAAATATTGCCGAGGGTTTTATTGCGTTTGATCAATTTTTCATTAGAATAAATCTTCATTACGCTCCTTAATTCAAACTGAAGTGCTGAACACCGGGTAGTTTCTGTTGAACCTGCAGCCGTAATTCTTCCAGTAAATGATTGTTAATTGTATGACGAGCAAGTTTTACTGCAGAAATTAATGCCCTCGCATCAGACCGACCATGACCAATAAATGTGAGCCCGTTAACACCTAATAAAATGGCAGCACCTGTTTCAGCAGGATCCATCATCTTTTTTAATTTACCAAACGAAGACTTGGCCAAAAGATATCCAATTTTACTTACAAATGAACTGGAAATGCTTTCTTTTAGGACATCAGTGATCATTTTGCCAACTGCTTCACTGGATTTAATGAAGACATTTCCGGAAAAGCCATCTGCTATTACTACGTCCACAAATCCGGCGAAGATTTCTTTTGGTTCAACATTGCCGTAAAAATTCAATGTGCTTGATTGGAGAAGTTTGTACGCGTCCTTGACCAGTTGATTCCCTTTTTCCGGTTCCTCTCCTATTGATAATAAGCCAACTTTGGGAGAAAGTAAATTGAACACCTTACTGGCATAAGCGCTGCCCAATACCGCAAATTCCAACAGAAAGTCTGGACGACAATCCGCATTGACCCCTGTATCGAGGAATATACACTTGCCCTTTTTTGTTGGGATAATCGCTGCCAGGGCAGGACGAGAGATACCTGGCATCCGTTTAAGAATAGTAATTGCGTTAAATGCGGCAGCACCTGTATTGCCGGCAGTGACAAACGCTTCAGCCTGACCTTCTTGAACCAGTTTTAATCCTACTGCCATGGAATTGTTCGGTTTTTTCCGAAAAGATTCCACTGGTTTATCAGTCATTTCAACTATATCAGGCGCATCGTAAATCGACACTGGAAAATTGCTGATTCCCAGCCTTTTAAGATGTTCCTCTATTAATTCTTTTTTGCCGACAAGTAAAACTTTCTCGCCTTCTGCTGAAAGTTGGCTGGCTGCGAGTATTTCCGGAACAGGGCATTCATCACTTCCCATTGCATCCAAAATAATTGCCATTGTTGACCTCTTTCTATGTCAAAAACTGGTTTGCTTGACATTCAGTGATTGTCATTTATAATAGCGAAGTTCAATGCGCTGGTGCTGGAATTGGCAGACAGGCATGGTTGAGGGCCATGTGCCGTAAGGCGTGAGGGTTCAACTCCCTCCCAGCGCACTAAAAAAGCCGTACGGGCTTTTTTATTTTAAGGATCAGAAATCCCGGTTAACAATATATTCTGTGATTTGTATTAGTTCAGTTCTTTCTGGAGAGTCTGGCAATTGCAAGAGGCATTGTTTAGCGCGATCGCAAAAGAGACGTGCTTCATCCATGGATTTATCGATAGCTGAACTTTGAGCAACATCTGCAACAAGTTGATTAATGGAGTCTTCATCGATAGCGCAATCGCTATTCAAAATATCGATAATATTTTGATCCTCAGGATGAGTATCCATATAACTCAAGATAGGCAGGGTGAACAATCCCTGTCTAATATCGCCACCAACTGGTTTTCCAATTACAGATTGATCACCGCGATAATCGAGGATATCATCCACAATCTGAAATGCCATACCCAGTTCATAACCAAACTTACGTAAGAGTTCAACCTGCTGGCGAGGGATCTGGCTGATGATGCCAGCAGTGTGAGTAGAAGTTTCAAAAAGAGAAGCGGTTTTTGCGTAGATACGCCGGTAATAATCTTCTTTACTTGTATTACAACGGCTGCTGAAAAGCTGGTTTACCTCTCCATTGACGATATTCATCAATGTTTTTGAAAATAATGACATTACCTCGACTGAATCGGTCAAAGAAGCAAGGTGCGCAGCGGAAGCAAAAACAAAATCACCTGTAAGAACTGTAGCCGCCGGCGACCATTTTGAGTTGAGCGTTGGGACCCCCCTGCGGAATAAAGCTTCGTCAATCAGGTCATCATGAACTAGTGTGGCTGTATGTAAAAGTTCAATGGAGGCTGCCAACGTAATTAAAGTATCTTTAGGGGCGTTAAAAAGTGATCCCAGAAGAAGTATGATTCTGGGGCGAATTCTCTTACCACCAGATGAAAGTAGTATCGATAACGCAGCGCTTAAATCCGGGTGATAGTTTTCAGCCTGGGAAAGCATCAATTTTTCTACTGAATCGATGCCGTTTAAGATAGATGGTAAGGTGGGTAAGTGATTTGACAATTTGATCATTCCATTAAAAATATTTTTTTTGCGTTTAGCGTTGTTCTTTCTGCTACTAATTCTACCTGTATTTCCAACAAATCAGCAACTTTTTGTGCAATAAGCGGGATTCTGGAGGGTTCATTTTGAAGTCCTCGAAACGGGTGCGGCGAAAGGTAGGGTGAATCCGTTTCCAGAACGATGTTTTCCATTCCAATATTTTTTATCAACTCATGGAGTTGAATGTTGTTTTTGAAGGTTACCGGTCCACCGATCCCAATCATGAATTTTAGCTCTCGAAGTAATAAAGCATCGGAAGTATTCCCTTCGAATGCATGAAAGACACCATTTACGACCTTTTGTTGCGGGGACGATGTTTTTTGGTTCTTCGCCCAGGTCTGAATTGCTCTTAGTAGGTCTGCCATCGACTGCCGGTTGTGTAAAATTATCGGTTTATCCACACCTTCTGAGATTTCCAGCATGTTGCGAAGTAATGTATTCTGGGCTTCCTTGTTAATTGGGGGATAGTGATAATCGAGCCCTATCTCTCCAATTGCTACGACTTTTGGTAAGGCAGCCATTTCCTCAATATCTTTTAAATCTTCGGCTGTATATTTTGAGACTTCATGTGGATGGATTCCTACTGCCGCATAAACCAACGAGAATACCTCAGCCATTTCAACTGCACGCCTGCTGGTAGAAGCATCAATACCTGGAACAACGATTTTATTGACACCTGAATCCAAAGCCCGCTGAATAATAGATTTCAGAGATGTTTGATCCTGAAAGAGGTTAAGATGGCAATGGGTGTCGAAAAATTCCAATTTACTTCAATCCGGCTATTTTTAGACCATCAGACAAAATATCCTTAACCTTATCTCCATGCGTGGTTTCGCAATAGACCCGCATAATTGCTTCTGTACCGGAAAATCTGATCAACAACCAGCCGCCATCTTCGAGCAGGAACTTGAATCCGTCAAGCGTATTCAAACCTGTCACAGTTAATCCGCCTATTTTTTCAGGTTTGGCTGAAAGGATTTTTTCTTCGCGTATTTTCCTATCCCCTGAGAAAGAAGTGTCAATGCGATCGTAATAATGGGCACCGATCTTGGAGAATAACAAGGCCAGTAATTCAGAAGGTTTTTTGTTAAGTTTGACCATAAAATCAAGCATATATAATCCGGCAAGAATACCATCACGCTCAGGTACGTTCCCACGGAAAGCGTAACCACCAGATTCCTCGCCACCGATCATTGCATCTGTTGCCAACATTTTCGGGGCAACATACTTGAATCCCACCCCGGTTTCATAAACGGGTACATCATAAATTTTCCCCAGTTTTTCAAGCATGCTTGTGGTCGAAAGGGTCTTAACAATGGGTCCGCGTTCTTTGCGTATTTCCAGTAAGTAGTATGCCAGCAATGCAAAAACCTGCAATTGATTGATGAAATTGCCTTTTTCATCGCCAATTCCCACTCGATCAGCATCGCCATCTGTAATTAACAGAACATCCGCTTTTTTTTCAACCGTGGTTCTCAGCCCAACATCAATGTTGGGGGGGATGGGTTCCGGGCGTTTCATTTCCGGGAAAATTGGGTTCCGTTGATCGTGAATTTCGATCACTTCAGTGGAGCCGCCAGAGAGGAGTTTTGTGAACCAACCCGCACCGTTTCCCCACATGGCATCGACAACAATTTTCAAGCCGGCATTCTTTATGGGTTTTAGGTCGATTAAATCATCCAGGTGCTTAATATAGTTTATTGAGGCATCAAATAGGATAGTGGAACCATTTATTAAGGCTTCATCAAATTTCACCAACTTAATGTTTTCATCAGTTGGTGGAATTAATTGTTCAATCTTTTTAAGATCATCCGGGGGGATTGCACCACCGTTTTCATCACGTACTTTATAGCCATTATCAGTGGGTGGATTATGGGACGCTGTAATATTGACTGCGCCTGCAGCTTTCTTATCTACTACTGCATATGCAATTACCGGAGTAGGGGTGGGACCTTCTGTGAGAAACGCGTTAATGCCGTTTCCGTTCAATACTTCACAGACCGCGCGGGCAAAATATTCAGAAAGGAAGCGTTTATCATGACCAACGATTATCCACTGACCTTTTTTACCTTTTTCGACAAGGTAATCAGAGAATCCCTGTGTACAGCGGCGGACGTTTTCAAATGTGTAGTCTTCTGCAATATAACCCCGCCAGCCGTCAGTGCCAAAAACAATGGTTGATTTCATTGAATCACTCCGCAAGTAAATTTATTTTCGATTATATCAGCCTTTGGACTCAACCCTTCGTGTGCTCAACCATGCTATAATCACGGCGAGGTGGATTGTGGATAGAGTTTATCTGGATTATGCAGCAACAACCCCGATGGATCAACAGACTGTAGACCGTATGCTGCCTTATTTTACCCAACAGTTCGGGAATCCCTCATCGCTGCATTACTTTGGGCAACAAGCTGAACATGCCGTTGATTCGGCCAGGAAGTCGATGCTAGCATTATTGGGAGCCACCGAACATGACCTGGCATTCACATCAGGTGGAACAGAAAGTGATAACCTGGCGTTAAAAGGTGTGTCAATCTCTCAGAACCAGGGGCACAAGAAAAAGATCATCCTCAGTCCTGTCGAACATCCAGCAGTAGAAAAAACGGCTAAACGTCTCGAGGAGGATGGAACTGCTGAAATCAGGCGATTGCGCGTAGACAAATTTGGACAAATTCTTCACAATGGTTTGGAAAACGAAATATATGATGCGACCCTTGTTTCAGTGGTGTGGGCAAACAATGAAATAGGTACGATCAATGACATAGCAAAAATTGCACAAATCTGCCACAGCAGGGGTGTGCTGTTACATACAGATGCAGTCCAGGCAGCAGCCCATATCAATATTAATTTGAAGAAACTTGATATTGACCTGCTATCCATTGGTGCACATAAATTTGGAGGTCCTAAAGGCGTGGGGGGGTTGGTTTACAGAAAATCGACTAACTTGGAGTCGCAGAATATTGGGGGTGGTCAGGAGAATGGAAAAAGAGGTGGAACGCATAATGTCCCACTGATCGTAGGCATGCAAGCAGCGTTTGAGGTGTCCTACCAGGAAAGAGAATCAAGAAATCGACATTTGTTGCATCTAAGGGATCAGATCATTGAGGAAGTATTGCATAAAATACAGGGATCTTATTTAACCGGACATCCTGTCTATCGATTACCCAATCACGCCAGTTTTGTTTTTGAAGGAATAAAGGGGCAGGACCTGGTGATTGCGCTAGATATGGCTGGTTTTTCTGTCTCATCCGGGTCTGCCTGTAAAGTTGGAAACCCATCGCCCTCACAGGTTTTGTTGGCTATTGGAATTCCAGAAGAACTCGCCATGGGGGCTTTGAGGGTTACTGTTGGCAGGAAAACGACAGAAGATGAAATCCGTTCTTTTTGCGAAGCTCTTCCTAAAATTGTCAATAATTTGCGCAATGGGTAACTACTAATTATGAACGCTAAGAACGTTGTTGTGGCAATGAGCGGCGGAGTGGATAGTTCCGTTGCAGCAGCATTGATGGTCCAACAAGGGTACAACGTCACCGGGATTATGCTCAAATTATGGACAGGAGATTGTGAGAGCAGCGATAATGCGTGTTGTACGCCTGAAGCCATCCAACAGGCACAGCAGGTAGCAGGCAGCCTGGGGATTCCATTTTACGTTGTTGATGTTCAACAAGAATTCAAAAGAATTGTCGTTGATAAATTTATTGAAATGAGTGACAGAGGATTAACTCCAAATCCTTGTTTTTATTGTAATCAAAGTGTTCGGTGGGGAGAATTATTGAATAAAACGCTCAAACTGGGAGCGGAATACCTAGTCACAGGTCATTATGCGATTAACGAAGAAGGTAAAGATCATATTTTTCACCTCAAAAAAGGTGTTGATCCAAAAAAAGATCAATCTTATATATTGTCTGGATTAGATCAGCAAAAGTTACAGAAAACAATTTTTCCTTTGGGACGGTATAAAAAGGAAGATGTCCGTTTACTTGCGGAGGCGTATCATTTTGAAGTCGCTCAGAAACCGGATTCTCAGGATTTATGTTTCGTTGGAGCAGGAGGATACCGGAGTTTTCTAAACGGCTATTCATCCTCTCCAAAATTGAAAGGCAATATCCGAGATCTTAGGGGAAATATCGTGGGAGAACATAACGGACTTGCGTACTACACGATCGGTCAGAGAAAAGGATTGGGATCAGGTTTTAAATCACCCGTTTACGTGATCGATAAAGATATTAAAAATAATGAGCTCATTATTGGCAGTAATGAAAAATTAAAATATTCAATAATTACCGCAGGTTCATTCAATTGGATCTCGGGAATGAAACCCCCTTTTGCCCGTGAGTATGATGTAAAAATCCGATATAAATCCAACTCAAAAAAAGTTAGAATGTTGGACGATAGAGACGGATTAATTAAGATCATTTTCGACGAGCCGGTGAGAGACACAACTCCCGGTCAGGTTGCAGTCGTTTATGATGGGGATGAAGTGATAGGCAGCGGTATTATCCATGAAATCTTTAGGGAGAAATAATGACTTTACCTTCAATTTTGCTCGGTACTTTGATTGCCATGATAATTGGTTGCGGATTCCATTTTTGGCGGGGCGGTGGATTGAGATGGCTCATCGTATTTAATTTATTTTCAATCATGGGTTTCTGGATTGGGCATGGTGTTGCAATGATATTCAAAATCAATTTTCTCAATCTCGGTCCAATCAATTTAGGTTCAGCCATTATTGGCGCTGTTGTTCTTCTTTTTGCAGGATACTGGCTTAGCATGGCTTCGGTTGAACCCAGTCCGAAGAATCAGGAAAAACCAAGAGGAAAGAATGACTGAAAACTTAAATTCGGTATTCCCGAAAGCGGGAGACCTGATCCAGTTGGTGGGACTCAGCCATAAATCGTTTATTTTTACATTAACTCCAGGGCAGGAACTTCATACTCACCGTGGAGTAGTCAAGCATGATGATTTAATAGGAAAGACCTGGGGGAGTCAAATATTCAGCCATAACGGGAGTCCTTTCTTTCTGCTACAACCTTCATTACCAGATCTGTTGAAGCACACAAAAAGAGCTACACAAATCATGTATCCCAAGGAAATCGGTTACATATTATTGCATATGGGGATAATTCCCGGGACAAGAGTAATTGAAGCCGGTACCGGCAGTGGGTCATTTACCACCGCTCTGGCTTATTATGTTGGCGAAATGGGTAGCGTCTATACTTATGAGGTTAATGCGAAGACTCAGGCAATCGCCAGGAAAAGCCTGGAGAAACTACATCTATCTGAACGAGTTGAATTCAAGGTAAAAGATATTTCCGAGGGATTTGAAGAAATCGGAGTGGATGCTGTTTTCCTGGATGTGGCCAATTCTTATGATTACATGCATATTGTAAAGAAAGCTCTCAAACCGGGGGGTTATTTTGGGTGTATTCTGCCCACAATGAACCAGGTGGTGAAATTATTGATAACCCTCAGGCAAAATGAATTTGCATTTGTTGATGTGTGCGATATTTCTTTACGCTATTACAAATCTGAACCTCTACGGTTTCGGCCGGCGGATAGAATGATCTCACACACTGGATATCTGATTTTTGCTCGATCGGTAACAATCGATAAGTCGATTTCTGACCAGAAATTATTACGTGAAATTGGTTTGCCAGGTGAAGAAGATGATAGCGTTCCGAATGACAATGCCAATCTGCCAGAAATTATTGATTTGGAATAATGAAAGATCTCCCAGAAATCCTTAAACGAGAATTGATCCATTCAAAATTCGAGACACTTCCAGGCGACGGGAGCCTTTCGAAAGCTGCTATTCTAATTCCATTAGTGACACAGGAAGGCGAATGGCATCTCGTATTCACAAGGAGAACTCACTTTGTAAGCACTCATCAAAACGAAGTGTCCTTTCCTGGCGGATCCTTTGAACCTGCAGACCTAAACCTTGAAAATACTGCTTTACGTGAAACCAGGGAAGAAATCGGCATCAAATCTGAAGATATCCAGGTCATTGGTGCTTTGCCGTCGTTAACCACGATCACTGGTTTTTCGGTTTTTCCTTTTGTGGCGTTACTGGAATGGCCGATATTGCTGAAAATCAACAAATGTGAAGTTGATTCAGTGTTTACCATTCCCTTGCAATGGTTGATGGACGAGAGGAATTGTTACGAAGAAGACTATCATAATGAAAAATTCGGTATTCGCAGAGTAATCCATTACAAGGATTACAACGGCGAACATTTATGGGGGTTTACGGCAAAAGTTGTAAAAGAATTGATCGGCTTGATTAAATAAAAAAACAACGGGTAAACCCGTTGTTTTTTTGAAAGACTAATTTGCGTTTTATTCTGGTGTTTCGTCTTCTTCCTTCTTGCCTTTTTCGATCACTTCCGGTTCTTCTGCCAGTTCTTCAGTCTCAACAACCTCAATTTCTTCGGCTGCAGGAGCAGATACCATGACAATCATATCTTCCAATGAGCTCAGAACCTCGACATTGGCTGGAATTGAAAGATCATTAATGAAGATTGCATTACCAATTTCAGCCAGTGTAGAAATATCAACTACAAACCGTTCTGGTAAGTCTTTTGGAAGGGCTTCTACTTCAATGGCAGTAATGCCTTCAACGATGACACCACTGAAATCTTTCACTGCAGGAGCAATTCCAACAAATTCGATTCCAACTTCGGCTTTAATCTTTTCAGTCTGGGAAACCGCTTGAAAATCTACATGAATGAAACGGTTTTTTAGGTAATCTTTCTGTTTTTCACGTACCAATGCGGAATATTCAACGCCTTCCAGGTCGATTTGAATAATACTTGAAGAAGTGGCGATGTTTAATATATGGGTGGACTGCTTGAGATCCATGGTTATCGCAATAGGATCGACTTTGTGCCCGTAAATCACACCTGGAAGTTTGCCAGCTCTTCGTAAAACACCTACCTGCTTACCGGTTACCGTTCTTTTAACTGCATTAATGACGATCTTTTCCATTTTTATTCCTTCGAGCGCCTCTCACCGGTGTTTTGGTTACCTTCGCTCTATATTAGATTTACCTCTCGGGAGGCAACTTTAGATTGTAGTTGCATATTCCTTTTCAGTCAAGGATAGCCTATAAGGAAATTTATTAGATGGATTGTTTAGTGAATAGGCTCAACCATTGAGGAATTGAAAAATCCCTATACCCATTCAAATGTTTTTGTAACCGCCTTTTTCCACTTGCCGTAGATCATATTGCGTTGTTCTGATTTCATTTTAGGAATCCATTCTTTGTCTTTTCCCCAGTTTACCAGCAGTTCATCAGTAGATTTCCAAAATGAAGTTGCCAATCCGGCAGCGTATGCTGCACCAAGTGCGGTGGTTTCGGTGATACGCGGACGGACAACCGGAACGTTCAGGATGTCTGCCTGGAATTGCATCAAGAGCTCATTGACAACCATGCCGCCATCAACTTTCAAAGTCTTTAAATTAATTCCTGAATCAATCTCCATCGCATTTAGAACCTCTTTGGTTTGAAAGGCTGTAGCCTCCAAAGCTGCTCTGGCTATATGTCCTTTATTCACAAACCTGGTCAACCCAACTATTACTCCGCGGGCATCAGATTTCCAATAAGGAGCGTATAAACCTGAGAATGCCGGCACAAAATAGATGTCACCATTATCGGGAACTGTACGAGCCAGAGGTTCAATATCAGAAGAATGGTCAATGAACTGGAGATTATCTCGCAGCCATTGAACTAAAGCACCTGCAATCGCCACAGACCCTTCCAGGCAGTACACAGCTGGTGAGTCACCGATGCGGTAACCAACAGTAGTCAATAAACCGTTCCTGCTAATTACCGATTGTTGGCCTGTATTCATTAGCAAGAAACAACCTGTGCCATAGGTATTTTTTGCATCTCCGGTTTTATAGCAGCCCTGCCCAAAAAGGGCGGCTTGTTGATCCCCGAGATCGCCTGAAATAGCAACATTCTTCAGGGATGTTTGGGTAAATCCGTAAACTTCGGAGCTTGAGACTATTTTTGGGAGAATACTCGAGGGGATTCCAAGGGTTTCAAGAATTTCCTCATCCCAGTTAAGAGTAACAAGATTCATTAGCATTGTTCTGGAGGCATTGGTTACATCTGTTAGATGTACGCCATTTCGTGTGCCACCAGTGAGGTTCCAGAGGAGCCATGAATCGATATTACCGAAAAGCACCTCTCTTTTTTCCAGATCAGCCTTGATCCCGGATACATTGTCAAGCATCCATTTGATCTTTGGTCCAGAAAAATACGTGGCAAGGGGAAGGCCAGTCTTTCCTCGAAAACGATCAATACCCCCTTCTAAAGCAAGTCCCTCACAAATCGTGGAAGTCCGTGTATCCTGCCAGACTATGGCATTGCAATACGGCAGACCCGTCACCTTGTTCCATAAAACACTCGTTTCCCGTTGATTTGTAATTCCCAGTGCAGTGATATCTTCAGACTTGAGTCCTGATTTACGCATTGCATTGGCGATTACTTCCTGGGTATTTGACCAAATTTCCAACGCATCATGTTCGACCAATCCAGGAGCGGGATAGATCTGTCTGTGCTCTTTTTGATCACTTGCCACGATATTGGCGTTTTGATCAAAAACGATGAACCGTGTGCTGGTGGTTCCCTGGTCTATTGCGGCAATAAAATTTCCCATATGCCTCCAGATTTGGTGGTTTCAAGTAAGATTATACAATAATGAAAATTGATAATATACAACATGGTCAGGTTATGAAAATAAATAAAATTATCTGTGTTTTTACTTTGGCAATTCTTGTTTGCTCATGCACACCAAAAATTAGTCCAAATCCGGACCAGATACGCATCTCAGATATTCAGGGATGTGCGCATAGGTCACCTTATGTCAATGAGACAGTAACAGGAGTGGAAGGTGTTGTTACCCATAAATTTACGACCGGTTTCACAATGCAAACAACAATTCCTGACGACCAGGCTTGCAGCTCTGAGGCAATTTTCGTTTTTACCGCAAATTATCCAAGTGTTTTCCCCGGTCAGCTTGTATCAATTGATGGCAAAATTGAAGAATTCACAGCTGGTGGCGAAGATTATCATAACCTTTCACGGACTGAGATGCACGATCCAGTTATAAAAATCCTGCCTGGACGAATGGGAATGCCGAATTATGTTTCAATCCATAATGGCAACACCACAACCCCGGATCGATATATCGATAAAGGTTCGGAATTTACTGTGTCAACTGATGGCCTGGATTATTACGAAAGCCTTGAATTTATGCTTGTTGGCATTGATAGCGGTATTGTCGTTGGACCTAAGAATTCGTACAACGAATTTGTTGTCCTGCCTGATACGAAAACCAATGCTAATTTGATCTCAGAAAATGGTAATTTGTTGTTACAGGAAGGGGACGAAAATCCAGAAACAATCATGGTCGATGTTGCTTCCAGTTTTACTCAAAAAGTGAACGTAGGTGACAAATTCTCCATCCCCATAATAGGGATTATGGAGTATTCCTTCGGTAATTATAAAATCTGGACGATACAGGATCCTGTAATCAAATCAAGTAAGCCTGAAAAAGAATTCATCCAGCGAGAAAGCGATGAGTCATTAAATATCATCTCTTACAATATTGAGAACTTTTCAATGTATGATGATGAGAAAAAAATTAAAGGGATCAGTTACCAAATTGCAAATGAACTTGATTCTCCTGACATAGTAGTATTGCATGAAGTTATGGATGATAGTGGAACTGTTGATGACGGCGTTGTCACTGCTCAGGATACTTTAGAGAACCTCACATTGGAGATAAAGAAATGCGGGGGTCCAGAATATACTACAAGCGATAATCCTCCGGAAAACAACCAGGACGGTGGTATTGAAGGAGGGAATATTCGGTCAGCAGTATTGTATCGGGCAGACCGAGGATTAATTCTGGATCGTCCGGACACCTCGGTGCGGGGATTGACCGTACGAAATGGAGAGGTCATCATCGGACAAAATCCTTATCGATTTGCTCAAAATGAAAGTCCATTTTGGGGCACCAGAAAACCCACAATTTGGTTGTTCAGCTGGAAAACCGAAAAAATAATGATCGTTGGAGTGCACCTCGTTTCTCAAGCAGCCGCATCTCCAAATTGGGGAGCCATACAACCTCCAGAGAAACCAGAACAAGTTAAAAGAGAGACGCAAGCGAAATTGATTGCGGAGAGTATTGAAAAGTTTAGCCGGCTTAGTACTGATTTGGGCATAATCGTTGCCGGAGACTTGAATGATTATCCCTGGTCCAATACCGTTTCTACGATGACAGCAAATAATTTAAATATTCCTTTATCAGTTGAACTGGTCTCTGAGAGTTACAGTTATATTTTTGAAGGGAATAGCTTCCAATTAGACTATATTCTGGTTGATTCAAAGTTGGCGGAAAGGGTATTGTCTACTAAAGTTGTTCACCTTAATGCTTCCTACGACCAAAACACGCGGTTTTCAGATCACGATCCGGTCTACCTGGAGTTCGCCAATAAATAATTCACATTCATAATTAGCTTATTATTACTCAGGTAGGATTCCTGGAATGTACCAGGATGCTATAATTTCTAAAATGAATCAGGAAAAGAAGGCCTATTTTTCCCTAAACACAGGCACAGATCTTGCTTTTGCGCTTGTTGTTTTCATCTCTTTCTTTACAATATTCAGCAGCGCTCCAATAACCAATCCGCTATTGATTCTGGCAATCATTTTCCTGGGTGTTGCTTACATTACAATTGGGATCTACGGTTTTGCTTATGCTCAAACTGCCGATTCAGTTATATCAAATTTGCTTTACTTTGCTGCACAGTTAATAATCGGTGGATTAATTGTATATCTGGGAAGGGGGGCAGGGATAAATGCACTTGTACTGCTTCCCCTTGTAGCTCATACGGCGATGCTGCTGGATCAGGATAGGATGTTGGTGGTAAACGGGGCAATCATTTTGACTTATATCTTATCTGTGTTAGCCTATTCAAGTAGCCTAGCTGAAGTATGGCAGGGGGCCCCATTTTTCTTCACTGGACAGGTGGTTATTCTTATTTTCACCCAAATGGCAGTAACAGAATTACGCGCCAGGGTTAAACTGGAAAACCTGGCTGATGAACTTTCAGAAGCGAATAAAAATTTAAGCGAATACGCCAGTAGAGTAAAAGATCTAACGATCATCCAGGAACGCAATCGTCTGGCTAGAGAAATTCACGACGGTCTAGGTCATTATTTAACCATCATCAATATGCAACTTAAGGCTGCAACTGCAGTCATTAACAAAGACAAGAAAAAAGCTGAGAAGATGATTGAAAGTGCAACGCACCTCTCTTCAGAAGCCTTAATTGATGTACGGAACTCTGTTTTTGCACTTCGGCAGGATTCCATTGATATAAGGTCTTTGGTAGAGCGATTAACAATAATTGCTGACTCGTCATCTTCGAAAGCTCAAAAAATCAATCTAAAATTAATTGGAGAGACTAGAGAGATTTCTCCCAAGGTGGACTTAACGCTATACCGCGCCGCACAAGAAATGGTCAATAATGCAGTTAAACACTCAAAGGCTAGTGAGGTAATACTGACTCTGGATTATACTGATGAAAATAATATACTTCTTACCTCGCTGGATAATGGAATAGGAAATAATTCGATAGATCAGGGTTTTGGCCTAATAGGGATAAAAGAGCGAGTGCGATTGCTAAAAGGCGAGGTAGAAATTAAAACCTCACCAGGAGAAGGGTTTATGTTGAAAATTAAGATTCCGAGTAACCATGTCGATTAAGATTTTAATTGCAGATGATCAATCATTATTTAGAGAGGCGCTAAGAACTCTCCTAAGTGCCTATCCTGGTTTGGACATTATTGGAGATGCTTCCAATGGTGAGGAGGCGTTGCGCCTGGCTTTTACCTTGTCTCCCGATGTGGTTCTTATGGACCTGCGTATGCCAGTCATGGATGGAGTAGAGGCAACACGGAAGATCGTGAAACTTGGAAAAAACATAAAGGTGATTGTATTAACCACTTTTGATGATGACGAAACTGTTTTTGAAGGCTTGAGGGCAGGTGCCGTAGGATATTTATTGAAAGATGTTTCTGCAGAAAAACTGATTGAAGCCATCAGGGCTGCCTATAAAGGCGAGTATTTTCTTTTGCCTTCGATAACAGCTAAAGTCGTTTCGGAATTTTCCAGGATTTCCCGACCAACCTCTGCTGATCCAAAAAAAACGCTTGCAGATCCATTATCGAATAGAGAAGTTGAGATATTAAAGTATGTGGCAACTGGTGCGAGCAATAAAGAAATCGCTGACATACTGGTTATTTCAGAGGGAACTGTAAAAAATCATTTGTCCAGTATTTTGAGCAAACTAGGTGTTCGGGACAGAATGCAGGCTGTTTTAAAGGCAAAGGAATATGGCATCATCACAATATAAAAACGGCAATAACAATAATAAAAATAAGTTTACGCATTTAGCACCTGGAATTGGGGTAATCCTGGTTATTGGGGGATTACTCTTATTCATCGATCAGAAATTACACTCAGGGTGGATTCCAATTGCCTTACCACCGATCATTGGTTTCGTCATTCTTGCATATGGGATCTGGTCAAAAGAAAATAAATGGAATATCGTGGGACTAAATGTTATTGGCATTGGAGGGATTTTCTTCCTCCTGTTTCAATCATTCTTGAAGCATGATGTTTTAATAACACTGGCTTATGGTTTAATTCTGTTTGCATTGTGTTGGATAGGAATTTTCTTAAGCACCAGGATAATGGTTAAAAAGTATTATTGGTGGTCATTATTTGTTGTATTTGTCAGCCTGGCAGTGGCAATTGTTTTCCTTAACGGTGAACTTTCTATTCTTACATTCTCGCTGGCGATATCTCTGGCAGTAGGCATAATTTTTATTATTTGGGGTTTTTTCAAAAAAAGCATTGGTCTATTCATTCCAGGATTATTACTCATTACAATTGGAATCGGCGTCTATAATGGCTGGGCAACCGTTGGGGATGTAAATGGATTGAGAGATACAGGGGTTATGCTCGTCTGGTTTTCACTCGGCTGGATTTTGATCACTGTTTGCTCAAGATTGTTTTACAAAACATTCGTCTGGTGGCCACTAATCCCAGGTGGAATCCTGGCAATGGTCGGCTCAGGATTGTATATAGGCGGAAATCCATCAAATACAGTGGGTTTTTTGCAGAACACTGGATCAATTGGACTTGTCCTTCTTGGTTTATATCTCATACTATTGAAATTTGGCCTTAAGAAGTAGACTCCCTACTCATTTTTTGAATTTTATCAAGGTTTTCGAGCGCAGCATTCTCCCCAGCTAATATCAATTCTTCTGCCCGTTGAAAACCCAGGAACATATTTATTTCAGGATCAATTACTGGTTGAATGAGTAAATCTGCTGGATATTCAGAAAGTTGAATATCCATTATTTTCCTAACCATGATCATTTCTGCACGATAGAAATCCCGGATAAATTCAGGAATAACCGATGCGGTAGAAATTATTCCCTTTTGAGAGGCTGACAGAGGATTGGGAAAAGAATGATGTACATCCACCGCAACAATGGGAGCTAAGGAATATTTCCTCAATGTTGAAATGGGTAGATTGTTTATTATCCCGCCATCTGCTAAAAGCAAGTTTTTCATCTTATCTACTGGGGAAAACAATCCAGGTACCGCAGTGGTCGATATTATTGCATCAAGCAAATTTCCTTTATCAAAGACTACCTCTTCGCCAGACACCAAATCAACGGCATTCATATAAAGAGGAATTTTGGCTTCCTCAATCCGCAAGTTTTCATCAATGAATTGGGAAAAGAAACCCCTCAACCGTTGGCTTACAATAATCCCTCGACGGTGCGGAGTGATATCAACCAGCTTGACCATTTCACGAACGCTGGAATATTTTTTTGCGATATTTTCTATTTCATGTATATCAGTGCCTATGGCAAATAGACTGGCAATTAAACCGCCCATACTACATCCGAATATGGCTGATACTGGAATGTTATATTCTCGTAAAACTTTGAGCACGCCAATGTGGGCTAAACCCCTGGCACCACCGCCACCCAATACAAGTGAAATTGATTTCGAATCCTTCATAAAGTCCCCACCCAATTCATTGACCAATGAGGTGAAAATATTGACCCTGTTCAGAAGATGCTCATTCTGATATTATAACTGGTCGAATTTATATAGGTATTATAGGAAAAAATATGCTTACTGAAAGAAGAGATATTCGAAACATCGCCATCATTGCACACGTAGACCATGGAAAGACGACTCTTGTCGATGGTTTATTAAAACAGGCCAGAGTATTCAGAGAAAACCAAACAATTATCGAAAGAGTTATGGATTCAAATGACCTTGAGCGGGAGCGGGGAATCACCATTCTCGCGAAAAATACTGCTATCGAGATCCCCGATAAGAAAAATAACACAATGGTTAAGATCAACATTGTTGATACCCCAGGGCACGCCGATTTTGGGGGAGAAGTAGAACGTGTTATGAACATGGTCGACGGCGTCCTCCTGCTGGTAGATGCTGCTGAAGGACCCATGCCACAGACAAGGTTTGTTTTGAAAAAAGCTCTAGAACGAGGACACAAGGCGATTGTAGTCATTAATAAAATGGATCGCAAAGACGCCGATCCTTCAAGAGCGGTAAACCTTACCTTTGACCTATTTATCGAACTGGGTGCAAACAATGATCAGGCAGATTTCCCGATCATTTATACCAATGCAATCACCCAACAGGCTGGAATGACAATGGATTTGGAGTCAAACCTTGAACCCTTGTTTACAGCCATCCTGGACACTGTTCCTGGTCCAAAAGTGGATCTTGATGCTCCACTGCAGATACTGGTGACCAACCTTGGGTACGATGAATACAGGGGCGTCACTGCCGTTGGGCGTATCCATTCTGGTGAGATCAAAATGGGGCAAAATGTTGCCCGGATGCAAAAGAACGGCAGCGTATTGCCTGAGAAAGCCAGGTACTTGTATGTCTATCAGGGATTGGACAAAGTTGAGGTCGAATCTGCCCAGGCGGGGGAAATTATTGCAATTGCAGGTCTTGAGGGGATTGCAATTGGCGAAACATTAGCGGATCCATTAAATCCGATTGCCTTACCAGTCATCGAGGTTGAAGAACCGACAGTGAGAATGACCTTCGGAGTCAATACTTCACCTTTCACTGGAAAAGAAGGGAAGTGGGGAACCTCGCGCAAATTAAGGGAACGGTTGTATGACGAACTGAAAAACAATGTTGCATTGCGCGTAGCCGATACAGAAACAGCAGATACTTTTGTAGTTTCAGGCAGGGGGGAGCTCCATCTGGCTATTTTAATTGAAACAATGAGGCGGGAAGGCTATGAATTCCAGGTTTCACGTCCTGAAGCGATCATTAAGGAATCAGAATCAGGCGAATTATTAGAGCCGTTTGAAGAATTGCATATTGAAACAAGCCCGGAAACAGTCGGCGCTGTGGTTGAAATGCTTGGCAGCCGACGTGGAAAAATGCTGGATATGGTTAATAATCCTGATAATACTGTTCATCTACGCTATTTGGCACCCACAAGAGGGTTATTAGGATTCCGGTATCAATTCTTAACTGCCACAAGGGGAACTGGAACAATCAACTCACTTTTCCATGGATATTTACCGCTGGCAGGGGCTATTACCTCCAGAGCCACCAGCTCAATAGTGTCCTGGGAGACAGGTGTTAGCTCAACTTTTGGATTGAAGAATGCGGAAGAACGGGGAATATTATTTATTGGTGCGGGTGTGGATGTTTACGAGGGAATGGTGGTTGGCGAAACCCAACGACCGGATGACCTCTCGGTAAATGTATGCAAGAAGAAACATTTAACCAATATGCGCTCTTCCAATAAAGATCAGGAAGTTCGCCTCAGCCCGCCGCTTACTATGAGCCTGGATCAGGCCATTGAATACCTTGCTGAGGATGAGCTGCTTGAAGTAACGCCACTTAACTTCAGAATCAGAAAGCGTAATTTGAATACTGAAGAGCGGGGCAAAATGACCAAGAAATCAAAGGAAACCCTTGGCGAGTAATTTGGTCTTGTTTTTGACAATATTGCTCCTTGACTTCTGTAAATTATTGTGATAAAGTAATACTTGTAGGATGCAGTAGTTCTTGTTGGATGTAATAAACGACAGCCAAAGGCGAAAGCTCCAGGGCTGTTTTTATTTGACCGCTCCGAAAGAACGCACAAGATCCTAATAATAAGTAAGTTTTGCTATAGGAGGCAAAAAATGTCAGAACGTATCATCGGCACGGTCAAATGGTTCAACGGAACCAAAGGTTATGGTTTCATCTCCCGCGAGGGTGGCGAGGACGTGTTTGTTCACTTCTCCGCTATTCAGGGCGAAGGATACCGCAATCTTGAAGAAGGTCAGAAGGTCGAATTCTCAATCGAGAAGGGCCCCAAAGGTCTTCAAGCTAGCAATGTAACTATCGCTAACTAATCAATGACCCCAAGAAACAGCCCCTGAAATTCAGGGGCTGTTTTTATTTTTCTTCCTCAATAGCGTTCCAATATCCCTTATCTAACTCATCATTTGATAAATGAGCATACCGCTGAGTTACTGCAATATTCTTATGCCGTGCCAGTTCCTGAGCCAATTTTAAGTTTCCAGAAGATCGTAACACTCTGGTGACAAAAAAATGACGGAAAGAATGAGGTGTAATTGTTCCAGCTGCCTCAACCCCAAGTATTTCAAAAACTCTTTTAGAGACAATGTTCCTGCCTGTTGTAGTCGTTAAAGGTTTTATCTTTTTACCTGCACCACGATCATGCCGTGCAAATAACGGTAGAGCAGATAAAGGAATCCGGGTGGTTCCGTCAATCTTTGACCGCAATTTTAGATAATCCATTAATGCATCTGTGGCTCTGGTGGAGAAGCGAACGATAGCCTGTTGATTCCCTTTGCCTATGATCATCGCTTTCCCTTCATTCCAATCGATATCACCGCGGCGCAGGTTGACTGCTTCGTGGACCCGCAAACCTGTATCGGCTAAAGTCAGTAAAAATGCGCGATCGCGATAGCTAATCAATTTATCCTCATCTTTTTCATTCTCAAGGAAACCTGGTTCACAGACCTTGGATAACAGTGTTTCGATTGAGGAGGATGGGAATTGAGGTAAACGTAATCCAGGCCGACGTGCCCTTTGATTAATTAACAATTTTAGTCTGGGAAGATTGACTGGTGCAAGGTTTTCAGCTGATATATATTCGAAAAACCCGCTCACCGCGGTCAGATACAATCTTTCCGTTGTGGCAGCATGATTTTTAAGATCCGCTGCCATGGAAATTATCGTATCTTCTGATAAATTCTCAATGGGGGTGGTCTCAGGGTTTATACCAATCTTTAGCAGAGAGTCAACATAAAATTTCAAACCGTTAGAATAAGTGCTTGCTGTATGCATACTTCGTGACAGGCGTACACTTGAAATATATTTTTCCATTAACTGAAATATGGATTTGTCCATCCTGATTTCTCCTTCATTGCAGTATATATTCCCATTATATCATGCTTATGATAATAATACTTATCGAAACCATAAATTCATATTTATCCGCTTATACCTTCCCTGCTATGAAAGTGACAACAAACATTGTAAAATGAAATCCAGAGATTGATTGCTGGTGTGTGATCATAAAACCGCATAATCACGAATTATTCCAATCAAACCCCCTCAATATATTCATATATCTATTGGTATAAGCAGTCTGTGTGGAGGGATTCGATTATTTCAGAAGAAAGCGTATAGGTTTTGGGATTAATAATTTTACAATTTTTATTATTCTATACGAAAATAGTTCTTTACATAATTTTGTAAATGTGTGTAATTCCCTGCCCCGTTGTACAATGGGTAAGAGAGATCAAAAGGCGTAGAAGCTCTTAATAACATGTTCACCTATGCGAAAGGTTTAGAATTCTTAAAGATAAAGAAATGTCATGGGAAAGGAACTCTCGATGAGCAGTAAACCGCCTGTATACCAGCATCCAGAGCTTGATGGAAACACATTTACTCTCCATGGGTCAAAATATCCAAACTGTGCACTCCTTTTCATTCACGGTTTTACGGCAACCACTGTTGAAGTTAGATTAATCGCAGATTTCTTTTATATGAAAGGATTCACTGTTAGCGCACCTTTACTACCAGGACATGGACAATCCCCGCAAGAGCTGAATCGAAAGACTTGGAAAGACTGGGTAAACACTGTTGAGGATTCATACAATAAACTTAAAAATACATACAACAGTATATATGTATTTGGGGAATCAATGGGTGCTTTATTGACGCTGTGGTTAGCCGCCAATCACCCGGAAATAAAGAAAATATTTCTATTCTCCCCCGCCCTTGTGATTGATAGACTATGGACATCGAAATTGATGTGGCCGTTTACAGAGTATATTTACAAAAAAAATACTGATGATTCGATGGTATGGCAGGGATATAATGTCGTTCCACTGCATGCTGCAGCAAGCTTATATGATTTTCAACGAATTATTAAGAAGTTGCTTCCTTCAATACCAACTGACACCTCCATATTCCAGGGAAAACTGGATTCAACAATTAATCCAAATAGTTCACAGTTGGTCTTTGACGGGCTCAGCTCCAGGAGCAAGACTCTGACATGGTTGGAAGAGTCTCGCCATTGCATACTTCTTGACAAACAAATTGATCTTGTACAGGAGCAATGTTTCAATGAATTGGTTTACGATGTAGATTAGTGTCTTCAAGAGATTGGTCAATTCTTTTAGGGTTATAATTACTATCGGTTACTGTTAGTATAGATTGGAGTTGAAATGGATTCAAAAATTATTGGAAAAACCACTATCGCACCTGAAGTTCTGGTCTCAATAGCCCAATTAGCTACATTGAGTATTGATGGCGTTTGCCGACTTACTCCTGGTCCCAGGGACGTAAATAACCTTTTTAAAAAGGGACTTACTGATGGAATTAACATCATCGTGGAGAACAATGCAGTTTATGCAGATATTTATGTTGTTCTTCGCCACGAAGTAATTGTCAGGGACGTTTGTAAGAATATCCAGAGCCAGGTATCCCGGTCCATTGCTGAAATGGTTGGTCTCGAAATTGGCCATATCAATGTTCATGTCGAAGATATTAGTTCCTGTTGAATCAACAATATGAAATCCAGGACAAAAGCCCGCGGGGTAGCATTACAAGTTTTATTTGAATACGATTTGACTGGTCACTCTCTCGGTGATGCACTCGAAGCACGTTTGGGTGAAGAAAAATTGGAAGATCAATTAGCTCAATTTACCAGTCAGATCATTACTGGCGTTATGCCCATCATTCAACAATTGGACAGTGTAATTGCTGAACATGCTCCAGAATGGCCTTTGGACCAGGTTGCAGTCATCGATCGCAACATTCTCCGAATAGCATTATGGGAATTTGGCGTTGAAAAATGTACTCCCCTAAAGGTAGCCATTAACGAAGCAATCGAACTTGCCAAAGTATATGGATCCGACAGTTCACCCCGCTTTATTAATGGGGTTTTAGGAAGTCTGGTCAACCATATCGCGGAGATTCAAAATCGTTTTACCTCCATTATTCCAACCAAAAATTGAAGATCCGGGTATGAAAAATTCCAATCAAAAAGGTTTATTCAGGACTTTCGTAGCGTTTTTCATTGGTGTACTTTTATTGTCTGCATGCAACATTTCACTTCCAGGTGAAAATTCAAAGACTCCCCTAAGTTATCCACAAGCCGAAGTGGTTTTTCAAGTGGTTCTTCCTTCAGGTCTTGAAGAAGGAAAAGGATTGTATCTGGAGATTCTTGATGAAGTAACAGGATTGTATTTCAACCCCACCCGGTTTGAAATGGCTCGAAGCACAGACACGCTCTTTTTCGTAAAAGTACCAATTACAATTGGAGCAGAAATTCTTTACAGGTATGCAAAAATTTCTGGATCAATTGACATAGAATACAATTCCTCGGCAAAACAAATTCTAAATCGAAGATTGTTGGTAACCGGACCGGAATTAGTCCAGGATAAAATTGCGGGTTGGGAAAACGAGCCATACCTTGGCACTCGGGGTCGTATACGCGGCCAAATCATCGATCAGGAGAACAAAGCTCCAATTCCTGACCTGATGATCACAGCTGCAGGTCTGGCAACAACCACATCCTCTGAAGGTACTTTCATCCTGGAAAATGTGCCTTCTGGTACCCATAATATGGTCATTTACAGTAAAGATGGCCTATATACACCTTTTCAACAATATGCAAAAGTGGATGATAATGCGTCAACCCCTGTTTTCGTAGAATTAAACAAAAGAGAAATGGTTGAAGTTACATTTACGGTGGAAACACCTGACGCATTTGTGATGCGATTTCCTTTAAAAATTGCTGGTACGCTTTCAAGTTTAGGCAATCCATTTTCTGCTCTTAAAGCGGGAACTGGCAATACTTCGTCAAACCTGCCTGTGATGGAAAAAATTAGTAATGGCAAGTATAAATTTTCCTTGAATTTGCCAGCTGGAGCATATCTTAGGTATAAATATACCCTCGGGGACGGTTTCTGGAATTCTGAGCTCAATTCAACCGGAAATTTTGTCATTCGAGAGATGATCGTGCCCTCACAAGGCACCACATTACGCGACAAAATCGTTACCTTTGAATCACCTGAAATGGGTGAAGTTACATTTACACTTACGACCCCAAACAGTACACCAGTTGGTGAATCAGTTTTTATCCAATTTAATCCCTATGATTGGATGGAACCAATACCGATGGTAGCGACAAGTTCTACCACTTGGGAGTATGCAATTTACTCCCCCACTCACCTGTTGAGCAAAACAGCATATCGGTTTTGCCGTAACGGTGATTGTGCCAATGGACTAAATTCACCCATTGAAAATGATACATTTACAGCCTCACTGCAAGCAACTCCAGTCACCAAGGAAATCACGGGTTGGACCAACCTAATGAGCCAACCTGCACAATCCTTTGTGGAAATTGGAACTACACCTATTCCTCCAAACCCTGAAATGATCAATGGAGTTGAATTATCACCAACTTACCCTTCCACCTGGAGGAGTTCGCTAGAAACGGGACTGCATGATATTAAAGGAATGGGTGCCAATTGGGTAATTTTAAATCCGAGATGGTCAATTACTAGTAAGAACCCTCCAATGATTGAACCCTCTGGAAGTCAAGACATTGGTTGGGTAGATATGCAATGGATGATTAACAATGTGAAACTTCAGGAACTTAGACCAGTTCTTTTCCCCCAAGTGAATTATTCCAGTGATTTTAGTTTTTGGGATGGAGCAGACAGGGATTCCGGTTGGTTGCAAACTTATTTCGATCGATACCAAAGATTCATCTTGAACTATGTTGATTTAGCACAATTAATGGATGTTGAGGCAATCATTATTGGAGATCCCACCGTAGTTCAGCAAATGGAATCCTCCCCTGATTCCGAAGCCAGATGGCTGCAGTTGATCTCCGATATTAGAGCCAGATACACAGGGAAAATAGTTGCTGCTGTTCCTTTGCCAGCGGAACGGGAAGTACCTGGATGGATATCGGAAGTTGACCAGGTTTACGTCCTATTTTCTCCAAGTTTATCGAATTCTACAAACCTGATTGAGTCTTATGGTCACCAATTGGACTCCCTTGTCTATCCAATAGTAGAGAAATTTGGAAAATCCATCATTATTGGCATCAATAATTCTTCTAACACGAATAGTTTATCGGGTTGTGTAGATAAAAATGGGTCTTGTTTAAATACGATTCAAACCACAACTCCAGTTGACACAACAATTCAAGCACAAATTTTCAATGCAGCAATTGTGACCTCATTTTCCAGATCCTGGGTAGCTGGTTTCATATCACGAGAGTACTACCCTTATTTGAAAGTCCACGATAATGGCCCATCATTATATGGCAAACCAGGTGCAGATGTGCTATGGTTCTGGTACCATCTGATTCAAAATATTTCCCCATAACAATTGAATCCCATTCCAACCGGAGAGTGCTATGGTCAATATTAAGGATTATTCGAGCCTTTTGGTTAAACCACGCCACACAGTGAGATGTAAAACGTTATCATGTAATCTGAGCACTCCTGCGCTGGTTGAAGAAATCATTAGGAATTCTGAAGGTGTTCTGTCTTCAAGCGGTTCTATACTGGTAGAAACTGGAGAGTTTACGGGTCGTTCTCCAGGAGACAAATATATTGTTGATTATGGTAATCCGTATGATCATGAAATCGAATGGGGCAAGGTGAATCAACGCCTGTCTGAGAAGCATTTTTCTGGTTTGCTGGAAAAAATCATCAATTATTGTAATGATAAAAACTTGTATGTTCAGGATGTGCTGGTCGGTGCTGATACTGCCCATCAAAGGAAAATCAGAATTCTGACTGAATATGCCTGGTCTGCTCTTTTTGCCAAGAATTTATTTATTGACGCATTGATTGTTGACGCTTTTGACCCGGATTTTACTGTAATTCAGGTTCCCGGCTTTAAGGCTGATCCTGAGGTAGATGGTGTGGTAACACCTACATTTGTGATCATTAATTTTGATCAGAAATTAGTATTAATTGGTAATACAAGGTATGCCGGTGAGATTAAAAAGTCAGTATTCACGGTAATGAACAGAATACTGCCTTCTGATGACGTTTTGCCAATGCATTGCTCCGCAAATGTTGGCCAAAATGGTGATTGCGCCTTATTCTTTGGATTATCCGGGACCGGTAAAACCACCCTTTCTTCAGATCCCGATAGGTTCCTGATAGGCGATGATGAACACGGATGGAGCCAGGAAGGTGTATTTAATTTTGAAGGAGGGTGTTACGCGAAAGTAATCAATCTAAAACAAGAGTTGGAGCCCTTGATCTGGGATGCCGTACATCAATTTGGATCAGTGCTAGAGAATGTAACATATGACTCAATTACACGGGAAATGATATTTAAGGACGCGACTCTGACTGAGAACACGCGAGGAGCGTACGACCTAAAACGCATCGAAAAGCGAATTCCTGACGGTAAGGGAAACCACCCCGCAAATATCTTCTTTTTAAGCGCCGATGCATTTGGTGTGCTTCCCCCAATTTCCCTTCTTGATGAAAAACAAGCCATGTATTATTTTTTGGCTGGATATACTGCAAAATTGGCAGGTACTGAAAGAGGTTTAGGAAATGAACCCCAGGCGACTTTTTCATCCTGCTTTGGTGCGCCATTTCTACCGCTCTCGCCACTCGTTTATGCAAAGATGTTACGTCAAAGGATTATCCAACATCATTCTAAGGTCTGGCTGGTCAATACCGGTTGGGTTGGCGGTCCGTATGGAGTTGGAGAAAGGATTCATTTGCCTTATACCCGGGCGATGATCTCAGCAGCTCTCAATGGTGAAATACACAAATCGGAAATGACTATCGATTCAGTGTTTGGACTGCATATTCCAAAACAAATCAATGGAGTTCCACCAGTTATCCTGGATCCAATTTCACATTGGAGCGAAAAACAGTCTTATCATGTGTCAGCTGAAAAACTACATGCGCAGTTCGAGAAAATACTCGCACCGTATGAATTATGATTCACAGATTAGGCTATCTTAATAAATAGGTAATCAGGATTGCACCGATTATTAAGAAAGGTGTGTACGGAATCGCTGAAAATGATTTGTATTTCTTAAGCAGAGATAATGTTGCCAGGTATAGTATCGAAAAACCTCCGCTGAGCAATACTGCCAGTACTATAGCACTAATGATTGTGGGCCATCCAATAAGCAATCCAAGAAAAGTACAGACGTATACATCGCCAAATCCGAGAGCTATTTCTTCAATTTCTTGTTTTCGTAATTTTGACATGATCTTTGAAAAAAGGATGCCAAAGTAATATAACCCTATCATAATGGCAAATCCAGCTACACCCCCAGCGAGTGTTGTGAATAACCCATCAAGCGAAAACCCCTGGTTAACAAGCCCAAGAAGAAACATTAATCCCAAACCGAAAATACTGGTCTGGATCAGTACGACACGGTATTCGATATCGATCACGAGGATAATGCCAAGAAAAATCAATCCTGGCAGTGTCCACCAATAACTTAAATTTTGAAATGGATAACTCCAAAGTAAAATCGAAGCCGTTATTGACACAATTAGAACAACTATTGTCCTAACCGCTACCCTTTTTCCACAATTTTTGCATTTAAAAGAGATTAGATAGTTGTAGAGAGTATAAGGTTTTGCACAATTAGAACAAAGTGGTTTTCCTGGCTTTCTATAAATCGGCAAAACATCTGCAAAATAGTTGATCAATATCCCGCACAATGCTCCAATAACAATCAAAATAAATATGCTCATTCTGCTCCTAAAATATAAAAATTATGTTCTATTTGACAATATTGAGTTATCATAGAGAGTATAATGCCTCTTAATTTTCCATGCAACTGATGGGATGTGTCATGTACTTAAATGCCAAAATTATTGCCGAACTAAAGAACCACCCACTGCTAGCGCCGAATTTTACTGTTTGGGATCATAATAACGCGCTGCCAGGCTTATACAACGACCTTGAGATTCTTCCCGGGTCGAATAATCAATTTTCATTGAATAAACTCGGATTAGCTAAGCTATACGCACATCAAGCAAAAGCTCTGCAATGCATAAATAATGGCGAAAATGTCGTCATTTCGACAGGCACTGCCAGCGGTAAATCCCTTTGTTACCAGATCCCAATCCTGGAAAGTTTTACAAGAACAGGATTGTCAACTGCTCTTTTGTTATATCCAACCAAGGCACTAACGCACGATCAATTTACCGCATTTAATTCAATGTCTGCATTACTTGACCAGAATAACCTCAATAAACCGTTCGTTTCTGTATACGATGGGGACACACCTTCATACCTCAGGCAGTCCTTCAGGAAGAATGCAAACATTCTCCTCACAAATCCGGATATGCTAAATATCGCCCTTCTCCCTCATCACACGAACTGGTCCAGGTTCTTTCAGAATTTAAAATTCATCGTAATTGATGAATTGCATCAATATAAAGGTGTTTTTGGATCTCATTTCGCGAATATTATTCGCCGCCTAAAGCGTGTCCTGGAATTTTATGGGGCAAATCCACAGTTTATACTTACATCCGCAACAATTGGTAACCCTAAAGAACTAGCTGAAAAAATCATTGAATCACCGGTAACACTTATCGAAAAAGACGATTCTCCCAAGGGTGAACGAAATGTTGTATTCTATAACCCGCCTCTCATTTCACCTGAATTTGGTATCCGTGAAGGGCTATTAAGTTCGACTGTAAAATTAGCCTCTTTCTTCCTCGAAAAAAATATCCAAACAATTGTTTTTTGTAGATCGAGAAGATTTGTTGAAATAGTAACCAAGGAATTGAAGCAGAGATTTCCTGAATTAGCTCAAGGGATTCGCGGATATCGCAGCGGATATTTACGCCAGGAACGCAGAGATATTGAAACAGGCTTGAAGAATGGATCTATTTCTCTGGTTGCTGCTACAAATGCACTTGAGCTCGGTGTGGATATTGGGGGCGTGGATTCAGTAATAATTGCGGGTTACCCTAGATCAATGGCATCCATTAAACAAATGTCTGGTAGGGCTGGACGCCATCAAAATCCTTCGATTTCCATGATCATCGCATCAATGAATCCACTTGATCAGTACTTTGCGCGTTTTCCAGATAGTTTATTTTCAAAGCCAATTGAACACGCCCTGATCGATGCTAATAATCCGCTGATCTTGTTGCCTCACCTGCGTTCCTCAGCATTTGAGATTCCTTTTTCCTCTGGTGAGAATTTCGGCGAATTAGATGAAGTTGTGCTCCGGAATTATTGGGATTATCTGGTCGAAGAAGGGAGCATTCAAAATAAGAATAGCAAATATTACTGGTTGGCAGATAATTATCCTTCCTCAGGTATTTCAATACGCAGTACCGCAGCTTCAAACTTCGTATTGCAAACATTTGAAGAGGGATTATATAAAACGATTGGGACAGTCGATTTTAATTCCGGATTATGGATGTGCCACCAGGGTGCCATCTACCTCCATGATGGGGAGCAATTCCATGTGGATTCCTTGGACCTGGAATCACAAACCGCTGTTTTATCGAGAGGTGATTACAGTTACAGCACTGAGCCTTTACGGACAATGGAGATATCGATTGTTGCCCGAAAAGGTGTAAATGAGTCTTTGAACTATAAAATTAATTATGGCGAGGTCGAAGTTCAATCCCAGGTAACCGGGTTTAAGAAACTGGACGGGGTGAACAGAGAGGTTTTGTCTACTGAGTCTTTGGATCTACCGATGACTTCGTTGATTACCTGCGGATTTTGGGTGGTTCTCAATAATAATTGCGTTGAAAAAATGCGGGATTCAAAGATGTGGTATGGAGATCCAAATAATTATGGACCGAACTGGCAGACAATTCGCGTGTCTATTCTTAATAGGGATGAATACACATGTCAGTCTTGCGGAGTTCGACCTAAGCATGATTCATTACATGTCCATCATAAAATTCCATTTAAATCGTTTGACTCTGCAATTCTTGCCAATTTGCCAGAAAACCTGGTAACGTTGTGCCAAAATTGCCATCATTTAGCCGAATTAAATGTAAAAATTCGGAACAGTCTTTCAGGATTGCGCTACTTGATCTCAAATCTTGCTCCGTTGTTAGTATTGTGTGACTCAAATGATATTGATGCATACTCAGATCCTCAAGCAAATTTTGAAGAATCTCAGCCTGTTGTACTAGTTCATGACACCACACCCGCAGGGATTGGATTATCAGAATCATTATTTAATCGGTTTGACATTCTGTTAGAAAAATGCAATGATCTTGTTCGTTCCTGTACTTGTGAATCTGGTTGTCCTTCGTGTGTGGGTCCTGATTCAGAGAACGGCTTCGGTGGAAAGCAGGAAACAATCTTCCTTATTTCATTGCTTAAGGAAACTTAATGTCGGATTTATCCGAAAGACTCAAAAAACTTGGTTTTAAGAAAGCAGCCTCCCTGCCTCAAATTAAACCTATTAAAAATAAGCCTCTAGCTGAAATAATAGGCGCAAGAGCATTACCTTCCAGGTTTGGCGAGGTGTTGTTGTTTGAAGATTTATATCCATACGGATCCACACATGGAAATGTAATCCTTTCTTTGTCTGATAATTTTCAAGAGTTACACAAACTAGCCAAGATGCAAGCACTTGAATCCGGGATTCAAAAACATTTATTTATTGATACAGAAACAACTGGATTGAGTGGCGGGACAGGTACAATTGCCTTTTTGATAGGGTTTGGTTACTTTGATGAATCTGGGTTTCGACTGGGGCAGTTAATCTTGGAGAGTCCAGTAAACGAAGCGGCCCAGTTGGTTGAATTTTCGCTGATTTGCGATAATTTTGAGAATACGATAACTTTCAATGGAAAATCGTTTGATTTGCCATTATTGCATACCAGGTTTGCCCTAAACAAAATTCCAGATCCATTAACCTCTTTTTCACATATAGATCTCCTCCACTTGTCACGAAAAATTTGGAAATCCAGGCTTCCAGACAGAAGCTTAAAGGAATTAGAAAAGCAGATATTACTTTATTCAAGAACAAGTGAAGAAGTGCCTGGATGGATGATCCCACAAATCTATTTTGATTTTCTAAAAAGTGGAGATGGAAGCCTGCTAAAAAATGTGTCCTATCACAACGCGATCGATGTGGTTTCAATGGCAGCTTTATATCTTAAGATTAACCTGATGCTAAATGAAATAAAAGATGGGCAAAATATTGATTTATTAGGTCTTTTCGCAATTGGTCAAATGTATGAACAAATAAATGAAGTTGATAAAGCAATCCATATTTATAATATTTGTTACAACTCTAAAAAACTATCTGGTATTGACCTGTTGAATTTATGCAAACATATGGCGGTAATATATAGAAAACAGGACAATTGGAATGATGCAATCGTTTATTGGAAAATTGGTGCAGAAATGGATGATATGGATTCGTGCGTTGCTTTAGCAAAATATAATGAACACATACTTAAAAATCATAGTGAAGCCTTAGGTTGGGTTAATAAGGCAGAATCCATTTTACTTCCCTCCCCTATCCCATTATTCAGAAAGAAAAAGTTAATTAATGAATTAGAGGTAAGAAAACAAAGATTAGGAAGGAGTGTGAAAAATGTTCAGGAGTAGAAAAGTTAGGGATGAAGTTGTTTACATAGCTAACGGAATGCTGGAAGCAGAGTCAGTAAAGATTCTTCTGGAATCATTTGAAATTCCAGCATTTATAAACCAAGAATCATTAGGTACAACCTACGGTTTATCAGTAGGGACTTTGGGTGAAGTGGAAGTCATTGTACCAATGAAGTATATAACTCAAGCAAAAAAAGTTATACAGGACATGGAGGAAGGAAAGTTGGAATAGTATTTAAGGATAAAAAATGGATGAAAAGAGAGTGGACGTGAATGGCTACGCGCAATTATAGGATTTCTTCAAATTTATATAATCCTCTGGCGTATCAATATCCATTAAGAGGCGTGTGTCTTCAATCTTAAAAAGTTTATATCTGTAATCCTCTATTATTGACCTTGCCCCCCTGTCACCTTTCAATTTATAAATTCCTGGTATGCACTTCGGGCTAAAAATTACAGGGGGTATCATCTTCCCTTCAATTTCAGTGATTACGACTTCAGCATCACTGGACTGAAATTCTTTGATTACCCCCTCGACGATATCTACTTTAACCTGTGGTTGATCGCAAAGCAGAACAACAAATGGCACTTTCTCTGTGGCGATCTCCTTAACTCCCGCAATTAAGGATGTACTCTGACCAACTTCCCAGTCATTATTTTTGAGGATGGTAATTTTTTTGATTTCTCTAATGTTTTTCAGGATTCTTTGATATTCGAAACCCAAAACTACGAGAATCGGATCAAGTTGGGCAGTTATCGCCAGATTGATCACCCTATTAATAAGGGTTTCGCCTTCCCATTCCAATAGTTGTTTTGGGGATCCAAATCGTTTAGAGCCGCCGGCAGCCAAAATTATGGCTGCAATAGCATTAACCATATTTGATTTTTTTGAATACAAAATCTGGTGTTAACGGGAATTTATCAAACCAAATTCCTGTAGAATTAAATAGTGAATGAGTCAAAGCCGGAACAAAAGGAAGGTAGGGCATCTCGCCCATTCCCCTTACGCCGAACGGTCCTATTGGGTCTGGATTTTCAAGGATGATTGTCCTGACTCGCAAAGGCATATCCAACGCAGTTGGAATCAAATAAGTTGAAAATTTATCTGTAATTACCTTCCCGTCTTTTTGGATAAAATTTTCCAGTACAGCGTAGCCTACAGCCTGCGAAATTGCCCCTTCAATTTGGCCTTCAATAGCATTCTTATTAATTGCTTCACCCACATCATTTACCACGCAAACATCTTCAATTTCGATCTGTCCGGTATCCAGATTAATGCTTGAAGTGACTGATTCTGCGACATATCCATAGGCGAAATTGGGATCACATTGGCCTGTTTCGGGGTCAAAAGGTGTTGTTTTTGGAGGTCGGTAGACAAACTCAGCAATGGCTGGTCTTTCTTCGCTTTTCCATTTACCAAGTGCTAGTTTGCACGCGCCAATGATGGCATTTCCTGCCATAAAAGTCATCCTTGAAGCACTGACACTCCCGGAATTACCCGTGGTTCCAGTGTCTGACGCTACCAACTTAATCAATTCGACCGGTAATCCCAATGCTTTTGACGCCATTAAGATAAATGCAGTATGAGAACCCTGTCCCACTTCAGCCCCCGCATGATATAGGACAACATGCTCAACTTCCGAATGCCCGTGCAACTCAACCTTAGCCCAGCAATTTTCAGGTGCACCGAATGAAAAACCGATGTTCTTATATCCGCAGGCGAAACCTACGCTCTTAAGAATTCGCCCATTGTTTGATAATCTCTTTGAGTAAATAAACTGGCTATCCTTGCCAACCGTCCACCCTGAATTTAAAGCACATTCTTTTATCACTGAGTCAATAGTTATCCCTTTTGGTAAGGGTGACCCGGTTGCCATTGCCTGGCCTTCTTTAACTGTGTTTATTAATCTAAACTGTACGGGATCCAAGTGTAATTTCTCAGCCAACTTGTTTACCTGAGACTCTGCCTCGAAAGCAGCTTGCGGTCCGCCAAAACCTCTGAAAGCACCAGATGGAAGGTTGTTGGTAAAAACAGCATATGCATCGATTTTTACGTTGGGAATATAATAGGGCCCGACGCAGAGCAGCGTAGCGTTACCGAGTACCTTTGTTGAAGTGCTGTAATACGCTCCAGCATCAGCGATGATCTTTACTTCTGCAGCGATTATCTTACCAGCCTTAGTCGCCCCCCATTTTGCGATTATTTTATACGGATGGCGTTTATTGTGTCCAATTATGGACTCTTCACGTGTCCAGACGATTTTTACTGGTCTCTCAATTCCCCGTTCTCTGAGTTTCATAACAGCCAGGGCTAATATAATTTGAACAGACATATCTTCACGACCGCCAAATGCGCCACCAATCGCCGGGTACATTACACGTATTCTCTCAGGATCTAAATTTAGTGAATGCGCAATTTGCTCCTGGTCTTCGTGAGTCCATTGTCCACCAACAATAACGGTGATGCGCTCCTCGTCGTCATAATAAGCGATTCCTGCTTCAGGTTGTAAAAAAGCGTGCTCCTGGACTGGAGTAAGGTATTCTCCTTCAACAATAACGTCTGCCTCCATAAAGGCTTTTTCAACGTCTCCCTTTCGCACTTTGTTATGCCAAAATGCATTAGAATCAAAATCCTGATGCACCAATATGTCGTTTCTATTAAAGGCTTTGTCTAAATCGGTTACCGAAGGCAAATCTTCGTACTCGACGACGATTGCCTTTCTTGCTGTTTCGGCTGATTCTTCAGATTCAGCAATAACTAGTGCAACCTTGTCTGCGACACATCGAACCCGGTTTGCGTCCAAAATATTTGAACCAGGACCACATAATACTGGTTGATCTGGTTTAATGAGACCAAATTCGTTATTCGGTACATCTTTTGCCGTTAGAATTGCAACTACCCCTGGAGTATTCAGTGCCTTTTCTACATCTATACTTTTAACAATTGCATGCACTCGCTGCGAAAACAGCACCTTCATCATCAATTGTGAAGGCATATCCACATCACCCGGATATACAGCCCGCCCAGAGACTTTATCTAAAGCGTCAACTCTAGTGATTTTTGGCTCAGAGATATCGTTCAATTTCAATCCTTTCTGATGCGGGTTTAATCAACGTCATACGGGCCCTTCTTTTTAGGATTAACCACACGGTCAATAGTGAATGTGACCAGTGCGATTAAGAAGAAAATAAGTAGTGATATTACTGCCGCATAAAAAATTTTTACAATTAACAATGGATCTTTCAATACTGCAACGATTAATTCCTGAGGGATATCAAACCAGGGGATCGCTGCCCGGTTATTGATCAATATGGTTGACATGAAATAAGAAAGTGCAGGTAGGACAACGATTAATATGCATCCAATACCCCTCCAAACTGGATGTACAGCCGGGGCGGGTTCCTTGGCTACACGTCTATTAAAAATCGTATGCTTGGGCATTTTTCCACCTATTCTGCTGCATTCTCTATAGCACTAATAATTTTATAATATCCAGTGCATCGGCATAGATTTCCAGAAATAGCGATTTTAATTTGCTCCTCAGTTGGTTTATTCACCTCTTCAAGGAGTTTTGTTCCGGACATAATAAATCCTGGAGTACAGTATCCACATTGGACTGCTCCTTCATCTATAAAGGCTTGTTGGAGTCTAGAAATCGACGTTTCATCAGACAAACTCTCAATTGTTTGAACGGTTGCTTTATGAGCCCTTTCAGCAGGAATTAAGCATGCTAAAACCGCGACACCGTCCAGGAAGACAGTACAGGCACCACATTCACCTTCTCCGCATCCTTCTTTAGATCCTTTTTGTTGCCCGTCTTCACGAATAATATCGAGAAGTGATTTCCCCATGTAATTTTTGACAGTGATCAACTTGTTATTTAAGGTGAAATCAACCGAACTAATATTGTCAGAATGGAATGCTTCACGTAAGGGAATGAATGTGGTATTTTCCTTACCCCACAATGTTACTTGTACGGGTGGAATTACAGGTTTTCGTTCTAAAATATTTAATCGGATTGCGTTTTTTAGCAAACCTTCAACCATGTCTTTTCGGTATCGCGCTGAAGACCTCAAATCATCAATCGGAGAAGCAGCCTCTGATGCCAATTTGCATAGTTGATCGACGTCTTCATCACTTACCTTTTTACCTTCTGCGTATTTTTCTGCTTCTTTCGCCCTGAATACGGTAGGTGCCGACGCTCCTATAGCAATTCTCAAGTCAGATAATATATTCCCATCAGCGAGCTTGAATACTGTGGCAATATTGATCAGGGAAATTGATTGCGCTTTCCTCAACCCGTGTTTAACAAAGAAGGAACGGTAAAGGGCTTTGTCGAGTTTCTTGAATTTAATGTTCGTGATCAGTTCGGAAGCAGCAATTTTATGTTTCCGAACCCCTGTATAAAAATCATTTATCGGAATTTCTCTAGTTCCGGTTTTACTTCCCAGCACAATAATCGCGTTTAATGCCATTAAAGGTGCAATAGTATCGTTTGCTGGAGAAGCGGTTGCAACATTACCAGCAACTGTTCCACGGTTTCGGATCTGTGGGGATCCGACTGAAGCGCTAGCCTGGTGAAGTGTAAATGCATACTCCTTAATCAATTCAGATTTCACGATATGAGAATGAGTTACAAGCGGACCTAAATTAATATAACCGGAATCATCTTCAGTTATTGCATCTAGTCCCTTGATCCTCGAAATATCGACAAGAACTTCAACATCCTTGTGCATGTCGCGTTCAAATTCCAACCATAAGTCAGTAGCCCCTGCAATGATTTTTGCACTACCCTGGTACTTATCCAATAATTCGAAAGCCTGTCGAAGGTCGCTTACTTGATGATAGGATTTCCACATAAGATCAGGTCCTTTACATTTCTTAATTCAAAAGAATGCAGATGCAATAATGATAATTTTTTCCTAATTTTCCAGCAGTCCAAGAACAACTGGTAGAAGTTGTTTTTTCCTCGATACAACGCCTTCTGCGACGCGTGTATTATCGGGCAATGGCGGATAAGGCAGCTCGTCCAAAATGGACGGTGGATTTGAAAGGATTATTCTGCTTGATCCACGAACCACATCAGTAACCATCAACATCGCAAAATCAACCTTTTTATCTTCTCTCAGATCATCCAAAGCTTTTTGTAATGATGTTAAGTGATTAGGAACCTCATTCAGATCGGTTACTTCTGCCTGAGCAATCGCAAACGAGTATTTTCCAGCACTGTATAATTTCATATCCGTGGTAACCACACTCTTTGGTTCTCGATTTCCAAGACCCGCGCTCGCAGATAACACTCTATTACCAAATGACAATTTTGTTTCGTTCTCAAGTGGGCTTCCTTTTACAAACGCCCATCTTGCAAGCCTGTCAGAAGCATTTTTATCTCGTTCGGTCGTAGTCGGTGAAGTCAGGTTCAATGTATCCGACAAGAGACCTGCCAACATAATCCCGGCAATCTTAGGAGGTGCACTAAACCCCGATTCTTCCACCCTTTCAGCAACTAACGTACTCGTACTACCCACTATATCAACCGACATTTTTATGGGGATATGAGTTGATGGGTTTCCCAAACGGTGATGATCCAATATTTCCAATAATTCTGCTTCTTCTAAAGATGCAACTGATTGCTGTGGTTCATTGTGGTCGACAAGAATCAGCCGCAGCCTCGGGGGATTTAGTAAATCTCTCTGTCTGACTATTCCCACGTATCGTCCTTCTTCATCCACAACCCAAAACTCATCACCTTCTTCTCTCAAAATTCTGTTTAAAACATCGCGAATTTTAGTTGATTGCGTAAACACGGGAATATTGGTATCAGCAGCATCCTTACAGGCTGTTTCGAGTAAGGTCAATATACTCATTTCCTGTGATCGGGATTGCGGACCAACCACAGTGCCAAAATACTTAAACATACTCCGCCCAGTAATTAACCCAAATGGAGTGCCATTCTCGTTTAATACAGGGGCAATACCACCAGTTCGTGACGCGATTGCCCATGCTTCTTTCAATGGGCTATCGGGTTTTGTTGTATCCAACCGCCGCGCTACAGATTCAAACCTGGGGCTTGCGTCAGTAATTAATAACGGTGCATCCAATTGCAAATACTTCAAAACCCAATTAGTTTGCTGGTTTACCGCACCTGCCCTGGCGGCAATAGCATCCAATCCATCCCGCTCTTTAATCAGCCACGCGTAACCAATTGCCGCAGCGATTGAATCAGTATCAGGATTTACGTGACCTACAACATAAATGGGAGAGGGCATTTTCCTTATTTGCCTTTCATATTGAGCGCGTTCCAGATGCGTTCCGGGGTGGCGGGGATGTTAAAAAGTAAAGCACCACATGCGTCCTGGATAGCGTTACCAACAGCCGGAGCTACTCCGTCCAATGGAATTTCGGCCACAGCTTTTACCCCGTGTGGGTGTGTAGGTTCAAAGGATTCTACAAAAATTGTCTTCAATTCAGGCATTTCGTCTGATCTAAAAATGTGATAATCGAGGAAATTCGTTTCCCTGGCTTTTCCTTTTTCGTCATACTTCATTTCTTCGCAGACTGCATACCCCAGCGCCTGGGTCATACCTCCCTCAATTTGGCCAGAGGCGGTTAATGGATTAACTATAACCCCAGCATCAACTACCATCACTAATTTGTCGACAACAATGTTTCCAGTCTCAATATCAACAGTCACTTCCGCAAATTGTGCAGCAAATGGCGGTGGCGCTGACGGCGACCAGAAGGAAGCCGTGCCAATGATTTGTTCCTGGTCGAAGTGATGCAGAGTCGATAATGCTATCTTTTTTAATGAAATTTTATTACCTTTGGCTGACACTGCAAATTTGTCTACCAGGGTGATCTCACCTGTGGTAATGCCTGGTTCAACATCATTTAGCAAGATACATGCTCGAGCTTTAATCCTATCAGCTGCATTCTTCGCGGCTTTACTAACAGCCCCACCCGAAATGTAGGTTGTACTTGAGGCATAGGCTCCTTTGTCGAAAGGCGTAAAGTCTGTATCAGAGGAATAAACAAGAATATCATCCAGTGGAACACCTAAAACCTCTGCCGCCATCTGGCCTAAAACTGTGTCTGAACCAGTCCCCAGGTCTGTTGCACCCACAAGTAAATTGAATGAGCCGTCATCATTCATCTTGATACTTGCTGAGCCCATATCAAGATACGGAATAGCCGTTCCCTGCATTACAATAGCAGCTCCAAGTCCTTTGCGAAGCCAAGGTTTACCCTTTACCAGCTGCCAGTTTTTATCGCTTTTTTTTGTTTTCCAATCAATGGCGTTCATTCCAAGTTGAACACATTTTTCGATGCCAACGGTATGAATAATCTCAGGTTTGGGTTCTCTTCCTTCACTCCAGGCGGTGCTAAATGGATGTAATTCACCAGCGCGAATTGCATTTTTCAGACGGAACTCGATGGGGTCCATTCCAAGCTTTCTGGCAATAATTTCCATTTGTCTCTCAACCGGCCAATACCCCTGCGGGACACCATACCCTCGGTAAGCGCCAGCTGGTGGCAAATTGGTGTATACAATATCTGCATAAAATCTAATATTCGGGCTCTTACGGTATTTACCGTCGCCAACATATAAAGCCATGGACTTATGTCCGGTATTGCCGGTGACCGTTAATGCGTGGCATCCATATGCACCAGTATCCGAAAGAGCATACATTTCGTTTGCGGTAATTGTGCCGTCATTTTTCACACCAGTTTTCAGCCTAACTTTCATAGGGTGCCTTGACCTTGCGGCAATGAATTCCTCTTCCCTGGTGTATTCAAAGCGCACTGGCTTACCGGTCGCAATAGTTAAGTGGGCGGCCACATCCTCGATCAATACTTCTTGTTTCCCGCCAAATCCGCCACCTATGCGCGGTTTAATAACGCGAATACGTTTTACCGGCAGCCCTAAAACAGGTGCTAATATTCGCCTGGCATGAAAAGGAACCTGTGTACTTGTGCGAATCACCATCCGATCATCTTCGTCCCAATAAGAAATGACAATATGAGGTTCAATATGAGCCTGCTGTACCTTTGGCACCTCGTATTCATACTCAAAAATTTGATCCGCCTCTTGAAATCCTTTTTCGACATCTCCAATGTCAATCCGGATTTCTGCTGCAAGATTCTTTTTCGGATTGGAGTTGGCAAAATTTACATATTCCACTTCGTCGTGAATCTTTATCGCGCCTTCGCTCATTGATTCATTAGAATTCAAGATGGGAGGCAATTCCTTATAATTTACTCTTATCGCTTCAACCGCCTTATTGGCAATTTCCACTGTCTCAGCAGCAACAAAAGCCACCCGGTCACCCACAAAACGGACTTTTTTATCCAGGCTGAACATATCCAGTGGACCCGGAATAGGGTCTGACTGTCCTGCAGTTGAATATATTACGCGAGGCAAGGCTTCCCAGGTAAGCACTGCATGGACCCCGGGGATCTTTTTAGCCTTAGAGGTATCAATAGAAACAATCTCAGCGTGAGCATAGGGGGAATGAAGTACTTTGGCATACAACATTCCCGCAATATCAAAGTCATCGGTAAAAGCTGGTTTTCCTTGTACGAGCTTGATGGCGTCTACTTTTGGCTCATTTTTACCAATAGTCTTATTTTTATTGCCTTCAATTTCCGATTCAATTTGGGGTGAGACCATCTTATCCAGGTTACCGGAAATAATGGATTTTATAGCCTTCACGGGTTTATCATAACCAGTGCATCGGCATAACACACCAGAAATGGCATCCCGAATCTCGCCTTCACTTGGATTTTGATTAGTTTGAAGCAGCGAATTAGCAGACAGAATCATGGCAGGCGTGCAATATCCGCATTGAATTGCCCCAGATTCCACAAATGCCTTTTGAAGGTTGCTTAATCCCGTAGTTTTTTTCCAACCTTGCTCCGGATGTTCCCCCATTGATTCAATGGTTAAAATGCTATGTCCGACTGCTTTTATTGCCAACATCGAACAAGAATTGACCGGTTGTCCGTCAAAAAGAACTGTGCAAGCGCCACATTCGCCTTCCTGGCAACCGCCAAATTTGGCACCGAAAAAATGATTATCACGAAGGAATTTCAGAAGGGAATCGTCAAGATCTATTTCTGACTTGACTTCCTGATTGTTAATATTTAGTATGATTTCCATATTATTGGATACCTTTTTTACGCGAATTACACAATCGTTCAAAAATGATCGGGGCAATGTTGGCACGATAATCAGCGTTTGCCCATTCGTCTGTAGAAAATTGAATATATTTAGATAAATCTTTGCTGTTCTTTTCCTCAAAGTATGTCTCAGGAATTTGCTGCGGTGCACCGCCATATCCACCAATAGCCGCTTTAAATTTATTATCAAATCGGGAGACTGCACAACACACAATCGGACGATCCAAAGGGCTTCTGCTCACAGTTTCGAATGCCAACTCTTTTGGGTCATCAAGAGAGATATGCGTGATCAATTTTTTACTTTTCTTCCGTTCAACAAGAAATTCATTTAGCGGAATACCATTTTTTTCGTCAAAGTAGAAAACAGTACAACCTAAAGTCAATAAACAGGTTAATAAAGGAGATCTTCCATCTGTAACCTTGAGAAAACCACCAAGACTACTTTGTGCCCGCTGATTTTTTGATCCCTCAATTTTCAAAGCTTTCACTAAACTTTCATTTTCCTGAAAGTAGTTTTTTATCTGCTCTAAAGTAGTTGTAGAACCAATGAGAATATTTTTTCCCTTGTTATTTATGTAGCTTAATTCTAAATCCTGTAAATCAACTACAACGATATCTTCCTTTATGCGGTTAAGGCTGGTTCCGCCACCGATTGGGATTGCCTCACCCTTTTTTTTCAGAAGCTCTACAGCTTCATCTATTTTCTGTGGTCGATAATACTCTTTTATCATGAAACTTTTTCCTTCTTCTACAATGAGGAGAATGTGTCAATTAGCAATTTTACGTTTCCGCCAACAGGATAGAGTATCGGACAGGTACATCCATTATTAATATATTCCTGCACTTTTTTCTTTGCCTCTTCCGGGGTTCCAGAGGCAGTGATTCGATCGATTAACTCTTCCGGAACAAGATGTTTGGCTTTCTGAATTTGTTCATGGGTAGCTGGCCACCCAAGAATCTTTTGTATTTTTTCCACAACTTCCATTGAAACACCAGATGCCTTAGCAATATGGGGTTGTTGCGCCAGGTATTGAGTCAATAATTCCCTGGTAGTGTCAATCGCTGTATCGTGATCAAGATCCACAGAACACACGACAAGTTGAGGGCGATCTATATCATCCAGTGTTTTACCACTCTTTTTTGCACCAGATGCAAGTAATTCCAATGCTTTATGATTGTATTCCGGGGGAACGCAATAATTTAGGACTACGCCATCGGCAATCTCGCCAGTCATTTCCATCATGTTGTCACCTGTTGCTCCAATGTAAATCGGTACATTTCTTGGTTCTTTCCTGCCGTGAACAATATCCAATTCAATACCCGTAACATTAATGAATTCACCACTGAAGGTTACTCTTTCCATATTCAACAATCTTCTCAATATTGTTACAGTCTCTTTCATTGCTGTTAATGGTTTCTTACGGTCAATTCCTACATTTTTGGCTAGAGGATCCCACCAGGCACCAATACCGCAAATGATCCTATTTGGAGCAAGGTCATCAAGAGTTAAAAATGTCGACGCAAGCAAACCAATATTCCTCGTCCAGTTGTTTATTACTCCAGATCCAATACGGATCTTATCCGTTACGGCCGCATATGCAGCCATTGGAACAATAGCATCCCTAACCAACCGACTTTCTGCCTGCCATATTGCGTCAAATCCCTTGCTTTCAGCATATCTGGCATAATCTAGTCCGTCTCTAAGATCGTGAGAATCTTGTAAGTAAAGTGCGGCTTTTTGCATTTTTTCCTCCAAGAAATTATTTCATTGAATTTATTGTTAAGTTATCATATTTCTTTAAAAGTTGGATATCTTCCGGCAAGTCCAAGTCCAAACCGAAAACTTCGGATTCAACAACCTCAATTCGAGCATTCACTTCTTTTGCATTTTTCAAGTGGGCGTTAAAGGAACCAGGGCCATATCTGAATTCAATCAGGTCTGCAGGACTAATCAAGAGAGCGTTTGTCCCATCACGCCTGCGATCCGGTGCGATGATAATTTCCGGCGGTTTAATCGCGAGGCTTAAGAATGAAACAATATCTTCCGGCTTGATTAATGGCAGGTCAGCTGGTAGAACAAAAATCTCATTGGCTAAATAAGCCTTTGCCACGGAAGCAGCCCGCTTTAATGCTGTATTTAATCCTGGATTGCCATCTTCAAGGACGGTGCGCGCTGCATAATCTCTGGCGATGGATAATGCCATTGGATCACGGCTGACTACTAACACGGTGTCAATTTCATTAACAGCTGCCAGCGTCTTGAGCGTATTAATTAACATTGTCTGGTTTAATGCCGTACGCTCATCCTCGGATAGGATTACTGAAAGCCTTGATTTACCCCTTCTCAATGGTTTTACAGGAACGATGGCCCAAAGTGTCATTAATTCTCTATATCACCGATTCTGCGAATTCAAGAACTTTTTCAGCGACCCTTCTTTTGTTTGCATCATCTCTCATCATTATATCTGTAACAACCACATTTATACCAAATGATTCGATCAGATTACATTGATCAATATCCGCATTATCAATTACGATTCCATTTAACCAGAGTTTGTATTGCTCTGCCACACCTGCTGCACTCGGTTTTTGTCCAATTTCGTTAAAAATTTTTGCAGCTGGACCTTTAAACGCCTTTCCACCGATGATAGGTGAAACAGCAACAACCTTTTTTTGTATTAGCAAGGTTTCAACATTTCCGATACTTAAAATAGGAAAAATGCTCAACCATGGATTTGAAGGGCAAATTACGACAAGATCAGCAGTGGTGATTGCATTATTAACTGCATTAGACAATCTCGCTGTATGGCTATTTTTATATTTAATTGCAATAATTTCTGGTTCAAAATGGTGTTTTACAAAGTACTCCTGAAATGTCAATTCTCCAAGTTCCTGTGTTTCAATCGTGGTATAAACCGGGTCATCCGTCATTGGGATTACTTTTACAGAAACACCTAAAGAATTCTGAATAATGTTTGTAGTTTCAGAAAGAGTTTTTCCAGATTTTAATAATGAAGTACGCGTCAGATGAAGCGCGAGGTCTTTATCTCCAAGACGAAACCATGGATTTTCATTAAATTCATGCAATGCATCAAAACATTTATAAGAATCGTTTTCTCTTCCGTATCCGTGCTTAGGATCTACCAAATTTGCAAGAGAATAAACAACGGCATCAATATCAGGAGATATATACAATCCGTAATGTTCGAAGTCATCACCAGTATTTACAATCACAGATAGATCAGCATTAGGGATTATTAGGGACAATCCTTTAACCAGTTTTGCTCCCCCCACACCACCTGCTAATGCGACGACTTTCATTTTAATATCCCCATAGATTGGCTATTTTACCGAAATAGGTCTTTCTTTTTGGAGCGAATCAATTCGTTAATCGAGGATTCACGAAATTCATATGGGAATCCATGCACAAGCACACAAGGCATCCCCTCGCCAGCTTGCCCCATTATCAAAGAAGCGCCTGCTGCAAGTTCATCTGAAGCACCTAGCGTTGTGATTCGTAATTTATAACCAAATAGGTCTTCCTTGCCGCGTAAATCTACCAATCCAGGAATCCCGGCTAGTCCGATGGTCATTCCAATTGTCCCATTCCGCCAGGCTCTACCATGTGAATCAATGATCAATACCCCAAACTTCTTACTATAGTGTTTTTCCAGGCAGTTCCGGATTTCTTGTGCCGATTTATCGGGTTTTTCAGGCAGCAATAAGTATACGATATCTGTTTTTTCACCAGCACGGATCACATTGGAATGGTCAATACCCGCATTTGCACACACGAATCCAATTTTATGCTCGACAATAAGAGTCCCTTTCCTGGCTCGAACAACCCGGGACGACTCATTTAGTATCAATTGGACAAACCTTGGATCCTTGCCCGTAATCCAAGCGTAAAACAAAGCCATAATTCCAGGTTTGACCGATTCCAGGCTTCTGAATCTACCTTCAGCTTTTGAAACAATTTTTTGGGCAATTACAAAAACATCATTCTCAACTGGAATAATTTTGTTTTCATTACATGCATTAATGATAATTTTGGCAACGTCATCCCCAATATTAATTAACGGTATTCCGGGGATTGCCTGGAATTCCATTGACCTTCCATTATTCGGCATGATCACGAATAATTCCGGTTATCTTAATTCCAGCGGTGGTGGACCCAAATTCCTTGTTTAAACCGATTAAAACTGATGTCAACCCTTCGACAACCACGGAGTTTTCGATAGGACCGGCATCCCAACCAATCATGCCAGCCTTTTGCACAAGTTCCAATACTGTTAGGCGGGCAGCTTTTGAACTCCCACAGACCAGTACATCGCAATCGATATCCTTGTCATGCATTAATCGCTCGTAGGAGATATTTTGAAACGCCGCTACAATTTCGGTTGTATCATCAACCAATGACTTTGCTTCCTGTGCGGCGCTGCCAGCTGGTGGCATTTGAACTTTAGTAACTTTTGGCGGTACTAAAGGCACTGTTACGTCTACAAGTATTTTATTTTTAATTAAACTCGCAATATCTGCGACCATTGATTGATGGGCTGTATATGGAACTGTCAACACAACAATGTCGCCATTCTCGGCAGCCTGTTGGTTCTCCACACCTTTAACTTCTATAGAATCTTCCCCCAGAAGACTATTTACTTCCTCCGCCGCCAAATGGGCTTTTTCAATTTGTCTCGAGCCAATGAATACTTCATAGCCTGCGTTTGCCCAACGAAATGCCAGTCCTTTTCCTTCTTTCCCTGTTCCACCGATAATCCCGATTCTTTGAATCATCTGTTTGATCTCCTATTTTAAAATTTCGCGTGATAACGGTTCCATACTTCTTTGGATAACAATAAGGCTTGGGCTGATAACTTTTCTTCGTCAAGATTGGTCAATTTACCATCATTCATTAACCATTTGCCGTTCACCATGGTATCGCTGACCATAGGATCTCTGAATCCAAAAATAATATGCCAGGGGATGTTGTCGGGATTAAGTTCAGTAATAGGGTGATAGTCCATCAGAATAAGGTCTGCCTTGGCGCCAGCTTCGATTCTACCTATTCTTTCACCTTTAAAGAAATGTGAGGCTAATTGAGAATTATTCTCGATTGCTATTTTTACTATTGAATTTCCGTTCATTTTCTGCGGATTTTTTGTCCAAAGCTTATGCGCCAGGTAGCATGTGCGCCATTCATCGAGCATAGCATTTGAGAACCCATCGTTACCAAGACACACTGGAATCCCAAGTTCCAACATTTTTTCCACATCAGCCATTCCAACCGCGTTGTTCATATTTGATCTTGGCTGATGAGTCATCCATGATTGTGTGTCCTTAACAATTTTAATTTCGGCGTCATCCATATGAACACCGTGAACCAAAATGGTATCCTGCCCTAATAGCTGGTGCTTTTCCAGGCGATTAACCACCCGCATGCCGGTTTTGTTTAAACTATCCTCTTCGTCAACCCCGTGTTCCGCGACATGGATGTGAACTCCCACACCATCAGGTAATAACTTACGTACCTTATCCAGAGTATTTTCAGAAAGCGTTAAACTTGCATGCAAGCCAAATGTAGCCCTTACGAGAGAATTAACGTTATTATTTAATTTATTAATCATTCTGAGGTTTTCATTTATTGATCTGTCTCTACTTTCTGTTCCATAACGATCTGTAGTTTCGTAACAGACTACACCACGCATTCCGGTTGAGGTAAAAGCCGCTTCAATCTCGTCAAGAGATCCATCAATACACAATGGGGATGCATGATGGTCAAATAATGTCGTAGTTCCATGTTTGATGGCATCGATTAGACATATTAAAGAGCTGTACTTTACATCTTCTGCCAATAATGAAGAATCCAAAGGCCACCAAAGTTTCTCAAGTATTTCAGGGAAATCCTTGGGAGGGGTTCCCGGAATATATAAACCTCTTGAGAACAAGCCATAAAAATGGGTATGGGCACAAATGAATCCAGGCATCAGGAATTTACCTTTGGCGTCAAATATCTCTTCTTCGGGATATTTACCCAAGATATATCCGGTTGGGCCAATTTCATGGATAACCGAGTTCCTAATGACAACGGAATGTCCATTTAAAATGGAGTGATTTTGATCCCAGGTGATGATGGTCGAGTTATTGATTATCATTTTCAAGTCCTATTTTATGAAATATTGTAGCATATCAATAATTTTTCTGAGAGATTTGAGACTATAATTCTCAGTAAATCTAAATCAGGAGTGAATATTTTGGATACACGCAGTCTAGCCCTAACTTACGCTCACGAAAAAAACAACGAATTCCTGGCATTTCTTGAAGAATTCTTAAAAATTCCGTCTATTTCAACATCACCAGAAAATCTTCCTGATATGCAAAACTGTGCACAGTTTCTGTCAGAAAAATTGAAGGGGATTGGTATTAGGAATATCAGTATTTTCCCAACGCCAAAACACCCCATTGTTTACGGTGACTACATGCTTGCCGGAGAGAATCGACCTACTATCCTGGTTTACGGACATTACGATGTTCAACCCGTTGATCCGATCGATCTTTGGAATAACGATCCTTTCCTTCCTTTGATAAAAAATGATTATTTATATGCCCGCGGCGCATCTGACATGAAAGGACAGGTAGTTGCTTGCCTTGCAGCTATTGAATCCGTTATGCGTACTGGTCAACTCCCTGTTAACCTCAAATTTATCTTTGAAGGCGAGGAAGAGATTGGCTCACCCAGTCTGAAATCTTTCCTGATTGAGCATAAAGAGTTGTTGAAATCAACAGTTGCCTTAAATCCTGATACAGGAATGATCAGCCCTGACCTTCCGACGATGGTTTACGGTTTACGCGGCTTAGCGTATTTTGAAGTGCGCGTTTTTGGACCTGATAAAGATTTGCATTCTGGCGTATTTGGTGGAGTTGTCCATAATCCTGCACAGGTTTTAATTGATCTCATATCAAAAATGCACGATGAAAATGGTAAGGTCACTCTACCTCATTTCTACGATGATGTACTTGAATTGACCAATTCAGAACGCGCAGAACTTGCCCGCTTAAACCTGGATGATGATTATTTCCAAAGCCAGACGGGCGCCTCACAATTATGGGGTGAAGTTGGTTATACATCAATTGAAAGAGTAGGCGCCCGCCCCACTCTTGAAGTAAACGGTTTTCTATCTGGCTTCACTGGAGTTGGATCGAAAACAATAATCCCTGCTAAAGCCATGGCTAAAATATCAACACGCCTTGTGCCCAACCAGGAACCAGAAAAAGTCCATCAACACCTGATTGAATTTTTCAAATCAAATGCTCCTGATTCTGTCAGATGGGAAATTGAGATGATTAGTGGGGGTCATCCAAGCATTTCTGACCTGGAATTACATGAAACCCGGGCAATGATAAAAGCGCTGGAACAGGTTTGGGGCAATTCGCCTGTTTTCAAACGTGAAGGTGGTTCAGTACCGGTCGTCGCAGATATGCAGCAAATTCTCGGAATTGATTCAGTTCTCACAGGTTTTGGATTACCAGATGATAATATCCACTCACCAAATGAAAAACTGCATCTTCCAACCTGGAAAAAGGGAATTGACGCTTTGATCAACTTCCTCATGAATCTCGGAGAAAAGGCATAATAGTGAGCACACCCAAATTAAAACTGCCGGCTTATGGCGGCCAGGCATTAATCGAAGGCGTCCTGATGAGAGGGTCAAAAAACCTCGCCGCAGCCTTCAGAGCGCCATCCGGTGAAATTAAGGTTGAGACTGAGGTATTAAGTGGCATTTACACATCTCGATTGGTAAAGATACCCTTTTTACGCGGTTTGGTGATCCTTTGGGACGCGATAGGGCTTGGTACCAGGTACATCACAAAATCAGCTAACATTCAAACAGGTGAGAACGAAAAAATTGAAGGTCCGGCTATGGTTGCTACAATCATCTTCTCATTCGCGTTGGCAATCGGCCTCTTTTTCTTACTCCCGACTGGCATTGCTGCCTTGTTTCAAAAATGGTTGAATTTTTCTCCGTTTATGGCGAATTTAATTGAAGGCTTAATCCGTCTTATTCTGGTCATTCTCTATATTTGGCTTGTGGGCAAAGCTCCGGATATACGTCGAGTATTTACTTACCATGGCGCTGAGCATAAGACAATTAATGCCTTTGAAGCTGGGGCAACCTTAATTCCCTCCGAGGTTAAAAAGTTTTCACTGCATCACCCTCGTTGTGGAACTGGTTTCATTTTAATTCTCGTCCTTTTTTCAATCCTTCTGTTTACTGCGATAGGACCTTTACCAAATCTATTGTTACGGCTTTCATCGAGAATATTGTTACTTCCTCCTCTGGTGATGTTGGCGTATGAATATATGCGTTTTTCGGCAAACCATCTGGATAACAAATTTCTTAAGGTTCTTTCTCTCCCCGGGATGGCGATGCAAAAGCTAACAACCGTAGAACCTCCAGATGATGTTTTAGAGGTAGCTATTTGTGCTTTTACTACAATGTATGCGCTCGAAAATAACAAAGAAGCTGATGGAAACCAAGTATAAGTATCTTTTGTTTGGAACTCTGATTGGTGTGTTTTTATCCGGTTTAATGGTTGTATTGATTGGAACGAGATCAAACCGCCAGCAAACAAGCAAGTCATCTAATCTGATATTCTCAAATAGTTCCCCATTAGTTGATCCAGTGACTTGCATAAACCCATCTACAGAGATTGACCCAACTACTCCCAAATTGGATATCAATTTGTCTTCCCTTGAGGAATTTACGTCGCTTCCGGGGATTGGTGAAGTAAAAGCAAAAAATATTATTGATTTCCGGGAAAAATATGGTAACTTTATTTTCATCGATGAGTTGCTCTATGTTCCTGGGATTGGGGAAAGTTTGTTTCAACAAATTTGTAACCTCGTATTCGTTAATTCAAAGGAAGAAAAGTGATGCTAACTTTAAAACAGAAAATAGAATCTGATCTTCTGGACAATATGCGGTCGAAAAATGAAGTTGGGAAAAATACTCTTCGAATGTTGCTTTCTGCGATAAAGTTATACGAGATTGACAAATCTGCTGCCGTAGACGATATTGGAGTACTTTCTCTCGTACAAAAAGAAATAAAGACCCGTCGGGACTCAGTTAATGATTTTCAAAAGGGAAACCGACAAGATCTGGTTGATAGCACCATGCGCGAGATTGCATTTCTTGAGCAGTATTTGCCAAGGCAATTATCTGATCCGGATATTGAAATGATTGTTCGCGCTGCTATCCAAGAAGTTGGTGCAATACAACCATCAGAAATGGGGAAAGTGATGAAAGTGGTAATTCCCCGGATTTCCGGTCAAGCTTCGTCAGATAGAGTCAGTAAGATCGTTCGCGAGTTGTTAAGTAAGAAACAGGAAATCTAATTGTCCAAAACTACAAGAAATTTGTTGTCGCGTTCAGCCTATCGTTGGGTTTTGATTTTATTAACCTCAATCCTCGCATTTAGCTCATTAATCTTACCCATTGCTCTTCGTCCAGATGCGTTCCCTATCCAGGTTGGGCAAGTTTCTCCAAATACGATTGTTGCCCCTAACACACTAACATTTTCGAGTGAAGTGTTAACCACTCGGGCAAAAAATGAAGCAGCAAAAATGGTTGGTGATCGCTATTTACCTGCGGATCCAGCTATTACCAGGATGCAAATTGATAATCTCCAAATAGCTTTGAACTTCATCAATTCTGTTAGATCAGATGTATATTCCTCCAATACACAAAAACTCGAAGACTTACTAAAAATCAAGCACCTAAATTTATCTGACAAATCAGCAGCGTTTATTCTTTCTCTATCTGATAGCCGATGGCAATTAATTTCACAGGAATCAATTGCTGTTTTGGAACAAGTAATGCGTAATACAATCCGTGACGATCAAATCGCAGATAATCGCACACGGCTTCCTTCACTAATCAGTTTTGGTTTGCCAGAGGATCAGGCAAACCTAGTTATTGATATGGTTATTCCATTCATTACCGCGAATAGTCTTTATTCAGCAGAAGAAACGGACTTAGCCAGGCAAAAAGCCATAGATACAATTGAACCGATAACAAGAACCATGGTGACAAATCAGACTATCGTGTCCAGGGGACAAATAGTTTCAGAAGAGCAATACGAGGTTTTACAACTATTTGGTTTAGTTAAACCCTTATCAAAGACTCAGGATTTTGTGTCATCAGCATCGATTGTTGTAATCCTGGTATTTTTTATCATTTTTTACTTTAGGCATAGACATCTTTCACTTCTTCAAGACTTGAGAAGTATCACTGTCATAGCGATTGGATTTCTGGTTTTCCTCTTTGGTGCCCGGTTCCTGATACCTAATCGTGCAATAATTCCTTATTTTTATCCTCTACCAGCTTTTGCAATAATCCTGGCCACCTTATTCAATCTCGAAATTGCTGTAATCTTTTCCTTGTCCTTGGGTTTATTAGCAGCGTTTGGACTGCCAAATTCGCTCGACCTTTCTCTGTTTTATATGGTTACAAGCTTCTTTGCAGCGATTTCGTTAGGCAAGGGAAAACGATTTACCAGTTTTCTATATTCTGCCTTCGGAATTGCTTTTTCAGGAAGTTTAGTGTTACTCGCATACAAACTTACTGACCCACTCTCGGACATCCTAGGTTTGGCTACACTAATTGGTGTGTCTTTCTTAAATGGTATTGCTTCAGCAAGCATTGCTTTAATGATCCAATATCTCTTGTCCCAACTTATGGGTTTACCAACGCCCCTCCACCTTTTGGATATCTCGCGACCAGACCACCCACTCCAAAAATATCTCCTTCTACATGCACCTGGAACATATCAGCATTCATTGCAGGTATCAAATCTTGCCGAGAGGGCTGCCGAGGCAATTGGTGCCAATCCATTACTCACGCGTGTTGGCACAATTTATCACGATGTTGGCAAAAGCACAAACGCTTCGTTCTTCATTGAAAACCAGATCCCGGGAAATATTAATCCTCACGATGATATGGATGAGATACTCGCCGCCCAAACAATTATCCAGCATGTTAAAGATGGAGTAAAACTGGCAGAAAAATATCATCTTCCACCCAGGATTAAAGATTTCATTCTTGAACACCATGGAACACAAATTACACGATATCAATATAACCGGGCACTTTCAAATAATAATAATGAATCGGGAATCGACTTATCACTATTCACTTACCCCGGACCGAAGCCGCAATCGAAAGAAACCGCATTGCTAATGCTCGCGGATGGATGTGAAGCTCGCGCAAGAGCTGAACTCCCCGCCAATACGGAGGAAATGGCTATATTGGTTAACAAAGTTTTTGAACATGTTATGAAGGAAGGACAGCTGGATAACTCCACATTAACACTTCGGGATATTTCAACGATTAAGGAATCATTCATTACCACGTTGTCAAATCTCCATCATCCCCGAATCCAATACCCCGAAACTCCAGTTTCTAAGTTAGAAATCAATAATATATGATCTCGATCACTGTTAGAAAACCTTACCAAAAGTTTGTTAATAAGCGGCAGATAAAGACAACTGTAGAGTCGGCACTGGCTCATCTTCTACACGGCAAAATGGTTGATCTCTCAATATTGATTTGTTCTGATGAAGAAATTTTGAAAATCAATAGTAGATACAGAAACATTCACCAGGCAACTGATGTGCTTTCGTTTGAGTCTGATGAAGTAAGTCCAGAAACTGAAACTCCCCACTTAGGCGATATCTTAATTTCTTACGATTCTGCTTTCGATCATTCCATTCGTTATTCACAGGATGTTAGTGTGGAAATACTAGTTTTATTAATCCATGGAATTTTGCACCTAGTTGGATTTGATCATTCAACTATTGATTCTAAAGAACAAATGTGGAAAAAACAATATGAAATTCACCGCCTCTTGGATATATCAATAGACCAGCTTCCGGGTGAAAATGAATAGACGAAAGCAATTTATTAATTCTCTTGGCCATGCGATTGAAGGATTCCGGTATTTATACCGTACTCAGAACAATGTCCGAATTCATTTTATTATTACACTAGCAATTATTATTCTAAGTATGTTATTGCGAATTTCCCTTGTTGAATGGGGCCTGATTATCTTAACTATGGCGCTGGTATGGATCACTGAATCCTTCAATACAGTTTACGAAAGGCTATTTGATCTAGTTGATCCAACCATTAACCCTATAGTAAAAATTGGAAAAGATGTATCTGCCGCTGCGGTATTGATCAGCGCAATTGTCAGTATCATTATTGGAATATTGATTTTTATCCCGCGTGTACTTGAAATAATATTTGCTTACATGGAATAACTTCACGTACAATATCTGTAATCTAAAAACTCTACAAATACTCCCGTAGACTATGTTCTACGGCATATGCAGCAGCTTCAGCCCTATTACTAACAGAAAGTTTTGAGAGAATACTACTGACGTAGTTTCTTACAGTACCTTCGCCAAGAAAGAGTGTTTTTGCAATTTCCCTATTCGTCCGTCCTTCAGAGACGAGCACGAGAACATGCTTTTCTTGTTGCGATAGAGAGACAAATGCTGAAGCTTCCTCTTCTTTTACAGCCCTTCTTACCTCTTGAAACACTCTTTGAGTAACTGCTGGATCGAGCAGGGCTTCTCCCCGGCCTACAGCTTCAATGGCTTTAATCAAATCCTCGGCGCCTATTTGCTTTAACACATAACCGGACGCACCTGCTCTGATGGCCGAAAACAGCATGTCATCTTCTGCATAAGAAGTCAACATGATGACCTTGATTTCGGGATATGTATTTGTAATTTCTTCGGTGGCCTCTATACCCGAAGTCCCGGGTAAACGGATATCCATTAACACTACATCTGGCAGCAATCTTTCCACTTGTTCAATAGCTTCTTTTGCTGTGCCAGCCTCACCAACAACCTCGAAATGTGGGTGTCTCTCCAGCAAAGATTTTATGCCCAGGCGAACAACCTCATGATCATCTACTAACACAATTCTTTGTTTAGGCATCAAATCCTCTCCAAGACAATTATGTATAAATTATACCTTATTGCCCGTAATTCTATTTATAGTTCAAGGGTAATTGGAGCGTGGTCAGAACCTTGTATTTGGTCAAGGATTTCAATTTTTTTAATTTTTGAGACCAAAGCATTCGAAACAAGGAAATAATCGATTCTCCAGCCAATTCCCCTGGTACGTGCATTGAACCTGTACGTCCACCATGTATATTGGACCCGATCTGGATAAACACTTCTAAATACATCAACGAAGCCGTTGTCCAGAAATTTAGTCACCCAATCTCTTTCGATTTTCAAGAAACCCGATGTATTCTCGTTTTCCTTTGGATTTGCAAGATCAATGGGTTGGTGAGCAGTATTAAAATCACCCGTCAGGATAATTGACTTTCCTGTCTCGTGAGTGCGATTGCATATATTTAGTAATTCTTCATAGAATCTTAGCTTGAAGTCAACTCGATCCTGTCCCCGCTGGCCATTAGGGAAGTATATGTTATAAAGGTCAAATTCTTTTAGCGAAGTCCTTATCACCCTTCCCTCTACATCAAATTCCGGTTTCCCCAACCCTTTTCCCATTTCCAAAGTAGGAAATTGATTTTTCACATAAGTCGCAGTACCGCTATAACCCAGCCTTTCAGCTGGGTTCCAAATATGATGATATCCTTCGATGTGAATATCATCAGATTTAAGTTGTTCCTCTTTTGCCTTAATTTCCTGTAAGCATAAGATGTCCGGATTTTCTCGATAAATATTTTCCTTGAATTCTTTTTTAATTACCGCTCTAAATCCGTTAACATTCCAACTCATTATTTTCATTTTCATCGCCCTTTCTCATGGTAAACTTTTAGTCAATAATAAATAATATGAAATCAAAATCAATATTCAATCCAACAACAAACACCACACTTCATGCAATTTTTGCGGATACCTTCTTTCCGAAGCTGGCAGGTCTCATGTTTCGAAAAAGTATCCCTCTTGATTCATGCCTAATTCTATCCGAAAGATACGAATCGGTCATTAATACTTCCATACATATGCTATTTATGCGTTTCGATATAGGAGTGCTCTGGTTATCCAAGGATCTCATAATTGTCGATAAAAAAATTGCAAAAAAATGGCACCTTGCATACATCTCCCGGTTACCTGCGCAATATGTGATTGAACTCCACCCTGGTCAATTAAAAAATTTTTCGCTAGGCGACAAGATTATATTTGATCGATGAAGACAATTCGAGTACTCTTTTCATTGCTCGCCTTTTTTTCGGTATTGTGTTCAACAATTATCGGTTATGCGCAATCTGAAGATCAATCAGTTTATTACATAATCCAACCAGGAGATACGCTGGGATCGATTTCGAATATATTTGATATTTCCGAAGAAGAGCTGATTCTCGCTAATAACATCCTCGATCCTAACTTCATTTCGCCAGGCGATAAGTTGCTTATTCCAAATTTGGTCGGCATAGGTGGGCTAATTACACCCGTTGTCCTCAATGTTGGGGAATCACTCGATTCTATTGCCCGAAACTACGGTGTTGAGGATCAAACTCTTATTTCGCTTAATAAAATCACTTCAACGGCAGGCATTGTTCCCGGTGCGAAATTACTGGTCCCTGTCAAGGAAAACACTTTAATAATCTCACGCACAACAAATACCTATTCAATGCCATTTACACTTTTCGAGTCAGCGGTAAAGCTCGACACCACTATTGAAAGAATAGAATCCAATAATCATATTGTTTCCAGCCTGTATCTACTCGGCAACCAAAGAATTTCCATCGACAACATAGACCCCGACCCTCAATCGGTAAAACCTGTTATTGAAAATATTCAGGTTTCAATTTCCCCTCTACCGCTGATCCAGGGTACAACAATGTCTCTTCGGATATATTCCCCCATGCCAATTTCTATTTCTGGTTCGATCAATGGAACCAAATTGGTTTTCTATACTGAAGACAAAAAAGAATTTTTTGCCTTGCAAGGAATCCATGCCTTATCGGAGCCAGGTGTTTCTGTCCTCGAATTATCGATGCAAACTGAAGATGGTACTTTATTTAATTACCAGCAATCAACCTTAATTCAGCCGGGAAATTTCACTACTGATCCCCCACTTACTGTAGACCCAGAAACAATAAATCCTCAAAACACAGCCGATGAAGAAACACTGGTTAATGAATTGGTCTCAAAGGTCACTGAAGAAAAATATTGGTCCGGGATCTTTAGCAGTCCGGCATATTATCAGGAATATACATCATTATTCGGTAACCGCAGGACATATAACGACGATCCCAAAATTTCATTTCACTCCGGATTGGATTTTGGAGGTGGTATGACTTTGCCGATTGTTGCCCCTGCAGACGGAAAAGTGGTCTTTTCAGGGTTTCTTCCTATAAGGGGAAATGCCGTATTCATTGATCATGGACTAGGCGTATATACAGGGTATTTCCACCAGAGTCTCCTGGAAGTTACAGAAGGCGAGTTCGTTACTGCCGGTCAAAAAATTGGAGAGGTTGGAAACACTGGAAGAGTCAGCAATAACACTGATTATCCAGGAGCCGGTGCGCATTTGCATTGGGAAGTTTGGGTGAATGGCATCCAGGTCAACCCGCTCGATTGGTTGGAGCAAAAATACCCATACTAAGTCAATAAGGTATAATAGATGCAGTCTCAATTTAAACTCTTAGGAAATAATGAATGAATAGTAAAGACTCATTTTGGTCAACTTATCAGATTTCGGAACAAGATCTAAATTTTATCTATACTCACTTATTGGAAACTGAAGTTCCCGCCTCTCATATTGACCTGATAAAAATATTAACCTCTTCCCAAATTGAAAATCAAAATACTATTATAGAAACCGAAAAAAAATCGGACGCCTTAGTTTATTACCCAAAAGACAATTATTCGATCAATCAATACGTGACTTTTCCGCATCGGTCTTGGGAAAAAGGCAAAGTCGTTAATGTGCGTGAAGGCGTTAACCCTGATATTGCCGAACTTCAGGTGATTGATGTTGAATTTGCCACTGGAAATGTTTTATCTTTTGCTGCAAACCTGCCAGACCATAAATTAAATTCTCCATTACCTGTAATTAAGGAACAATGGCTGGATCTAGATTTTGTTCAAACTACTTTTGGTGATGAACTATCTCAGAAATTAAAAGCAAAATTAGACGCAGCTGAAGACCTGGTGTGCATCGCAGGTAATTATTTTCCGCGAGCTTTATTAATTGACATTGGTATTGGGCACCTCAATCTTTGCGAAGCAATCCTCGAGATGGAAAACGGCGGTCCGTTAACCACCCTGGATCTGTTATCACAAATTGATTTACCGTCTGGTGTAAACGAAAAATTAGTGGAATTTTCTCTGGACCTTGCCTTACAAGAAGACTCACGGTTTGATGAAGTAGGTCCAGCCGGGAAAACTTTGTGGTTCCTGAATCGTCTTGAACCAGTTGAAGTTCGCGAAGTTCCAATGACCCTTCGATATTCAGGCGACATGGTTACGCTTCCAGAAGAATTGAAGCAGTATCAGTCTTTTGGAACAGAGTTGTGTGATGAATTGGAAACGGAAGATAATTCAGTTCCCGTCGATATGGTAACGCTCAGTCTGAGCTATCCACATTGGAGAGCTGGTACGCTTCCGTTGACACCAAAATTAAAAAAATTGTTTCCGACTGCACATGAGACCCCAAGAATAAAATTTGACTTTTTCGATTCAAAAAACAATTCCACCTTTTCAGGATGGGTTGTTCGCCCATCACGATACATTTTTGGCTTGCGGGAATGGTATCTTCGGGAAGGCATAATACCCGGGAGTTATTTGCAAATTTCGAGAAGTAAAATTCCTGGTCAGGTTTCGATAAAAGTAGAGAAATCCAAGAATTCGAAAGAGTGGATTCGAACTGTTCTTGTTGGTACAGATGGTGGAGTTGTATTTGCATTACTAAAACAAGTTGTCAGCTGTTCTTTCGATGAGCGTATGGCTTTGGTTACCCCCGATGTAAAGTCATTGGATGAAATCTGGGATAAGAAATCACGCCAACCTGTCGAAAAAACAATCCAACAAATATTTCTTGAGCTCGTGAAACTCAATCCACAAGGTCAAATTCATGCTCAGGAATTATATTCGGCTGTTAATGTAGTCAGAAGGTGTCCGCCGAGTTTACTCCTCAGCGTTATTTTCACACAACCCTGGTTGAAGCACCTGGGCGATTTGTATTTTAAACTTACCGATTAATGGATTCATGGGAATGATTGATCAAAAACCTTTCAGCTTGATTCGTCCTACGATTGATACCACCTATCATATTGATTTTGATTGGTGGAAAAATCATGATGGTAATTGGCGTGTCTTTTTAATAAGTTGTCTTTGCCCCGAACATCAAAAAACTTTTCAAGATTCTCCTGACATGGCATTAATTGATTGGGTCGACCCGGAAACTGCAGAAATCAGGCAAGTCGATGGAATTCAATCCATTCTTATGACTCATTGCATATCCGACCCGGGTTTCATCAGCAAAAACACTGCACTTGTCGATTCTATATTCCGCGTATTCTTGAGTAACGGAAATCAACCACTCAGCCCTCAAGGTTTATCTGATAGAATTGGAAAGCCTGCCGAATTAATACTTCGAACTCTGTCAGGTGCTGTTGTTTTCAAGGGCATTCGTCCTTGCCGTTGATTTCAGCCCTCGTAGCTCAATGGACAGAGCACCGGACTTCTAATCCGATGGTTGTGGGTTCGAATCCCACCGAGGGCGCAGATTTAGTTTTCCCACCTAATTAAAAGAAAAACCAGGTTTTTATGCCCTCAACTCAATTAAAATCCAAGAATAAACCCCAGTTTTATACGATGGATCTCCATCTTCATTCACCCGCGTCTGCAGATTATCAGACGCCTGGAGTAAGTTATCTCGATATTCTGCAGAAAGCAGAATCCCGTGGTCTTGATATTATTTCTTTCACAGATCACAATACCATATCAGGATACTCCAATCTCCTGCGTGAGATTGAACAGCTGTCTACATTTGAAAAAACGAATCGCCTTCTGCCAGAAGAAAAATCAAGACTTCATGAATACCGTCGGTTATTTGCTAAAATCCTGATTCTCCCCGGCTTTGAGTTTACAGCCATGATGGGTTTTCACATAGAAGCCCTATTTTCGCCCAAAAAAAGTTTGCGCGAAATTGAACATTTACTTATTGATCTCGGGGTTCCACCCGATCAGCTTGACCTCGGGAGCACGACGATTGGTGCATCAGTCGATGTAATTCGGGCTTACCAATTGATTAACCAGGCTGGAGGTATTGTAATTGCTGCCCATGCAAATTCCACGAATGGCGTGGCGATGAGGGGAATGAATTTTGGCGGACAAACACGAATTGCCTATACGCAAGATCGCAATCTCCATGCCCTTGAAGTTACTGATCTTGATGTACGCGGACCGCGCGCAGCAGCCTCCTTTTTTAATGGCACAAAACCCGAGTATCCTCGCAGGATGCATTGCATCCAGGGTTCCGATGCCCATCGGTTATCGACCGATCCAGTACGAAAAAAGAATTATGGTGTTGGCGACCGCACCACAGATGTATTGTTGACAGATTTGTCATTTGAAGCACTTCTAGAGCTTTTTCTCTCAAATGATTTCTCCCGCACAAGGCCGCATATGTTCAAGGAAGAATCAGCCATTGATTATATTCAGACAGCACTTGATGAAGGCGCCAATATTGTTCAGAGTTTTCATGAGTCGATTTCTTTAAAATCAACCCGATTAAACCCTATTCTTGCTGATATTTGCGCATTCCTGAATACTAATGGGGGCACGGTTTTTATTGGCTTACCCGCTAATCCGCTTTCAATGCCCCAAGGAATCAGTAATCCATCTCAAACGATTAATTCCTTAAATAAAGAAATTGAAAACAGAATCAGTCCACCGATAAAAGTTACAATTGATATCCAAAAATATAAGAATAAGGATATCGTCCGGATACTAATACCAAGGGGAGATGAACCACCTTACGCCCTTGACGAAAACCAAATATTCATCAGGGACGAGTCTGAGACAAACCTGGCAGTTCGTGATGAAATTGTGACACTCATTGTCAGACATATGCAAGCTGCTCCTGTAAATGAAATAATTCACGTTAAATCGCCAGCAGAACCTGTTGTGCCAAAGGAACCAGTTTCGACTGACTCAATTAATATGACCACCGACCCTCGAACGGGAGTTGAAATTACCTCTTCAGTTGAACGTGGTGGAAAAACTTATTATTCCATGCGCGATTTGAGAAACGGCAATATTGTCAAAAACGTAACACAGGCTTCCGCCAGAAGGCTCTGGCATTATGCAATTTCCAGGTACAGCGATATTTCCAAGAATATTGAGTCTGCCGATATTATCTGGAAAGGTAATTACGGGCTAGTCAGACAATACTTACAAGGACAGAATCAACATTATGATTTCGTCTTAAATACTGGAAATGGTTATCGATATTTCTTTGGCGTTACAACAGATGGAATTAATGGCGAATGGAAGACGTTTCTTTCCAATGATGAGGATTGATCAACCGACAGCCGGTTCAATTTATTGCGACTTGTCGTTGAAATTGAATTCATCCTGGGGCCTAAAGCAATTCAAACAATTTATTTGAAAGTCTTTCCCCATTACGAATTTCCATAAATTTAATGTCTATGCCTCTAACCATGTCATAAAACATAGTTGAATTTCCCGTGTTCCCGAATCCTTCTGAATTAACAGAAATCAAGCTAACCGCTATATTGCGCTTTTTAAGTATTTCAATAGCCTGGATTAATTCAGTCGTTGTGTTAGATGTGAGTAGAATAACGGAACTCCCTTTTTGAAGTAAACTGCTTTGACTCACCAAAAATTCCGGAAATTTCGCGACAGATGAAACCGATAATGAAGATAAGATTTCCAATATCTTATCTAGTTGCCTGGTACCTCGTTCGGGAGCAATCCCGATCAGGTTTTGGCAATTAGCGCCAAAACCAATCGAACGACCGTTGTCGATATAGTAATCGCAGATGGATGCTGCAAAACTTACTTCATATTCAAATGTATCTTCTGGCAGATTTAATTCACGTCGCTCGAATTTTTCGAAAAAAATCTGAGGTTTTAATTCTTTTTTAAATTCTTCTTTTTCGACTGATGTAAAATGTACTTCTTCATTACCGTCCAGGAAAATCCAAACGATAGCCTGAGGATCTTCTTCGAATTCCTTGACCATTAATTTATCCAACCGGGCGGTCGATTTCCAGTCGATTCGACGTAACGGGTCACCCGGATAGAACTCTCTAATACTGACAGCATAAGGACTGACCTCTGTATCCCTCGATTTCCTCGCTGCCCCTCCTGTTAGAGAACTAAAAGGTTCAGGGAAGGATTGTATCTTCTCATAAGTAGGGATAACAACCAGTTTGTCATTTGATTGGTAGGTAATCGTTTGCACAAATATCCCAAAGGGATCCCCAGATACTACTTGCGTTGGTCCAAGCGTAAAAACCCCGCGCTTATCCAAAATTGATTGATTAATGAAATTTTTCTTTGAATTTCCTGGAATCCACGCGATCATTCGTTTTTCATTTTCACTACTCAAACCACTCTTGTCCTCAATCGTTATCCACAAGATCGGTAATATTTTTTGATTACTTATCTCGTATTTCTCTGTAAAATACTGCCCAACCTGCTGTCGGTTCTCTCGTGTTGAACGATTAACCATTAACTTGCTCGTTGAATATTTTGTGAAAATAAAACTGGTGGTTATTAAAACTATCAGAAAGTAAATTGTTCGCTCAATCGATTTATCATGTAGATATCCTTGCAATATAAGCAAAGCAAGAATGATCGCTAATATTATCCAGAAGTTAAGTTTTGGTTTCATTAATGATATTAGTCTATTGAGAACTTACCACCGGGGACCTGTGTATCATACAAAATATCAGCAATTACCGCCGCAGGTGTAACGTTTTTTAATCGTGAAGTTGGTTGAATGATTAATCGATGGCCCAATATTGAATCAGCTAAATATTTAATATCGTCCGGAATTACATAATCCCTACCAGACATCGCTGCAAAGATTTGCCCCGCCCTAGACAGCGCCAGGCTGCCGCGTGGGCTACACCCCAGATAAATTTCTTTATTTTCCCTGGTTGAACGGATAATCTGAACAATATATTTTTTCAAAGCAGTGGAGACATAGACTTTCTTAACGATTTTATTCATTGATAAAATTTCATCAACGTCGGTTATTGCAGTGAGTGTTTCCAAAGGATGCTGCATTTGCTGCTCTTCAATAATTTTTACCTCGTCCAGCAATGAAGGATATCCGATTTGAATTTTCAAGAAAAATCTATCCAGCTGTGCTTCAGGTAAAGGAAACGTCCCTTCGTATTCTATTGGGTTCTGGGTAGCTAAAACAATAAATGGTTCATTGATGATGTGTGTAATTCCATCAACAGTAATTTGACGTTCTTCCATCGCTTCAAGTAACGCTGATTGAGTTTTTGGCGTAGCCCGATTGATTTCATCAGCTAATAATATGTTCGTCAACACAGGACCCGGGCGGAATTCAAATTGCTTTGTTAGTTGATTAAAAATCGAGACGCCAGTTACGTCACTTGGAAGCATGTCTGGAGTAAACTGGATGCGTTTAAAATCACACCCCAATGTCCTGGCTAATGCCTTCGCCAACATAGTCTTCCCTACACCAGGTACGTCGTCAATAAGTACATGCCCTTGGGCTAACAAACTTAATGTCACAAATTCTAAAACATTCTTTTTTCCAACTATCACTTTTCCAAGGTTTTCTATAATCTTCTTCGAAAAATCTTGAATTTTAAGAATTTGTTCCACGGTGATCTCCCATTTCCAGAATCAAAGTAATAATACTGTATTATTTCAAGATTAATTGTCTATTAGACAAATAGGATTTCAATTAAAAGATATAATTATTGAACGAGGTCATTGTGGCGGATTCTACTTTTCACTTGTACCAGCTACAAAAATTAGATATTGGCATTACCAATTTAATACAACAAATATCGGTGATTAAATCCAAAATTAATGATCGTTCTTTCTTTCAATCTGTGGAAACGGAATTGAACCAAGCGACCAATAATTTAATTGAGGAACAGTTGGAATCAGATGCCATTGAGGCAAAACTATCCACAAAAAGGATCAAATTAGCCCAGTCTGAATCTTCACTTTACTCAGGAAAGATCCAAAATCCCAAAGAACTCCAGGATTTACAGGTTGAGATTACCTCGTTAAAAAAAGCGATCTCCATTCTCGAAGATTCGCAGATTGAATGTTGGGAAAAAATTGAAATCCTGACCACAAAAAGAAATGAAAAATCTAATTTATATGAAAAAACAAAATTGGAAGATACTTTGTCTATTCAGAAAATGGAATCTGAAATAGAACAATTATTGAATGAGCAGCAGCGGCTATTGCTCGAAAAAAAAGGTGTTACCTCACAAATCTCTCCCTCATTTCTCATCACTTATGAAAAATTGATAACTAGTAAAAAAGGTATCGCTGTTTCTGAAATTGTGGATGATTGTTGCGGAAGTTGCGGTACTACCCTCACTCCTTCTGATTGCCAGCAAGCAAAAAACCACTCGATAATCCAGTTATGTTCTAATTGCGGAAGAATACTCTATGCCGGCTAATTTCCTTGACCAGTTCCCCGAAATAGACTTGATCTCCTTCTTGTTTGGTTTAATCCTCGGTGGACTGTTGTGGTCAATTATTCTTAAAGCTATAAAAGTTTCCCGCAGCAGTAAAAAAATATTGGTTGTAAAGAAAGAAAAATCTGTCAACAAATCCACTGCTCAAATTATCGAGATAATCAACACGAATACATTAAAGATCTGTCAGTCCAGTCATCTGGCAGGATTTTTTATACCTTTATCTAAAGTCTACGTTCCTACCGAATTGATTTACCCATATCCATATCAGGATCCATTTTTGGATTTGCCAGATGCTTACGAATCAAGTCAAGCACTGCCATTCATTCCTGAGCTCCCAGAATTCTACGAAAACATACCCCTTCCTTCAATCTCTCTTCTATCTGCATTGACAAAACATAACCGGATAACCGTTCAGGGAGAAATTGGATCCGGCAAAACTACACTAATAAATGCAGCAATTTCGGACATAATTGAAAAAGTTGGCGAAGGTTTATTTTTTCCTGATTACCTTCCGATCTATTTGCATTGTTCAGAATTTGAAATTCAAAATAATGAAAACATCAATCCTTTTCAACTAATTGTTCAATCTTCTCAATTTATTGATCTCCACCTCCCCGAAACAGTATTAAAGAATTTGTTTACAAATTACACTGTTTCCAATAAATTAATCCTTTTCATCGATGGACTTGACGAATTGGATCCCCAATCAACCAATCATTATATCGACTGGATTCATACCCTCCTTGAAAACCATCCACATTTACACATTGTTTTATCTAATAATCCTTCTTATTCTGATAACCTGGAAAAACTCGGGTTCTTAACCTATTTTGTTAGTCCATTAACTAATTCGATACGTCAATCGATGAAAACTCATTGGATTGATGCAATTTTCAATAGCAGTATGCGTGATACCTTTCTTGGAAAATCGGTAATATCTGAGATAGAAACGATCTGGTCAAATCAAGCAAATCAACACTCAAATTTTTTCTTTACCACTTTAGCTTTGATAAATGACATTTCTTTTTCCGGGAATTCGGGGTCACAAAGATCATTGATTTACAGCTACATTCTTCGATTTTGTGATGACACTGATGATTACGAACGCTTAAAAAAATTGGCAGAAGAACTTTATATTAATAATGAACATTTAATTGAACGCGATGTTTTCTTTAATCTCGTAAAACGCAGTTCAATTTCCGAAGGACAGGCAAATCCACTCGTATCAGATACTGAAAAAATACAATCTGAAGAAACACTTTTTCATAAGTTGCTCCGAGCCCGAATACTTGTAGAAAGAAAACCAAATTATTATGGTTTCAATTCTTTACTCATCTTTGGATTTTTACTAGGCGAATCCTACACTCGAAAAACTGATAGCAGTTGGATTTATTATTATGACAATCCGTTAGAGGAAACCGCCCTCCGCTTTAGCGAACAAAGCGACTATCTATCTCAATGGATGCAACAATCAGATACGCCGTTACATCGTAATGTTTCCTTATTAAAAAATCATCTATATAAAAGCGAATCCAATCGGAATGAATTAAACCAGATCGCCCCAGAAATACTGTCATGTCTTGGAAATAATTCAATACCTTTTTCGAGTCGGATAAAGTATTTGTCGTTACTACATCATATTGACCCTCAATACGCATTGAAAATCTTTGAGATTCTTCTGGCTAAGAAATCGCCCAATATGACACAGATGGCGGCAATCGGTTTGGGATTTCATAAATCGACAGAAAGCACAACTTTGTTGAGATCAATGTTATCCGATCTACCAGTTTTAGAAAAAACCTTTGCGGCACTATCTCTTTTCAAAATATGGGATAGCTCTTCACGGAAAGCAATCATGGAATCATTGACAACAGGCGGTGATTTCCTTAAGCGAATCATCTGTGAAATGTACGCAAGCCGATTACCAGAAGGAAAGACCCTGTTAATGGACATTTCTACTAACGGAAGTATTGCTATGCGAAAAGCATCAATATTTGGTCTTAAGCTAATCAAGGACAATGAGATTGTCGAACACATTACCAAGTTAATAGCCGTTGAAAAGGAATGGATCGTTCGCGACGCTGCAGTAAGGGCTCTTGAAGAAATTAACACCAATAAACTCAACTTAGACCATGTTGATCCACCACTTCCGGACAAAGTTGAATGGCTGGTGGCATTTGCTAGTAAGCATGGAACTGGGATTTCTGCAAATACAATTCCTCATGAATTACTTTTTGAAGTCGTCAAAAGTGGGAATGATTCTGAGAAATTTGCTGCACTTAACATCCTCAAGAATAATCCTTCTCCCCAGGTAATCGAGCATCTCTCCTCGTTATCAGAGTCCCAGGATTATATTGGGGACCGTGCTTACTTCTACCTATCGGAATTACTCCGAAAAGAAATTCCACATTAATTACTTCTTTATCTCCAGGGAAATCAATTGGTTTACTCGATCAGAATCTATTCCAAAAAGAACAATAAGTTTGTTCTTGTTTGCTTGTCCTGAAATAATTTCAATATTTGTTTTTGGAATTTGCATTACCCCTGATAAATAACGGATCAATTCTTCATTAGCCTTACCGTCTATTGGCGGAGAGGTTAACTTTATTTTTATCGTTCCATCATCCAAGATTCCGGCTATTGCCGTCCTGGGGGATCTGGTGGTAACGCGCACAGAAATGGCAGATCCAGCTTTCCCATTTTTAAAATTTGCTTTATTTTCCATACAATCTCAATTTATCGAAAAGGAATAAGAATCAGATATTCAATTATCTGAAGGATGAGGATCAAAACAATTGGACTGAAATCAAACATGCCTGTTTGCGGCGTAAATCTACGAATTGGTGCAAGCAGCGGATTTACTATCCTATCCAGAAAAGCTCGAATTGGCTGATAAGGCGATAAGAAAAACGACAAGATAATATCCACTAAAATAATTAAATTCAACAATCCGAAGAGGTTTTGAATGATGATTACCACGACAGGCATATTAAATGACTTCCTTATTTATCCTGGGACCCATTATTAACTCGCCAATCCTAACAATAGTTGCCCCCTCAGCAATAGCAGTTTTGTAGTCACCACTTGTTCCCATTGATAATTCGACGAGTGATTTTGTCTTATATCTATCGCAAAGCTTTTTAGCCATTGAATTGCATAACCTAAAAATATTCCGGTTGATTTCCTCGTTTTTGGGATAATAACCCATGGTCATCAATCCAATAATATTAAGTCCTTCAAGTGCTAACAGTTCCTCAAACATTTCAATGAATTTCACCTGGTTGTCTGGATTATTTACGTGAAATCCACTCTTAGAGGTTTCTGAAGTAAAGTCAACTTCAATAAGTGCATTTACTTTGCTTTCCTGTTGAGCAAAATTATTACTTACCTTTACGGCTAGTTCCTTGCTATCTATTGAGTGAATGTAATTAAACAATGGATGGAGTAGCTTGATTTTTCGGCTTTGAATATGTCCGATCATATGGATATTGAAATTACTCTTATCAACACCAGTAAACTTCTCAACAGTTTCCTCAGGATAATTTTCTCCCAGGTTGGCAGCACCAGCTGCAATTACTTCAATACAGGCTTCCAGGGGTTGACCTTTGGTAACGACGACAAGTTTGACTCGTCCTTGATCACCAAATTGATTTTTTGATAATCTACGTACTGTCTCATCAGTCTTGAGGTATCTGGTTGTAATACTTACGGAATTATTGTAAAGCAACGAAAGCTCCGAATCTCCCGGTGGCACCATTTTCTGCGCGGTGGCTAAACCACCTTCCAGTATCACAGGCAGTACATATATTGGAATTTTCTATCTTGGATAATCCAGTTTCCTGAAGAATAATTTTGTTTGCTTTGGCTAAATTGAAGTGGAGTTTATTCCCTACCTGAGTTAAGACCTCTCCAGCCCTTACCTTGAAGACTTTTTCTACTATTAAGGCGACATCTTCTCTTATGACATAATGTTCCTCGCATATTGAAGGACCGATCCCGGCAATAATATTTTTTGGTTTTGAGTGATAAGTATCACAGAACTCTTTAACTCCCCTTTCTACAATCTTATCAAGAGTCCCTTTCCAGCCTGCGTGAAATATTCCTATAACTCCATTTATCTGGTCAAATAATACAATTGGCACACAATCCGCGAACCGCATGAAGAGAGTAATATTTTCGTTGTTTGTCACTAAACCATCCGCTTTTTGTGGAGGATTATTCAACCCGCGGGGTTCGTTTACCTGGATTATCTTTGTTCCATGGACCTGCCATGCATCGTAAAGAGAATCCACAGGTCGCCTCATAGCCTCAAAAACCCTTTTTCGGTTTTCAATTACATTCTCTCTTGAATCACCACCAGAAGTACTTAAATTTAATGAATTCCAAGGCGCAGGGCTAATCCCACCATTTCTGGTAAAAAAACCGTGCGGAATATTGGAGAAACCAAACATCTCAAATGAGAATATTTCAATTCCGTTAACTTGACTATTTTTCATGTTGCCTGGAGGTGGCTTTAATGATCTCTCTTTGGCGTAACAGCATGTACCTGGTTTCCTTGAGAGAATCTTCCATTAATGGAAACATATACAATCCAGTCACCCCGCCGAATAGCATTCCAGTTATAACTCTCAAGAAAGGAGTGCTTTCTCTCTTGGGTAACCATGCCGGCCATCCAGTGGATAATCCTGGAATCTGACTAAAACCGTCAATCGCAATTGGGAGAAGCGCAATGATGAACCACCAATACCATGGGATCTGTTTAATTTTCCTTTTTAATATTTGAAATGCAAGCGCCGTAAATCCAAGTGACGAGTAAATGGCTAAGTCTCGTTCACAAATCGCTATTTTATATCCACTCTCGATATTTCCGATTGTTCCTCTCGCTTTTTCAATATCAAGGAGTGGGTCGTTAAATTGTTCCTCATAAGTCAATAGATTCTTGATATCCGCCATTTCCCTAGGATAAACTGCTTGTTCACCAAAAATAAAAAAAGACCTAAATGCCAATTGATGGCAAAAAACACTGTAAAAAGCATATAAACTGTTGGCTGTTTTGGTTTTTCCTGAGGACGCCAGGACTGGCGCTAAAATCGTTCCACCGACAAACAAAAAAATTAACAATGCGATTAACAGTGGATAATAGTTAGCCAAAAAGAGGCCTATGGTATTCTTTTGCTTGATTCCCTTAATATTTTTTTTGGTTTCTATCTCATTTTTCGACATGAAAGCATTAACTGCGATTTCAACATCGGTCAAAGTAAATGGATATTTTAAATAATAAGGTCCCACTTTTAATGAAGGTGTTATTGTAGAATGGTTTTCATCCAGATTTTCTATGTTCTCAACATCAATGGCAGCTAATTCCAACTTTAGTCTGTTGCAGATACCAGCAATATTCGTTTGAAGTGATTCAATTTCAAAATCGCTTTTTCGATAATATAGAATTGCAGGCTGATCATGCACAATGGTTACCTATCTGGTTTCATCATATTTACTCTTAATACTCAACCACGCTGACTTTGGTACCCGAATAACCCAGAATTTCAATCACTCCCGGATCATAAGCGCAAAACGGTTGTGTCCACCTAAAGATGAACTTTGCAACATCTGGCCGGAGGTTAACACACCCGTGTGACATTGGAATACCATAATTATTGTGCCAAAACGTTGAGTGAAAAGCTACTCCACCAGAGGCGAAGATGGAAGTCCAAGAAACAGCAAACAATTCGTACCCGGCTGCAGCGGAACCGCCAGCCATATGCAAAGAAATGTATTTTCTGTTAACTGCATGATAATCTCCAACGGGAGTTGCCCATATATCAACGTCCTTACCTTCATTGTTGAACTTAGCACCTGTCGAAACACGGTCAAATAATATTTCCGAATTGTTTTCATAACAGGTAATTGTTTGATGGGTTACATCGACAATTATGCGTTTATCTTCAATTTCAGGATGAATCGTTGCTGTGTCTTCAGGTGTGATTACTCTAAAAGCTTTCGCTTCTGCCCAAAAAGTATCACCGTATGAGCCATACTTTTCGGTGACATGGTATAAAATATCTCCCTGGGAGCCGGTTTTTATTCCATCAATCCAGACGATCTGGCTGTAGTGTAATCGGGGAAATTTCATTTCCTGTAACAATTGTGATCTTGCGGGTGGATTATCCAGAAAAATATCTACATACGGGACAGTAACTTCTGCCCACATTCCTGGTTGTTGTCCGTAAGTTGGTAATTCTTCGATCGGGTCATTTACATCCATTTTTACGGGTTGAACTCCCCAACCACGAACATATCCAACAGGTGTCTCGTACCATAACCTTAAGGTGGGATAAATTGGATACGCTTTTCCAATCACCTCACGATCGCAAATTAATATGTCATCCTCATACTTCACATCCAAAGTCTCACTGTCTGGATCAGGCTTGCTCTTAATTTCAACCGTATGTAAGCACCTGCCCAAACGGTAAGAAGGCTGAACATCTGGCAGATACCCCTTTGCATTGGATGGCCTTCCTGAAACGAATGCCGCTCCAACGCCTGCTGCAGAAATTTTAATAAATTCTCTTCTTGAAATTTTTGTCATGTCGCTACCGATATCTTTTATATTTTGTGTTCCCTTAACATCTGGTCAATCTTATTAATATCCTGACTCCAGATCCTATCCTCTGTTGAAAAAGGAATTTGAGATCGAATTTTATCGTAAATATGTTGATTTATTTTCCCCAGTTTACCACTTGTTTTCAATCTCAATTCAATGGCCCTCGTCGCCACGAATAACTCAATACTCAGAATGATCCGAAGGTTATCGATTATTTGCAGTGCATGCTTCGCAGCATTCATGGCATTCGCATTGTGGTCTTCCTGACCACCGGATGTCGGTAACGAAAGCACTGAATCTGGCGAAGCTAGCGTTTGGTTTTCTAACACAAGCGACGCGGCAGTATATTGCAAAATCATGACGCCTGATTTTAGTCCCTCATCTTTGGCTGAATCAACGAGCATAGCCGGTAGACCATCGTTCAACTTCCCATCCGTTAGTCTGAATGTCCTTCGCTCCGAAATTGCCCCTAATTCACTTAGCGCTATTCCAAGGTAATCGGCGATTAATGCAACTGGCTCACCATGAAAATTCCCCCCTGAAAGTACAATAGCGGGATCAAACATCAAGGGATTGTCTGTAGCGGCGTTAATTTCGCGTTCAATAATCGATTGTGCAAATTCAACAGTATCCCGAATGGCACCATGTACCTGTGGTGCGCACCGCAGGGAGTAAGCATCTTGTACCCGTTTTGCTGAACCAATTAGAGTACTACCAGAGGAGAACGATTGTATATTCCTGGCAGACTTCATTTGGCCTGCCAAACCCCGCGCAGAGTGAATCCTGGGATCAAATGCATCTGGTGAACCTCGTAAGGCTTCAAGCGAAAGGCTGACAGCCTTATCTGCAATTTCAGTTAGGTAGTTCGCTTCATGTATTGTGATAGCAGCGATCGCAGCGGAAAACGTGGCACCATTGTTTAATGCCAATCCTTCTTTTGGACCAAGGATTAACCGGGGGATGCCTGCCAATTCCATGGCCTTCTTTCCTGAGTATTCAACATTTTTATAGGTTGCAAATCCAGACTCCAATTCGTTATCTTTTTCATCGGTGGTGAGCACTAAGGCCATATGAGAGAGTGGACACAAGTCCCCGGAAGATCCTAATGATCCCTGGCTTGGAACGTTTGGCGTTACCTGCTTATTGAGAGCTTCAATGATCGTATCAATCAGTTCCTTTCGTACTCCAGAAAATCCCTTTGCCAGAGTATTCACACGCACAATCATGGCAGCCCTAACAATTTCGTCACTTAATGGTTCGCCAACACCAACTGCGTGACTTAATATGAGGTTGCGATTAAGCTTCTTGATATCCAATCCAGGTATTTGTTTGTCAGCAAAAATACCGAATCCGGTGTTAATTCCATAAGCAGGTTTATTTGAACCAATTATCGTTATCAGTCTTGTGTTCGATTCATGGATTAGTTTTAATGCTTTAGTTCCCAATTTGACGGGTTCTTTTTTTCTTGCCACCTGGATAATCTCATCAATTGAAAGTGGATGTTGTCCTAATATAATCATTAAATTAACCCCGTCCTTTTAACGTTCTGGATATATCTCGTTCGATATCTTTCTTTTCGATCTCGTCTCGCTTGTCGTAAAGTTTCTTTCCCTTGGCTAATGCAATTTCAAGTTTTGCCCGGCCATCTTTCAGGTACATTCTAAGTGGAACTACGCTGACGCCTTTTTGCTTTACAGAAACCCACAGTTCTCTAATCTCTCGTTTATTTAATAGAAGCTGTCTCTGTCGTTTTGGATCATGATTTGTATAACTTGCAGGATTATACGTTGCAATATGGGCATCCTTTAACCAGGCTTCCTTTTCGGTAACCTGAATATATGCTTCCTGAAGGCTCACCTGGCCAGCTCTTATGGATTTAATTTCGCTTCCTTGTAGAGATATTCCCGCTTCAAAACGTTCAAGCAAGAAATACTCAAACTCTGCTTTTCTATTTTTCGCCAGGCTTTTATTTTCATTTTTCATGATTATCTGGATTGAAAATATGAGAACAACGCTATCAGGATCCCCAATCCCATGAGAATCATAATGATGAAACCAACTGGTATTCCTGCGAATTTTTGCGTATCAAGAGCCTCAAATGTTGGGATTACTAATGGGGCGGGCGGCGTATACGTTGGCATTCTGGTGGCAAGAGGGGTTGTCAGGAATTGAGAAGCCATTGTTGGATCAATGGTAAAGGTTACCTTTGGTTGAGGAGAAGGGGGCATTTCGACTAACGGTATTTCACCGGGCGTAACATCCATATATAATGCCCAAACCCAACCTGAACTCCCTTCGACGCCAAAATATTCGATTAATAACCAATCTCCACCGATTGATTTCCCCTTGACTGCAACCTGGTCGCCCATATAGATGATCCCAATCGCATCATACAAGGTACTTGGACCTGAGCGAACATTAACAAACGGTTCAGTAAAGCCGTATCTGATCGTGGCCATCGGTCCCTTTGGAGTTCCTGTCACAGTTGGGACTGATCCGGTTGGCTGCTGAGCATATACAGAGTAATATCGACTGCCTGATACTCCATTAAAAAGCAGAACCAGCAGAACTGCAATGATGATGACCACAATTGGTTTCTTCAAATTCATATCGATTTCTACTCCAATTTTCCAAACCTGATTATAATTCATATATGCCTCAACGAATTTATCATGGGAATTTTCAAAATATTGATCTTGCTAACTCCTTGACAGCTTATTTTAGCCGGGGAAACCTGAGTGTCCAGAAATATGGATCTGGTGATAACCTTATCGTCCAAATTGTTACCTCTCCATATGCAACATCGGGTGGTACAACTGCTTTATCTGTACACTTGCAGAATGTCGGTGATGGCGTTGCGGTTGAAGTCGGTAAACAGAATTGGTTTGGAATTGCCGCCAGTCTCGGAGTCTCCACTGTTTCCGCTTTACGAAATCCCTGGAGCCTTCTTAATCGCCTGGACGATATTGCCCAAGATATTGAATACGTCCAATTATCTGAAAACGTGTGGAATATTCTAGACACAACTGCCAGGTCCCTTGGGTCAGGTTTTGAATTATCAGATAGGCTCAACCGTTACATTTGCGATTTTTGCACGACTCCTAATCCTCCTGGTGAATCTCGCTGTATTGCCTGCGGTGCCCCATTGGGAGATATCCAGCCCAGGACTTGTAAACGTTGCGGGTATATTGTTTTTAAATCAGAATCAACGTGTACTAATTGCGGCAATCCTTTGTAGGACAATCAGGAGATTAACATGATACAAATAGTTGCTGATACCACCTCCACCTTGACAGTTAACGACGCAAAAAGCCTTGGTATTTACCTGCTTCCTCAAATGATCATATTTGGCGAGAGAGAATACCGGGATGATAACGAGATCACTTCAGAAGAGTTTCTATCCAAACTAAAATCTTCGCCTATCTTGCCAAAAACAGCAGCTCCTTCTCCTGCACTGTATACACCCATCTTCCAGGAAATCCTATCGGCGGGTGACGCCGTCCTTGTTCTTTGCCCTTCGGCAAAGGTAAGTGGAACATTCAGAAGTGCTTCAGTCGCAGCTCAGGATTTTCCAGATTCAGATGTCAAAGTAGTCGACACTGGTATTGTTGGACCCGCATTAGGCTGGATCGTGCGGTTTGCGTTAGCCCTTGCGAAGACAAATATCACAACAGATGAAATGATCGCTCAAATACTCAAAAAGAGCGAGTCTCTGAAAATTTACTTTTATGTCGACACTCTCGAGTATCTGTACAAAGGCGGACGTATCGGAGGCGCGAAAGCATTGGTTGGAAGTGTTCTCCAGATAAAGCCAATTTTATTATTCAAAGACGGTCAGGTTAATCCATTTGAATCACAACGATCAAAAAAGAAAGCCTTCGCCAGAATTATTGAATTGGTTAAACAAGAATGTCCGCCAACCCCAGAATCGAACCTTTCCATTTTTCAAGCCGATGCCATGCAAGATGCACTTTTCTTTAGAGACGAGCTCATCAAACTTGTAGGTGTTTCAGAAATTCTCATCTCCAATTTACCTCCAGCGATTGTTGTTCATGCGGGACCAGGGGTGGTTGCTGTATCATTTTTTACTAATTAATCGTAAATGGAAGTTTTATATATAGACCAGTGGCTCTTAGTAATTAATAAACCCGCGGGTTTGCTATCAATTCAAGATGGATACGATAAAGAAGCTCCCCATGTACGTAAAATGATTGAACTGGAAATCGGGCGTTGCTGGATCGTGCATCGCCTTGATAAAGAAACCAGCGGTGCTTTGTTAGTAGCCAGAACCAAAGAAGCCCATCGCTCCTTATCTATACTTTTTGAAGAACGTAAAATTAATAAGAATTACAGTGCAGTAGTTGCAGGAAAGCCTAAAGCTGATGAATTTGAGATCAGTCTACCTCTCCTAATTAATGGAGACCGCAGACACCGTACAATAATCGATGTTGAAAGGGGAAAACCCGCGCTCACCTTGGTTAAGGTCGTCTCGTCAAATGGAGACTTTTCTTTATTAAGAATCCAACCGAAAACTGGCTATACGCATCAAATTCGTGCGCACTTGGCCTTCGTGGGTTATCCGCTATTAGGAGACATACTTTACAGTCCAACTGGTGCGAAGGCAAAAATTGAGAGCAATCGATTAATTGATCGGGTTGCATTGCATGCAACATCAATCGCGTTTTTACACCCGTTTACACATCAGGAGTCTTTAGTTTCAGCCCCCTATCCTGATGATTTTTCAATATTGCTGAAGTCTTTAAAATAAAGAATCTGGGCGAGATGCCCAGATTCTTTATTAATCCGAGAATTATGCTTTCATCGATTTTTTACTGACTGATAAAGCCCAAACCATGGCAGCGCCGAGTGCTGCAACCACGATCCAACCGACTACTCCTAATTCTTGATATTTTACGATAACTGGAGCAGCAAGCAGACTGACCAGGTTTACTACTTTAATCATCGGGTTTAATGCAGGACCTGCAGTGTCCTTTAACGGATCACCAACTGTATCACCAACAACTGCAGCTTTATGGCGTTCAGATCCCTTTCCGGTATTAGCTTCAAGGTCACGCGGTTGATCTTCGACCATTTTCTTGGCATTATCCCATGCCCCACCAGCATTTGCCATGAATACTGCAAGCAACTGCCCACTCAAGATAACTCCCGCCAGGAAACCGCCTAAGGCTTCAACCTGCAGTACCAGGCCTACTGCAAGCGGCATTAGAATTGCGATTGTCGCAAGTGGTATTAGTTCTTTTTGTGCCGATGCTGTAGAAATACCAACAACCTGAGCATAATCTGGCTTCCTCGTACCTTCCATAATTCCTGGGATTTTAAATTGACGCCGAACTTCCTCAACAATTTTCTCTGCTGCTCTGCTCACCGCCCTGATGGATAATGAGCTGAACAACCATGGAAGAGCACCTCCCAAGAGGAACCCAACAAATACTCGGGTGTCGGATACACGGATAGACTTGAGGACTTCAATGTTGTAGCCGTAATTGTTGATCAGGTCCGTTTGAACACGACTTACATCTGTAATGTACGAAGAGAATAAACTCACAGCCGCGATTACTGCCGAGGCAATGGCAACACCTTTGGTAATCGCCTTCGTAGTATTACCAACAGCATCAAGGTCTGCCATGATCTGTCGTGCTTTTTTGGTTTCTTCGTCAGTTTGATCATGCCAGGCCATCTCTCCAATGCCGTTCGCATTGTCAGAAATTGGACCGAATGAGTCCATGGCAACGTTATTACCCGTATGGCTGAGCATACCGATGCCAACCATTGCCACACCATAGAGAACAAGCAGAGAAGATTCACCCTGGTACAAAAGTAATGCACAAATGAAACTCACTGCAATTACTGCCAAAGCCCATACACTGGATTCCATCCCCAATGACAAGCCTGAAAGTATAGTTGTTGCCGGACCAGTTTTTGTGGATTCAAGAACTTCTTTAACGGCCTTCGATTTAGTGGAAGTAAAGTGAGATGTTAAAGGATTGAATACCACAGCTAAACCAACGCCAATCGATGTTAGCATGGCTAGTTTCCAATCGTGAGCATACAAAATCGCCACAACGAATGACCAAATTACTGTGTTAATACTGGAAACTTCATAGGATCGGAACATCGACTCTTCGGCATCATGCGATCGCAAGAACTTAATTGGGAATTTTTCCCAAATAGGAACTGCAAACGTACCAAGTATCGAACTGATAACGCCAATGCCCCGAATAATCAATGGATAAACAATCCATTTTAGTCCGGATGTCGGATCCTGGCTCATTAACGCAAGCCCAAGGATCAAAGCTGAGACAATAGTTACTTCGTAACTCTCAAAGATATCCGCAGCCATTCCTGCGCAATCACCGACATTGTCACCGACAAGATCAGCAATTACAGCTGCATTACGCGGATCGTCTTCCGGGATATCCTTTTCGACTTTTCCGACGAGATCAGCTCCTACATCTGCTGCTTTGGTGTAAATGCCGCCACCTACTCTCATAAAGAGAGCTAAAAGTGTACCGCCGAATCCAAATCCTAAAAGAGCATCGGGCGCAGCCTTACCAAAGATCATGAAGATGACAGTTCCACCTAATAATCCTAACCCGTCGGTTAACATACCAGTGATAGTGCCAGCATAGTAGGCTATCGAGAGAGATTCATTGAAATCACGTCTTGCTGCAGATGCAGAACGGACGCTAGCCTGGATTGCCATACGCATGCCTAATTGTCCAACGATCAAGGAAAACGAAGCCCCTAGAACGAAGGCAATTCCACGACCTATAGAAATGATAATTCTAGTATTATTTGGGAATTCCTGTAACGCCTCAGCGCTAGGTGGGACAACGTAGACAGATAGAAATAATGCAACAAATAAAATTCCTACAGCAGGAAGAATGGTCTTCAACTGCGTTTTCAAATAACTATCTGCACCTACCTTGATAGCCTCCCAAACTTCCTGCATTTTCTCAGTGCCCTTGTCTTTTTTAAGGACATTGTTCCTGAGTAGCCAGGCGTATATCAGGCTGATAAATGCCACTACCAACACACCCAGGATTGCGATCTGTTCAAATGGACTCAGACCATGCCTTGAAAACATACCAAATATATCCATACAGCCTCCAATTTTTGTTTTATTCCCTAAGATTAACCATTAATAGAATACCCTCGACTTCAGGTATCAAATGGCTTGGCTTTGCAACATTAATATTATATTAGAATTTTTGCACTTAGTTGACTTTTATGGCTAATTTGTTGTATATTATTATCTGGCGAGTTTTGGGATACTAATATCGACAGCGGAAGATTCCTTCCGCTGTTTGTGTGCCAGAATATAAGTGCAATAATTCTATTGTAATTTTTATACTTTTTGTGTATTCTGAATTGTGTAAATGCTTGACTGATGTGTATATCCTTCGCAAATTTTGCGATTTACAGATAGGAAATTAATGGATAATCCCATAATTAATTTGGTAGAAGATGACGACGAAGAATATCCAGCGATAGCACGGTTGATTGAGGTTGGCCGTCAAAAAAAGTATGTAACAATTGATGACATTCTGCAATTCTTCCCTGAAGCAGAACAGGATGTTGAACAATTGGAGGAGACTTTTGCCGCGTTAATGAGCGCAGGCATTCCTTATGTGGAAGATGAAACTATTCACGAAGAACCTTCAGATGATGAGCTTATCGTCACAGAAGAGGCTGAACCTCGGGTCTTAATGACCGATGACCTTGAAAACATCGATACTGATGACACCATTGGTCTATATTTAAAAGAAGTCAGTCGGGTCCCTCTCCTTAATGCTGAAGAAGAGGTGGAACTTGCACAACGCATTGAACGCGGCCGCATGGCTCGAGAAGAATTGGCACGTGGAAATGTAAACAGTCGCAGACGGCTTCAGCTCCGTAAACTCATTGAAGATGGTTGGGCAGCCAGGGAACACCTCATTACTGCTAACTCACGATTAGTGATTAGTGTAGCCAAAAAATACATGGGTCGCGGTGTTCCCTTCCTTGATCTTATTCAGGAAGGAAATATTGGGTTGATCCGAGCGACCAAGAAATTTGATTATCGCCGAGGGCATAAATTTAGCACGTACGCCACTTGGTGGATCCGCCAAGCCGTCACGCGAGCAATCGCAGACCAGGGCAGAACAATTAGAGTTCCTGTTCACATGGGTGACCAGATCAATAAATTACTCCGTATTCAACACCAATTAACTCAGCGCCTGGGCCGCGAACCAACAGTTGAGGAACTGGCCATTTCTTTGGATGTACCTCCGAAGAAAGTGGAAAATATGATCCAGGTTGCGCGGCGCCCTCTTTCATTGGAAACACCAACGGATGACGAAGAGGATTCAGTTTTGGGTGATTTTATTGAAGACGAAGAAGCCTTACCGCCCGATGAATCAGCCACATACAATCTGCTGCGCGAACATCTGGAAGAGGTTTTAAACGGTTTACCCCCAAGAGAAGTCCGTATTCTTCAATTGAGATATGGTCTCCTGGATGGTCAGGCTTACACGCTTGAAGAAGTAGGTCGAAAAATGGGCGTTACACGCGAAAGAGTGCGTCAAATAGAAGCACAAGCCCTGAGTCGTCTACGCCACCCTACAATTCGAAGAAAATTAAGGGATTATTTAGGTGAATAATACTTCGAAGCAACGCTAATCGCGTTGCTTTTTCTATGACACACTGCTTGCAAAATCCAACTGTTTGATGCATACTTCTGCTACAAGGAAATTATAAAGTGGTGAACTTACGCAGTTATCTACAAGAGATTGAAACATACGTTGAGCAAAATCAAAACGATCAGGCAATTACTCATTGCCTAAATATACTAAAAAAGTACCCAAACTCGGTAGATACATTACGTTTACTCGGCCAGGCTTATCTAGAGAGTAAAAAGATTCCAGAATCCATAGATTGTTTCGAAAAAGTAATCGCAATAGTTCCTGATGATTTCGTCTCTCATGTTGCCTTTAGTTCAATAAAAGAAGAAGAACGGGATCTGGATTCTGCAATTTACCATATGGAACTTGCTTTTGATTCTCAACCATCAAACATCATTGTTCAAGAAGAACTAAAAAGGTTAATTAGCAAACGCGATGGATCTGCACCGGAAAAGATCAGCCTATCACGGGGTGCATTGATTAGAATGTATGCAAAAGGGGAATTATTTCAACAGGCTATTAACGAAATAAATGCTGCATTATTAACAAATCCGGAACGGGTGGATCTAAAAATCCTACTGGCCGAAATGCTTGTAAAATCAAATGCGCCAGTTCAAGCAGCCGAAATCTGTAATCATATTGTTGAAACTCTTCCTTATTGTCATGTTGCTAATCAGATCCTTTACCAGATATATCTCGAAAACGGATTATCAGAGAATTCTAAGTCAGTATTAGAACGACTAGCTTCAATCGACCCTTATTATGCCTGGATCGTTCCCCTCTCGACTTCTGTGGAGGATGTTCCGGACGAAAAAATTGAAATTGAAAGAATTGAATATACATCTGCCTTCTCTACAGCAAATTTCGATTCCTGGGATCGACCGCTTCAAAGTGAGCAGTCAAAAATTTTTTCTAATGAAAATACTCCAAATTCCGTTTCTGAATCATTAAATAATGTATTTATCCCGGAAGGACCTCTTTCTTCTGAGACCACTGGTTCGGATTCAAACCTTTCCGATGAAAATAATTCATCAATTGCGAATTCTACTAAAGAAACCCTGCCTGATTTTTTGAAAGCCGCTGGCTGGCAACCATCTACGACTCCAGAAGTTGGTCCTCCTGCAGACATCTACGAAGATGAATCTGTAGAAGCGAAACAATCAGAAATTCCAGATTGGTTAAAAGTTAAAGCATCCGAAGAATTTATAGTAAACTCAAGTGTGAGTGACGCACTCAATGGAATGGTGTCTGATTCAGAAGCACTATTGGGTGTAAATGGTTCAGGATTTGAGAAGAATGAAGACTCTACTCAATCCAATGATAGACAATCAGTCAATAGTGAGGTGACCATGTCTGACGATAATTCCCCAAAAATTGATCCGAAAGACGAAAACTCTGATTGGATGGCTCAATTCTTTGATGAATCAAAAAATAATCCAAATGAACTAAATTCGGAAAAGGATTTACCCGATTGGTTAAACAACCTTGGACAGGACGAGATTTCGGATACCAAGCCTGATGAACCTTTACCCGATTGGTTAAATACACTTGACTCTGACATTGTGGAACAAAAAGACGAAACCAAAGAACCGTCGATGGATCTCGACGCCATTCTTTCCGATTTAGCCAATCAACCGGAAGACAACGTCTCAATACCATTTGATTCAGCAGAGGAAGACCAGTCTGACGTCCCAGCCTTGGATGCTGAAGATATTTCATTGCGCCTCGAAGGACTAACCCAACCAACATCTCCTCTCCCCACTTATGAAACTCCTGAAGTTAAAACTCCTGAAAGTGCCTTTGATCAACAATTTACCAAAGTTGAAGAGGCGGAAAATTTCTCTTCTCCTGCTGCAGAGTTGGAAGAAGACGACAGCCAGATTCCAGATTGGGTGAAGACAGTCCTTACAGGACCCGAAGTGTCTGATACATCCTCAGTGGATACAGAATCTACGGTTGTGAATAATGAGATTTTACTTGATGAATCTCCCATTACACCCGTAGAAAATGAAATTGTCGGAGAAGACTTTGAAGGTAAAGAAGGCGCGATTTCAGCTGCCACGAGTGAAGAATTACTCGGTTGGTTGAGAGAGATCAGTCCTGAGCAAGGTATTTCAGATGAAGCTAACGAAATTGGTGATATTTCGCAGAGTGAATTCGAGTCCATAGTATATGAACCGGTTGACGATGCTCTAGACCGATTAACCAGTATTTCGACTGAACCTGTAGCAGAAGATTTATCAGTGGATACTCCTTCTGAGATTCCATCAGAGGAAATAATCTCAGAGCCTATTTTGTTTGTTCAAGACAAAGAAGAGATATTGCCTGAGCCCACCCCTTCAGCTGATCAAGAACCGATTGCTGAATCAGTAACCAGTCCAGATTCATCAATTACAGCACCCTCAGATTTTGTAACTGAAATGGCGTCCGGTTCAATTTCAGGCACGGACGAAATCGTGCCAGAGTTAAACGAAAATGTTCCAGACGGATCTAATCTATTGGTTGAGTTGATAAAAAACAATCATTATGACGATGCTTTTCGCCAATTATCGCAAACATCTCTTGAAAACGATAACGGGGACATTCTTGACATTGTTCAAAAACTCAAACCTGAGCGTGAAACCGACTTTGGCTTCATGCAATTTCTCGGAGATGTTTACGCGAAATCCAATCGTTTTGATGAAGCATTAGAGGCTTATACGCGCGCTGAAGAGTTGTTAACTCAAACCCAGGAGTAATTTGTGGAAAGATCGCTAGTATTAATCAAACCTGATGCAATTCAGAGGAATCTCTGCGGAGAAATCATTAAACGCCTGGAGTCACGCGGCTTAAAGATCGTTGCCAGTAAGTTCATGGTTGTAAGCGACAAGCTGGCAGGTGAGCATTATAAAATTCACAAAGGAAAAGTGTTTTATGATGGCTTAATTAAATATATTACCAGTGCACCGGTGATGGCAATGGTTTGGGAAGGTCCTTCTGCAATATCTGCTATTCGCCAGACAATGGGAGCAACAAATCCTGTTGAGGCTTCTCCGGGAACTATCAGGCATGATTTCGCACTGGTCACAAGCCGCAATCTTACGCATGCATCCGATTCTATTGAAAACGCCGAAATCGAAATTGGATTGTGGTTTGACAAGTCAGAACTATACTCATGGGAAAGAAATCACGAAAATTGGTTTACCGGTAAGAATTAAATTGGGCAAATTTGAAAAAAACCTTTCAAAACCTGAAAGGTTTTTTTCTGTTATCATACTAATCTCAAAAAAGAATTTATGGAGTAAATATGAAGATCTACATTACTGGGATAAGTGGTTTTTTAAGTATCAACCTTGTCAGGCACCTTCTGGAGAATGGTTTTACGGATATCGGAGGGATTGATCTTGTTGATTTTGAATATCCAGAACGAGATAAAATCGAATTTCTTCAAGGGGATATTCGCAATAAAGCAGATCTTCAAAAATCGATGCGGGATGTGGATGTTGTCATTCATACAGCTGCCGCGTTACCCCTCTATTCACCAGAAGATATCTATACGACCGACATTGTCGGTACAAGAAATGTACTGGAACAAGCTAAGGCGTATGGCGTAAATCGTTTCATTCACATTTCCTCAACGGCAGTCTACGGCGTCCCAGACCATCACCCTCTCTTTGAGACAGATCACGTGTATGGCGTTGGTCATTATGGTGATGCCAAGGTAAAAGCTGAAGAGATATGCAAAGAGTTTCGTCAGAATGGATTGTGTGTTTCGATTTTAAGGCCAAAATCCTTTGTTGGACCTGAGAGGCTGGGAGTTTTTGCCATTTTCTATGAATGGGCAAGCCAGGGGAAGAATTTCCCCATGATCGGTTCGGGTAAGAACCGTTATCAATTACTGGATGTCGAGGATTTATGCCGGACAATCCTCTCCTGTTGCACCCTCTCCACAGAAATCGTTAATGATACTTTCAACATTGGCGCAGCTGAATACACCACCATGAAGGAAGACTATCAGGCAGTGTTGGATGCCGCTGGCTTTAAAAAGAAAATTATTCCCTTTCCTGCAAGCCCGGTTGTCGCAGTGCTTAAGATCCTAGAATTTTTAAAACTTAGTCCCTTGTATCCATGGATATACGAAACTGCCTCGAAAGATTCCTTCGTTTCCATAGACAAAGCCATCGATAAATTAGGCTATAAACCAAAATATTCCAACAAACAGGCTTTACTGCGAAATTATGAATGGTACCTTCACAATAAAGATGCCTTTTCAGGCGATTCAGGTGTTTCCCATCGCCTTCCTTGGAAACAAAAAGCTCTAAAATTAGCCAAGATTTTCTTTTAACCTAAACTAAAATCATTCCTTGACGCTGATTTGGTGCTATGGTAAACTTTTGTTCGTTGGGGGCGTGGTGTAGCGGCTAACATGCGGCCCTGTCAAGGCCGAGATCGCGGGTTCGAACCCCGTCGCTCCCGCCAACATAAAAAAAGACCCTCAATTATGAGGGTCTTTTCTGCCTTATAAGCTCACCCCATAGTATTCCATGAAAATTTTCCTCAAATATTCAATCTCTTCATATCTTTTGGTTTCTGACCAATTGAGTGTGTCCCCTATTATTTTCGAAAACTCCTCAATCATTAAGGGTTTTACTTTTCCTAACCACCCCAGAATAGACCTTCTCAAAAAGAAGTCGTCCAAATGGATGGGTTTTTCAGTTTCGACCAGGTAATCAACTTCAGCCGAGTTCCAATTCTCAATCGAAGAAAGGAAATGTCCTTTTGTCTTAAGGATGTAATCACACACTTTTACTGCATTGGTTCCATAACGCTCAAGTAAGGCAGAAATATATTCGGCTGGTAATCCATTCTTTTCCACTAATGATTGAACATAACGTGTTTTTTCCTCTTGAGTAAGAGGAAAATCCTTCCCACCTCGAAGTGCAAGGGACGCGGTTGACAATTTCCGTTGGCTGTTAAGCCTTTTGAGAGCTTCATCGGTTACTTGTTCGGAGAATGCACGGAAACTGGTCCATTTTCCACCGACTAGGCTGATAACAGGTATGCCGCCTACTTCATTAAATTTCATACTATGATCGCGCGTTATTTGCCCCGTTGTCTTCGCTTTCATATATTCGAGTGGACGAACTCCAGAGAACCTGAATACGATTTGGTCCCGTGTTACAGGTACAGTTGGAAAGACACGTTTGACCAGATCCAGGAAATATTCTTCTTCCTCTTTAGTACATCGGGCGTCATCCGGGTTTTCAATCGGCAGATCTGAAGTCCCGACGATTACGCGGTCAAAAAACGGAAGCAGCAAGACGATTCTTCCGTCTTTATTTTCGAAGAAAAACTCACTAACACCGACCGCTTCTCGCAGGAGATCATTCTTAATAACCAGGTGTGATCCCTTTGTTCCTCCAATCATCTTGTCTTTAAAGCCTAATTTATCATTTACATCATCAACCCAGGGACCAGCTGCGTTGACGATGAGTTTAGGATGAACAATTAATTCCTCACCCGTAACACCATCCCGTAAGATTGCCTCTTGTCCTTGAAAGCCTGTCAGAGAAGTATAGTTGAGCGCTTTAGCATGGTCGCCTTCATCCTCACCGTCCAGGATAATTTCAACAGTCATGCGCTCAGGTGATAGTAATTGCCCATCAAAATACAATGCAGCATATTTAATTTTAGGATTCAGGTGGGGGTAATTCCTTAAAGCATCGGCCTTTGAATAGAATTTATGGCGTGGTACAGTCTTTTGCTTGCGCGTGAATGAATCATAAAAAATAAGTCCGATTTTTATAACCAGAGCCCCTCGCTCAGAAGGTCTGTCTAACCAATTAAGAAATTTTAGTGGTGCATTTAACAATCCAGAAAAAATCTTAAAAATCGGAATTACCGTTGGTAATGGCTGAACCAAGTGTGGAGCATTTTCAATCATGCGGTTCCTTTCGGCGACCGCTTCTCTAACCAATCGAAATTCCCCATTTTCCAGGTAACGAATGCCTCCATGAGCCATGTGTGAAGAGGTAGCAGACGCTCCTGAACAAAAATCTCCCCGATCGACCAACAGAACATTTACCTTATTTAAAGCCAGATCACGAAAAGTTCCCGCTCCGTTGATCCCTGCTCCTACTACCAGCACGTCAACCTCGGGATTTTGCTTGATTGATTCAATGATTTTTTCGCGCTGCATAGTTAGCTCCTCGTGACAATGAAATATTTTATTTGGAAATTTATTCTATTATACATTCAGGAACATCACCTGTTTATATAAAGAGACTTCGGGTCTACCGGTTGAGGAGTTGTCATTTTGCTATCGGGGTATGGCAATAACATAGTTTGCAGCTCTGGCACAGGCACATCATCCAGCCAGCGCCAGCGTACACTTTCCTCCAGGATAACCGGCATGCGATCATGATACTTTTCAATCAAACCATTTGGAATTGTGGTGATAATTGCGCAAGTGGAAATCTCAACACCTGCGCGGTCACGCCAGGTTTCCCAAATTCCTGCGAAAGTGAATGGTTTTCCGTCACTCATCTTGAACAAATATGGCTGTTTACGCGTACCTTCAGTTTTCCACTCGTAGAATCCATCAGCCGGGATTAAGCAACGCCGGCGAAGAAAGGCTTGTTTAAACGATGGTTTCTCGGCAATGGTTTCTGCCCTTGCATTGATCAATTTGTGCCCGATCATCGGGTCTTTTGCCCACACTGGCACCAATCCCCACTTGAACAAATCGACCTTTTTAGTAAGTCGATCGCTCACCGCGGCTATTGGCTGCCCTGGTACCACGTTAGAGCTGGGCCTGAAGTCCGTGGAGATTTCCCCCAGATCTAATTCCAGCTGGAGAGCTTCGGGGTCGAGCATGATCGTGAAACGTCCGCACATTAGTAACCTCCTTCCCAAAACTCAACTTTAGCTCAATTGTAGCGGAGTGCGCCCAGCGTTTCAACTCCGTGCTGTCAACTCCAAACGGTTGAAAGACACTGGTGGCAGCACGCGCCATCAGTTCAATATACTTCACCTTATCCACTTGCATATCGGTTACTCCCGCAGAACCTTCCCAAGCACATACATATGGATCTCCAAGAACATAGATGTAACGCATTTTCTGACCGGGTCGAACACGCTTACCGGTGGCTTTGAACAGGAGCAGCGCTGCCCGCGCGGCAGGTGTCGGTGACTTGTATGATTCCAATTCATGGCTGATCCGCGCTGTTACCACCAGGTCTTCAAGTTTTACTCTGCCCGATCGCAACGCAGCGAGAGACTTTCTGAATATCTCAAAAGCCTGTTTGATCTGAGCCGGAAGTTGTTCAAAGGACGAAGCGTGTGAAAGGCATTCGAGCATCTGGTTCTGTGTTTTTGTTACCCAAGGAGGAGTATCGCGCCGTCTCGCTTCAATTCCTCTTATCTTCAGCGAGCCATCTTGAAAAACGCCATAATAACGGTTCGCCACCGGCACACGTGGATCCATGCGAGAGGGTAAAAATGCAACCCAACGGTAAACACCATCCAATGAAACTCCCAGGGTAGTCTGACTTGAGATTTCATCAATTACTTCCTGAAAATCGCGCTTATCAACACAACCTTCTTTCTTTAGCCAGAGCGCATCCACATACAGGTGAAGCACCTCAAACCCCAGTGACTCAGCCACCTCTTTTGCTCTTAAGAGAACTTCACGCCCACCATTGGTCACGGCTTCATGCGCCTCGATACGCCCAAAACGCGCATTTTTGTATCCCAAAAAACCAAAACACACCACCAGCAACCATTTCAGCGCTGAAGAGCGGGCTTTATCACGCCTGGCCAGCGGATTATTCTTACTGCACTGCGCCTGATGCATTTTTAAGGCAACCCGCTTCTCATACAGGGGTTTCAGTGTTAGCGGAACAACACCAAGCTCTTCACTGGCAGGAATGATCCCTTTTGGCAGGGGCACTTCTGGAGAAATGTTGCCTTTAATAATGATCGCAGGATACATGGAAATAAAGTCAACCTGGGCAACATGCGCATGCACCCCAACAATCGGCTGGTAGATCAATCCGCCCCGGTCGCGTTGGATCAGATCAACCCCGCTTTTGAATTCCTCCACCTGCTGCTTATGCCAGGGAACCAGGATGTCTCTTTCCAGCGCGGTCAGCATCTGCATTGCTGAAATTCCCGATCCCGGAGAAACACGCGCCGCGCGTTCAATCGATTGAGCTGTAACACAGGCTGATTCAAGCACTCCATCCAGTCCATAATCACGCCACATCATTGCGTTGCGCTGGTCTATATGGCACCGTCCGAATAAATGTGCCTCTTCGGCACGAAAAATGATCTGCCCATAGGAAAAATAAGTTAATTCCTTTTGCCAGTGCACATCACGCTGTTCATCCCGATTCAAAGACAGTTTTTCACCCGCCCGTTCCGACAGCTTAAGCAATTCAGGGATCAACCAGTTGTCACCCCATTGAGTGAGCACCAGATCAGGGTCATACTGCTTCAAAAATGTGTTCAAACTGGAGATCAGCTCAGCCGGCTGGCTTAAAGACAATGATTTTTGGTGTTTTTGCCAGCGAACCCGAACCACCCTTGGTGTACTGCGCCCAGGGTCGCAATCCGGTTCCAACTCGAGGATTCGTAAAACCGGGTGAACAGGCGCCAGGTCCCAGCGCGAGTTGAGTACTTTAATCGACTGGATCCAGCGGTCATCATCGTAAATAAGATCGCAAAATGCCAACGGAAAGGTGCCAAAGCGGGCAGCATGTCGGGTATTGACCGGAATATCCGCATCATAATACGTGAGATTCGGGAACAACCGCTGCACGTCTCGAAAAAGACGGGTTTGGTGAGCCGGGCTGTCAATTACAGCCTGCAAGGTTACCAACGGCTCAGTGATAAAGGCATCTTTTCGGGTTTCCCGGCTCAAAGAAACAGTTTCGGAGCGAGAACGGAGCATCCGCCACAGTTCACGCAGCTGTTCATTTCCGCCGGCAGCATAAAATGTGACCGGCATGGACTGGCGCAGGCAGGTTCGCTCCCCGCTTTCAGTGACAAACCACATCCGCAGCCCGTCACTGGCATCTTCGTACAAATCCAGCAGCCATCCACGCAGGGAGTGTGTCACTCAAGCGCCTTCCTGAAGATCAATGTACATTGCACCGGTAGTATCATCAGCCGCATCAGGTTCCTTGTCAGTGTTATCCGAGGAGTCTGCCGAGTGCCCTACCAATTCCAGCAGGGACGAAATTCCGCGCACCTCTTGAACGATCTTCCCATCGCCGCCGGATTGTGCATCCATCTGTTCAACTTTGATTTCCAACTGTCTTACTTTTTTGTAGAGCTCCAGAAGCATTGAAACCAGGTAAACATCCATGGGGTAAAGGTTGCTGGCATAGGAAGCTTCGGCAATGTGCTGTCGGGAAAGCGCGATCAACTCCTCGACCAGGATCTGGTCATTCTTGCGCAGCGCGCGTACAAAACGCATCAGCGCCTTATCCTCTTCAACCCAGGTCTGGGTAGCCGAAAGAATAGTGCGTCCCATTTTTCCTCTAAAATCCCTCAAATAACGAACCCTGGGTTTGAACAATGCCGGTTGATAATTCGGGTACTTCTTCCCAGAAATGTGCCGCCCGCTCTTTGAGTTGAGTTAGCAACCCCGCGCGCTCAGCGGAGATCGAAAGCAATGGTTTAACACTTACAACGACCGGCGCAAACTGTGAGACCGTCAAAACGCGCATTAGCGTCTTCTCAAAGAGAAAGGCACATTCTTCTGCCTGAACACTCTCGTCCAAAAAGGTGGAAAGAAAGTCCAAGATCAACACAGGAACCCCGGTGTACAGTTGCACTTTCCCCAGCAGCGCGAGCACCTGGTAGCAAGTGAATGCCCTGGACAGGCGAATGTTCTGCAGCGCAGCCGCGGGATCCCTGGTGAGGGGTCTTAACGCACGCGCCACATGATACATATTGCTGCGGTTGCCGCAATCCAACAGGTAAACCTGCCCATGTAAAGCCAGGCGCGCCGCCAGATCAAGCAGTCTGCCGGCACCGGCGTGTACGCCGTACACTACCATCAACTCGTTGGGTAAAGGCAGCGCCAGGTTTCTTGACATTGCAAACACGTGTTCTGTTTCCATATCTCTATTATATAGAACATATGTTCGTTGTCAAGCCCCTATCGCAATCTATTGCTCAAAGAAATTTTTCAGGAGATCTGTTTCATCAGCGGTCATTTCGGGAATAAAAATATTCTTGAATCCCTCGGCATTAGAAATCGAGCCTTGATAGTTCTGTACGTATTGGCGTAAACGAATGAAGAAAACATCATCAGTTAATAAGGTTCGCAATCCGTGGAGAAATACTGCCCCGCGTAAATAAACTGCATTAATATAGGGTCTTGCGCGATCAAACTCGTAAATGTCAGAACCAACGTTTCCTGTCGGGTTGAAACCATAAATGCGGTAATCCCACCACCAGGCGGCTAATTCCGGGTAAAACTCTTCCAGGAAAAGGTACTCACTATAGGTTGCCAGCGCTTCATCCAACCACGGTTCAGTTGCCTGGTTGTTGGCGACCAATCCATACCACCATTGATGTGAGGTCTCGTGAACTGTTAACAAGGACAAATAATTCTTAAATGTCCCATAGTATTGATCAAACCAGTCCTTACTGAGAAAAAACAGTCCATCGAATTCCATACCATCAGGAAAATCAGTCTCAATTATTGTCATCTCTGTGTGTGGGTAATCCACACCAAACGTATCTGAAAAGAAGAGCAATGCGTTGCTGATTATATAGATAGTAATTTGCCCCTTGCTTTCGTCCTGACTATCAAAGCTGCCGATTACTTTAAAGCCGCTATAATCATTTTCTATTCTTGTACAGCGTGTGCACATGGATATCAATACATTCCTGTATTTTTCTGCATTAATAGTGTAGACATCGTTGATCTTCTCAATATGTGAATTTGAGAAAACAATAATATCTTCTGGGGCGTTCGTGGAAAATTCAAGTTTATAGTCAGATAGCTCGTATGTAATGTATTCCCCTACAGCTCCTGGCTGATTTATTACCCAGTCACCGCCTATGGTATATGGTGGAATAATCGGATAAAAGTCTGCCAGGTTGACCTGCTGACTCGTTCTTCCGAGGAAGCCACCAGTGTCAGGAATTGTAATCATATATTCTATGGAAATCACAACAGACTCCCTCATCTTCAAAGGTTGAAGTAAGGTCACGAAAAGGGTATTGCTATCAAATTCAAAAAGTGAATGAACCTCATTGTCGATCATAATTTCTTGTATTTTAAATTCATTAACTGCTTTGAACGGTAAAATAAAGGGAATTATTTCCAAATCCCTGGAAGTAGAATTAAAAAACGTCACCTCTTCATCGACGGTTAATACCCCCTGACTATAGTCATACCACACGTTGAGATCATATTTTGTGCGCGGCAATTCATTGTTAGGTGGAATTTCAGTTTCATTAGTTGGAAATACGCTGGAAATTGCCAGCTCGGCAACGGTTGGTGACGGATTTAATAATGGATTGATTGTTTGAGTATCTTTGATCTCCTGGATATTTTGCTGCTTTTTGCACGAGGTAGACAGAATAAACACCCCTATAACCAGGAAGATTAATAAGATTTTCTTTAGGAAATTGCACATTATAATTACCATCCTTACGCAATGAAAACTGAACTCAGACCCTCTCCTTTATTTTACATTGGAATTGTGCCGATATACGGACGTTATATCCTTGCACCCATGGACGGATATACAGACCACCCATTTCGGCTTCTCTGTCGTCAACTGGGTTCAGCCATTTCAATTTCCGAATTCATTAACGGTATTGACATCGCCAATGGTCACCCGCACCTTCCTTCAAAACTGATGTTTTCTACTGAAGAAAGACCCTTTTCCTACCAGATTTTTGACGATGACCCAGAGCGCCTGGTTAATGCAGCGAAGTACCTCGCCCGGAGTAATCCAGATTTTATTGACATCAATATGGGTTGTTCTGCCCGCAACGTAGTAAATCGGGGAGCAGGTGCAGGCTTGCTCAAGGATCCCCAGAAGATTGCTAACATCATGAACTCGCTCGTTTCAGCGGTTGACCTCCCAATTACTGCAAAAATACGCCTAGGATGGGATGAGGGCAGCAGGAATTACCTTGAGGTGTCAAAAATTCTTGAGGATAACGGTGCAAGTGCGATTTCTGTTCATGCCCGCACCCGCAAACAGGAATATTCAGGAATTGCGGATTGGAATTCAATCGGAGAGATCAAGTACCTTGTGAAAATACCGGTTATTGGCAACGGGGATGTTGAAAATATCGCTGACGCAGATAGGTTAATGGATCAGACGGGCTGTGATGCTGTTATGATAGGCCGGGCTGCGATTGGTAATCCATGGGTGTTCAATAATGTTGATTCAAGTGAAATTTCTGCGCAAATAAGGTTTGAGATGATAGAAAACCATCTTGAAAAAATGATTTCCCTGTATGGATCTAACCTTGGTGTTCCCATCTTTAGGAAGCATCTTGTCAGGTATCTCGCTGGCTATCTTCTCACCTCAGAAATTCGCCGGGAAGTTTTTACCATAACCGACAAATCTCAATTAATTTCAAGCATCAAAAAACTCATGAAAATTACCAAGGAGACTATATGACAACAATCGACTGGGCTGCTGAACTTCCGGTTTCAATTACCGTTTGTGATAAAGAAGGCAAAATAACTTTTTTGAATGATAAATCAAGAAAAACTTTCAGCAATGATACAACGGATGAATTACTCGGGAAGAATTTGAGAGAATGTCACTCACCAGAATCTACCGCCAAGCTATTCCACCTTATTGATACTCGAGAGAGCAATATTTATACCATCGAGAAAAAGGGTAAAAAGAAAATGATTGTTCAAATTCCCTGGTACAGAGAAAATGAGATAGGTGGATTGGTTGAACTGTCAATTGAATTACCTGATGAAATTCCCCATTTTAATAGAGACTAGATGATCTACCATATTGCCAAACTCAAAGAATTTGAGATGTCGAAGGGTCAAGGAATCTATTTTCCTGCCCAATTTCTACAAGATGGGTTTATCCATTGCTCTACCAAAAACCAGGTTGTGGCAGTTGCCAATTATTGGTTTTTGAATTCGACCGACCTTGTCCTCCTTGAAATTGACGAACATTTGTTGAAGGCAGAAGTTAATTACGAAAATCTTGAGGGTGGTCAGGACTTGTTTCCGCACGTCTATGGTGAAATTCCGTTATCGGTAATTTCCCGCTATTCCTACTTTGTTCCAAATTTGTCAGGTTATTCTTTTCCGACAGATTGGATCGAAGTGGAACAGTAATGAATATCGTTATCTATTATTGAAACCATACCATGATAAAATAACCGTCGTTCGTCCCTGTAGCGCAATGGATAGCGTGCCGGCCTCCGAAGCCGTAGGTGAGAGTTCGAATCTCTCCAGGGACACTCAATTGCATTCAATAAATATGCATCGTTACACTTAATAATCTCCCATCATTGTGTTATTATTTTTCTTGAGTTATAAAAAGGAGTCGCTATGGATTTAGGTGGATATGGTCTCTATTTGTTGATAAGCCTGCCAGCCCTTTTGTTGGGTTTGTGGGCACAAATGAAAATTAAAACCTCATTTAGTAAGTATTCACAAGTACGAACCACTACTGGTCTAACCGGTGCAGAAGTTGCCAGGCGGATGCTTGATCAAAATGGATTGAGGAACGTACAGATCGAGCAAACTGCCGGAACTTTATCAGACCATTATGATCCGCAGTCAAAGATTTTACGCCTCAGTAGCGGGGTTTATGGTAGTCCAAGCGTGGCAGCAGCAGGTATAGCTGCTCACGAAAGTGGTCATGCCATTCAGGACGCAACCCATTATGGACCAATCAAATTACGCTCAATAATGGTTCCGTCCGTGAAAATTGGCAGCTGGTTGGGTCCAATCATTTTCTTGGGAGGATTGTTGTTTTCTTCACCAAACCTTGCCTGGGTTGGAATTATTCTATTCTCCGCCACAGCACTGTTTGCAGTCGTTACGCTGCCGGTTGAATTTAATGCTTCCAATCGAGCAAAAGAGTGGCTGGCAAACTCAGGTGTGATCTATTCTGGGGAATTGGTTGGAGTACACAAGGTTCTGGATGCAGCAGCGCTGACCTACGTTGCCGGTGCACTCCAATCCATCTCCACTATTCTGTACTATGTATTGCTGCTTTCCGGCCGCTCTCGGCGAAACTAATAAACCTTGTAAAAATCCCCTGCGCATTGCAGGGGATTTTTTTATCCGTAAGCCAGACTTCGCCGTAATGCATCTTTCATATCCAAGGCTTTAACCGCCCCCTCTGCTGTGCAGGTGAGTGGATTATCCACCATATAAACCGGGATACCAATTGACTGTGTGAGGAATTTATCTATGGTTCTGAGAAGTGACCCGCCGCCGCAAATTGCTGCGCCACGATCAATAATATCGGAAACCAATTCCGGTGGAGTTTTTTCCATCACTTTTCTTGATAATTTCACCAGGTCTGTTAGTGGGTCCTGGATTGCTTCAACAATATCATCTGTCGTGAGCACAACCGGTCGAGGAAGGCTTGTGACCTGATCCTGCCCTTGAACCTCCATGGATAGTTGCTGCTCCTGAGGAGTGGCAGCCCCAATGCGAATTTTGAGTTGTTCTGCAGTCTGCAGACCGATGATCACTCCAAAACGCTTCCTTACGTAACTAACAATCGCTTCATCCAATTCAGTTCCACCTGTTCGAGCTGCTTCCCCTGAAACAATCCCGTTCAGGCTGATTACGGCGATCTGGTTTACTCCTCCTCCCAGAGAAATGACCATATTCCCGGACGGTGTAGCGACTGGCAGATCAACCCCTAACGCCGCAGCCAGCGGTTGAGGAACCAGGTAAACTTCCCGGCTTCCTGCGCCGATTCCGGCTTCGTGGACAGCGCGTCCTTCAACACTTGTAACTCCAAATGGAACGGTGATCATCATCCGCGGACGAAAGACCCTCATCGGACCACAAACTTTTCTTGTGAGATAGGCTAATAATGTTTCGGTCACCTCATATTCAGCGATAACCCCATGTCGCAAGGGTCGAACAACTTCAACGGTATCAGGAACTTTTCCTTCCATCTCTTTAGCAGATTGCCCCCATTCAACCATTTTGTTTTCATCGGTAATGATTGCCACGACTGTAGGTTCTTGCAAAAGAATTTGATTGCCTTCTGCAATTACTGTATTGGTGGTCCCAAGGTCAATTCCAAGATCTCTCGTTAAACTTGCCATTTAGGGCGTGTCCTTATCTATAAATCTGTTTTATGAGAAGTTCGATACTTCTTCACAGCTTGCAAGCGCAAATTCGATTTCTTCAAAGCCGTCATAGTCTTTAAGTATCGATCTGTATCTTCAGCTATGGTATCTTTTAGCAGTTCTTCGGCCCGTTGTTGAGCTTTTAAGGCTCGTTCTTCATCAATTTCCTTGACGTTTTCAGCTGCATCTGCTAAGACGGTCACCTGGTCAGGTTGAACTTCGGCAATTCCACCAGCAACTGTGAAGTTTTCCTCATTCCCCTTTACTTTGACCGTTATAATTCCAAAGTTCAGGACAGTTAATAGTGGTGAGTGATGGGGAAGTATACCCATTTGTCCGGCAGCACCGGGCAATACAACCATGTCTACGTCATTCTGGTAGACAATTCTGTCCTGAGAAACGATCTCACAACGAATGGTCATCAATCACCTACGAAATAGCCTTTGCTTTTTCTATGGCATCTTCAATCGACCCAACCATACTAAACGCCTGCTCAGGTAGGTTATCGCAGTTGCCTGCCAATATTTCCTGGAAACTTCGCACGGTTTCCCGAAGGGGAACATACGTTCCCGGGATGCTCGTAAACTGCTCAGCCACGTACATAGGTTGTGAGAAAAATCTTTCGATCTTTCTGGCACGCGACACAGTTACTTTATCATCCTCACTTAACTCATCAATTCCTAAAATGGCAATAATATCCTGCAAGTCTTTATAGCGCTGGAGCAGTCTCTGAACCTCGCGCGCGGTATTGTAATGGTCGTCTCCTACAATTTTTGGATCCAAAATTCGTGAAGTCGATACAAGTGGGTCAACCGCGGGGTAAATCCCCTTTTCTGAAATTGCCCTGTCCAGGGCGATCGTGGCATCCAGATGGGTGAAAGTAGCGACTGGAGCAGGATCAGAATAATCGTCCGCTGGCACGTACACTGCCTGCATCGAAGTGATAGATCCGTTGCGTGTCGATGTGATGCGCTCCTGTAACTCGCCCATTTCGGAGGCCAGTGTCGGTTGATAGCCAACTGCTGAAGGCATACGCCCTAAGAGCGCTGAAACTTCAGATCCAGACATGGTGAAACGGAAGATATTGTCAATGAAAAGTAAAACGTCCATGCCCTGGTCGCGAAAATACTCTGCCATCGCCAGAGCTGTTAATGCTACACGCAATCGTACTCCGGAGGTTTCATTCATCTGACCAAAAACCATAACCGTATCTTTCATGACCCCGGATTCAAGCATTTCCCGGTAAAGTTGCGTTCCTTCGCGGGTTCTCTCACCAACGCCTGCAAAAACTGATTTTCCCTTGTGAACTGTTGCAATAGAACGGATCAATTCCTGGATAATAATGGTCTTTCCAACCCCAGCTCCGCCAAAAATACCTGTTTTACCGCCTTTTGTGAATGGAGCAATGAGGTCTATGACTTTCAAACCCGTTTCAAATACCTCAACCCGCGTGGATTGTTCGGCAAAAGACGGTGCCTCTCTGTGGATGGGATAATACGTTTCGGTTTCAACAGGACCACCATTATCGACAGGTTCCCCCAGGACATTCAGTACGCGTCCAAGCGTATTTGGACCGACAGGTACCTTGATCGGAGCGTTTGCCCGTTCAACCTCTGCCCCTCTTTGAAGTCCATCGGTTGAATCCATGGCCACACACTGAACAATACCGCCTTCCAAAAGCTTTTGTACTTCCAGAACAATTCTTTTTCCATCCAGTTGGACATAAAGCGCTTCGTAGATAAAAGGTGTGTTGTCTTCACCAAATGAAACATCAACAACACTCCCCTGTATCTGCCGAATTCTCCCAAACAATTCACTCATTAGGACTTCCTCCAATAACGAACATGGTTAATTCTGGGTCTGAGCTGCAGCACCACCAACTATGTCCAGCATCTCGTTAGTTATCGTTTGTTGTCTCGCTTTGTTATATTGCAGAGTCAGTACATCCACTAATTCGTGGGCATTTTCAGTAGCATTGGACATGGCGATCATGCGGGCGGCGTGTTCTGAGGCTTGAGAGGACAGTACAGCCTGGAAAATCTGCATGGCAGTAAATCTCGGAATAATTTCGTCTAATATGGAACTCGCTTCAGGTTCATAGGTAAAAACCGACTGACTATTAACATGTGTAGCGTTGATACCCTTTCCTCCAGGATCAATTTCCAAGGGCAGAATTTGCCGGATCACATTTGTTTGCCTGCTCATGGTTTCAAATTGTGTGAAGGATAAAAATACTTTATCGTATTCTTCATTTAGAAATCCGGTTACAACCATGCGGCTGATGGGAGATATCTCCAGGAAAGTGACAGGATTCTGTAGGTCAGAAAAGTCTGCGATCACTTTTTCTTTCCGCCTGAGCAGCAAGTCTCTCCCTTTCCTTCCCACACAAATGTAATTAACAGGGATATCCATCGTATCAAAATGCAGTAACGTATTACGTAACACATTTACGTTGTAAGATCCTGCCAATCCCCTGTCACCGGTAACCATGATTACCAGGATTTTATGAACTTTTGGTCGCTCATTTAATAATGGATGTAAGGAGTTTCTTCCAGGCTGCCTGGCAAGATGGAGCAATACCTTCCAGGATTTTATGGAGTATGGCTGGGAAGCGGAATTCGCCTGGACAGCCTTCCTTACCTTGCTGGCACTAACCGTCTCCAATGCCCTGGTTACCTGGGCTAGAGACTTTACACTCTTGATTCTCAATCGCATTTCTCTGATCGAAGGCATCTTGTTTTAACCAGTAATTATTTCCATGACGAAAGGAATAAGGACAATGCGTTCTTTAATTCCTGTTCTGTTTCAGTCGTGATGCGTTTGTCCGCTGCGATAGATTTACTAATTTGTGGATAAGATGATTCCACCCAGCGTAAAAGGTCAGCCTGCCAATTTTTCATCCGGTCCAGAGGTACTGTGTCGGCGTAACCATTTGTACCTGCGTATAGAACGATAACCTGTTCGGCAAGTTGAATTGGTTCGTATTGTGGTTGCTTAAGGATTTCTTGTAGCCTTAGCCCACGGTTAAGTTGGCCGAGCGTCGCTTTATCCAGATCGGAGCCAAATTGGGCAAAGGCTGCCAATTCTCTAAAGTTGGCCATATCCAAACGTAAGCGACCTGCCACCTGCTTCATGGCCTTGGTTTGTGCTGCTCCGCCTACGCGCGAAACAGAAATACCAACATTTACTGCAGGACGTATGCCAGCATTGAAGAGGTTACCCTCCAGGTAGATCTGACCGTCAGTGATGGATATAACATTAGTCGGGATGTAAGCTGAGACATCCCCTAACAAAGTTTCAATAATAGGCAATGCGGTAATAGAACCACCACTTTTTGCTACTTTAACAATCTTTTTATCACTTTTAGCTGCTTCACTTTCAAGAGACTTACCTGCATCGTGAAATGCCATTGGTCCGCTAAAAATTGCGCCTTGATCTACTTTTTCAAGTTCAATTTCGTCACCTTTAAATGACTTGGGTACAATAGTGTAAGCATACGCCATACAAGCAGCCCGTTCCAATAATCTTGAATGAAGATAAAAAACATCTCCAGGATAGGCTTCTCGACCAGGCGGCCGGCGCAAAAGCAAAGAAATTTGGCGATATGCCCAGGCATGCTTGGACAGATCATCATAAACGACCAGTGCATCGTACCCATTTTCCATAAAATATTCTGCGATGGCACACCCGGCATACGGTGCAATGTAAAGCATGGCGGCCGATTCATCAGCAGACGCGGATACAACGATGGTGTGTTCCATGGCCCCATATTGATCCAATAATGCTACAGTTCTGGCCACAGCAGCTTTCTTTTGCCCGATAGCCACATAGATACAGATCAAATTCTTGCCTTTTTGGTTGATGATCGTATCGATGGCGATAGCAGTTTTACCAGTTTGCCGGTCTCCAATGATCAATTCACGCTGACCGCGTCCAACCGGGATCATGGCATCAATAGACTTGATGCCAGTTTGTACTGGTGTGTCTACATCGCGTCTTTCAATAACACCCGGAGCTACTTTTTCCAGAGGTTGAAACCTGTTCGTTTTAATATCACCTTTGCCATCAACCGGTTCACCGAGCGCATTTACCACTCTACCGATCAGTTGCTCGCCAGCAGGAACCGAAGAAATTCGTCCTGTTGTTTCAACAAGCATACCTTCTCGAATCGTAGAGTAGTCACCAAGGATAATTACACCGACCTTTTCTTCTTTCAGGTTAAAAGCGATTCCTTTAACGTCATTTGAAAATTGGACAAGCTCTTGAGATTTGACTCCTGTTAAACCCTTTACTTGAGCAATTCCATCGCCTGCCTCAATTACCTCACCAATATTTCTTACTTCCAGACTCTTCTCAAAAAGTGAAATCTTGGAGGCAAGTTCCTCTGAATATTTGTCAAAAAGTTCCGTCATTTAGTCTCCAATTGATATTCCAGTGTGAAGAAGTATTCCAATACTCAATTTTACTTCAATATAATTCTTTTAGGATTACCGTTGTTATACGCGCTGGAGCCGTTCTCAAGCTAGTTGTTGAAGCGCAATCCGGAGCCGGCTTTCTAAATCTGAGGGGGACTCTTTGGGGATCAACTGTATCGCCGTTTGGGCTTCTATCAGGCTGTATCCCAAATTGGTTAATGCAGCAATAATATCAGTGTCCACTTCTTTAGTTATCCCGTAAATTGGACCAACCCCCTTCATCAATTTCCCTTGCAAGTGCAAGATAATACTCTGCGCAGATTTTTTTCCGACGCCAACCACATTATTGAATAATTCCGGTTGCTCTTGGATAACTGCCTTGTTGATCATTTCCAGCGATAAGGTGGAAACGATATTGAGTGCTGTTTTAGGGCCAATCCCGGGTACGCCAATTAAGAGCACGAACATGTCTCTCTCCTCGACATGCTCAAAACCAAACAAATTAAGGGCGTCTTCCCGTACGGAGAGGTATGTATGCAAACTGACGGGTTTGAATAACTCCGCTGAACGAATAAACCCTGCGGAACACATCACTTTGAAACCGACACCTCCAACATTCACGACCAGGAAATCGTCGCCAATATAGGTTAGGTTTCCTTCGATTGATGCAATCATTGTGTATTCCCTTTCCGTTGTTGATTGAACCTTTCATACATCATAACTGATGTGGCGACTGCAAGATTCAATGAATCACTGATCCCAATCATTGGAATGGACACCATCAGGTTACATATCGCCTCGATATCTTCAGGTATACCCTGCCTTTCACTTCCCATTAATAAAATCGACTCTGGTGAGTATTTTGCGTCTTTATAATCCATTTCAGCTCTATCGGAGGTACCAATAATACGTTGTTTACATTTGCCTGCCCATTCGATAAATACTGATTTATCTGCTTTCAAAATTCTCTGTGAAAAAATTGAGCCCATGCTCGCTCTTGAAGCAATTGGATCGAATGGATCGGTACAGTGACCGACAAGAATGACCCCGGCTCCGCCTGTTGCATCCGATGTCCTCAAAATCGTTCCCAGGTTGCCTGGATCTGCCACCTCAATCAAAGCTGACCAGGGTCCGGGTAATTCACTGGCGGAATTCAATATTTCCCATTCTTGGTTAACCACAGCAGCCAATCCCTGCGGACCATCCTTTTGGGAAAGGGTCTTAAACACCTCCGCACCAACCTCCAGGACAGGGATTCCTGCCTTCAGCGCGGTTATTACGATTTCCTCTGTTTTTTGTGAGCGGGATAATTCTCGGGAAAAAACAAGTGTTTTGATATTCTTAGGTTTCCTCATGGCATCGTGGACTAATCGGATGCCCTCAATAAAAAACAAATGAGTATCGTCCCGGTATTTGCGATCTTTTAAACGCTTAATGTCCTTAATTTGTTGGTTGGAGCTGCTAGTGATCAATTCTCGTTTCCTTCGGACAAAGATTTTAGTTTTTGGTGTCGAAGGTGACAGATAGCAACCGCTAAAGCGTCGGCAGCATCATCTGGTTTTGGGATAACATCCAAACCCAAAAGTATCTTTACCATCTCCTGAACCTGTTTCTTGTCAGCATTTCCATACCCCGTCACACTTTGCTTTACTTCATTCGGAGTATATTCTTCAATATCCAGGTTCGCGTTGCCTAACGCGAGTAGAATCACCCCTCTTGCCTGACCCACAGCTATAGCGGTGGAGACGTTTCTTTGAAAAAACAACTTCTCAACAGCTCCACTCACTGGGCTGTTGAGAAGTAGTATTTTATTTAATTCTTTGTAAATCTTTTGCAGCCTTATTGCCGGTGAGTTCTCTTTACTGGTTTTTATGACGCCAAAGCAAACAAGGGTTAATTCGCCGGCATCATTTTCACTTACAATCCCATATCCAGTTGTTTCTGTCCCCGGGTCTATGCCAATGACAAGCATAAGACCTACTCAGATTCCATCGCTGCCATGGCTTCTTCAGAGATTTTCAAGTTTGAATAAACATATTGCACATCATCGAGTTCTTCCAAGCCATCGATTGTGCGTAATACCTGTAGAGTATGCTCCACGTTTAATTCCAATTCCTGGTTTGGGATCATACTGAGTCCTGCTTCTTCAGGCATCATATTTGCTGCACGGAATCTGTCACTCAATGTTTTGAAAGATTCCACTGGCGCTACAACACTTATTTCGTCGTCATCCTGGACAACGTCATCTGCTCCCCCTTCAACTGCAATTTCAAATACTTTGTCAAAATTGAATTTTTCTGCAGGAAAAGAGAATGAGGCGGCACGTTTAAATTGCCAGGAAACAGCACCGATTTCAGCCATACTGCCTCCGGATCTTGCAAGCAAATGCCGCACCTCAGCAACCGTACGATTGCGATTTTCGGTAACACATTCAATGATTAAAGCAACGCCGTGAGGGGCATAACCCTCGTACAACACCTCTTCATAAACTTCACCTTCCTTGCCTTCACCGGAAGCTCTTTTTACTGCGCGGTCGATATTATCTTTGGGCATACTCTGGGCTTTGGCTTTGTCGATCGCCAGACGTAACCTGAAATTGGAATCAGGGTCTCCCCCGCCTTCTCTTGCTGCCATTACAATTTCTCGTGTAAGCCTGGTAAAAACTTGCCCCCGCTTAGCATCGGCGGCGCCTTTTTTCCTCTTGATCGTTGCCCATTTAGAATGACCGGACATATGTACTCCTTTAGGGTAATTTAGCAAAAAAATTATACCATTAAGGATTTTAACTCATCTAATTATTCGGGTTAATATGGTCGGGCAACAATTATCAATCGGTGTGTGTTATTGTCAGCCGGCCAACACGTAACCAGTGTCAACCTTGTGTCGTCTGTCTTGCCCAACCATCTGGCATTCTGAAGCCTCACCGCAGTTTCTTGAAATCGTTCTGGAAGGATCATTTTATTTGAAACTACGTAAGTAAATGCTTCATCTTCGTAATAAACAAGGATGATGTCCCCAAGTTCAAGATCAACAAGCTCGCCGAATACTTCTCCAAATTCGTTATGGTGACCATTAATCACAACATTCCCGGTCTGGCCAAGCAGTGCCGAGTCTGGGTGCCATCCTGCAGCAAATTTTGACGGAGCCACCCATTGACCAAAAGTCTCCCCTTCAACTTTTGTCTTGTTGTAATCTGAAATAACGACCGGAGCTATAAGTCCGATTGCTGGGATTTGGATTCTATCGGGAATTTTTGGCTGCTCAAACTCAGGGTGCAGCGGATCATGAATATATGTTAATCCGAGACCTGGCAAACCATGTGGAGTCTTAGTTGGAATTGCTTGAGGAATCTCATAAAAACCTGGCGTAGGTTCCTGAATTGTTACTTCAATAGGCTGGTTTTTCTCGAAAAAACGATATCTTGAATTTACACTTTCTTCATGGATCGGTGTGTTGAACATTATCGCACCAACAATGCCTGCTGTTATTAATGACAAACCGAGCAATATCAGTGTGACTGGGGCAACCTTGATTTTCTTCGACATAAAATGAGTATAAGACAAAATGAAGTTTTCAATAAATATTTAGGCTATTAGTTCAAAAAAAACCTTTCAAAGGTTTTCTTAAACGACTGAATTTCTTAGGATTCCGATTCCCTCTATGCTTACTTCCACGATATCACCCTGAGTTAGCGGTCCAATTCCAGCAGGAGTGCCAGTGAAAATAAGGTCACCGGGTTTGAGTGTCATAATTGTAGAAATAAAAGCCAATAGATGATTTACAGAGAAAACCATTTCGCGTGTGGATCCCATTTGCCTGAGTTCCCCATTAACTCGGCAAGTGATCAGGGAATCTGCCGGATCGAGCTCAGTTTCAATCCATGGTCCAATTGGGCAAAAAGTATCAAATCCTTTCCCCCGCGTCCATTGTAAATCCTTGTGTTGCAGATCTCTTGCGGTAACGTCGTTGCCAATCGTAAATCCAAAAATATATTTTGAACACTCTTCAACTGGTATCCATTTGCCCTGTTTGCCAACAACAACAACCAGTTCCGCCTCGTGCTCAACCTGCTGGCTCTGCGGGGGAAGCATTATATTTTCCTCGTTAGCAATCACGGCTGACGGAGGTTTTAGAAAGATCAGCGGGGATTCGGGTAAATCAACGTTTTGCTCCCGGGCATGTTCGACATAATTCCGACCGACGCAGATAATTTTGCTTGGAGTAACTGGAGCAAGTAGACGGACATTCCGAATATTAATGGTTGGTTCCAACCGTCTGAATTCTCCAAAAATACTCCCTTCAATTAAGCCAACGCGATCTTCATCGAGCCACCCATAATGAATTTTCTTCTCTTTATCCATAAACCGAACGACTCGCATTAAACTCTCCAGGGTAAAAAATAATAAGGTATAATTTTGCTGTTCGGGCAGATAGCTCAGTTGGTTAGAGCGCTTCTCTTACACAGAAGAGGTCGCAGGTTCGAGTCCTGTTCCGCCCACAATGCCGATCAACCACTTCCTCTGAGAAGTGGTTTTTAAAACCAGTCTTTTCGAATAAAAATCAATATTACCAGCAAGCATAAAGCTACAAATATTGCGATGACTCCTAAATAAGACCAGGGTTGACCGCTCATTGGAAGTGTGACATTCATCCCAAAGAAACTTGTGATGATCGTGGGGATGCTCAACACAATCGTGACCGAAGCCAGAAACTTCATGACCACATTCAGGTTATTTGAAATAATTGAAGCGAACGCGTCCATCATCGAACTGAGTATGTTTTCTGCAATTGCCACCATTTCAATTGCCTGCTGATTTTCTGTAAGGACATCTTCAAGTAAATCCTCGTCTTCAGGAAAACGTCGAAAAATCGGTGTCTTCTGCAATCTTTCCATCATCAACTCATTAGATTTCAAAGCCGTCTCAAAATAGACCAGGCTTTTCTGGTACTTCAGCAGTTCCAGGACTTCCTTATTCCTCATGGAGGCTGTCAGATTGTCCTCAACCCGTTCGACACTGTTATTAATCTCCCGCAAGTAAGAAAGGAATTTTGTTGCAGATAACAGCAGCACTCTCAGAACAAACCTGATCTTTTTACCGGTGGAAAACCCTTTCAATTTTGTCCGCAGTAATTCATCCAGGATGATATTATTTTTCTTGCATACCGTAACGACAAATTTCTCTGTGAGGATGATCCCAAGTGGAATTGAAGTATAAGGAACATCAAGCTCATCTCCCTGGAAAAATGGGATCTTGATAAGGATCAATTGAGTGCCTTCGTCGTCCTTTTCAGAGCGCGGTCGTTCATCCAGGTCAAGGGGCGATGTTATGAAATCCAGTGGTATACCGAGTTTTGTAAGGTCGGAAAGTTCATCCGAAGTTGGATCAATGACGTTAACCCAACAACCTTCCGTGTAGGTTTGAACCTCTGCAATCCCCAACCCTTCCTTACCTTTATAGATCGAGATCATAAGCACTCCAAGACCACCGAGAATATTATTTTTGAATCAAATAAAATAATAACATTAACCAAGTATAATGTTTTTACCGGGGATGACAGGCTTCGACGGGCGAGGCTGGTCCCGAATGGCAAGCCGAGAGGTACCGAACTCGTTAAATCCGTACAAAAAACAAGTGCCAAAAACACTTCTTACGTAGCTCTTCCACTCGCTGCATAGCGTGTGATCGAGCTCCCTGACGCCCTAAGAAGCGTCACGTCTTCCTGCTCCGCTCTTCAACCGGTAGCAGAGCGGACGCCACAAAGTTGAAGTGCCGTACATCCTGCCGCGAGGTGTATGAAAGAGGGCTTTCGGGTCCAAGCGACTGGCTGCCTTTTGCTTTTGTTCATTTTACGAAAGGCGGCGAAACAGAAAATGAGCTAAGCTTGTAGAGGTTCGTGGGTCTATTCGTTCGGACGCGGGTTCAATTCCCGCCATCTCCACTGTAAAAACACACTTTTTGTGTGTTTTTATTTTATACACACCAAGCCTTTCAAATACATACTCTCTGGAAAACTCATCAACACCGGGTGGTCGGCAGCCTGTGAGAGAACATCGATTATCTGTATATCAGACCCTGCATCAAGGGCAGCCCCTGAGACTATTTTTTGAAACAAATCACGGGAAATACCTCCTGAGCAGGAAAACGTGAAAAGGACTCCACCAGGTCTTAACAGTTTAAATGCAAGCAAATTGATATCCTTGTATCCACGCGCTGCTTTTTCAGCCTGTGAGATGGTTGGTGCAAATTTTGGGGGATCCAAAATGATCACATCAAAGGATTGTGCCTTATCCCGCATAAGCCGTAGTTCCTTGAACACATCCCCACAAATTGAGGTGCTTTTGTCACTGTTGAATTCATTCTTTCTGACATTGCCATTCATCTGATCAATTGCGGTTTGGGAAGAATCGATTGAAGTGACCATTTTCGCGCCACTTCTTAAGGCATTGAGGGTAAACCCTCCGGTATAAGAAAAGCAGTTCAGTACTTCTTTATCCCGGCAGTATTGCCCAAGTTTAAGCCTATTTTCTCTCTGGTCCAGATAGAACCCAGTCTTTTGCCCGTTTTCTATATCCAAAAAATAATTGATGCCATATTCCCGGATCCAATTCGTTTCAGGCAGCGCGGCGCCTTGAATTAACCCCTTACGAGGCTCTAGTCCTTCAAGAGTTCTCACTTCAACATCAGAACGTTCATAGATCCGATTTCTAGGGTAAAGGGATCTAAGAATGTCGCATATCATTGCTTTTCGTTTTTCAATTCCCACAGATAAGATCTGGATGACAATCGTGTCTTTGTATTGATCGACAATCAATCCTGGAATGCCGTCAGATTCCCCAAAAACAAGTCGGTACGAATCCGCAGCTTCGGAGACAACAAAATTTTTTCGTTTTTCAATTGACGAACTAATTTTATTATACAAAAATTGCTCATCAATATTTTCCTCTGCATCCCAGCTCCACATTCGTGCCCTGATCTGGGAAATTCCGGAATAGGCAGCTGTCCCCAGCGGCTCCCCGGTGCTTGACCTAACCAGTACCGTGTCGCCATCAGCCGGGTTACCTTTGACTTCATCAATGGCTGATGCAAATATCCAGGGATGTCTTAATCGCACCGATCTATCCCTGCCGGAACGCAAGATACAACTGGCTAATCCTTCAGTCACCCTGACTCCTCAGAATCTCCAACAATTCATCTTCCCTCAGCAGGGGAACTCCCAATGACCTGGCTTTTTCCAGTTTGGACCCGGCATTTTCGCCTATTACCAAATAATTCGTGTTCTTGCTGACACTGTCTGTTACTTTACCCCCTGCTTTCTCAATAAGCTCTTTCGCTTGCTCCCTGGATAATGTAGGCAGTGTTCCAGTGATCACGAAAATTTCTCCATTCAAAGGTCTGTTCTTGAGATCCGTTATTTCAACATCGTAGATTGGCCAGACGCCATATAACTTCAATTTTTCAACCAGCCTAATATTTGGCGCTTGCGAAAACCAGTCGAAAATTGCCTGCGCAGTATTTGGTCCTACACCATCTATAGAAACAAGGTCTGAAAAATTAGTGTCCTTTAGCTGATCAAGGCTCTTATAAACTCTGGCGAGTGCAAGAGCTGACACTTCACCTATTCCATGAATCCCCAAACCTGCTATAAGCCTGGGTAGTGGTTGACTCCTGGCGGTGTTTATTGAATTAATAATATTTTCTGCTTTCTTTTGTCCAAATCCTTCCATACCAATCAAATCGGAGTTTTTCAGATTGAAAAGATCAGCGATATCCTTGATTTTGCCTTCATTTACCAAGATTTCGACGATTTTTTCGCCCAACCCCACAATATCCATCGCTCCACGCGAAACAAAATGCTCAATATTTCGAACAAGTTGTGCCGGGCAGGCGGTATTAACGCAATACCAGGCTACTTCATCGGGCAGGTGTTCGACTTCCTGGCCACAGGAAGGACAAACTGAGGGTGGTATATAAGGTTTTAAGCCGCTACCCCGCGTACTGATCATGGGGCCAATTACATAAGGGATTACATCTCCGGCTCTTTTGATCAAAACACGATCTCCCGCTCGAATATCTTTTTCTGATATATAGTCAAAATTATGCAAGGTTGCCTGCCTCACGGTCACTCCTCCGATCTCGACAGGCTCTAGTACGGCATATGGTGTCAATACACCAGTTCGTCCAACGTTTACGCGGATTTCTTGCAGGATAGTTGATACTTCCCGCGCCGGGAATTTTAATGCAATGGCTCCCCTGGGATCCTTTCCTACAAAACCCAGGTCATCAGCTAACTGCAGGTCATCAATTTTTACAACTACACCGTCCACTTCATATTGGATGGTATCTCGAATATCTTTCCACGAATCAATTGAATTAATAACATCAGTAAAGTCATTTTTCAATACGGCAAGCTCTGAGGTAGGGAATCCCAGGTCTGCGAGATACTTTAACAGTCCCCATTGTGTTTTTGGTGGTTTTTCTGAGCTCTCAATGATTGCATATGTTAACAAGCTTAAAGATCTATTTCTGGTAATGTTTGGATCTAATTGGCGCAGGGAACCTGAAGCCGTGTTCCGGGGATTTTGGTAAGTTTTTTCACCATTTTCCTGCAATATCTCGTTCAACCGGCTAAAATCATCTTTCTTAATAAATACTTCTCCGCGAACAACGAGAGTTGCCGGGGGTTTAATCGGCTTGTTTAGAACCGGAATTTGCAGAGGGACAGACTTTATCGTTCGGATATTGGCAGTAACGTCCTCTCCCTGAAGCCCATCACCTCTGGTAGCCCCTTGAATCAGGATACCCTTTTCGTATCTTAATATTACTGTCAGACCATCAATTTTGGGTTCCAGAACGAATCTGGTTGAGGCGACTCGACCATCCAATCGTCCAATACGTTGAAACCAATCTTCCAAATCTTTTGTATCAAAAGCATTGGCTAATGACAAAATTGGAGCTGGGTGATCAACCTTTCGGAACTTATCCAATGGTTTGCCAAATCCGCGCTGAGTTGGTGAACTGGAAATAATTGCCTCCGGGTGAAGTTCTTCCAATTCCCGCAACCTTTTGAGCTTCATATCGTATTCATAATCGCTGATGATTGGTTCATCCAACACATGATAGCGATAATTGTGCTCACCCAACTCTTTTTGCAAGCTTTTGATTTCCAATATTTCATCCATTGTTCTGCCTTTTAAATAACTGAGCCAAATAAATTAATTCATCATATAATTATAAAGTCTAGAATTCAATATTTGTGCATAAACTCTATGAGGTGAAATAATGAAAATTATCGCATTCATCGGATCCGGGATACTTGTGCTTTTTGGCGCGTTGATGGTTTTAGGATCAGTTGACCGCACCGGCAATATTATCTGGCTACCAATTGGACTTGTCCTGATCGGCATCGGATTGGCAATTATCTTTATCGCGGCCAGGAAAAAACCCGTGGCTGATGTAACCAACGTGACCTACAATGTTGACCTACCAGGCAACGTCAAAGTTGATTCGATCAAGTGTAAATCTTGCGGTGGAACGCTAAGCGCTAAGGATATTACAATGGTCAACGGTGCGCCAATGGTCACCTGCCCATTTTGTCATACTGTTTACCAATTTACTGAAGAACCAAAGTGGTGATATAAGCATTATTCTGGGAGGGTAACAATGAGAGTCTACCGATATATTTGCCTGTTCCTGATATTTGTCTTGCTGGCAGGGAGCACGACCCCCGTTTCCGCCCAGGATTATCGTTTTCAGGTACCAGAACAGGCAGTGGTGGTCACAATTAACACAGATGGCTCTATTTCTATTGATTACACGATGAAATTTCTCAATGACTCTGGAGCACACGTCATCGATATCGTCGATATTGGCTTGCCGAATTATGATTACGACCTAAAGACAATTACGGCTGATATAAATGGGGTACCTATTTCCAGAATTACAGATTCAGATATTGTTTCCCCTGGAATCTCACTTTACTTGCAGAAAAACGAAATCCCAGCAGGTGGATCGGGAATTGTTCACGCCAATATCCCGTCAGTTAAAAATGTGATCTATCCTGCCACGCAGAATGAATCTGAAGAATATGCCAGCCTTGTTTTTTCTCCCAATTGGTATGATAGACAATACACCCACGGCAACACAACCTACCAGGTTACCTTTTTACTCCCTGCAGGTATAACTGATACAGAATCGCGCTATTTCATTCCAGAAGGTTGGCCTGGTGTACAGGAGCCTGAAAGCAGGATTATGTCGGATGGCCGAATCTTCTACACCTGGGTTTCCGATCAGGCTAATAGCTATACGCAGTACACATTCGGTGCCAGTTTCCCTTCACGCTACCTCGCTGCAGGAGTAATTGTCACTGAACCGTACGTCCCTCCAACCAAACCAACTCCCTCCTTCGATTTGAGCTCGTTATGCCCGTTTGCTTTTTGCCTCGGATTTGCCGGGTTTTTCGTCCTTATCATTTACTCAGCCACAGTCGGCGCAAAGAAACGAAAGCTCCAGTACCTTCCACCCAAAATTTCCATTGAAGGTCATGGGATAAAACGCGGTCTCACGGCGGTAGAAGTGGCTGTTCTGATGGAACAACCCATGGATAAGATTTTTACCATGATCCTTTTCGGTGTTCTGAAAAAGGGAGCTGCTGAAGTAGTGAAGAAAGACCCATTGGATATCAATCCCAGCAGCCCGCTTCCTGAAGGTTTGAACGGTTATGAGACTGACTTCCTGACAGGATTCGCTGAAAAAAATACAGCTGCCCGGCGTAAGCTGCTTCAGGTGGTCATGGTGAATCTCATCCGCGTAGTTGGTGAAAAAATGAAGGGATTCAGCAAAAAAGAAACACTTGCCTACTACGAATCGATCATGAAGAATGCCTGGACTCAGGTCGAGACGGCAGGTACACCTGAAGTCAAAGCCCAGGCTTATGAAGAAGTCATGGACTGGACGATGCTGGATAAGAAATATCAGGAACGCACACAAGATACATTTAGTGGTCCTGTCTTTATTCCAACGCCTTCCTGGTGGTGGCGCTACGATCCGACGAGTGCTCGTCCATCTTCATCCACGGTAACCACAGCCATGCCGCCTGCCGTTTCAACAGCAGGTGGAAAAAGTGTTTCCATGCCCTCTATGCCTACAATGCCCGGCTCAACCTTTGCAGCCTCAGTGGTCAATAGTGTTTCCACTTTCTCATCAAGTGTACTGGGTGGGTTGACTGGGTTTACCAGTGGCGTAACTAATGTTACCAATCCCCCTCCACCTCCTTCAACCTATAGAAGTTCCGGCGGTGGTTCCAGCGGTGGACATTCATGCGCGTGTGCATGCGCCTGTGCTGGTTGTGCATGTGCATGTGCAGGAGGCGGACGATAACTTCATCCAAAATGAGCCTTCACTCGAGGTTGCTCACGTTTCTTAAACCTTCCCCTGCTGTGAGTTTGCCCTCTGCGGGTGTGTACCATTTTGTTCATGAGTCCGGCGACGATAAATCACGCATTCACCTGCGGATTGACGGTGACGGATCTGGTGTGATGATCATAAATGCCAACCAGATCTATCATTTAAATCCTACAGCTGCCTCCATGTCTTATTTCCACTTGAACCATATGCCATTGGAAACCTCGATTAAGGCATTAAAAAAGGCTTTCGACGTGAGTGACGCGGATGCTTTAGCAGATTTCCAGACTGCCGGAAAAATGATCGATCAATTAATTGATTCTGATGCCTGCCCAATTTGCGATCTGGACCTCGAAATTAATGCCCCATTTTCGTCGACACCATCGGCTCCTTACCGTATGGACCTGGCGATTACTTATCGCTGCAACAATGCCTGCGCCCATTGTTATAACGGACGTCCTCGGACCTATCCTGAACTCTCAACCTCCGCATGGTTTGGCATCATAGACAAATTATGGGAGATAGGCATTCCTCATCTGGTATTCACTGGAGGAGAACCCACATTGCGGGATGATCTACCGCAATTGATAAAGTATGCTGAAGAAAAAGGTCAGATAACAGGACTAAACACCAATGGACGAAAATTCAACGACGAATCTTATTTACAGACATTGGTTGAATCAGGGCTGGATCATATTCAAATCACTTTTGAGTCCAGTGTCCCCGACATCCACGATGAGATGGTTTACCACACAGGCGCATGGTCTCAAACATTGTCTGGGTTGAAGAATGCGATAAAAAACCATAAATATGTGATGACAAATACGACAATGCTTTCGACTAACAAGCACACGATTCCTGACACATTACGCTTGCTTGGTGACCTGGGAGTTCGAACTGTAGGTCTAAATGCGTTGATCTATTCCGGTAAAGGCAAAACTGTGGGAACTGGATTGTCTGAAAGCGAATTACAAGAGCTTCTATTTTCAGCGAGAGAAATTACAGATTCTTATAATCAAAAATTGATTTGGTACACCCCAACACAATACTGCAATTTTGATCCTGTGATTAATGATTTGGGAGTCAAGGGTTGCACCGCAGCACTTTACAACATGTGCATTGAGCCTAATGGTGACGTCATTCCTTGTCAATCCTATTATTCCTCAGTTGGTAATATTGTTTCTTCAGATTGGCAAATGATTTGGAATCACCCGCTTTGTACCTCGCTGCGTGAACGCCGTTATTTAACCGAAAAATGTAAGGGGTGCCTGCTGGTATCAGAATGTGGTGGCGGATGCCCCTTGACTATTGAGAATTAGAAAAAATCAATACCTGGAGGGATTATGAAAGCAAGAATTCGGACCTTTATTGACAACATACTCTTCACCCCGAAACCACTGCCTGAAAACAGTTACCAGGGGTATTTTTCTATCCCGGATGGAACAAATTGCAGGTTGCATCTTCGGATAAATAACGAAGGTGAAGGGATTTTAATATTGAACGCAAGCACAATTCTTCATTTGAATCCGAGCGCAACGGAATTTGCCTATCACCTCATCCACCGCACTGATGAAGATACACTCGTAAAAGAGCTGGTAAAGCGCTATCAGGTATCCGCTGCAGCCGTAAAATCAGATTATGAAATATTTATCGGCAGGTTGAAATCATTACTAATGTCACCAGACCTTGATCCTGAAAATTTTCTGGATATTGAACGCATTGATCTCCATAAAGAGCGCTTTTCATCTCCTTTACGTTTGGATTGCGCCTTAACTTATCAGATAAGTGACAATGCCTCACCGGTTGTCACCCCGGTTGGACGGGTAAAAAAGACACTTGACACTCAGGAATGGCAGACTATCCTTCAGAAAGCATGGGATAAAGGTATCCCGCATGTTGTTTTCACCGGTGGTGAGCCAACTTTGCGCCCAGATCTGGTTGATTTGATAAAGTTTGCGGAAGAAATAGGGTTGGTAACGGGTTTACTTACGGACGGAACACGTCTTACCGATAGTGATTACTTGCACAATCTCTTATCCTCAGGTCTTGACCATATAATGATAGTGTTAAATCCGAGCAATCCCGTTTCCTGGGAAGCAATTAAAGATGTGATTAACGAGGACATTTCACTCACTGTCCACATTACGGCTTTATCCAATACCCACACTGTCAATTACCCGGAACTTTTTGAAAAACTGCAGGGATTACAGGTAAAAAAGATCTCGCTCAGTGCAGATTCAATTGAATCAAGTAAATTATTGCCAGAAGTATCGCGCAATGCCCTGGATTATGGTTTTTCGCTGGTATGGGACCTGCCGGTGCCTTATTCTGAAATCAATCCAATTGCCCTGGAGTTGGTTCAAGCAGAAAACTCCCTCAAGGGGGCTGCCCGTTCCTGGCTTTATGTGGAACCGGATGGCGATGTCTTGCCTGGCCAAGGGATCACTACCGTCCTGGGCAACATTTTAACAGATCCCTGGGAAACCATTTGGTCCACCGCCAAGTTATGGCAGCATGACTCCTGAACTCTCCAATCCTGATTGGAATCAGAGGTTTACTGTTCAGGCAGAATGGACAAAGCCACTTCGGAAATTTATTATTGAACAAACAGGCATGACCAGGTCCTCCAGAATCCTCGAGGTTGGCAGTGGAACGGGAGTAATCCTTCGAGATACCTTTGACATTGTTAGTACTCATCCTGTTGGAATTGATTTTGACCTGGAACGATTGTCTGAAAATAAGTCAATAAAAGCAGATCAGGTTATTGCTTGCGCTGATGTGTATCATCTTCCATTTCAAGAAAACACTTTTGATTTTGTCATCTCCCACTACTTTTTTCTTTGGTTGAAAGATCCTATTCAAGCACTCAGAGAAGTAAAAAGGGTATTAAAACAAGGGGGGATTGCCGTTGCCTTTGCTGAACCAGACTACAAGGCAAGTGTTGAGCACCCGGAAGAGTTTCAAAAATTGGCAGATGCGCAAACCAGCTCACTCGTCGACCAGGGGATAAATCCAAAAACTGGCCGATCGCTTCCGTCATTCTTTTCTGGGAGTGATTTTACTGAAATCCAATATGGACTCTCGGGTTTTCAAATTCCTGTTCAAGAGTTGAGCAAGGATTGGGAGTCAGAATGGAAAATGCTTCGGCATGATTTATCAGGAAGACTTTCAACTGAAGATCTGATTCAATTTAAAGACTACGATAAAAAAGCACGTCAAGATGGATCGAGGGTATCCTGGATCCCCACTTTTTATACAATTGGTAAAAAGAATTAAGACAAAAATAACTTTTTTTCTTTATTAAGTCACTGTAATATTGTTCATGATCAGGCTTTCATCACCGTTTCTTCACCGCCATAAGCCTGATCTTTTTTTATTTCCATTTCCGGAGGGTCAAATGAAAGGTGCACATAAGAAATCAGGCAGGACCCTGGTTGCTCTTGGTTTTGGATACCTGGTTGATCAGGGAGAAGGTCAGGCAATGGGCGTTTTGTCACCAATCCTTCAGGCAGTTTGGGGGATCAGTTACGGTGCGATCGGATTGATGGAAACCCTCAGAAATATTGCCCAAACCATTAGCGCTCCTTTATGGGGTTACGTTGCGGATCGCTGGTCTCGAAAGAAGGTGCTAATTTTTGGTACAGGCGTTTGGGGGTTATGGACCATCGCTGTTGGACTTATGCCAAATATTGGAAGTATGACAATTATCCGCGCTATTTCTGGGTTGGGTCTGGGCTGCCTCATGCCGGCCACCTTCTCATTACTTGGTGACCATTATCCACAGGAAAAACGCGGACGTGCACTTGGTGTAATCGGGGCTGTTGGCGCCATAGGAATCGTACTCGGGGTCCTGGCTTTGGGCTTTGTTGCCACCCCTGAGCTTTGGCGTTGGGGGTTCATCGGCTTAGGCATAGCCAGTGTTCTCACTGGTGTGGTCATTTGGCTGCTTGTCGAAGAACCTCCTCGAGGTTCCGCTGAACCCGAACTTGCTGGTCTCGTAAACCGTGAAACTGAAAAACGATACATGATCAATTGGAAGGATGTCTTCAGTACCCTGCGTATCCCGACTATCTGGGCTGCCATCCTCCAGGGTGTAACCGGTTCCATGCCTTGGGTAGTTATGAGTATTTATTTGATCAATTGGCTGGTAAAAGACCTCGGTTTTTCGAACACTATTACATTCTCACATGTACGCGGCAGTGCACCTCTGGTTTTTGCTCTCATTGTCATCGGAACAGCCATCAGTAATTATGTGGGCGGTGTGATTGGTGATTTTGCTGAAAAGAAGAGCCCTAAGTACGGGCGAACGATTATTGGTCAATTTTCGGTTATGGTGGGCATCCCATTAACCTACATTCTCTTCACGCAGGGAAAGAATATGACTTTCCCTCAAATCCTCGGCCTTGCATTTTGTACAGCCCTCCTTATCAGCTGGCCGGGTCGCGGCGCTAAAGAACCCATGATGCAGGCAATCGTGACTCCTGAAATGCGTTCGAGTGCTTATTCAGTTGTCAGTTTAATCGAAGGTGGGTTATCCGCATTTTCCGGGCTTATCGCCGGAGCTTTGGCAGATAAAATAGGTTTGACCAATGCACTTCTATGGACAGTTCCGTTTCCATGGATTCTCTGCGGTTTGGGCTTCACCTTGTTCTACTTTACCTACCCGAAGGATTCAGCCCGGGTTCGTCAGAAGTTGGCTGAACGGCGAATTGAGTTACTTGACGAACAAGCAGGCAAGTAGGACATTACTATTGCAGAATTAATTATTTCAGACTATAATTCTGCTCGTTGTTCGGGGCGTGGCGCAGCCCGGCTAGCGCGCTTGCATGGGGTGCAAGAGGTCGGAGGTTCAAATCCTCTCGCCCCGACAAACAAAAAGACGATGATTTATATTCATCGTCTTTTTTTAAAGATAAAATTAGTTAAACCAGTAATCCAATTCCTTGATCTATCCTCTCGAGCACTTTTTCATATCCAATAATTTCCATGGATTCAAACAATGGCGGGCTTACCCGTTGACCCGTAACAGCTACACGCAATGTTCCAAAAACCTGTCCCGCAGAAAAACCATTCTCTTCTGCAAATTCCCGAAGCGCAGGTTCAAGAGCGTCTTTTGATATCGAGGTATGATTCAGGATGATTTCCCTGGCTTTTTCTAGCACTTTTCGGCAATCATCCATATTCATGTCTTTTTGAATAAGATCTTCTTTTGAATACTCGATCTTCTCTCTAAAAAAGAATCCAGCCATTGGGATGGCTTCATCGAGTGTCGGCAACCTTTCTCGCAATATCGGAGCTATTTTTTCCAGCATCGCAACATTTGCAGTAATTCCTGCTTTTTCGAAAAATGGGAGTAATCTAGCTGCCAGATCACTATCTGTCAGATTGCGGATATGTAATCCATTAAAATAATCCAGTTTGCTGAAATTAATCGCTGCTGGTGATGGATTCAACTTCTCCAGACTAAATTTCTCTATTAAATCATCCATCGAAAAGAATTCAGTTTTATCGTCATAACTCCAACCCATTAATGCGATCCAATTGATCACACCTTCAGGGGTATAACCTAAATCTTTGAAATCCTTAACAAAAATCGAATGCCCCTCATTGATTGCTTCGGCGTCCTCACGTTTGCTCATCTTTCCTTTCCCGCTTGGCTTCAGGAAAATGGAAAGGTGAATCCATTCCGGCTCCGGCCACCCAAAAGATCGACATATCAGGGCATGCAGCGGAATTGAGGGTATCCATTCTGAACCCCGGATGACGTGTGTGATTTTCATGAGAAAATCATCCACCATGGCAGCAAAATGATACAACGCCCAGCCATCGGATTTCACTAATATGGAATCATCGATAGTGCTATTTTGAACTTTGATTTCGCCTCTGATAAGATCTCGAACCGTTGTTACGCCTTCTTTCGGAGATTTAATCCTGATTACGTGTTTTTCGCCATTCTCGACGCGCCCTCTCGCCTCATCCAGCGGAATTTCTCTACACGTTCCATCATAATGTATGGGAAGTTTGTCCTTCATTTGTTTGTTTCTAACTTCAGATAACCGCTCAGCCGAACAGAAGCAATAAAATGCATTGCCGGATTCCACCATTTTCTTCGCATATTCCTGGTAAATCTCTTTCCGCTCAGATTGTCTATAAGGCCCATAAGGTCCACCGACATCCGGACCTTCGTCGTATTGAATCCCTAACCAACGGAGCCCATCCATCAATTCCTGCTCTGCTTCCGGCACATACCTTTTCGTGTCTGTATCTTCAATGCGTAATATAAATTGCCCGCCAGATTGTTTGGCAACGAGATAATCATATAGGGCAGTTCGAGCACTTCCCAGGTGCATATGTCCTGTAGGCGAAGGCGCAAAGCGTACTCGAGCAGGTTTTATGAGGTTATCCATATCTCTCCAATTTCATTTTTTCTGGTGCATTAATACACTTTGAATTAATCCAATTCCCAGCATTAATGATAACAAAGAACTTCCACCATAACTGATGAACGGTAAGGTTTGCCCGGTCACAGGAATGACCCGAAGGTTAACGCCAATATTAACTGCTGTTTGAAAAAATATTAGTGTCGCAAATCCATAGGCGATCATGGCGCCATAATTATCACATGCCAACCTGGCAGCTCTGACACAACGAATGATTACAAAAACCAGTAATGCGATTACAACAGTTGTCCCTACAAATCCAAATTCTTCAGCCATGGCAGAAAATATAAAATCTGTATGCCTCACTTTCAAAAAACGCAACTGTACCTGTGTGCCGTGTCCATAGCCCTGTCCAAGCCAACCACCATTACCGATTGTGATCAAAGCCTGTTCAACGTTATAAGTATTTCCATGACGCGCTTCAGGGTCTGGGTTTACAAATGTTAAGATGCGATCCTGTTGATACTCTTCGAGAAATGGAAATGCAATGACCGCTATAACCAGCGTGGCAACAATTAATATGACCAGGTATTTATTTGGCAACCCACTGATCCAAAGCATTGAAAACCAGATAACAAATAAGAGGATGGAAGAACTTAGATTAGGCTGTAACAAAATTTGGACAACTATTCCAGCAACCAGGAGAAAACTAATTACCACCCATCGAACATTCTTTTCTCGATTGACATTTTTCGAAAAATAATCCGCAAGCACTAAAATCAATACGATTTTTGCAATTTCAGCTGGTTGGATATTTACTATTCCGACTTCCAGCCATCTTTGAGCTCCAAAGCTTACTGTTCCAGCAATCAATATGATCGCGAGAAATAGGACTGTGATGGAATAAAATAGTTTTGAGAAGTTCTTCCAGTAGTGGTAATCAACTAATGCAGCAATAATCAAAACCCCAAGCCCTACCGCAACATAAATGGTTTGTCTTTTAACAAATCCCGCCAGTTCAGTATTGCCGGCAATGGCTGAGCGAATCATAAGAACGCCAAAAAAGCTGAGGAATACCACAGCGCCAAATAACCAGAAATCGAAATGTCTCCATAATTCACGTTTAAACATATTTATCTACCAATATTAATGTTGGAAAAGTTCCCTTCTATCAACAATCATTCAAGAACATCCCCGGATGTATCTATCGAGTTGAGTTCAAAGTAAGCTTGCATAACTTTACCCACAATTGGAGCTGCCACCGCAGACCCCTCGGTTCCATTGTAGACAAAAGCAAGCACAACAATTTCGGGGTCATCGTAAGGTGCATAACCTACATACCATGCATGCGAAGGCCAGGCTTCAGGTTGGCACAAGTTTTTTTCCTGGGCGACATTATCACAATATTCTGCACTTCCCGTTTTTCCAGCAGATGGAACGTCAAAAAAGCCCAGATTCTCAGTCGCTGTCCCATTGACTACAACTTCGCGCATCCCCCGTTGAGCCCATTCGATAACCCACGGTTCAACAACTTTTTTCTCCCCTGTCGGTTTATTGTTTTCATCAAGGATATCAATCAGTGGATCTTTTGTAATATCCCAGACCACCTTTGGTCCTTGCTGATAAATTACATTTCCCTCAGCATCCAATACTTCTGTCACTACCGTTCCATTTGAATCCAAAACCTCTTTGACCAGTGTTGGCTGCATGTAAATTCCATCGTTAGCCAAAATTGCAAAGGACTGCAAAACTTGCAGAGGTGTAGCCAAAACATATCCTTGCCCAATTGTTGTAATGTAGGTGTCACCAGTTGCCCAGTTTTCTGCCCGATAAATTCTTTTCCAGGTGGGATCGGGAATCAACCCCTCTTCCTCATAGGGGAGTTCAATACCTGATTTGCGCCCATAGCCCAATGCTTCTGCATATTCTTTGGATCTCCATGGTCCTAATCCACCGTCAGGCACTTCATTTTCAAAGCCGCCGCCGATTTTATAAAAATAAATGTCGTCAGATAAGCCGACTCCTTTTACAAAATTACACACCCCATGACCATTACGATCATATCCGACATATTCTCGTGGAATACCCGGCTCATTGGCACTGTATTTTTGGATGATTGAAATGGTTCCGGGGCATTGGATAGTTTGTTGTGGAGTAACAACGCCTTCGTTCAACGCACCAATTGCAGCAACCATTTTATAGACAGATCCAGGAGGATGCATGGCGGAGACTGCATGATTTAACAATGGATGGAGGGGATCCTCTGAAAGCTGGTAGTAATAATATGCAGGGATAAATCTCTCCAGCCTGTTATTTTCATAGGTCGGTTCGGATACCATGGCCAGGATCTCGCCAGTTTTTGGATTCATCACGATGACTACCCCATTTTGAGATTTAATGGTCCCTAACCAGTTATTCCAAAATATAATTTCATCCTGAAGAATGGTTTTTGCGGCCTTTTGTAAACGTGTGTCGATAGTAAGTTTTATGGTATATCCAGGAGTTGAATCAATCGGAGCTTCAACATCCTTGATTTCCTTTCCTGCGTTATCCACTTCGACAACCCTCGAGCCATTCGCTCCGATAAGCAGATCATCCAATGAGTATTCAATACCTGCAAATCCAACCTTGTCCCTTCCAGGTATAAAACCTTTATCGACGTAATAACTCTGGTTTTCAACTGTAATAGGTCCAAGAAACCCAATTATCTCAGAAGTCAAAGAGCCAGTTGGGTATTGTCGCACAGATTCTACTTCAATTGATACTCCAGGCCAGTCGTTCTGCTTTTCTTTTATAACCTTAGCCAATTGAGCATCAATGTTACATTTAATTTTAACTGGTTGGAACGGAGCATTTGTATCACCAATAATCACGATTTCCTTAATGCCAAAATCGGTTGCACAGGGTGTAAAAGTTGTGGCGGATTCGTCATTTAAAACCCCATTTGTCACTGGCAAGTCAATCAACTCTGAAAGTTCGCGGTATATCGTTTCCGTTGTTCCCACATCGATGGGTAAATTTGCTGGAGTGATGGAAACATCGAATGAAGGGGCATTTTGAGCAAGGATAAATCCATTACGATCAAGGATTTTCCCACGCGTTGTTTGAACACTAATATTTTTTATACGGTTTTCTTCCGCTTGCGATGTGTAAATATTGCTGTTAACAATTTGTAATGTAAACAGACGAACGATGTAAAAAATAAATACAGCGCCGACAATCGCGTAGATTACCGAAAATCTCCATTTTTCAAATCCGTTCGTTACATTCTGATTTTTAATCATTTTCAACTTCCGTATAAATCACTGAGCTTAAATCCCTGGCAATTAAAAAAATAGGAAATGCAATCACCAGGTTTAGGATTGTAGATGGAATAATGATACGCTGTACTGCGTCAATCCACGATGTATTCATACCATTTACTTTTAAAACGGCAAAGTGGATAAGGTAATTCAAAGCGCTTCCCAGTATCAATACAACAAAAAAAGACAGCAAAGGTGATTGCCACAACCTTTTTTTCATGAAAAATCCAAAGAGGAAAATTGCTGAATAACCGAATAAAATTGCGTACCAAGGTACAGCAGAAATAAACGCTGTCATTGCAATTGCCAGCGCAAACCATATCCAGCTTTTCTTAACACGGGATTGGATTACCCAGGCTGTAAGCCAAACGAGGACAAAGTCAGCAAAGCCATCCAGGAGCAAAAACTTACTGCTGATAGAAATTTGAATGCTTAATAAGATTAAGAGTATTGGTACTGCTATTAAGTGAATCATTATTATTCATTTTCTTGCGTGAGTGGGCTGTAATCAACAGGTTTAAAATTCGTGATGATTAACACTGCACGTAATTTAGTAAAATCCACAACGGGCTGTACCGACGCACTTTGAAACAATGAGTCCTGCCCCAGCGACGGAGTTAAAACCTGACCGACCAAAATATCAGCGGGATAGGATCCACCAAGTCCTGAAGTAAGGACAAGGTCTCCTTGCTCAAGCTTGACATCAAGGTTTACCATTTCCAGAGTCAAGTCACCTGATACGGATCCTGAAATTTGGGCTTCAGTATCAGCGTTTTCAAGCCGGATGTTAACTACAGATTCGGGGTCCGTGACCAATTGCACTCTTGCTGCCGTAGCAGTGACAGCATCAACGTGCCCTACCAGTCCTTGCTGAGTTACAACAGGCATCCCTTTTAGGATTCCATCATCTGAACCGTGATCAATGATTATATAATTGAGAAACGGGCTCGGGTCCCTGCCGATGACAGATGCAGCAATGTATTTATTTTCCGGCCTTGTTCTTGCAAAATCCAACAATGCATATAGAATGTCAGTTTCAGATACCTGCTGTTTTAATATTAATATTTCTGACTGAAGTTCAGATATTTCGTTCTTCAAATCTGCATTTTCCTGCTGCAAACTTGTAACATCACGGGGAAGTGTGAGAAATTCTTCGATTGCCTGGATGCGAATTGCCAGCCAGGATTGGGTATCAACCAGCGGAGAAATCGTTTTCCCGATTATCTTGCCTAATAATCCACTAAGCGCTAAGAATAAAACCCCGATAACCGCTAACCCAATAACAATTGGCTGCCAGTTTTTAATCCTGACTTTTTTCATTCATCCTGATTTCAATTTATCCACTTGTGCGATTCCGCTCCAGGCTGACCAGGAATTTTTCATGCTCAGCGAGGTTTTCGAGTACCAATCCGGCTCCTCGAGCCACGCAAGTCATTGGGTCATCTGCGATCCAAACACGCAGGTTTAATTCATCTTTAAGTCTTGGCACCAGACCCAATATTTGTGCTCCACCACCAGCCAGGCATATGCCGGAATCCAATAAATCAGAAATTAATTCAGGTGGAACTTCGTCAAGTGCGTCTTTTATCGTATCAATGATCACCTGGATCGAGGTAGATAGTGCTTCCCTGATTTCTACAGAAGAAACTTCCATCGAACCCGGCAAACCAGTGATCAGGTTTCTTCCTCTAACAGTGTAGGTCAACTCAGTTTGTAAAGGATAGGCTGAACCAATATTGATCTTTACTTGTTCAGCGAGTCTCTCACCGATTAACAAGTTGTATTTCTTCCGGATATACTGCAGGATATCCTCGTCTAATTCGTCCCCGGCTACGCGCAGCGAGCGTGATATTACAACACCACCCATCGATATCACTGCTACCTCTGTTGTTCCTCCACCGATATCTACGATCATCGTTCCTTTGACTTCATTTACCGGTAGGCCTGCTCCAAGCGCTGCTGCCCTTGGCTCTTCAATCAGATAGGTTTCTCTGGCGCCTGCGGCCATCGAGGCATCATAAACTGCCCGTTTCTCGACTTCAGTGGCTCCTGATGGAATTCCAATTGCCACGCGTGGGCGCGGCATTGGGACGATTGTCTGTTGGTGAACCTTTCCAATGAAATATTCAAGCATTGATTTGGTAATTTCAAACTCAGAAATAACACCATCGCGTAAAGGCCGGATAGCCACATAATTTGCCGGTGTCCGCCCTACCATCTCCTTGGCAGCAGCACCAACTGCGATTGTCTCTCTTGTTCTCTTGTTAACGACCACCCAGGACGGTTCATTAATTACAATCCCTTTGCCTTTGACGTTAACAAGTGTATTTGCGGTCCCAAGGTCAATTCCAATATCTAATGAAAAAAAACCCATCAACCAACTTAATAGATTGGCTGCCAACAGTTGCTCCTATGATTGAATTCAGAAACCAAAAAAAATTATACCATAAGGGTTTTGTCAATATTTTTATGGAACCCCTTCGTATGTTTTGATTCCTTTTTTAGCCGACTAAATCAAAACAGGATTGACAAAACACTTTTAAGTCTATAAAATACCACTACCGTTCAGCGGGTGTCGCCAAGTGGTAAGGCAGTACCTTCCCAAGGTACCATTCCGTGGGTTCGAATCCCATCACCCGCTCTCCTTTTTTTTTCAAATAACTCTCACAATTAGATCTTAAGTACTAAGCATGATGGCCGGGGACTTTGCATAACGGTAAGTAGTTTCCGGATGAATTAATGCTAAAATTTTCATACCTCGAGGTATCTATGAATAATAATAAAGTCATTCTTCATGTCGAAGATAATATTGATAACCGCGTGTTAGTCAAAAGGCTTTTAGAGTCTTCTTCTTTCCATGTGGTTGAAGCGGTTAATGCATTTGAGGCGATCATTTGCCTGCGCAGGTACAAACCTGATCTGATCCTCATGGATATCAATATTCCAGATGTCGATGGCTACACTTTGACTTCTAAATTAAAAACGGTTCCCGGAGTTCGTAACATACCTATAATTGCCATTACCGCAAATGCCATGAGGGGAGATCGCGAAAAAACACTTCGGGCAGGATGTGATGGTTATGTCGAAAAACCAATCGATATTGACAATTTCCTGTCTCAAATAAACCAATTTCTTGGAAATCACAATAATCAGGGATTCTAATGACAAACGAAAACCTCCCTGTCGCGTCGTACGAAGAAATTTACGCAAATTTACAAAACAAAACTGTCCTCGTAGTTGAGGATAATATTGGAAATTTCATGCTAATTGCGAGGATGTTAACCAATTACGGAGTCCATTGTGAGTGGAAAACATCCGGGTTTGAAGTGGTAGAATTTGCCGCCACTCTCTCAAACCTGGATCTTGTATTAATGGATATTCGTTTACCGTATGAAGATGGTTATGGTGCAATGCGCAAGATCAGGAAATCTGGTAAATTTGAAGACATTCCAATTGTTGCTGTTACTGCAAATACTGGATTGGAGCAAATGCACAGCGCTCAAATGGCAGGATTTGACGGTTTCATTGGAAAACCATTAAATCCAGATCGTTTTCCGGACCAGATCAACAGGATCCTCACAGGAAAACCTGTATGGGAATGCAACTAAGGAGTTTTTATGTCTGAACAATTGGCTAATACACCCATTCAGGAAAAACAACCAGTCTTTCGCAGGAACCTTGTTCAACGCGTTTTGATTGGTTTGCTTTTGATCGCGCTTGTACCAATTCTTATCATCAGTGCTGTGACATTCATTAGAACTCGTAACACTGTCCAATCACAAGCTCTGGGTCAATTAGCTTCTTTAGCCGATTCCTATTCTTCACAAATTGAGCAATATGTAACCACCCGCCGTACAGCTCTTGATCAAATCAACCAATCTGCAGGGTTTGACAATAATGTTGCAGTACTATTCCAGGGAGAATCCGCTTCTACCTACTTTTTTGCTCTTGCTTCACTTACAAATTACATTAATCAATATATCGAAACTCCTACGGAAAAAATATTTGACCAGGTTTCCATCGTTGATATTGACGGCACAGTTCTCGTTTCGTCAAACCCTGACCTCACAGGAACCATTCTCTCAGACAGTTACATCATCAGGTCAATGTATCAAGTTAATAAATCAGTGCTAGCCTATGATCCGGGCGGTTTATTCCCTGGGCAGCTAGTATTGGTTACAAGCAAGATCTACATCAACCCACAAGGCGCACCTGGACTTACTTTGGTAGGTTTTTCTGCGTCTCCGGTCCCACTTGCTCAATTAAATTCATCTCAATCCTTCTTTAAATCTAGTGCAGGTTATATTCTTGCTACAGACAATACTTTACTCACAACCGACCAGGAGACAATCTCCCCAATTATCGTTACCCAAACCAGCGAGGAATTAAGCACCATCCAGTCCCGGTTAACCACTGGTGGGTTGGGAAACCAGTATCAATATAACGACAAGAACGGTACTCAAGTTTTTGGTTACTATAAGAATCTCCCAGTAGTATCTTCAAATTTAATTATTGAAGTTCCACAAACTGTTGTGCTTGGTCAGCTTCAGGATCTCCTGCCATTTACCCTAATTTTGTTGACTGCATTGATGTTGATTTCTGCATTGATTGTGTACATTTCATCAAGAAGAATTGTAAAACCGTTAGTTGACCTGGCTAACGATGCCCAAACATTTTCAGCAGGCGACTGGTCTTATCGAGCTAAAGTTGGAAGAGATGATGAAATTGGCTTGCTGGCTTACTCATTCAACAATATGGTCGATCAATTGACTGGATATTATTATTCTTTGGAAGAAAAAGTTGAGTCACGAACTCAGCAGCTCCGCCTTGCAGCTGAAATAGCTCAAGAAGCCAGTAAAGGGCTCACTCAGGGAGATGTACTCCATCAGGCTTCCATGGCGATTTCTGAAAAACTGGATATTCCTTACCATGCAATTTATTTGGTGGATAGTGTTTCAAAAACTGCTTCCCTTTTAGAACAAAATTCAACCCTTACGGATCCCTTACCCGAGAAAAACTCCATAATTACAATTAATTCCGAATCCATGGTCGGTTGGACTGCAGCCAACAAACAACCGCGAACTTCCGGTAATATCCGATTAGAAAAAGATTTAACCAATACTCAAGGGATATTAAGTTCTACAGTCAGCCAAATTGCTCTGCCCGTCATTGTAGAAGATGAGGTCGTGGCGGTCTTGGATTTCCAGAGCGATTTGCCAAATATTTTTGATAATGAATCCCTGACAGTTTACTCCACCCTTTCAGATCAGCTGGCTACAGGTCTCCGCAATATTCAGGTTGTTGAGACTGCAACCGTAGGTCTTCGAGAGACAAATGCTCTCTATACCACCAGCCGTCAGGTAACTGTTGCTCATTCTATTGAGGAAGTGACAGAACATCTGGCCGTTCTATTTAACCAGACTCAATATGTAAGTTTCTTCTTCAGTGTTATTGATGATCAAATTCACCTCATTAACGTAACTGATCCCAAAGGAACAAGATTGGATCAATCGTTAAAAGGATTCAATATTCCGTTGGGAAAGGGACTTTCCAGGCTCGATAATAACCCGATGCTGATCATGGACGATTTGAAGACTGAATCAGATTTTAGCAACCTGAGTGTTTATTTTGAACGCAGAGGATGCACTTCCATTGCGCTCTTACCCATAAGCATTACCAATGAACTTGGCTATCTCTTGGTGATGGGTTCACGTGAACCTGAGCCGTTATCGATTCTGCAAATTCAACCATACATCAATTTAACAGAGGTTGTTGGGGCAACACTCGAACGTGTTACTCTCCTTTCAACATTAAACCAACGAGTAAAAGAACTGGACACATTGTCTTCAATAAGTCAATCTGCAACAACCGCCACTAATATTGAAGAACTCTTTGCGAGCGTTCATCAAGAGTTAATTCAAACCTTGGGTTTTGATCTCGGTTTTTCTGTTATTCTCAATAATTCTGATCAAAAAACGCTTACCATCGCCTACTACAAAGAAGATGAAAAATTAATCATTCCTACCTATCCCTATACCGATGATCTTGTATCTTCACTCGTTACAAAAGGGGAACCTATTCTTCACAGGGATGCTTCTGTCCTTGGGTTGAGGAGCGTTGACTTCAATCAATTCACTCTTAGTGCAAAGTCCTGGTTAGGCATTCCTTTGATCCTGGGTGATCGCATTTTGGGTGGTCTTGTTCTATTTGACTCAAAAACGTCTAATCGTTTTTCTAGCTCCGACAGCGAGCTCCTAAGCACATTAGCTCCCCAAATTGCAGCCTCAATCCAAAATACTGAGCTAATCGCCTCACAGGAAAGGGCGCTCAACGCATTTGAAGAAGAAAGATTCTTATTGAACTCACTCCTTAAAAATATCCCTGATGAGATTATTTTTAAAAACGCTAAAGGCGAATTTATCCGTTTGTCGGATTCAGCATCACTTTCACTCGGGGCTGAAAATCCCGATTTCCTGGTAGGAAAACTGGATGCAGTGGAGGAAATTACAGAGACAGAGACAGGTTATGAACTGGAAGTAGATTCTGATCTTTCAGTAATTTCTCGAGCAACTCCGCTCCTCGGAAAAATCGAGCAAGTTGAAAACATTGGAGGGAATAAAGGTTGGGCACTTACGAGCAAGATTCCATTATTAGATGAATCCGGCAGTGTAACTGCGCTTCTAAAAATATCCCGTGATGTGACCGAATTGGTGAATACTCAAAATATCGCACGCCGACGTGCAGATCAATTGTTAACCACCAGCGAAATCGCTCGTGAAGCTACAACAGGCAACCTGGACATAGATGAAACGCTCAAACGACTCGTGGACCTGGTAAAAAATCGTTTTGGTTTTTACCACTCTTCAATCTTCCTATTGGATGTGCTTGGACAATTTGCTGTTCTACGGGAATCTACAGGAGAAGCAGGTGCACAGTTGAAGGAAAAGGGGCACAAACTTGCGGTTGGCTCAACATCGATCATCGGTCAAACCACCGCAAAGGGTGAACCGGTTGTTGTTGGGGATGTAACTAAAGAGTTAAATTATTATCCAAATCCTTTGCTGCCGAATACGCGCTCCGAAATGGGCATTCCCTTGAAAATTGGCGATAAAGTTTATGGAGCACTTGATGTCCAATCTGAAGAGGTGGATGCGTTTACACCTGAGGACATAAGTATTTTGCGCGTTCTGGCTGACCAGTTGACCGTCACAATTCAAAATGCGAACCTCTACACCAAAACACAACAGACACTCCAAAGACACCGATTATTGCAACAGTTAACCTCTTCTGCAGGTCAAAATATTACAATTGAAGATGCTACCAGAAATGCAGTTCAAGCACTTCAACGCATTTTTCCACTTGAAAAAGTTACTTATATGATTTCAAGATCGCCTGAGATTCTTAAAGTGAATTCCTATGCGGGATATTCACCAGATACACTGGTATTTGATGAGGTTACAAAAGGTCAAGGCATAATTGGCAAAGCTGGATCCGAAAGTAAAGCCCAGCTATCAATTGATATTCCATCTGCAGACGAGGGTAATGCCCTTTGTAAAGGAACACGATCGGTTCTTGCGGTCCCCGTAGCCTATGCCAACCGGTTGATGGGTGTTTTTGTGCTTGAAAGTATTGAACCTGGAACATTTGATGAAAATGATCAGGAAATTGTCGCAACACTCTCCAGCAATATGGCTTCTTTGATAGCCAACATTGAACTTGTTGAACAAATCAGGCTGCAGGTAGATCGGCAACGCCAGTTATACGAAATCACCAGTAAGATTCGCCGTTCCACTGACGTTGAGACAATTATGAAAACCTCACTGGCTGAAATTTGTACAGCACTCAACATCCGTAAAGCTTCAATTGAGCTGCTTCAGGATCAATCTGAGATCGATCCTGTTAGCGAAGCAATAAATTCACAGAAGGGTAATTAATATGAACTATTTTCGTTCATTGCTCCCCTCAAACACTCCCCCGAATATCGACCAAAAGGATGAACTACGTGTTTGGCAGGAACGCTCATTGCACTACCTGCTCGTTGGTTTCGTCATAATCGGTGTGGTTGTCGCCTTATTAATGATTCAATCTTCGAGCATCACTGGTGATTGGACCTTATTCTTCAGTTTTGCTTTTCTTGCTCTAGCGTCCCTGTTACTTTTCCTAATGAGGAATATTTCTTATTGGATTCGGTCAATTTCCGTCCTTGTCGTTTTTTACATAGTTGCCACAGTAGTTTTTATACGCAGCGGCTGGGGTGGAGTCGCACTGCTCATGCTTATCGCATTTTCCTTCCTCGCGACAATTTTTCTATACAAAAAACCTTCAAGGATTGGACTGGGATTAAGCGTTGGTACCTTATTTTTCTGGGCAGTTCTCCGCAGCACTTCACTCGTTCCAGGGATTATTGAATCATCCAATATTCTCAACTTGATCATAGACGTAGTTTTGGTTCTATTTATTGGAGTCGTGGGTAATTTCGCAATTTCAACACTGAAAAATAAATTTCTTGATGAGCACGACAAGTTAACAAATTCTGAATTTGCCAAAGAAGAACTCAATCAGAAACTTGAATTTCAGAAAGCAGACCTTGAAAAACGAGTTTTTCAATTACGCACAGCATCAGAGATCACTCAAACAGCTTCAACGATCTTCGAATCTCAGGTCTTATTACAGAAAGTGGCAGACCTGGTCAGGGAACGATTTGATCTGTATTACATCGGAATTTTCCTTCTTGACGACGCAAAAGAGTACGCCGTATTGCGTTATGGTACAGGCGACGCTGGTCGAAGAATGATGGCAGCAAAACACAAACTCGCGGTAGGTGGCTATTCTATGATCGGATGGGCTACTCAAACCAGAAAATCAAGAATCGCCCTGGACGTTGGAGAAGAGGCAGTGCATTTTGATAATCCACTGCTTCCAGAAACACGTTCTGAGCTAGCTCTTCCCATTATCGGTGCAAATGTTGTACATGGTGCCATGACTGTTCAATCAAAATTGGTTAACGCATTTGATGAAAATGATGTATTGATTCTTCAAAGTGTAGCTGATAGCCTTGCTGTCGCCCTCGAAAATGCTTCTTCCGTCCAAAAATCACAGAAAGCCCTGGAAGACATCCGTGTCTTGAATCGCGCATATATTAAACAAGCCTGGTGGGATACACTCGACTTAAACCGTGAGATGAAATTTGATTTCGAGAATCCAGAATCAATTGAAAAGCCTGAGAATCCAAACACTATTCAGGTCCCCCTGGTTTTACGTGATGAAGTGATCGGAAAAATTAACCTTGAATTTGATGGATCTGACATTTCAAAAGAAATGCAAGAATTTTTGGATACGATATCTGCACAAACAACAGTAGCACTCGAGAACGCTCGTTTGATTGAGGAAACCCAATTGGCAGCTTTACAAGAACAGCAATTAAACGCTCTTACAGCTCAGTTTTCTAGAGCAGTTACTATTGAGGAAATCCTAAAGACTGCGGTAATGGAATTTGGCAAGCTTCCTTCTGTAAGTGAGGCGTCAATTGCTCTTATCCCGCCGGAAGAAAATGAAAACCGCGAACTTAAACCTTTCACCAGTAAGGAGGTGAAATGATTCGCTCTACGCCTTCAAATGAAATCCCATTTTCCCGATCAGTAGCATCCCGCCACTCAATTGACGAATTAAAAACCATACTCCTGCAAAACTATCTCAGTGGCTCGATTATCCTTGGAACTGTTGTATTTTTTATTAGTTTATTCGTTTCAATTCAAAAACAGGATTATTTAACCGCGATTCTGGTCTCAATAGTATTCATTATTTTGTTCATTATTACCTTTGTTCGCAGTATCGATACAAATATCCGGTCGATTACATTGGCTTTTCTGTATATTGCTACCGGCGTTCTGAGTATTCTCTCTTCCGGGATAAATGGCAATGCAATTCTTTACTTTTTCACTTCAATTTTATTGTTGGGTATCATGCTTAGGGGATTGTGGTGGGTAGCAGGGTTGGTATTTGAAGGGGTTCTCATAACAATTATGGGATTATTGATCCAATTTAATTGGATCCAATTGGATACATATTTTCGCACCTCTACCTCTATCGTTAACTGGTTTACGACGATTACGATGACCCTTTTCATGGCATTTTTGGTGGTTTCTCCCCTTGCCCAATACATTTCGGCTTTGAGATCTCAAAAGACTAACCTTGAGGCAGAAAAAGATATCCATGACATTAACGATGTACGTCTTAACGAAAGAATAGCTGCTTTGGAAACTGAAGTGGATAAAAGAAGATCAAAAATGCTTGCAGCGAGGCAGATCTCTCGTGAGATCACTCAACAGACTGCTCTGCAGGAAATGCTAAATGAGTCTGTTGAATTGGTTTGTACGCAATTTGAATTTTATTACGCAGCAATATTCCTGTCGGATGAAAGGAATGAGTTTGCGGTCTTAAGAGCTGCCAGTGGGGAAGCAGGGAAACAACTCCTTTCACAAGGTCATAAATTGAGAATTCGTGAAGAAGGTATCGTTGGATACGTTGTTGCCCGTGGTGAAACCAGGTTAGCTCTGGATGTCGGTGAAGATTCAGTCCATTTTAAAAATCCTCTTCTGCCTGAAACTCGTTCTGAAATTGGTATTCCGTTAAAAATCGGTACTAAAGTTATTGGTGCATTGGATGTCCAATCAGACAAAGAGACTGCATTCTCTGAAGAGGATATCGATATCCTTCAGGCGATTGCTGATCAATTAGCTTCGGCCATTGATAAATCGATTTATATTGGTGACCTGGAATCTCAGGTAAAGGAACTTGTCATCGGTTCTGGAGAATCTACACGCGGAGTTTGGCGGTCTCATCTTTATGGTTCAAAGCGTAATCTTTCCTATATTTACCGGGACGACCAACTCACAAGCGAAGCATCCACCCCATTATTGAGCGATGTTTCCGAAACAATCATGGAAGCCAATGATGACACTTTTCCAAGTGATAACACCTCACCGGAAACAGTTTATTCGATTCCGATCAAACTCAGAGATCAAGTTCTCGGGTTGATAAAGGTTCGTTATAGTGGCAAGAAAATGCCTGTGCGAATGGTCAACCTGGTGAATACAGCAACCAGTCGTCTGGCTATTGCCTTGGAAAACGCTCGATTACTTGAAAACATTCAGGAACGCGCAGAACGAGAACATACTGTAGGTGAAATTTCTTCTAAGGTTCGTTCTTCTCAAACAATCGAAGCGATTATGCAAACAGCAGTATCCGAACTAGGAAAGACGCTTGGCGTCAATGAAGTTAGTATCCAATTAAAAACAACTGACAACACTGATCAAGAATAATCAGTAGAGGAATGATGATAAATTCACAAAAAGAAGTATTGAACAATTCCCGACAGGTCGGAAAATCGATAACCATCAATCCAAGGGTGTTTATTCTAAGCCTTGTCATTCTCTCGGGAATTCTCTCATCTGCTTTCATTTTCCTTTCGATTTATACAGGTATCTCATCTTTTTTCCTTCTTGCTGCAGGATTTACGTTAACCACACTTCTTGGCTTATTAGCAATTACTAAGTTCTGGCTGGCACCAGAATCTATAAAACTGTTGATTTTCGCACTGTTATTTGAACTTTCCATCATTTTAACTTCAACTGTGCTACCGTCATATTCAGGATTTCCTTACTCTATAATTGCACTAACTGTTGCATTTCTCATTACAACGTCCTTTACAACATCAGCAAATACAGACTGGGTTATTTGGACTGGTCTCCTGGGGGCAATCGGATCGATCTTGTTTAGTATTTTGGCACCTCTACCCCAGATTGTTAACACGACCATGCAACTCGGTGTAGTCATTCTGGCAGGTTTCTTCCTGGTGGTTTTGGTTTTCTTGCTATTCTTCGGAAATCTTCGTATAAATTTGCGTGTCAAATTGATTCTAGGCGCGCTCGCATTATCACTAATCCCAATTACTGCTCTTGCATTGATCAACAATCAATATCTAATGACTTCCATTCAGCAACAAGCCAACGACTCACTAAACGTTGCTGCAGCACAAACTTCATCCGAAATTGATGGATTCTTACTTGAAAACCTCGAATCTGTTGCAAGTGAAGCCAGTCTACCGGCATTAGTCGATTATCTAGCTCTTGATCCCCAAGTTAGGCAAGGATCACCCGAGGAAAAAGAAGTTTTGGTCACGATTCGTTCCTTGCAGACAAAACAAAAAGTTTTTCTTCCCTCTTATGCAATTCTCAATTTTGTTGGTGCTAATGTAATTGATACTTCAGAAATCAATATTGGTACCTCCGAAAGATCGACTTCATACTTCAGACAATCAGCCACAACCGGAACCGCATTTATTTCCCCTGTTGAATTTATTCCCGGTACGCGTGAAGCATACATTAATTTTATTTCGCCAATTGTGAATCCTTCAAGACAAGTGATCGGCTATCTGCGCATTCGTTATGACGCGCGAATACTGCAATCCCTAATTGAAGATAATATTGGTTTGATTGGAACAAGGTCTTATCCGGTTTTATTGGATGAAAACGGAATGCGACTTGCAGATGGTTCTTCGCCAAACCTGGTTTTTAGAACGATCAGTCAATTGCCAACAGATACTTTCAATATCTTGACCAGGGCAAACCGAATTCCTTCCTACTTACCCCAATCACTTCTCCACAACGTTCAGGAAGATATTGCCCGAATGGCACTTACTGATAGGACTACTGATTACTTTACTACTTCAACTTCAGCTGGTGGCACAACTCTCTCGCAGTTAGGCATTATCAAGACTCTCCAGTATCAACCCTGGAATGTCGTCTATTTACAAGACCAATCTTCGCTGTTACTGGCTATTAACAATCAGAACCGACTGTCCGTCATTATCTCGACGCTGATTGCTGCCCTGGTTGCTGTGTTTATTACAATTGTTGCCAATTCATTTTCGCGACCAATTATTCAATTGACTAATGCAGCAGAAAAAATTTCTAAAGGTGATTTAAATGTTCAAGCGCCTGTCACATCAAAAGATGAGATCGGTTTGTTAAGTACCTCATTCAACTCGATGACGCGGCAGTTAAAGGAATTTATTGATACACTGGAAAATCGTGTCCGCGAACGTACCCAGCAATTAGCTCAACAGTATGAAACTCTTCAATTCCGTTCGAGACAACTACAAACCGTTTCAGATGTTGCCCGCGGAGTTGTTTCTTCCCGCGAGATTGAATCACTTTTGAATTCAGTGACGACATTGATCAGCGAGCGTTTCAATTTTTACCACGTGGGTATTTTCTTGATTGATGAAAAAAATGAAAATGCAATTTTACGTGCAGCTAACTCAGTTGGTGGTAGAAAAATGTTAGCCCGGCAACATAAGCTTCAAGTTGGTCAAACCGGTATTGTTGGTTTTGTTACCGGAACTGGCGCACCTCGTATTGCCACTGATGTTGGCCAGGATGCTGTTTTCTTCAATAATCCGGATTTGCCTGAAACAAAATCTGAAATGGCCCTCCCCTTAAAAGTTGGTGATAGAACAATCGGTGCCTTGGACGTTCAATCCATTGAATCTAACGCTTTTTCAAGTGAAGACATTGAACTTTTCTCAACTTTAGCTGACCAGGTGGCGATCGCGATCAACAACAACCAGTTGTTTGAAGATACCGCTAAAGCGCTTGCAGAATCCGAGAGAGTCCACAGGCAATACCTCAATCAGGAATGGACCAGACAATCAACTGAAGCCACTGCAAATAGTTATAAATACACACCTGATGGATTAGTTCCATTTACTGAAGATCTTCCAGAAGTCAGAATGGTGTTGGAATCAGCAAGACCTGTATTCAAATCTCAAAAAGATAATGCGAACGAAAGTCAATATAGTTCTTCATTGACAGTACCCATCCTGTTACGCGGTGAGTCTATTGGTGTTATTCACCTGCAAGAGACAGATAACAAACCTTTTACATGGAGTCAGAACGATCTTCTCACAGTCCAGGAAGTAGCCAACCAGGTTTCGCAATCTCTTGAAAATGCCCGATTGTTCGAAGATACGATACGCCGAGCGGATCGGGAAAGAAAAGTGCTTGAAATTACCAGTAAGATCAGGTCAACAAATGATCCTCAGCAAATGCTTCAGATCACTCTGGAAGAACTCAAAAAGAACCTTGGCGCAAGCAAAGCTCAAATAGTGTTTAATGTAGGCGAAATCCAGGAAAATCAATCCCTTCAAGACCAGCACGATGCTCCAGAGGAACCACAGATTACGAATGAATTCGGAATCACTGAGGCGTAATGACTTACATAATCTCTATTGCTAATGAAAAAGGTGGTGTGGCAAAAACCACAACCACGCTCTCCCTTGGTGGAGCGTTTGTCGAAATGGGTAAACGTGTATTATTAGTGGACCTCGACCCGCAATCGAATCTGTCGTTGTCGTTGGGATTTGAACCCGAACAAAAAGTATTCTCCTTTATTAATCTAATTCTAGAAAATAGAGATATCGTTGATTGCATTAAAACAACCAAGGTTGATAACCTGAGCTTACTACCGTCTAATTCTGATATTCGGATGGCTGAACGTTTTTTGCCAACAAAGTCTGAATATCACTTGCTTTTGCGAAACCTTTTGTCACCAATAAGTGATCAGTATGATTTTATCCTGATGGATTGTCCTCCGTTTTTAGGCGCAATCACTTTAAATGCATTAATTGCAGCAAATATCCTCATCCTTCCAACGCAAGCCGAATATTATTCCGTATTTGCATTACGCAATATGATGGCTCTGATTCGTCAGGTACGAAGCCTTGGCAACCCAAATCTGCGTTACAGGCTGCTGCTGACTATGTTTGATAAACGTAACGGAATTCATCGCAGTCTTGCAGAACATCTTCGAAATTCCTTTTCAACTGGTGTCTTAGATACTGTTATCGAAATTGATACGCGCTTGAGGGAGAGTCCGCTTGTTGGCCTTCCAATAGTCTTCCACGCAACCAAGACTCGATCTGCCCTTCAATATCGATTCCTGGCACAGGAGATCCTGAATTATGTCAAAAAATGAAATCAATAACCGGATTAATAAATTGTTTTCTGGCATTCAAGACGTTGATGAATCGCTGAATTCTGTCTTGAGTGTTCAAAAATCTGACCAATTCACCTGGGAAAGTGACGCCAATGGATTGTACACTCAGTGCAGTCAGGAGGTCACACAAGTCCTCGGGTATTCGCCGGAAGAGGTTATTGGTAATCCATTACTTTCCATTGGATTAATTTTTTCTGAACAAAGTAAATTACGCAACGCACTGCAGTCAGAAGTATTTCCCTGTGATGTTGAGCTTATATTCCAAACCAAAAATGGACAGTCTGTAACAACCCGTTGCAATCTTTTCCAAAAAAGTAATTCTGAAGGACAACTTGTCGGATACCAGGGGATTGTTCTATTACTTGATCCTCCAGTTGAAGGTTTCGTTTCACCTGAAATATCTACTAAAGAAGTAGATACTATTGATGCAGAAACATCAGAATCAGAGTTGTCTCAATTACCCGCAGGCATTCAAACAGGAAAATTACCTGAAATTGATGATAATGTCGTATATTCTCCGGAACCTATTTCGCCATCTGTTAAACCGGCAAAAAAGCGCCGTGAGGTTAAACCCAAGGAAATCACACGTCCACAACAATCGTCTTCTCAACCCAGGGTAATTCAAACTGCGCCTCTCCCTCCCATCTTTTCCGCGATTCCTCCAACTCCCATCGTTGAAATACCCTCACTCTCTGATTCGTTCACGGGTATAACCCTGCAGGAAAACGACTTTACCGCCGCGGAATCAACTTGGTCAAAACAAGCTGAAACAAGTCTTGTCCACAATGAAACAATCTCACAAAACGGAGATATCAATAATCCGGCAGTGATTGTTACCCCCTTAAAATTGCGTGATCGTCAAACCGCAGTGATTGAAGTATTAGACAGCGCTCCTGAGCGTAAATGGACACAAGCCGATCGACTTCTGGTTCAGGAAATCTCGACTCAATTAGGTCTTGCTTTGGAAAATGCTCAGCTTTACTCCACTATTCAAAAAGAGTTACGTGAGAGAGTTAAAGCTGAAGAAGAAACACTAAGGCGTAATAAAGACCTTGCTACCTTGAATCAAATTGGTCAAAGGTTAAGCCGTCTCGTTGGGCAAGAAGAGATTTTTGAAATTATCACAAGCATGTCTCAGGATATTCTTAACCAGAACAATATCCTCGTCACATTATTCAATCCAGAAAAGAGACTGCTTTCATTTCCTGTGTGCCTTGTTGATGGTGAGAAAAATACGCTTAATTCACGGAAAATAACCAATGGGTATCAAGAAAAGATACTGCATAATAAAACCCCGTTGTTAATAAACTCTGAGCTTGATCACATAATCACTGAAACAATTTTCGATCATCCCAGGAACAAACCTCTCTCCCTGCTCGCTGTGCCACTATTGACTGCAGACAAAGCTATTGGCGTTATCTCCGTATACGATTTTGATAAAGAAAACGCGTTTACTCAGGTCCAGGGTGAATTGCTTTCAACTATTGCTTCGCAGGCAGCAACCGCGCTTGAAAATACCAATCTCTTTACGGAAATCCGCGATGCACTGGCAATTATTGAAGTGAGAGAGCTATACCAGTCAAATGTTACCAATGCTGTCGCTCGTTTGAGTGAAAAAGGTTCATCAGAGACTGATTTTCTGCTTGAGTCACTATCAAAAGCTTCTTTGAGTGAACGTGTTTTTTACGCCCAGGCAGAGGAAGATGTTAAATTTGGTAAAGTCTGGTTCCCCAGGTCAATATACTGTCAACCGGGTTTTGAAAAAAGCATGGATCCTATGCCATTTGTGAATTTTCCCAATTGGATCGAGTTGCTTGAAAACAAACCCTGGTTCAGCTATACGCAAAGTAATTGCCCTGAGCCAGAGAGGCAGTACTTAATTGATAACGCCATCCAATCAGTACTTATGTTTTCAATCCGCCTTGAAGACCAACCTGTCAGATGCATCGGTTTGTTAAATATTACTTCTCCGATGGAATGGAAATCTGAACAAATCGACATCCTCACAATCGCAACCGATTCCTTCAACAACACCTTGATCAGGGAAAGCCTTTTAAACAGGGTTCAGGGATCTCTGGCTGAAACTGAGAGTTTGTATTCTGCCTCTCACCAATTGGCTTTAGCAGATGACATGCAAAATATGCTTGAAGCCGTTATTGAAGGCACAAATGTACAGGCGATTAATCGTGGTGTTTTGGTACTTTTTGACTATGACCTAAACAATCAAATCAGCCGGATGGCGGTCGAAGCCAACTATTACTCTGGCGTTGGAACACCTCCTCCAGTACGGGGAACAGAATACCTGGTTTCGCTCTATAAATCGATATTTATCTCTCAAAATCCGGTATTTTATGACGACTTGTTGGAAGTCCAACTGGAAAAATCTCTGCAAGACATCTTAACCCGTCAAAATATCCGCTCAATGGCAGTTTTGCCTCTCTGGTCTGCCAATAAACAACTGGGCGTTATGCTTTTACAGACTCCGCAAAAACATACTTTTTCACCGCAAGAGATGCGAACCTATCCTCCCCTCTCAGACCAATTATCAACGTCCATACAAAACCTCCGCTTATTCGAGGAAACACAGGAAGCTCTGTCGGAGACCGAATTACTTTATAAAATATCAAGTGGTATTGCGAAATCACACAGTATGGAGGAGTTGGTTCGTCTTGTAGGTGAAAACGTCTTACCCCAAAATGCAGATACATTGTGGTTATGCACAAGCAACTTCAACAACCAGACAAAATCAAATGACATTGAAGTCATCGGATCATATTCATCCACAGGGCAGTATATAGTTTCTGGAATCAAATTGGATCCAGGCGTATTGTCCTTTATTGACTTCTCAAAAGCCGAACCTGAAGTCTTCTCGGACATTTCCAATTCCAACTTGCCAGCCAATACACAAGGGATTTTTAGGAATCTCTCCATAAACTCAGGGGCGATCTTCCCACTTCAAACAAGCGGTAACCCGGTGGGATTGCTTATCGCAAGTTCAAAGCGAATTCAAGAATTTGACCCGAACGATATCCATACGATGCAAATCGTGTCCAATAGTATTGCGGTTGCGCTAGAAAGACAGAAACTTCTCTTTGAAGCACAAAGGCGAGCTATTGAACTTCAAACGGCTGCAGAAATCGCCAGAGATACAACCAGCACTCTTTCACTTGATATTCTGCTAAATCGAATCGTGAACCTGCTTAAAGATCGATTTGAACTCTATCATGTATCCATTTTTCTGCTGGATGATACAAATACTTATGCCCTCATTCAGGAATCCACAGGAACTGCCGGCCAGGAATTAAAGCGGCGCAATCACCGTTTGGCTGTTGGTTCCAAGTCAGTGATTGGTACGTGTACTGGTTCGGGTGAGACTATAGTAGTTAATGACACAACCCACAGTTCCATTTTCTATCCAAATCCTTTATTGCCAGACACTCAATCAGAACTTGGACTCCCATTGAAAATCAGCGGCAAGGTCATTGGTGCCATTGACCTTCAATCGACTGAATTAAACGCATTCCCGCAGGAAGAAACTGCTATCCTACAGATTCTTTCTGACCAGATTTCGGTGGCTATTGATAACGCGAAAGCTTATGCCATTTCTCAGGAAGCCGTAGAAGAAATGCGCGAATTGGACCGCGTAAAAAGTCAATTCCTTGCTAACATGAGCCATGAATTACGAACTCCACTGAATTCAGTCATCGGTTTTTCAAGGGTTATCCTCAAAGGGATTGACGGACCAATTAATGATGTACAACAACAGGATATAACTGCAATCTACAACTCCGGTATGCACTTACTGAACATGATCAATGAAATTCTAGACCTTTCCAAGATTGACGCAGGAAAGATGGAACTTCAAATCGAGGAGTTGAGTATTTCCGACATAATTAACGCGGCTATCACAAATACATCAGGCCTCGTAAAAGACAAACCCATTGAACTGGTTCAGAAGGTTCCAGCCGATTTACCGATGGTAAAAGCAGACGAAATCCGAATTAGCCAGGTCGTAATCAATTTAATTTCTAATGCCATTAAATTTACCGAAAAAGGTAGCATCACAGTTGAAGCTTCAATGACCACAACACCTCAAAAGAAATCTGAAATGTTGGTAACAGTTTCAGATACAGGTATGGGAATCGCATTGGAAGATCAAGCAAAGTTGTTCCAGAGGTTCTCGCAAGTGGATGACTCGCCTACACGAAAAACTGGTGGCACAGGTTTAGGTCTTTCTATCTGCCGGTCTCTGATTGAGCTTCATGGTGGACGTATCGGATTGCAAAGCAGCGAAGTGGGAAGAGGAAGCAAATTCTTCTTTACACTACCAATGCCTGATTTTGTCCCTGGTTACGACATAGCTCAACTGACTCATGGCGAGAACGTAATCCTGGCTATTGATGATGACCCTCAGGTAATTTCTCTTTATGATCGCTTCCTTAAAACTCAAGGGTTTGAAGTGATCCCACTTACTGATCCTGCCATGGCTGTTCAAAGGGCGAAAGAATTAAAGCCGTTCGCGATCACACTCGATGTGATGATGCCCCAAAAAGATGGCTGGCAGGTGTTGACGGAACTCAAACAGGATACAGAAACCCGGGATATCCCTATTCTCATTTGTTCAATTTTGCAAGAGGAAGAGAAGGGTTATAACCTTGGCGCATCAGAGTACCTGGTAAAGCCGTTCTTACAGGATGACCTCATCAATGCAATTCACCGATTGAATAAGGATGGATCCGTACATGAGATCATGGTCGTTGATGATGACGATGATGATTTACGATTAATCCAAAAAATGCTTGAATCTGATACCACTTTGCATCTAACCACTGCGACTGGTGGAGCTGAGGCTCTAGAGACCCTACTCACGGTAACACCAGACGTGATTATCCTGGACTTATTCATGCCAAGGATGAACGGTTTCGACTTACTCGAAAAATTTCATGCCGACGCTCGCCTAGGTCGAATCCCGGTGATTATTCTAACTGGTGCTGACCTTGATTCAGATCAACTAAAACAGATAAGCGAGTTTAGTCAACATATGATTTCTAAGAGCACGCTTCATGAAAGTGACCTATTAAAGAGTATTGAGGAAGCGCTTTCAAAGATAAAAAACCAGCAATCAGGGAGTTGATTCAGTAATGGCATCCCATTTCATAGCTGAGTGTCTGGATTGCGGAAACCGGTCTACTTATTTTCCCGGGTCGCCGGCTTGCCCGAGTTGTGGCAGCCTCTGGCGTGAAGCCAGATATGATTATGAAAATTTGGCGCGCGTACTCCCCGCATGTCTGTCCGACAGACCTTTTAATCTTTGGCGTTACCAGGAACTCCTACCTGTTCGCTCTCCGAATCCAGATCTTTTCCTAGGTGAGGGTGGAACCCCATTAGTTAGAGCAAATAACCTCGGTCTTATGCTCGGTATGTCTAACCTTTTTATAAAAGACGAAAGGCAAGGACCGACCGCATCTTTTAAAGACCGTCAGGCAGCTGTAACTGTAAATGCGTTAAAGGAAGCAGGAATTAATGAATTTGTATGTGCTTCCACGGGAAATGTGGCTATTTCCTACTCAGCATTTGCTTCTCGCGCCAGTATTAAGTTATGGGCATTCTTAACCAGCCTCGTTCCAGGATCAAAGATGCGTGAAGTCGGGATTTACGGCACGCAAGTTGTAAAAGTCACAGGATCTTATGATCAGGCGAAGGCACTGGCAGATCAATTCGCCAAACAGCGCGGATTGGTACTTGATCTCGGTTCCCGTAGTATTCCTTGTGTTGAGTCAATGAAGACAATTGCCTTTGAAATTTCGGAACAACTTACAGATCTTCTTGGAACTGAATCAGTAAACAACCAGGATCAAACACCGAAATGGAGGGCACCTGATTGGTATATTCAATCCGTTAGCGGCGCACTTGGACCATTAGGAGTCGTAAAAGGATTTCAAGAATTAACTCAGATGTCTTTAACAAATCGAGTACCAAAAATGGGGATGATCCAGGTGGAAGGTTGTGCCCCAATGGTGCATGCCTGGCGTCAAAACCGGGATGAAGCAATCCCTGTTCAATCACCGCGTACAAGAATTGAGACTCTAGCCACCGGGGATCCCGGCAGAACATATACCTTACTACGGCAGAAGATTAATTCTAACAGCGGTGGAACTTTTGAGAGCGTCACTGATGAGGAAGCTTTTCGTGCAATGCATCTTCTTGCGAGTATGGAAGGGTTATCAGTTGAACCAGCCGCTGCTGTTGCCTTTGCTGGTCTTGTCAAATTAGTCCGGGCTGGTATTGTAAAGAATTCAGAAATTGTGGTCATTAATTGTTCAGGTCACACTATGTCGGTAGATCGGAATATTCTGGGTGAGGGTTGGGAACACTCGGTTGATATGAAGGCAAAGGTCATGCAGGAGAATCAGGAGGAAGGTTTATTATCTGCATTGAATAATGTTTCAGTCGACAAGTTCCCTCGTATCGCAATTGTGGATGACGAACCCGATGTTCGTCGCTTGATACGTCGTATTCTTCAATCTCAGGGTAATTACACTCTATTTGAGGCAAATGATGGAAAATCCGCAATCGCCTTGATAAAGAAAGAACGACCTAACCTAATCATACTGGACCTGATGATGCCCGATATTGATGGATTTTCTGTTATGGATGCATTGCAATCTCATCTAGAGACCAAGGATATACCAATCATTGTTGTAACGGCCAAAGAACTAACCCCTGAAGAAAAGAAACGTTTGAAAGGGCACATTCAAAAATTAATGCAAAAAGGGGATTTTATGAGCGACGACTTATTGGATGAAGTCCGAAGTTTGATCAAGTAAATTACCACATGAATCAGCGTGCTAAAGCAATCGCATCAGCTCTTAGTTCTGCGTTTTTCCTTGGTTTAACGCCTATTTTTGGAAAACAATCCATTTTGTTAGGTTTTACACCTCTTGCGGTTGTTGCAATTCGTACAGTTATCGCTGCTTTGCTTTTCTTTCTTTTCCTGATCGTCTTCAAAAAAGCTTTTTTCTACATATACCCCCTTGGATTAGCCGGCTGTCTGTTGGCTGGATTTGTAAATGGTCTTGGTTCTATACTCTATTACACTGGATTGTCACGTATCGATGCAGGCATCGGGCAATTATTATATTCTTTTTACCCGTTATTTATGGCATTTTGGCTTCTGGTTGATAGGCAGTCAATCAGTAAGGTAACGATTCTGAGACTGTTATTGTCTTTGCCTGGGGTATTTTTATTATTAAGTAACTCGAATGAAAAAGTTGATCTACTTGGCGCAGGCTTAATGTTTGGCGCGGCGCTCCTCTATGCTCTTCACCTGCTTATTAATCAGCGTGTTTTATACGAGGTTCCTGCGCCAACAGTCACTTTTTATACCTTGTTGGGAATGGCAATTACGGTCAGCGTTGCTTTTCTGGCTTTTCACCCTGCTTTACCGCCCAGTACAACACCCTGGTGGCCATTGTTGGTATTAGCCCTGATAACCTTCCTGGCCAGGTTTACCTTATTCTTTGGTGTAAAACATCTTGGCGGGTTACAAACCTCTTTGCTGGGGCTTGGCGAATTATTGATAACCCTCATCCTTGCGCAAATTTTCCTGCATGAGACCCTGACTATTGACCAATGGATCGGCGCATTGTTGATTGCTCTAAATTTAATACTGGTGGCTTACGATAAACCTACTGTTTTAAAGCGTTTCGGAAAAAGCTTCTTAAATTGGTTAACACCTCCGCAAATATCACCTACTGATTTTCCATTTCGCGATTAAAAAAAAGAAACCATTCGGTTTCTTTTTTGGGTGGCTGACGGGGGTTGAACCCGCAACATCTTGATCCACAGTCAAGCACTCTGCCATTGAGCTACAGCCACCATGATCCTGAGGATTCTATCACATCCCTTAACCCTGTGCAAGAATTTCTTTTACCACCTGCAATAATTCTTTTCTGGGTACAGTAACTTGTGCTGTTGTTGCTAGATTCTTGATTGTTACTGAATTAGATTCAATTTCCGATGGTCCGATCATAACAACGATTTTTAGTCCTAACCTGTCAGCGAACTTGATCTGTCTCTGCAATTTTGCAGGTTGCGGATAAGTGATCGTACTAATACCGTTATCTCTGAGTTCGCTTGCAATTTTTAGTGTCAAATTTTGACTGGTTTCTTCAAATGTGGTCACCATAACGGTTTTCTCGCGATTGTTGGACATTGGTAGACAACCGTATTTTTCCAGGATCAGGCTGATCATCACATCTCCCATCGCAAATCCTACACCAGGGAGCGGATCACCGCCCAAGTCACTCACGAGGTTATCGTAATGCCCTCCCCCAAGAAGTGCGCGTCCATCTCCGCCAACATCCCAAGCTTCAAAAACGACTTTTGTATAATAATCAAGACCGCGGATTATTTTCGGGTTGAACTGCACAAATTCACTTGCACCAATGTCCTTCAAAAATCCAAATATCTGGGTCAACTCTTCAGATTTTTTCCAGAGTTCCTTATCTCCCAGAATCTGCTTCAATCCCCCAAGTTGTTTGTTGGTTAATCCTTCTTCCAACATTAAACCATCCCAAACCTGACTTTCCATTTTGTCAATTCGGTCAATCAACTTGAAGACTTTTTTCTTTAATTCATCAGAAATCCCTAGATTCAAGATTTCCTGGTTTATAAGTTGCCTGTGGTTGACAAATACGGTCACTTGATCTGGTGTTAATCCTACAAATTTTAAGAATAAAGCGCAAATACCGATCAATTCTGCATCAGCAGATGGAGAATCGATTCCAATGAGATCGATATTCCATTGAAAAAATTCTCTTGTTCGTCCTTTTTGAGGTCGCTCATAACGCCAAAACGGGCCAAATGACCACCATCTTAAGGGGAAAATTAACTCATTCTGTTTTTCCGCAACCATCCTGGCAAGAGATGGTGTTAGCTCGGGGCGAAGTGCAATCAAATCGTTGTTTCTGTCAGGAAAGACAAACGCCTGTTCTTTGACCAGTTCTTCACCGGACTTTGCTGCATACAGGTCTATTTTTTCCAAAAAAGGACCGTCATATTCTTCGTAACCGAACTGACTGGAAATATGTTTCATCTTCTCATATAACCAATTTCGTACACTCATTTGGTCAGGATAGAACGCTCGGGTTCCTTTTACCGCTTGCACTATATTCTTCATAATTTCCTCATAGGATTCTATTTATCCAATTTTAACATATCTGTTAAATTCATAATAATGTTACAAACTTATGAGAAATCTCACTTGCCAATATGAGATTTAATACAGTATGATTGCCCTTGTATTTATTCTCTATAGTCAGGTTATCTATGAATGTTAAAGGTTTAATTCAATTAATCGACGGTCATTTATTTAATCCCTCGGCAGATCTATCCCGAGAGATCAAAGGCGGATGCGGTGCTGATTTAATGAGCGATGTTCTGGCTTCTATCCAACCTGAAGCTGTACTTTTGACCGGCTTGTGCAATCCCCAGGTCGTTCGCACTGCAGTTATGGCAGATGTTGCTGCTATCATCATTGTGCGCGGTAAAAATATTCCTAAAGAAACCATTGATCTGGCAAATAAAGAGGAAATTGCGCTGATTTCATCTCCATTTGGTATGTTTGAACTTGCAGGACGCCTGTATAAAGCAGGACTTCCCAGCCTTGAGAGCCCAGTTGGTGACGGAACTTGCAGCTGTGATGAGTGATTGAGGGGACTATGGATGGACAAATCCGGACTTTTTCCGATCAAGAAGCAGAAAATATTACCCGGGTTGAGGAATTAACTTACGAATTAAAAGTCGAAGAGGTGATGACAAAAGACCCATTTGTCGTCAACCTCGAAACAACAATGCAGGATCTCCTTGTTTTATTCCGCCAAAAACGCATTTCAGGATCCCCTGTGGTCACCGATGGCAATTTAGTCGGAGTGGTTAGTATCGAGGACTTGATACGCTGCCTGCAGGCTAACGATCTTGCCTCTCCTGTATCCAAGTACATGAGCACAAAACTTCTTACAACGAGAAATACAGATCCAGTCATCGAAGCTTTAAAATTATTCGTCAGTTCTCATTACGGGCGCCTGCCTGTATTAAACGAGCATGGAAAACTTGCAGGTATTATCACCAAAGGCGACATTACCAGCGGTATTCTCAAAGCTCTCCAAAAAGATTACCATGAAGAAGAAATAAGAAGGTATCGCGCCAGCCATCTATTTGAAGATATCGTCTCCGATAGGTCGAGTCTGATCCTGCGTTATAACATCAAGCAGGGTGATTTTATCCACGGAGGAGCCGCCTCCTCTGCCATAAAACGTGCGCTCCTCAGACTAGGTGCATCACCACAGATCGCCCGGCGTACAAGTATCGCCATCTACGAAGCAGAGATGAATCTGGTGATTCACACCACCAATGGCGGAATTATTCGAGTTGAAATTGAACCCCAACAGATTTCCATTACCATCACCGATGAAGGCCCAGGAATTAAAGATGTGGAACAAGCCATGAGACCTGGATTTTCTACTGCCACCGAAACTGTTCGTGAACTTGGCTTTGGTGCAGGTATGGGTTTGGTTAATATTCAAAGGTGTGTGGATTCTATGCGCCTTGAATCTGTATTCGGAAAAGGCACTAATTTACGGTTAAAAATCTTTTTACACGAAACCGAATCATTCGGTGAAGGTACAACACCCGCAAAAGAGAGGTAGACCGACAATGAATCTACAAGACATTATTACCGAATTAAAACTTGATGTGTTAACAACTCCGAAGGAATTTCATCTAGTAGACCCTTCAAGTGTTTATGCAGCTGACTTACTGAGTTGTGTAATGGCAGGCGCTGAGCACAGATCGGTATGGATTACTCTGCAATCACATTCCAACATCGTGGCAGTTGGTTCTCTGCTGGAGTTGTCAGCGATTATTATCACTGAAGGTGCTCTACCAGATCAGAATACGATTGATAAAGCCAATGAAGAAGGCATCGTTATGCTTTCTACCAGTCAACCTTCTTTTTACGTCTCCGGTAAGTTATGGGAAATGGGACTCCGTCCCAAATCTTAATGCTCAGGATCTGTTGAATCGACCATTAACACAATTTCGGTCGGATCTTCATGTGCACACTGTCTTATCCCCGTGTGCAGAAGTAGAAATGATTCCTCCTCTCATTGTCGAGAGAGCCCTTGACAATAATATTCGCCTGATTGCTATTACCGACCACAATTCATCGGCAAATTTTCTTGCTGTTCAAAAGGCTGCTGAGGATACTTCGCTTGTTGTCCTACCGGGAGTTGAACTGCAGACACACGAAGAAGTCCATACCTTATGTCTGTTTGATCATTATTCACAAGTTTTACAGTTCCAAAGAATAATAGATCGTTCATTACCAAATATCCAGAATCAACCTGAGCATTTTGGCGAGCAATTCATTGTTGATGAAACAGGCGATTTTATCAGACGTGAGGAACGTTTGTTGTTATCTTCTACAGACCTCACATTGAAGGAAGCATGGCAATTCGTAATTGAAATTGGCGGGATCTTTATTCCAGCTCATGTAAACCGAAAAGCATACGGTTTGATCGAAAATCTGGGTTTTATGCCCACAGATATTGAAGTCAATGCGGTTGAAATCTCTCGCCATCTTTCCCCCGAAGATGCACTAAAAAAATTTCCCCAACTCAAAGGATACCCTCTGATTCAAAATGGAGACGTTCATCGTTTAAATGAATTTCTTGGCTCATTAATCTTTACAATGGCTGAGCCTTCAATTTCCGAAATCATCCTGGCTCTAGCTGGATCTCAAGGTCGCTCATTTATAATTTCTGAAACGACATTGGGTTATAATTAGCCGTTAGCTCTTCATCTAAATAAAAAAATTGACAACAATCAACCTATTGAATGACATTCGTTATTGGTCATAAAACCAATTGATTGATAAACTTACAAAGCAAAATTCTGTAGAATCATCTACTCAATTTACCGGAGCTTGATTTATGACTATGCCACAACCTACTACTGCGCCTCAAACTAAAAACCCACTCAACGACCTGGAAAAAAAATCTACCATTGACCAAATTATTCTCGAAAATCGTGACCGTCCTGGAGCTACGATGGTAGTGTTGAACGAAATACAATCAGCCATCGGATTTGTATCTGAAGAGATACAAGCCTATGTCGCCCAGGCACTGCAGGTACCAATCTCCCGGGTGCATGGCGTAGTTTCATTCTATTCATTCTTTACTACAACCCCGCGTGGAAAACACACTGTAAAGTTTTGCATGGGTACAGCTTGTTATGTAGGTGGGACCGATTCGCTAATCGAGAAAACCAAGCAATTGTTAGGTGTGGCTCCAGGTCAAACAACACCTGATGGAAATATTACGGTAGAGGTTTGCCGTTGTGTTGGTGCTTGTTCACAGGCCCCTGTCATCGTGATCGATGAAGATGTCATCGGCCGGGTAAAACCGAATAAGATGCCTCAAATTCTTAAACCGATACAGGTTGTGTCTGGGTGAGAGAATTAACGCTTCATTTGCTCGATATCGCTGAAAATAGTATCGCAGCAGGAGCAAAGAACATCAGGATACAGGTAGAAGAAAGCTGTAAGTCAGATCTTTTAAAATTGGTTGTATCAGATGATGGTCGAGGAATGGACGAGGAAACAGTTAAAAAAGTGATCGATCCGTTCGTAACTAGCAGGACAACGCGCAAAGTTGGGCTTGGAATACCGCTCCTTAAAGAAGCCGCTGAAGCCTGCAACGGATCTTTTGAACTGACCTCAGCCTTGGGCAAAGGGACGGATTTAAAGGTGCAATTTCAACGCAGTCACATTGACCGTATGCCTCTTGGAGATGTTAACACCACCTTTCAAAATCTGTTCTTCACAAACCCGCTCATTCACTGGATTTTTGAGTACAGGTTTGATGCAGAGGAATTTGTTCTTGATGATGCAGTAATTAAAGCTGAATTACAGGGAGTGTCCTTAACAGAACCAGAAATTATCCGGGTTGTCCGTGAGATATTTGAATCAGGCATCAATGCTGCAAAAGCAAGCGAAAAATAAGTCATTAATCCTCTAGGAATCAAGGAGATCAAATGTCAACAATCAAGAGTCTTGAAGATCTAAAACGCGCAAGAGAAGAAGCTTTAAAAAAGCGTGAGTTAAAAGCATCCTCAGGTGCAATCCAGGTCATCGTCGGAATGGGCACGTGCGGTATCGCGGCCGGCGCGCGGGATACGATGAAAGCCATTCTTGAAACAATCGAGAAGGATTCGATTAACGGGATACTGGTTACTCAAACAGGATGCATTGGTCTGTGTGAAAAAGAACCGATTGTAGAAGTGATTTTGGGAGAAAATCCTAAAGTGACCTATGGGAAAGTTACACCTGAAATTGCGAGGAAGATTATTAAGGAACATGTGGTGGCGGGTCATGCTGTTGAAAACCACGTGATCCAGCTTTAGGTCAAATTTCTTGCAGTTACTCTAAAAGGTGATTCAATGGCGTATTTTCGTTCACATGTACTAGTTTGTATCGATCCTGAGTGCCTGAAAAAAGGTGCTCACGAAGTAGTGGATTCATTACAGGATGAGCTGGTAGCACAAGGCTTGATTGACGAGATCCAGGTGCTCGAGACTTCCCGAATCGGTAGCTGTTCAAACGGTCCTGAAATGATGGTCTATCCAGAAGGTGTACACTATGTAGGTCTTACACCTGATGATATTCCATATATCGTTGAAGAACATTTTCTTAAAGGGCGTATCGCAACCAAGTTTGTTGAGGTAGAAAAAACTGCGACTGACGAAGAATTAAGTGCTCCAACATCAAAGGAAATTCGTATTGTTCTAAAAAATTGCGGCAAAATCGATCCTGAGAATATTGAAGATTATATTGCCGAAGAAGGATATCAAGCTCTAGGAGACGCGCTATCTTCAAAAACACCAGAAGAGGTGATTGATATTGTTCTAAAATCCGGATTACGGGGTCGTGGTGGAGCAGGTTTCCCTGCCGGAAAAAAATGGCAGTTCTGCCGTGCATCCAAAGACACCCCCAAATTTGTTATCTGTAATGCAGATGAAGGTGATCCCGGAGCCTTTATGAACCGCCGCGTGCTTGAGGGTGATCCTCATTCAGTAATCGAGGGAATGATCATCGCTGCTTATGCAATCGGCTCTAACCAGGGTTATATCTACTGCCGCGCTGAATACCCGATTGCAGTGAAGACGCTCAATATTGCCATTGACCAGGCACGTGGTTTGGGTCTCCTGGGGAAAGACATCCTTGGATCCGGGTTTGACTTCGACTTGGAAGTCCGCATGGGAGCTGGCGCCTTTGTTTGTGGTGAAGAAACCGCCTTAATGGCATCCATTGAAGGGAATCGTGGAGAACCCCGCCCCCGTCCGCCGTTTCCAGCAGTAAAAGGACTATTCGGTAAGCCCTCTAATATTAATAATGTAGAAACCTATGCGAATGTTCCTCAGATTATTCTCAAAGGTTCCGATTGGTATTCCAGTATGGGAACTGAAAAATCCAAGGGGACCAAAACTTTCGCTCTTGCAGGTGATGTTAAGCATAGCGGTCTGATCGAGGTTCCTTTTGGCATCACCTTAAGAGAGATCATCTTTGACGTTGGTGGCGGAATTAAGGACGACAAAGCATTCAAAGCGATCCAAACTGGTGGTCCAATGGGTGGTTGTTTGCCCTCAGCTTTCCTTGACCTCCCGGTTGACTATGAAGAATTAGCCAAAGCTGGATCGATCATGGGATCCGGTGGATTGGTGGTTATGGATGAAGACACCTGTATGGTGGATATCGCGCGTTTCTTCATGGAATTCACGCAGGATGAGTCCTGCGGAAAATGCACTCCATGCCGTGTAGGTACCCGCCGTATCCTTGAAATACTTCAAAGAATCTGCGAAGGAAAAGGCAAAGCAGACGATATCGCAATTCTTGAAATGCTCTGCCAGGAGATTAAGGAAACCAGTCTTTGCGGACTGGGACAAGGCGCGCCTAACCCAGTTGAGAGTATTCTCAAACATTTCCGTTCCGAATTTGAAGCGCATATTTTTGAGAAGAAATGTCCTGCCAAAGTGTGTAAATCACTGATTCGTTACGAAATTATTGATGGATTATGCACGGGTTGTACCGTTTGCGCCCGTAATTGCCCTGTTGAAGCCATCAATGGTGAACGACGCCAAACACATGTCATTGATCCGGATGTGTGCGTGCGTTGTGGTATTTGTATGCAAGTCTGCAACTTTAATGCAATCGTGATTAATTGAATCACATAGGGAATAAAGAAATTCACGTCGATGAATCCAACACCGGAGGAGAACTGGTATGGCAATTGAAGTGATGGACACCAAGAAAGTTGTTGAGGCTGTGCAGGATGCCGTTAACAGGCATGGCGCTACTCAGGATGAATTGATCCCTATTCTTAATGATGTAAATCGGGCAGTTGGTTATCTACCCGGCGAGGCTCTGGATGAAATAAGCCGACTGCTGCGAGTGCCCAAAAGCAATCTTTTTTCAGTGGCCAGTTTTTACCGCATGCTCTCCACAAAACCCAGGGGCAAGCATGTCATACAATTCTGCGAAAGTGCTCCTTGCCATGTGGCTGGTGGTCGGGCGGTATGGGAATCTGTAAAAGAAACCCTCAATATCGCCGAAGATGAAACAACTCCTGATGGAAAATGGACATTGATCACTACAAGCTGCCTAGGCGTTTGTGGTGTCGGCCCAGTGATGATGATCGACGACGATGTTTATGGCAATGTTGATCCCAAGCAGGTTCCATCCATTCTATCGAAGTATCAATAACAGGAGCCTACAATGAAAGCAATCCGTTCAATGGTCTTGGTATCAAGTGATGCTGCCAGTTTGGAACTTGGCGCAAAAGAGATTTACCAGGAATTACAACAAGAAATACACGCTTTTGGCCTCCAGGATGAAATTTCCTTGACCATGGTTGGTGATGTAGGACGGCATGATGCTGCTCCAATTGTGATTATCTATCCAGAGGCTGTAATTTACGGCCCGGTAAAAAAGGAAAACGTTCATCGTTTGGTTGAAGAACACCTATATAAGGGCAGGATCGCAGGTGAACTTCAAGCTCCTGTCCGGGAATTGTCAGGCCGCATTGCCTGGTTGGCTGCCCGAAAAGGAACTTTACCCGCAGAACAACGTATTGTCCTCGAACGAGCCGGTTTAATTGACCCGGATTCGATCGATGATTACATTGTTCACGACGGATATGCAGCCCTGGCACAAGTATTAACTGAAAACAAACCTGAACAGGTTTTTGAGACGTTGGAAAAATCAGGCCTTCGTGGACGTGGCGGCGCAGGCTTCCCAACCGGAACCAAATGGCGATTCGTGTACAAAACAAAAAGTGACAAGAAATATGTCATCTGCAACGCCGACGAGAGTGAACCTGGAACCTTTAAAGATCGCTTGATCCTGGAAGGAGATCCCCATTCGATCATTGAAGCTCTTGCCATTGCTGCTTTTTGCGTTGGAGCCGATGAAGGTTACATTTACATCCGAGGCGAATACATTTTAGCCCAGGAACGCCTCAAGAAGGCCATTCAGCAGGCAGAATCGATGGGATTCCTTGGAGAAAACATCTTTGGAACCGGATTCAACCTCAAATTACATGTTCATGCTGGCGCAGGTGCCTATATCTGCGGAGAAGAAACCGCGTTGATCGAATCCATCGAGGGAAAACGTGGTGAACCTCGTGCCCGCCCACCCTACCCGACGACGAATGGATTATGGGGCAAGCCAACGCTTGTAAATAACGTGGAAACACTTGCAAATGTAGCACCAATTCTTCGCAACAGCGCTGACTGGTACCGGGGTTTCGGTCCGGCCAACAGTCCTGGCACAAAGGTTTATACCATCCTTGGAAACGTCAATGTTACCGGACTAATTGAAGTTCCCATGGGAATTACCCTGCGTGAAGTCATCGCAATTTACGGCAAGGGGATGAAGAACGGAAAAACGTTCAAACTCGCCCAAACCGGTGGTTCATCCGGCTCGATTGTCCCTGCAACCTTGCAGGACACCCCCATGGATTTTGATTCATTCAGCAAAGCCGGTGTGGCATTAGGCTCTGGAGCCCTCCTCATCTGCGATGATGACACTTGTGTTGTAGATCTCGCTCGGGTACTGTTAAACTTTTTCCGTAAAGAATCTTGTGGAAAATGCAATCCCTGCCGAATTGGCAATCAGCGCGCCTATGAGATCCTCACAAATATCTCTGAAGGAACAGGATCGCTTAAAGACCTTACCGATTTGATGAACTTGAGTGATAACCTCTATCAACTTTCAAATTGTGGTCTTGGTCAAACAGCAGGTGCACCGATTCGAGATATCCTCAATCATTACCGGGCAGAAGTTGAAGCCCACATCCGATTAAAAGTCTGCCCCACGGGTGTCTGCCCGATGAGTGGTAAGAAAATATAGTTATTTTCCCATGACAGGAGAGAATAAATAATGGTCACAATTACGATCAACGGCAAGACCCTTGAAGTCGCAGAAGGTACAACAGTATTACGTGCAGCCCAAAGCGCTGGTATTGATATTCCCACCCTCTGCGATCACCCTCACCTTACTCCTTACGGTGGTTGCCGCCTTTGCCTGGTGGAAGTTGAAGGAGCGCGCACCTTACAACCATCCTGCACATTACCAGTTAACAACAATATGGTTATAAAGACTGAGACCAAAAAAGTATTGGATGCCCGCAAGTTCGTTCTTACCTTGATTTTTAGCGAACGGAATCATTTCTGCCCATTTTGCCAGGTCACTGGTGGTGATTGTGAACTCCAGAACGCCGCTTACCATGAAGGAATGGATCACTGGCCCCTCCAACCAAATTACCAACCGTATCCAATGGATGCCTCTCACCCTTATATTATTCTCGAGAACAACCGCTGTATCCTTTGCCGCCGATGTGTTCGAGCTTGCGGTGAACTGGTTGGGAATTACACCCTTGGATTCGAAGAACGCGGTGCAAAAAGCATTCTGGTCGCTGATACCGGTGTTCCACTAGGTCAAAGTACCTGTATTTCCTGCGGTTCGTGTGTTCAGGTCTGCCCAACAGGCGCTTTAATTGATCGTTGGAGTGCATATCGCGGTCGCGAGACCCAGGTGGAAAAGACAAAAACCATTTGTGTGGGATGTTCCATGGGTTGCGGAATTGACGTCCTCACTCGGGATAACAGTCTTGTCCGCATTGAAGGTGATTGGGATTCTAAAGTGAATGAGGGAGTCATTTGCGAAGTTGGTCGATTTGCACCAATGACTGATAAATGCGAACGGCTAGCCACTCCGTTAATTCGTAAGAATGGTGCATTAAAGGCAGCAACATGGGACGAAGCTATTTCTGCTATTTCCGCAAAGCTGAAATCCACCCCCAAAGGAATTGCAGCGGTGGTATCCACCCGCCAATCCGTCGAAACTTTGTACCGCTTCAAACAACTTTTTGCTGAAAAATTGGGTTCTGATTCTATTGTTACGACAGAAGAAGGTCAGTTCACTGCCGAGTCATCTACCCTGGCAGATTCAATCAAGCAGCCCTTTGAAGGTAGATTCTCCGATCTTTGCGCGTCCGATGCAATTATGGTAGTTGACGAAGATTTCGCGAAAGATCATCAGGTGGCAGGTTTCTTCATCAAGCGAATCTTATCTGCAGAAACCAAATTGCTTGTTCTGGATAAGCAAGAGAATTTTCTTGATAAACACGCCAACAAGACTTTGAAAGCCTCCAAAGGGACGCAGGCAGATGCCATCAAAGCATTAACTGCTGCTATAGTAAAACTTGGGTTGGCAAAGAACAAAACTGCAATTACGGCAATCGAATTACAGCCCCTTGCCGAAAAGACTGGTCTTTCAACTGATGATTATCTGGATGCGGCTTTTGTTATTGCTTCATCTGAGCGACCTGTCTTCGTGTATAAAGATGGCGACGTCCTTACACAACTCAAGGCATTGGCAGATTTGATCAATGCGAAGTTGGTGTGCCTCAAAGGTAATGCAAACAGCCTCGCTGCCTCGCAATTGCAGCTCGAAAAACCTCTTCAATTGTCCGGGAAACAGATCGTCTTTGTTACCGCTGGCGACGAAGAACTTTCTCAAAAGATGATCAAAGAAATCGAGAAAGTGCCTTTTAAGGTAGTCCAAAGCACATATAGTTCCTCATTGACCGGATTGGCTGACGTCGTCCTTCCTTCAACCTCATGGTTGGAGCAGGAAGGTCATTATCTCAATTCTGAAGGATTGATGCAGCAAGCCAAAAAATCCATCGCTCCATCCGAAGATATTCATACGCCATTTGATACGCTCGGCTTAATTGCTGACCACTTGGGTATAAAAATTCAGGATGTCTGGGAGCAGGATTTTCATAAGCGTATTTCACCGGTTGAGTTAGGCAGATAGTTTATTATCACCATTGGGCGAATAGGAGACAATATGTCAAAACCCAAAGTATCTTCAGATTGGATGGCTGGTTGTTCTGGATGCCATATGTCATTATTGGATATGGATGAAAGAATCGTAAAAGTTCTTGAATTGGTTGACCTGCGCTCTTCACCGATTACTGACCTCAAGCATCCTGATAAATCAGGTGTGGATGTCGGTATCCTGGAAGGTGGAGTTAATAATTCTTCGAATGAAGAAGTTGCGCTCCTGATGCGCTCTCGCTGCAAAATATTGGTAGCCCTTGGTGATTGTGCTGTTTTTGGCGGTGTTCCTGCCATGCGTAATTTCTTCACGATTGAAGAATCCTTGCGCCGAGCCTATATTGAAACCGAAAGCACTGATGAATCTGGCAAGATTCCCAATGATCCAGAATTAGCCGTTCCCACACGTGTCCGGGCTGTTCAGGATGTAGTTCCAGTGGATGTTTTTGTGCCGGGCTGCCCGCCGGACGCTGATACAATTTTTTATGTTCTCAGCGAATTGGCTCAGGGTCGCCTGCCTGAACTTAAAGGCGATACCCTTAACTGGCATTAATTAGGAGGTTTTGAATGGTAGCTCAAAAAATAACAATCGAACCAGTGACCCGTATAGAGGGACACGCCAAGGTTACTATCCGTATGACTGAAGCTGGAAAAGTTGACCACGCCTACCTGCATATCAACGAATTTCGCGGGTTTGAAAAGTTCTGCGAAGGCCGCATGGTTTTTGAAATGCCGCTTATCACTCCCAGAATCTGTGGAATTTGTCCTGTAAGCCACCATTTGGCATCTGCCAAGGCTGGTGATGATGTGCTGGGATCCCCTCCACCCAGGCCAGCTTCTCTGTTACGTGAGCTCATGCACATGGGGCAGGTTGTGCAATCGCACGGGATGCATTTCTTTGAACTTGGCGGACCGGATCTCTTGTTGGGATTTGACGCCGACCCCGCGATCCGCAATGTGGTTGGGTTGCTCGCCGCCGATCCAGGTCTCACTGTAAAAGCCGTACAACTGCGCAAATGGGGGCAGGAAATTATTAGGATATTGGCAGGTAGACGCGTTCATCCGAATTTTGCCATTCCGGGCGGTGTAAACAAAGCTCTTACCAATGATGAACGAGAATTGATCCTTTCAGGTTATGATGACTCCATTGAGACAATTAAAGTTGGTCTTAAGATCATGTACGATTGGGCAGAGAAGAACGCTGAAGATATCAATAAATTCGCAGTGTTTCCGACTGGTTACTTCGGCCTCGTTAATGAGGATGACGCTCTTGAACTATACGATGGCAAGATCCGCCTGATTGACTCGGCTGGCAAGCAGCTTGAAAAATTCGATCCGCGCAATTACCTAGATTACATCGCTGAACACGTAGAGAATTGGTCTTACCTCAAGTTCCCTTATTATAAAAAAATGGGTTATCCCCAGGGAGTCTACCGTGTGGGACCACTTGGACGCTGCAATAACTCAAAAAGCATTACCACACCTCTTGCCAACGAGGAACTGAAACGATTTAAGGCGATTAACGGTGGTAAACCTGTCGAAAACACTCTCCATTATCACACTGCCCGCCTCGTAGAAACCCTTTATGCTGCGGAACATGTTAAGGACCTTCTTGAGGATCCAGACATTTTAAGTAAGGACATCCTGAACACCTGCCGGGACCCAAAACCATTTGGTGTTGGAGTGATCGAAGCTCCACGAGGAACCTTGATCCATCATTACTGGATGAATGAGAATCAGCAAATCACAAAAGTGAACCTGATCGTTTCAACCGGTCACAATAATTGGGCAATGAGCGAAGCTGTAGATAGCGTTGCAAAAACGTATATCCAGGGTCCAGACGTGACTGAAGGTATGTTAAACCGTGTTGAAGCTGCAATCCGTGCACATGACCCCTGTCTCTCCTGCTCCACACATGCGGTCGGTCAAATGCCCATGGTCGTTGAGATCAAGGACCACGGCAACAAATTGATTAAAACGGTAACGCGAAATTGATTTTAGGAATGCTGAAAAAACGCGATGCCAAAAGAAAACGGCATCGCGTTTTTTTCAAAGGAGAATCTTGACAATTCTGATACTTGGCTTTGGGAATCCAGACAGGCAAGACGACGGTGTTGCTTGGCATGTCTTGCGAGAACTGATGGTTTCTTATGGTTTGTCAAAACCGGAAACACTGGACATTGATGATTTTCTCCCTGATAATAGTGTCCACTTTCTGTTCCAACTGCAATTACTTCCTGAAATTGCTGATGATCTCTATAAATACGACAAGGCCGTGTTCATTGATGCTCACACTGGTGTTGTCCCTTTGAATGTAAATGTAGCGGAAGTAAATCCGGAATTTCAAAAATCACCGTTAACCCACCACCTCACGGTCAACTCGCTCCTTGCTATCGCGCAGAAAATCCATAATACTCACCCAGATTCCATACTTGTTTCGATAAGGGGATTTGAGTTTGCCTTTTCGCAGGAACTATCCGTGCAAACAAAAGAATTGGTCAAAATTGCTGTTGATGCTATCCAAAATTGGATTCGCAATACCGCTGTTTTATAGTATGTGATTCTTTAGCGGGGGAAAATTAATAAGTATGTATTCAAATAATTTAGTCAAACTTCCTGATTTTTGTGACAGGCAACAGAGGCCTGTGTGACGTAAAACACTTTGAACGTTGCATGGAACATGTTATCTTACAATTGAAGAATTAGAAAAATGGAACTACTTATGACAGAGACCCAAAACATCATTGAAACATTGAAAATCATTCCTTTATTCCTTGATTTCAATGCTGACCAACTAAACCGTTTAAGTGAGATCACTGAAGTAATTGAGCTTGATCCCGGAGATACCCCTGTCGTTGAAGGTCAACCACTTGATTATCTATACATTGTTATCGATGGTGAGATGCAGATCGAAGTTTATGTTCCATCTTATGGTGACATGGAAACTTCCCGCCTGGGACCACTGGATATCTTCGGTTGGTCTGCAATGACACCTGTTGTGCGCCAGCGCACAGGTACAACAATTGCCGTAACCCACTGCCGGTTGATCCGCATTATGGGAAAACAGTTATATGCGCTTTGTGAAGAAGACCACAATGTTGGTTTCTTTATCTATCGCCGCATAGCCAATGTGGCAGCTCGAGCCTTTTTGGCTACACGACTTCAGTTTATGAATCTTTTGGTTGAAAAGATAAACGGTTCTTGAATAGCATTTATAATCCAACCATTTGTGTCCGATTTCGATTATAATTCCCCAAATGCATGAACTATCTGTAACAGAAAGCATCCTCGAGATTGCCTGTTCGCATGCTGAAAAATCCAAAGCAATTCGGGTTACCCAGGTCAATCTTGTCATCGGCAGGTTATCCTCCATCGTTGATGATTCCGTCCAGTTTTACTGGGATCCGATTGCAGAAGGAACAATTTGTTCAGGTTCAAAACTGAGTTTCGAACGCCTGCCTGCAATACTCCATTGCACTAGCTGCAATAAGGACTACCAGATTGAGGAGGAACTCACGCCCTGTCCTTTATGCGGTGGGTACCAAACCACAATCGTGAGCGGGGAAGAATTTTATGTTGATAGTATCGAAATCGAGCATCAAGCAGAGGAAAACGAATGAGCCCAGTAACAATTCCAGTTATTGAAAAGATCCTGAGCACCAACGATCGCCTGGCAGAGATGAACCGCCAAAATCTTAAAGATCACGGCGTTCTTGGCATCAACCTCATGGCGTCACCAGGGGCTGGAAAAACCTCATTTATTCTGGAAACAATAAAAAGGCTGCGTGTGGACTGGAAAATTGGCGTTATCGAAGGCGATACCGCGCCAGTGACAATTGATGCCGACAAGATCAACGCAGTTGGCATGCCTGCGGTACAAATCAATACCGGAGGAGATTGTCACCTTGACGCATCCATGATGGCGGATGGTTTAAAGCAATTACCTCTGGACGCTCTCGACCTGGTTATCGTTGAGAATGTCGGCAATCTTATCTGTCCAGCTGCCTGGGATCTCGGCACTCATATTAACCTCTTAATTGCCAGTGTCCCTGAAGGTGATGACAAACCCTACAAGTATCCGAATATATACCGGGGATTACAAGTGTTGGTAATCAACAAGTTGGATTTACAACCTTATGTACAGTTCAATATGGATTATTTTCGAAAAGGCGTTGAATTGCTCAATCCAGGACTGGTCACGTTTCCGGTATCATGCCGGACTGGAGAGGGATTCGACGCCTGGATTGATTGGCTCACCTTAAAGTTGAAATCACAGTAATATCAGGTTTTCCATTGACAAGCCTTCAAATTAGCATCAAAGGAATAGTACAAGGGGTCGGGTTTCGACCTTTTGTTTATTCGCTTGCAAAAAAATACAAAATCGATGGCAAAGTCTGGAATACATCAAGCGGTGTTGAAATTCAAGTATCCGGTCAACCTGGCGCGCTTGAAAAATTCCTCGATCAACTTCGTTACCACCCACCGGCACTAGCCCGCATTGAATATTTCGAGTCATTTCCAATTGAAATAAAACTCCCTTCGGGATTTGAAATTCTGAAAAGTCAATCCAATCCAGACGATTTTCTGTTAATTTCGCCAGATATCTCCATCTGCAAGGATTGCCAGAGGGAATTATTTGACCCGCAGGATCGCCGATTTCGTTACCCATTTATCAATTGCACCAATTGCGGACCACGTTTTACTATCATCACCGATATTCCTTATGATCGCCCCAACACAACCATGACAGAGTTTGACCTCTGCCCGGAATGCCGGGAGGAATATGGCAATCCTGCAGACCGCCGGTTTCACGCACAACCCATTGCCTGTCCGCGCTGTGGGCCAAATCTCACTTTTCATCTTACGAACGGGCCTGCCTATTACCAGGAAAACGCTCTTACCCAAGCCCGCGAAAGCCTTAAAAACGGCAAAATAATTGCTATCAAAGGATTGGGGGGGTACCATATCGCGTGTGACGCAAAAAATCAAAATGCTGTCGAGAGTATGATCAGTAGAAAGCACCGATCAGAAAAACCGCTCGCCTTAATTTCATTCAATGAATCCATAATCTCAAAATTCTGTAAAATATCACCTGCGGAATCTCAACTGCTAGATTCTCATCAACATCCGATTGTGTTGTTAAAAAAGAATCAAGACTGCAGTCTGCCGGAAATACTCGCTCCAAATCAGAATCATCTCGGTTTTATGCTGCCATATACTCCAATGCACTTGCTGCTTCTTGAACCTGATCCTGATTTTCCTGAAGTCCTTGTGATGACGAGTGGAAACATTTCCGAAGAGCCCATTGCACATGAAGATGAAGATGCTTTAAACCGTCTATCAACCCTGGTTGATGGCTTTCTCACCCATGACCGACAAATTCACACCCGCGTCGATGATTCAGTCGTCCGTATCTTTAAAGAAAGTCCCTATCCAATTCGCAGATCACGGGGGTATGCTCCAAATCCGATTCTATTGCCTGGCAATATCCCTGAAACGCTCGCCGTCGGTGCTGAACTAAAGAACACTTTTGCCATTTCCAAAGAGAATTATGCCTTTGTTAGCCATCATATTGGAGATCTTGAAAATTATGAGACTTTGACTGCGTTCGAATCCGGAATTGAGCACTTCCAGCGTCTCTTCCGCATTAAACCCGAACTCCTAGCGTCTGATCTACACACGGATTATTTGTCTTCCACGTACGCCACCAGGAGGGCCGAACATGAAGGTCTGCCATTGATCAAGGTGCAACATCACCATGCCCACTTGTCCGCGTGCCTGGTCGATAACCATTGGGATTCAACAGAACCTGTTATCGGCATTATCCTGGATGGTACAGGTTTTGGGTCGGATGGCTCTATTTGGGGTGGAGAATTCTTGCTGGGCAATTATGCCGGGTTCTCCCGTCCTTATCACCTTGCGTCCGTTCCCCTGCCGGGTGGAGATTCATCCATACGCCAGCCCGCAAAAATTGCTCTGTCTTACCTCGCATATTCTGGCATTGACCTGGAAGATGATCTCCCTCCGGTGACTCAATTCACTCAAGAAAACCTTAGCCTCATCCAATCTCAAATCGCACACAGTGTAAATAGTCCTCTCACCTCCAGCATGGGACGGCTTTTTGACGCAGTGTCGTCGATCATTGGTACCAGGCAATCTGTCACTTATGAAGCCCAGGCAGCCATAGACCTTGAAAACTGCTGTGATATGGCTGAAAAAGGTGTCTATACCTATGCATTTGAAGACGGTGTGATTAATACACGCTTCATCATAAGAGAAATCGTTGAGGACTGGCGAAGAAAAGAAAATAAGAGTATCATTTCTGCGAAATTCCATAACACAATTGCTCAAATTTGTCTTGATGCCAGCCTGGATATCCAGAAGAACACCGGAGTTAATACCGTTGCACTATCAGGCGGAGTTTGGCAGAACATAACACTTCTGCAAAAGACAAAACCCTTATTGGAAGAAAACGGATTTTTGGTGCTCATCCATAACCAGGTTCCTTCAAATGACGGCGGAATTTCTTTAGGTCAATTAATGGTGTCCTCAACTCTACAGTCCTAATAGAGGTAAATTATGTGTCTTGCTGTTCCAGGTAAAATAATCGAGCAATATACTTCCCAGGCAGCTAAAATGGGGAAGGTTGATTTTGGCGGCGTGATCCGCGAAGTGTGTCTTGAAGCAGTCCCCGAAGCTGACATCGGTAATTATGTGATCGTTCATGCAGGTTTCGCATTAAGTGTGCTTAGTGAAGAAGAGGCGAATGCCACATTGGATGCCTTCAAAGAACTCGACATGATCGAGGCGGAATTCTATCCCGATTCGCCAGTGAGTGATTAGAACGCCATGAAATACCTGGATGAATTTCGCGACGCTGGCGTCGTAAAACAAGCTCTCGAGCAACTCCACAAGATTACCAAGCACCACTGGGTCATTATGGAGATTTGCGGTGGGCAAACGCATTCGATCATGCAGCATGGATTGGATCAACTGCTACCTCCATCGATTGAACTTGTGCATGGCCCGGGATGCCCGGTGTGTGTTACATCCCTGGAGCTGATTGACAAAGCACATGCGATTGCTTCCCTGCCGAATGTAATTTTTTGTTCCTTCGGAGATATGTTGCGGGTTCCCGGCTCCTCAAAAGACCTCTTTTCCCTACGTGCTTCTGGCAGCCAGATACAGATCGTTTATTCTCCACTGGATGCAGTTATGATTGCTCAGCAAAATCCTGATAAGGAAGTCGTGTTCTTCGCTATCGGGTTCGAAACCACCGCTCCAGTCAATGCCATGAGTGTTCTTCAAGCGCGTTCTCTCGGTTTGAAGAATTACTCCATCTTGGTCTCCCAGGTAACAGTCCCACCAGCGATGCATGCAATACTTGGATCTCCAAACAACCGGGTGCAGGGATTTTTGGCCGCCGGACACGTTTGCGCTGTTATGGGCTACCACCAATATCATCCAATTGCTGAGAAATATAGAATACCGATCGTGGTGACAGGATTCGAACCGCTAGATTTGGTGAACGGTATACTGCAAACGGTTGAGCAGTTGGAACATGGCGAACACAAGGTTACAAATGCATATACCCGGGTAGTAAATGAGCAGGGAAATCTGCCGGCTCAGGAAATTCTTCGATCTGTCTTTCAAGATGTTGATAGAAATTGGCGTGGGATTGGTATGATCCCGTTGAGCGGTTGGGGATTGCGCCCTGAATTCTCTTCTTTTGATGCAGAGAACAGGTTTTCCATTGGGCATATTAACACAAAAGAGTCTGAAATCTGTGTTTCCGGGCAGGTTCTCCAGGGAAGAGTCAAGCCCAATGAATGTCCGGCATTTGGAACCTTATGTACACCAGAGAATCCCTTGGGAGCCACAATGGTCTCTTCTGAAGGTGCGTGTTCCGCTTATTATCGTTATTCAAAGCATGTGAAGAGGAAATAATCATGGTTACCGAAATCCCCTCATTTGAGGGACCAGTTTGCGCTCTACCTCTCGTTCACCAGGACCAGATCGTAATGGGGCATGGTTCTGGCGGAAGAATGACCCAGGAGTTGATCAAGAAAGTATTTCAGCCTTATTTTTCGAATCCCGTCTTAAATGCCAATAATGATTTTGCAGAAATCTTAACCAAGAGTGGAAAAAAACTGGCAATCAGCACCGATGCTCACATTGTCTCACCTCTCTTTTTTCCCGGGGGTGACATCGGACGCCTCGCAGTTTGTGGAACGGTGAATGATGTGGCAATGTCTGGTGCTATACCGATTTGCATAACGGCCAGTTTTATTATTGAAGAAGGCTTTGCAGTCTCTGAACTTGAAAAAGTCGTCAAGTCCATGTCCATAGCCGCAAAAGAGGCTGGCATTTACGTTGCCGCTGGAGATACTAAGGTTGTTGAGAAAGGTAAAGCGGACGGGCTTTTTATCTCTACAACCGGGATTGGCTTTATTTCAGATCAATTATCGATCCATGGAGCAAACGCGCAGCCTGGAGATGCCGTTTTAGTCTCCGGGACGTTAGGGGATCATGGAATAGCCGTCATATCTGCAAGAGGTGAACTCGGTTTTGAGACGAAGATACTATCCGATGTTGCCCCCTTGAACTCGTTAATCAAAGCGCTCACATACGGAATTCCGGTCATTCACGTTCTACGGGATCCAACCCGAGGCGGGCTGGCAACAACATTAAATGAGATTGCCAGTCAAAGTAGAGTAAATATCACAATTGAAGAAACGGAAATCCCCATTGGCAAATCTGTTGGCGCAGCCTGCGAAATTTTGGGGTTCGACCCACTTTATGTGGCCAACGAGGGAAAAGTCATCGTCATCCTGCCTGCACAATTTGCCGAACAGGCATTATCCATCATGAGGGCTCACCAATATGGCGTAAACGCAGCTCGGATCGGGACAGTAAATGCGGAACCTAATAACCTGGTGTTACTCAAGACGAGAATTGGTTCCAATCGTGTATTGGATGTTATGGCTGGGGAAATGCTTCCGCGAATCTGCTAGCCAACTTGACTTATCACCTGCACCATTTATACTTAATTAAACTTTCAATATAGAGGGAACTAATGAAGATTGATTTTCAAGAGACTACAAAGGACCTGGCTGTGAGAATTGATATTCACAGTAAATTTGGCGCTCGTAATATCGACTCCTGGATGCTGGATCTGATAAAACTTCAGCCTGGAAATGTGATTTTGGATGTAGGCTGCGGTTCCGGTAAACAATGCTTTTCATATTTTGACTATTTACACGGCAATGCCAGTATCACCGGAGGGGATGTTTCACAGGATCTGCTTGACCAGGCAATCGCTGAAAACAAAAAACGCGAAGCCAACCTAAAATTTGGTTTCCTTGATTTCAACAAACCATTTTCTTTCTCCAATGATTCTTTTGATTTTGTCTCCTGCTGTTTCGCAATTTATTACGCAGAAAATTTTCCATTCACTATTGGTGAAATTCATCGTGTAACGAAAACGGGCGGTCGTTTGTTTACCACAGGTCCAATGCCTCATAACAAACAGCTGTTCTACGACATCATCCGCGAAGCAACGCAAAAAGAGATTCCCCCCATGCCTGGTAGTTCGCGGTACTCCACGGAATTACTGTCGACAATAAAATCCCTTTATTCTCATGTGGAATTGCATATTTTTGAAAATCCGCTCCACTTTGATTCAGTTGAACCATTTCTTGCTTATACGCGAGCATCCATGTCTGAAGACCGAAAGCTTTGGGGAGCTTTTTTCAAGAGTAAGGATGATTTTGAGAAGATTATGCAGCAAATCACTGCGGTAACGGAAAAAAGAATAAAGATCAATGGTGAATTGGTTATGACAAAAGTTGTTGGTGGAATCCTCGCGACAAAATAGGTGCTTATGAATCATGATATGACATTTTCCGGAAAGAGAATTTGCTTCCTGGGGGCTCATCCTGATGATATTGAAATTGGCTGTGGAGCTCTCATTGCGCACATTGCAGGCAAAACCTCCGTAAAATGCGTTACTTTATCGGATAATCAAAAGAATCCATCCCTAAAGAATGTTGTGCACGAACACTACAAGAGTATGGAGATCCTGGGGGTCAGCCGCGAAAACGTTGTTGTTAAGGATTTTGAGACACGTCGATTTCCGCACTTTCGCCAGGAGATACTGGAATTCTTGATCTCACTCAATAACGAGTACCATCCGGACGTTGTTTTTGTTCACACCAAGGCCGATATTCACCAGGACCATGCCACTGTCACTGAAGAAGCACTGCGTGCTTTTAGAGGGACGAGTGTACTGGGATTTGATGTTATCCGCAGTAGTTATGGTTTCTTTCCCAACTTTCTGGTGGAAGTTGACGAAAATGATGTTAAAAAGAAACTTTCTGCCCTCGCAGCCTATCACACATATGATTCCAAGTATTATTTTGATTCCGAAGTGACCAGAGCCACCCTTTTACGTCACGGAGCCCTGGCTGAACGCAAATATGCTGAAGGGTTTGATATATTAAGGGTGATCGGTTCTTTTGGATAATCAATTAAATTCAGTAAAAAAAGCGCCTTATGGCGCTTTTTTATTGCGGAACCCCAACTTCAATGTAATTATCAATCACTTGAACCGGGTAGACCGGAATTCCGGTTACCGCCGGTAAGGAGAGCGCTTTTCCGGTATGCACATCAAACCTAGCACCATGACGCGGACAAATGATGACATCTCCATCAAGTTCGCCGTCGCCTATGGGACCTTCGTCATGGGAGCACAAGTCACCAGTTGCCAAAAACTCCCCATTAACATTAAACAAGACAATTGCCAGTCCGTTGATCTCAAAAATCAACCGTTCCCCCTCAGGCATATCATTAACATTTGCAATTCGGTAGAATTTGTACTGTTCCCCGTCCATAATAATCTATTACTCCTCTCCCACCAGGTCGTCAGTTGCTTCTCCCAATCCGTAAATCCCTGCCTTCAGGATTTTCAAAGGAAGAAGTGCGCATTTGAGTCGCACAGGACCCAGTTCAATCCCTAGCATTTCCAGAATATCAGATTTATTCAACTTTTTAATTTCTTCGATTGATTTCCCGATAACCGATTCAAGTAAAAGGTCGGCTGATGCTTGAGAGATGGCACAGCCGTGTCCGTCAAAGGCTGCTTCTGTGATCTTCCCGCTTTCATCTACGCGCAAATCTATTTTTATTTGATCACCGCAGAGTGGATTTTCATCTTCGAATGAAATATCGTGCGGATCCAAAGATCCACGATACCCTGGATTTTTGTAATGCTCGATAATGACTTCCCGGTATAGATCATCCATTAATTGAACATCCGTATCGTTTTATGGATTGCCTGAACCAAAATATCTACTTCTTCAAATGTACTATAAACGTAAAAACTAGCTCTCGAGGAAGCAGGAATATTATAGCGGTCATGCAGCGGCATAGCGCAATGGTGTCCGGCTCTAATAGCCACGCCGTCTTGATCTAGAACTTGCGCAATATCATGCGGGTGGATTCCCTTGAGTGTGAAAGAGACCACACCACCCCGGTTACCTTGCTTTTCTCCAAGTATCTCCAAGCCATCGATTGCAGCCAGGGATTTCAGCGCATAATTGACGATTTCTTTTTCATATAATGCGATCTTGTCCATTCCGATCGCTTCCAGGTAATCAATGGCAGCGCCAAACCCCACCACCTCGGCGATGGCTGGTGTGCCAGCCTCAAATTTATACGGAATTTCATTTGCCACGAAAGAGCGCAGGAAAACCTTCTTGATCATATCCCCGCCGCCTTGGTACGGAGGCATATTTTCTAACAATTCTTCGCGCCCCCATAACACCCCAATCCCTGTAGGCCCGAGCATCTTGTGGGCAGAAAATGCGATGAAATCAGCATCCAAATCAACAACGGATACCGGAAAGTGTGGAACAGATTGAGCTCCATCTACCAACGTAACCGCACCTGCAGCTTTGGCCTCGGCAATAATCTTTTTTGCCGGGTTAATTGTCCCTAAAACGTTGGACATATGCGTGAATGCCACCAACTTGGGATTCTTTTCCAATAATTTTGTATAAACATCCAGATCCAAAATACCATTGTCATCAATAGGGATAAATTCAAGTTTAAGGTTTAGTTCCGTTGCTAACATCTGCCAGGGAACAAGATTGGAATGATGTTCCATTTCTGTGAGAATGATCGTATCGTCTGTATTAAGATTGTTACGCCCCCAGGATTGAGCTACTAGGTTAATCGATTCAGTTGCGCTGCGAGTGTAGATCACCTCACACGATTTTTTAGCATGGATGAATTGTGCTATTTTCGCTCTTGAATCTTCGTACAACGCGGTAGCTTCTTCAGCAAGAGTGTGAACCCCGCGATGAATATTCGCGTTGTGTAAGCGGTAATAATCATCTATCGCAGCTAGTACATACTCAGGTTTTTGAGTGGTGGCTGTGGAATCCAGATACACCAAGGGAAATCCAGGATGGATTTCTCTTTTTAGTATTGGAAAATCTTTTCGAATCGTTTCGACATCAATTGAGTAAGTCATAATAAAAAACTAAAGTACTTTACTGATATCGGGTTTTATCGTTTTTTTTATAGGAACACGCAGATGAGGAGATTTTTGTGGGTACCATAAAATATGGTCGGGTACCATCCACCCATCGGTCAGGAATACATTTGTCCTGAACTGAACGGCCACCATTTTTGGATCAACCTGAACGACAATCCCCTTAAGCCAACCCCGGATGCGCTCACCATTCTTGTCATGGTCGCAAAAAACTTCAACTGTATCGCCCACTTCATACTGATATTCATAATCCGGGGGTCGCACGTAAGGAACTGACGCCATAATTTTCTCTCCAAAATTCTTTTCTCGTATTTATCATATACGATTATTGTTAGAAAAACCTAATAATCCAACATTTTTTCTTCAATTGCTTGCTGGAAACGCCTGCGTACACCTTCAAAAGGGATGCGCTGCATGATCGGATCAAAGAATCCCTCAACTATCAACTTTTCTGCTTCTCTTGCGGGGATCCCCCTGCTCTGCAGGTAAAAGGTAAGATCCTTGTCGATCTTTCCGACGGTAGCGCCATGTGTGCAACGAACATCATCCGTAAGGATCTCAAGTCCGGGGATAGAATCTGCTCGGGCTTTCTCGCTCAATACCAAATTCCGGTTAGCCTGGTATCCATCGGTTTTTGAAGCAACTGGATCAACATAGATCATTCCCTGCCACACAGACCGGCTTTCTCCTAGTAAGGCACCCTTGAAGAGCAAATCGCTGGTTGTGTTAGGTGCCATATGGTTCTGCTGAGTGTCGTGATCGAGGTGCTGCTGATGATTCGCGAAATAGAATCCAGACATTTTCCCGGTTGCACCCTGACCAACTAGGTCCAAATTCGAGAAATTCTTGGTGACTTTGCTACCCAGGGAACCAAAGATCCAGTCCACCTCTCCATCCCGGTCAACTTTTACTGTCTCATGGGTGATATTCCACATTTGTTCACCAAGTGACTGTAGTTCCACAAAATTCAATTTTGCCGAAGGCCCTACATAAACCTCAAACAACCCTGTGTGAAGGCTTTGCAGGGCAATTTGCGCCGGCGAGGATGTTTCATGCACAATAGTGGCTTCGGCGCCTTCTTCAAGGTAAATAATGACATGAGAGGTATGCAGAGAGCCGGACCCTGGCGCCCAGGTGATACTTTGGAAGGGTTCTTCGACTTTCACGTTCTTTGGAATATAAAGGATCACCCCATTATCGGCAATAGCCGCTGCAAGTGCACCAAATTTGTAGGTTGAGGGTTTGATTATCTTTCCTAATAATCGTTCCACTAATCCGGGATTTTCATTCATCGCAGTTTTAAAATCCGTGAAGATTATTCCGCGGTTCTTCAAATCTTGTGCTAAATAAGATTCGACTGAATCCCCGCTTATCAAGACCTGTCCACCATGCTTTTTCTCCATAAGTGAAGACCGTAAATGTTCAGGCGCATTTGCTAATCCACCTATGTCTCTGCTGACCTGCCTGAATTGAGACAATCCCAATTCTTTGAGAGAAGTCCTTCGCCATTCCTCGTCCTTATTGGTTGGAAAGGGAATTTTTTGCCATTCCTGCCAGGCTTTATTGCGATAATTGGAAGTCTCGCTATCATCTGCAATTAAAGGTACGAATCCAATATCAACTACATTTTCAACTGCAGGGATATTTCGACCGCGTGTGATTTTTACGACAGAGTCACTCATACACTCAAAACCTCATTATTATCCAACTGACCCCTCCATTTGAAGCTGGATCAATCGGTTCATTTCAACCGCATATTCCATCGGTAATTCTTTCACCAGGGGTTCTATAAACCCGGATACAACCATGGTGGTCGCTTCTTCCTGGTTCAATCCGCGGCTCATCAAGTAAAACAGTTGTTCCTCGCCTACTTTTGATACGGATGCCTCGTGACCAATGGTGACATCCTCTTCATCAATTTCAATCGTCGGGTACGTATCTGATCTGGACTGAGGATCCAACAACAGCGCATCACAAGAAACGTTTGATTTTGAATTGAAAGCGCCTTTATGAACTTTCAATAATCCGCGGTAAGAAGCTCTCCCACCGTTTTTACTGATTGACTTTGATGTAACCTTGGAACTTGTATTAGGAGCAATGTGGATTACCTTGGAACCGGTATCCTGCTGCTGTCCAGTACTGGCAAATGCCAATGAGAGAATCTCGCCATGCGCCCCAGCCCCAACAAGGTATGTAGAGGGGTATTTCATGGTGACTTTTGATCCGAGGTTACAATCTACCCACTCCATGGTCCCGTTTTCTTCAACGATTGACCGTTGTGTGACAAGATTGAACACATTAGTTGACCAGTTTTGGATGGTGGTGTAGCGTACCCTGGCGTTCTTTTTTACGATGATCTCGATAACTCCGCTATGGAGCGAATCCGTGGTGTACTGAGGAGCCGTACAACCTTCAACATAATGGACCTGCGCACCCTCATCTGCAATGATCAGCGTTCGTTCAAATTGCCCAATATTCGCCAGGTTCAATCTGAAATACGCCTGTAACGGTAAATCCACCTTTACACCTTTTGGCACATACACAAACGATCCACCCGACCAAACTGCGGAATTCAATGCTGCGAATTTATTATCCTCAATAGGAATTACTGTTCCAAAATACTGCTTGAAGATTTCCGGATGTTTCTGTAATCCATCTTCAATGCTCAGAAAGATGACACCCTGCTTTTCAAGATGTTCCTGGATGCTATGATATACCATTTCAGATTCGTATTGAGCGCCAACTCCAGCCAGGAACTTCCTCTCTGCCTCCGGGATGCCAAGACGGTCAAAAGTATTTTTGATCGTATCAGGTACCTCTTCCCATGTTTTTCCTGCTACATCAGATGGACGAACATAATAAAAAATGTTGTCCAGGTCCAATGCTGAAATGTCCGCGCCCCAGGTAGGCATTGGTCTCTTCACAAAATGCTCTAGGGCTTTCAACCTGTACTCCGTCATCCATTCGGGTTCATGCTTTAATTTGGATATGTTTCGGACAACCTGTTCATTAAGTCCGCGTTCAGATTTATAAACAGAAGTATCAGGATCACTAAATCCATACTGATATTCGTCCATGTTTTGTAAAAATTCTTGCTTCTTCTCGCTACCCATAATATGTCCTTAAATGGTTAAATAGCTCCGTTTTCGTATTTTTCACGTACCCATTCATAACCATGTTCTTCGAGGTGAAGTGCCAACTCAGCCCCACCAGACTCTACGATTACACCACCCAGCATGATATGTACAAAATCTGGTTTGATGTAATTTAGCATTCTCTGGTAGTGGGTGATCAATAATACGCCAACATTTTGTTCTTTGAGGACGTTCACTCCCTCAGAAACTATTTTTAAAGCATCGATATCCAACCCGGAGTCCGTCTCGTCTAAAATTGCGATCTCAGGTTGTAACACTGCCATCTGCAGAACTTCTGCGCGTTTTTTTTCACCGCCAGAAAAACCTTCATTGAGATACCTTCCAGCAAAAGCAGGATCAACCTTTAGTATCTTCATCTTTTCGAGCAGAAGTTTCCGGAATTCTGGGATCGAGATCCCTTTATCCTCGGGATTCTCAGCCTTTCTGCGAGCATTCACCGCGGTTCGCAGAAAATTTGCCATGGTCACTCCCGGGATGGACACGGGGTACTGAAATGCCAGGAATAATCCTGAACGAGATCGTTCATCTGTCGGCATTGCGAGTAAATCTTTGTTTTTGAAAGTTACAGCGCCTTCGGTTACCATGTAGGCTGGATGCCCCATAAGGGTGTAAGCCAGGGTTGACTTGCCGGTTCCATTTGGCCCCATAATAGCATGGACTTCACCTTGTTTTATGGTTAAGTTCACCCCTTTAAGTATCTCTTTATCCTCAATACTTACTCTCAGGTTGTTAATCACTAATTCCGACATTAATATCTCCAAATTCCAAATCTATGTTCTAAAAAATGATAATTGCTTGTTCCAAAGCTCCGGGATTATATCACTTTTACATTTCTAGGTCAATATTTACTATTTTTATCACATTATTGACAATTATTCAATGGTTATGGTATATTCTATTGAGATAACGAAAAAATGAATGGGATTATTGATGAAGAGTACACGTGACCGGATATTAAAGACCCTTCTAACACACCCCAATGCCACTATCAGTGATTTGGCTGATGCCGTGGATATCAATACGATATCGGTCCGCCACCACCTGACCAACCTCCTGGCTGACAGGCTTATTATCGCAAGTGAGATCAGGCATGGCGTCGGGCGTCCCCGGCTGGTCTATTCCCTCTCTGAATCCGGGCAGGAAAATTTCCCTACACGCTATATGAATTTATCCAATTTGATCCTTGGGCAGTTAAAAAAGACCCTCTCGCAGGATGAGATAAATGAGGTTTTTACAAAAATTGCTCAAACAATTGCCAGCGATCAGATTGAGAAAACAAAGAAACTTACTTTTGAAGAAAAACTAACCTTCCTTAAAAACACGCTTGCTGGTGAAGGCTTCATGGTTGAATGGGAAAAGACCGAGAATGGTTACCTAATCCACGAAATTTCCTGTCCTTTTTACCATGTCGGACAGATCCATCCTGAAGTTTGTACTCTTGATCAAACCTTGATTTCCTCAATTCTCTCCATTCCAACCGAAAAAGTATTATGCGTTTTGAACGGAGATCAACATTGTGCCTATTTAATACGAAAATAACCTGGAGAACTGATGACTCTTGAAGAAGGTAAACCCGGAACCAATCGACCAGTATGGGAAGCCGAAAAAACTCATCCTGAATTATCGGATCTATTAAAAAAAGGGTTTAGTGAGATTACTGACCCTGAAATTGGGTACAACATCATCCAATTAGGTTTAATCCGCAATGTGAAGATTGATGACGAAGGGGCAATCGTGAAAATGATCCTCACCACCCCGTTTTGCCCCTATGGACCCGCAATGATCGAATCAACACGTCAAAAAGCAGAGCAGGTACTGGAATTGCCAGTGGGCATTGATTTCGGAATGGATGCCTGGGATTTCTCTATGATGGAAGAAGGTTTGGGCGGAGAATGGGGCTTGTTTTAAGCTTTTAAGTCATTCACCAATTGCACCAAGTTAAGATAAAATTGAGTGCATGATTAGATCTGCATTTTTTGAACCGAATAAACCGATCACCTTCCTTAAAACAACGAAAGAGATCTCAAAATATATTGACTCTAATACAGGCTTCCTCTGGGTCAGCCTTGAATCGGCGACCGATGAGGAAATTCTACTAACCCTTCGGGACACATTTAAATTTCACCCACTAACCATTGAAGATTGTCAGAGCGCCGGTTACCAGGTCGCCAAGGTGGATGACTTTATCTCCTATATTTTTATCATTGCACATGCCATCAAACCCTCCCAGGATTTCCATCAATTGGACACCCTGGAGTTGAATCTTTATGTTGGTGAAAATTTCCTCGTCACCTGTTCTACAGATCCAAATATGCCGCCGGTTGAAAAAACGTGGGAACGCGTGAACAAAGATTTCCGCCTTTCAAATTTTGGACCTGATTTTTTGTGTCATGCAGTGCTGGATAACCTCGTAGACGAGTATATGCCCCTGATTGACCAGATGGAGAACGAAATCGAATGGCTGGAGGATAGTGTTCTCGAGAAACCCTCCCCTGCGACTCTGGAAAGGCTTCTGGACCTTAAGCATTCCATTATGTCGTTGCGCCGGGTGATTGCCCCACAGCGCGAGATGGTCAACCGATTAACCCGTGATGAATTTGCTCAAATTGACCCGCAGAGTCGTTATTATTTCAGGGATATCTACGACCACCTGGTCAGGATCCAGGATTTAGCAGACACGATACGGGATATTGTTTCTGGCGCAATGGATATTTATCTAAACTCCACCAGTCTCAGACTGAATGAAGTGATGAAAGTCCTCACCATAATATCCACAATCTTCCTTCCTCTTTCTTTCATCGCTGGTGTATTCGGGATGAATTTTAAATATATTCCGACCGCCACACATACCTTAGGTTTTTATATGACTGTTTTTGGGATGGTAATTGTCGGGGCTGGAATGCTCTGGTATTTCAAGTGGCGCAAGTGGTTCTAAAAATCCGAAGTCTTGAGTAAAACATGGTAAAAATCATCGCCGATAGCACATCCGATCTCACTCCTCAATTGATCCAGCAATATGACCTCGAAATAATCCCTCTTTCTGTTTTTATAAACGGAAAGGATTATCTCGATGGACTTGAGATCACGTCAACAAAACTATTCGAGTTAGTTGAACAAACAAACGAGTTTCCAAAAACATCAGCACCTTCCATTGAGACATACCGGTCTGTGTTCTCCAAATTCAGCGAAATGGTATATATAGGGATCAGCTCCCAGTTATCCGCCAGCATGCAAAGCAGTCTGATTGCACTTGAGACAGAAAATCCAACCCATAAAGTTGCGATTGATTCAATGAACCTTTCCACAGGGATCGGTCTTCTAATATTAAGGGCTGCTGAGATGAACCGCGATGGGAAATCTGTTACCGAGATTGTTCAAGAGATTTCCAGCCTCACCCCAAAGGTACGCTCGTCATTTGTCATTGATACGCTTGATTACATTTACAAAGGAGGAAGGTGTTCTGCAATAGAACATCTTGCCGCCAGTTTGTTAAAAATTCGACCAGTTATCGAGGTTCGGAGGGACGGGACTCTTGGCGTGCGTGAGAAAATCGGCGGCAGCCGTAAAAAGGCATTACTGTCACTGGTTGCTGAAATGCAGGCCCATGGTCAAGCGCTTGATCCTCAGCGGATTTTTATAACCCACTGCGTCTGCCCCGAAGATGCGCAAGTATTAGAAACAGAAATTAGGAATATGAACTATTTCAAAGAAATCTTGATCACGGAAGCCGGCACAACCATCGCCAGTCACTGTGGTCCAAAAACCATTGGAATTCTTTACCTGACAAAATAAAAACCGGTCCACCTGGTTTTTATTTATTACTATATCAAACCTACTTCCTTGCCTACCTTCTTGAACACCTCAAGCACTTTTTCCATCTGCTCATCAGTGTGGGTAGCCATATAACTAGTACGTAACAACTGGTGTCCCTGGTTTACTGCCGGCGAAATCACCGGGTTAACGAACACACCGTTATCGAAGAGTTTTTTCCAGGTTAGGAAAGTTCTTGCATCGTCGCCAATGATGATTGGTACGACTGGCGTCACAGAATTGCCTATGTCAAAGCCTAATGAACGATATCCATCCCTCATATTTTCAGCCACCTGGATAACCCGGGCAGCGTGTTGAGGTTCGTCCCGCATTACATGCAGTGCGGCAAGCGCAGCAGCTGCATTTGCAGGTGGAATGCTGGCGCTGAATATTAAAGCTCGTGCAAAATGCTGTATGTAATGAATCGTATCTTTGCTGCCGGCAATAAAACCACCCAACGAGGCAAAAGACTTGCTAAAAGTGGACATGATCAGGTCAACCTGGTCGGTAACGCCCAGGTGGGCTGAGGTTCCCCTTCCACCGCCCAAAACACCCATACCGTGAGCATCATCTACCATCAACCTTGCGCCATATTGTTTTGCGAGAGGCGCGATTTCTTTTAAAGGAGCAAGATCACCTTCCATACTGAACATACCATCAACAACGATCAATTTTCCCGGCTCTTCAGGCAGCGACTTTAAGACCCGCGCGAGGTGGTCCATATCATTATGGCGATATCTTTCGATCTTACCGTAACCCAATCGTGCACCGTCGACGATGCTAGCGTGATCATCCTTATCCAAAATAACGATGTCGTCTCTTCCAATAAGGGAGCTGATTGTGCCCAGGTTCGTCTGCATCCCTGTTGAAAAAACCAGCGAGGCATCTTTCCCTACCCATTCTGCGAGTTCATGCTCCAATTGTTCGTGGAGCGCCAGGGTGCCGTTTAAAAATCTTGAACCAGTGCAACTGGTACCATACCTTTTGATAGCCTCAATGGCGGCTTCCCGCACCTTTGGATGAGTGGTCAATCCTAGGTAATTATTTGACCCGCACATGATCAGGCGTTTGCCATGAAAAACAACTTCCGTTCCCTCATTTTCATTCAGAGGGATAAAATAAGGATATATACCATTAGCAATTGCATCTTTTGCCGTGGTGAAAGAGCTGCATTTATCAAATAAATCCATAATTACCTCACGAGACCAGATTGAATTAACACTACCAACGAGAAGATTATTAAACTTTGCCGTGATTATACAATAGAACAGGAGAAAGTCAGGATTGACTTCAAATGCTATGCTAATATTAACTATCAATCATGGATAAAGTTACATTAAACTACTACGCAGGCGTTGAAACCGGCGGAACCAATATTAAATGCATCATCGCCAGCGACCCTGAGCATGTGATTTCTGAAATGGTTCTCCCCACTCTTGACCCAGATTCAACCATCCAGAAGGTAATCCAGTTTTTCAAAGTTGGAGAGAATCGCTACGGTATTCCAATCACCTCCATGGGAATTGGAGGGTTTGGGCCGCTTGACCTAGACCCGTCAAGTGCCACCTATGGCTCGATATCTTCAACACCAAAGCTTGAATGGCAAAACTACCCATTACTGTCTACTATGCAAAATGTTTTTTCATTTCCCATTAAGATTGATACAGATGTCAATGCGGCACTCCTGGGTGAAACCCGTTGGGGGGCGGGAATTGGTTTTAATGACCTGGTCTATGTAACAGTCGGCACAGGTGTTGGCGGAGGAGTACTAAGTAATGGAAAGATCGTCCATGGGTTAATTCACCCGGAACTGGGGCATATGCTCATTCGCCACGATTTTCAGGCAGATCCCTTCGAAGGAATCTGCCCATTTCATAAGGACTGTCTCGAGGGTCTGGCGTCTGGTGCATCAATGGCTGCCAGGTGGGAAATAACCCCTGAACACCTCCCGAACATCCACCTCGGATGGGAATTGGAGGCAGAATACCTCGCACAAATGTGCATAAATCTGACATTGATGGCTTCTCCAAAACGCATCATTATCGGTGGAGGTGTTCCCCAACATGAAGGTTTGTTAGCGCGGGTACGATCAAAATTTCAGTTGTTACTGAACAATTATCTTATTTCCCCTTCTTTTTCTGAGTCAATCGAAAGTTTTATTGTTCCACCAATGCTCGGACATCGCGCTGGAATATTTGGAGCTATCGCTCTTGCACGTACATTAATCTAATCTGGAGGATGGATGAAATCCAAACCGACCTGGTGGGCAGTATATATTCTTGGGTTTTTAGGCTCTCTTGCCTGGGGTGTTGAAAACCAGTATTTTAATACTTTTATTTATAACGAAATCACACCTGATCCGCGCCCCATCTCCTGGATGGTGGCTGCCAGCGCCATAACTGCCACCCTTGCATCCATTTTCATTGGCGCACTTAGCGATCGTGTCCGTTATAAGTGGGGTCGTAAGCCTTTTCTTTTCGCAGGTTACGTCATGTGGGGAATTACAACCGCACTCTTTCCCACTTCAGCTCTCATGGGATCAATAGGTGCTGCCATCGTATTAGCGATTGGTTTTGATTGTGTGATGACCTTTTTTGGTTCCAGCGCAAATGACTCGGTCTTCCACGCTTATGTGGCGGATATCACCACAGTTGAGAATCGGGGAAGAGTAATGGGAATCCTCGAAATTCTTACCTGGGTAGCCATGTTAATCGTTTACGGCGGTGCCGGATTTGCCATTGACTACCTGGGGTATTACGCTTTCTTCTACATCATAGGTGGTTTTGTATTAGTTCTTGGATTGGTGGCTTCAATAAGCCTCAAGGAACCGGAAAGGCCTACTCAACCGCCCGCTGGTAGTTATTGGTCTCAGATTGCCAGCACCTTTCGTTGGTCTGTTCTCAGTCAGAATAAAAATTTACTACTCTTGTTCATCTCGATCACTTTGTGGGGTATCGCACAACAGGTTTTTTTCCCTTATTTGATCATTTATATCAACCATTATTTGAAAATCCCCACTCTTGAATCATCGTTGGTGATATTTGCTGCCATCCTTATCGGTGGTATCACGCTTGCTTATCCTCTCGGTATATTGGTGGATAAGTGGGGCCGGCGTAAAATGGCTTTGCTGGCGATAGCCTTCGAAATGGCGGGGTTGATCGCCTTCTCGATGGCAACCACGTTTATTACCTTAATCCTCACCGGGATCCTCTGGGTCGCACCGTTAAGTTCCTGGATGATCGCAACAGGAGCCTGGAGTAAGGATCTTTATCCTGAAGATAAGCGCGGACAATTCGCTGGATATCTGATCTTATTTTCGGTCGCTTTTACCATGACCATCGGTCCTGCATTGGGGAGTTGGCTAACCACCACGTTTGGAATCCAGGCAGTTATCAATGGGCAACAAGGATACATTCCCTCTCCTCTAATCTTCCAGGTTGGCGGGATGGCAACCCTGCTGGCAGCCATTCCCATTTTCCTGATGAAAAAGAAAAATCTAGTTAGTGAGACTACCCCGTTGGGAGATAGATCATGAGTATTCCCGAGTTCGTATTACGTAAATTAATTCTTCCTGGAAGCTTGAAACGTACACCATCTGGTTTTAAGTTCATTATTCATAACACCTTTGCACCTGCCACCATAACGAAGTTTTTATTAACCATAAATGGCGCAAGCATTGATCCTTCACAGATAACCATGCAAGAAACTGGCGGGACAGCCAGGAATGCTTCGGTGTGCACCCCTGAGAATCCTCTTCTTATTCCGATAAATATCGATATTCATATTTCAGCTAATTCGATGACACCTCTCGGCAAGGTTGGGGTAAAAGCAGTCACCAAGGAAGTGGGCCCAATCGAGTTTATGATCGAAGCAGGTAAGAAAAAGAAGAAAACTAGATCACTGCCCTCATCCTGGCTGTCACATTTGAAAGCAAAATCCGAAGCCGAAGTAACGATCGATACCTCAAGAGTAATCGGTCATGCATCACCATTCCTGTTGGGTCAATTCGTTGAACACCTGGAAAGGTGCGTGTATGACGGCATTTGGTCAGCCGATGGCGAGAAAACCCGTGAAGATACAGTGGATCTCATCAGGCAATTGAATCCTCCGATGATCCGCTATCCTGGAGGTAATTTTGCCAGTGGCTATCACTGGGAGGACGGGATCGGACCCAAAAAACAGCGTCCACACCGTCATGATGCTGCCTGGCAGGCTGAGGAATCTAACCAGGTTGGTACAGATGAATTCCTGAGCTTTTGTGAAGAGATTGGCACCGAACCCTGCCTGGTGGTCAATGATGGTTCTGGCACTCCGGAGGAGGCTGCTAGATGGGTGGCTTATTGCAATTCACCCGCCGACACCGAGTTTGGACTCAAACGCAGTGCCTATGGCCACAGGGAACCTTACAACGTCAAATACTGGGGAATCGGTAACGAGGTCTGGGGTGCCTGGCAGATCGGTACAACCTCAGCATCTGAATATGTGAAACGTATGAAACGGTTTATCTCAGCCATGAAAGCTGTTGACCCTACGATCAAGCTCATCGCAGTCGGCAATCATCCTCTCACAGACTCCCCAGATGACCCTGCTGCCCAATGGAACCGTGAAATATTGGAATCCACAGGTGACCAGATTGATTGCCTGTCCTGGCATATTTATCAACCAGAAAAGGAGGGCTGGCAGGAAGATGCGGATGATCTCGAGGTTTACAAATCCATCTGTGCAGCACCCCTTGATATTCAAACTTACATAGAACGGATCCATAAACAAATTGTCTCAGCTGGCCTGCAGAACAAGGTCACCCAGGCTCTTGATGAATGGAATGTATGGCTCCCCCCAAAACACGGCGAGACAAGTATGCATCACGTAACCTATACCATGCGTGATGCACTTTATGTAGCTTCCACGCTGGCCACTTTGTATCGTAACAGCGAGGCTGTGGGGATTGCCAACCTTGCACAACTCGTGAATGTTCTTCCATTAATCCAAACGAACGATGAGACTGCAATAGCGACATCCATTTATTATCCGTTCATCTTCTTTGCGCAGATGTTCAGCAATGTTGTTTCATCGCAGGTAAGTTCCATGACGTTTACCAATTTACCGATGGGTCCGAATATTAACGCTCACACTGATGTACCTTACCTGGATGCGGTCGTCTCCATGGGTGAGAAAGATGAAAAACTTACCGCCATCTTTATCAATCGAGATCCAATTCGGCGCATGCAGGTTACGATCAAATCTAACCCCAGCAGAACATATCATCCAAAATCAATCCTGTGCATCAAAGCCAGTCATCCGCTGGCTGCCAATTCTTTCCAGAATCCGCATCGCGTCAGGATAACGAGTGGCAAGGTTCCTGTGCAGCAACAAAATTTTTCCGTACTCACTATGGAACCCGCATCAATCTACTTTGTGGAATTTGAATAATAATAATGAGAGGCTGCGAAATGAGCCTCTCATTATAGCGGACTGCTTTAAAGTCGCATGTAACTACAAATCACCAGCTCTAACCAGGTCCAATGTTTCTACTGCATGGCGCAGGTGAGGGATAACAATACTTCCCCCAACGACCAGAGCCACATTAAATGCTTCATATAGTTCCTTGTCACTAATGCCGCATTTCACACATTCCAGGATGTGATAATCAATACAATCATTGCAGCGTAGCACCATCGACGCCACCAGCCCCATCATTTCCTTGGTTTTCTTGTCCAGAGCTCCATCTTCGTAAGCCGCGGTATCCAGGTTGAAAAAGCGCTTTATCCCCAGGTGATTTGTGTCCATTATCCTGGCGTTCATCTTCTTCCTGTATTCGGTAAATTGACCAATTCTGTTCATCATCGCTCCATTACAGAAGTTCAATTGCCTGCTGGTTGAAATGAATCCGGAGGACTTTTCGCCCCCTGTTAATTAAAGCGCTTTCGTCTCCCAACGCCTGGGCGAAACAAAACTTGCCAAATGTGATGCCTTCACCTGGAATCGCCACATCCTCTGAAGGTGTGTTTGTGATCATGATGAATAATCCATTTTCCGAACCGCCTTTGTGCAGTTGACCCGTGGAATGCAGGAAACGCGGACCGAAACCAAGGGTTGTTGCCAGTCCAAATTCTTCGAGAATCCATTGGCGCAAATTGTCTAATTCCTTTTTGTTTTTATCGTTCCTGCACACAAAAGCGTTGAGTGCCACGTAACTTTTTTTGTCACCATAGGATTCAAGGAATTCATTTATTACAACAAGAGGAGTTTCTATTTTCAGATTGATTATTTTTTGCTTAGAGTAGACTGAAAAATCAGGAGTCTTGATCACAGGTGCGTCGATAATGAATTGCCCTGTTTTTCGAAACGCCTCAATCCCCGCTAGAGTGCGTGTTTTGGCATCCTGAACATCAGGTTGGTCAAACGAATTTACGCCAATGATCGCGCAAGCAGTAGCCACTGCTACTTCCCATAAATAGAATTGGTATCCGAGATCATATACTGAGTTCACATCGAGCCTAATAACCGGATGCCCGTGGTTCTGAAGATCTATTATGAGTGAATCGTGATCACCATTTTTACGCAGGTATACAAAAAACCGGTCATTTTGGTAATGGACCGCGGATGTAAGCGGTTCATCTGCGATTGGCAGTATTCCTTTTCCTTCTTTGCCGCTGCTTTCTGCAATGAGTTGTTCCATCCAGGAGCTGAAGGGTACCCAATCCGCATCCGCCAGGATCGTTAGCTTATCCTTGCCAATCAATGCAGCAGATCCAAGTATGGCACCAAGGACAATTCCCGGGTTTTCTGTGACCGGATATTCAGGACGGAACCATTTTGCGTTATATAGCGTCCTTTTTACCAATTCCGCTGTGTCTATCCCCATTATTGCAGCGGGTACAAGTCCAAAAGCGGTCAGGGCTGAGTTCCGTCCACCAACCTTCGGGTTGGCCGTGATGATTCTATGGAATTTCTTCTCAGCGGCAATTTTTGCCAGTACAGTCCCAGGGTCGGTGATGGCAAGAAAATGAGATCCGACCTTCAATCCAAGCTTTTTTTGCATTTTTTCATAGAAGTAATGGAAAAAAGCGTTGATCTCACCCGTTGTGCCGGATTTGCTGGATACAATAAAGAGTGTCCTTTCCATAGGAATGCGTTTTTCAACAGCCAACACTTCTTCAGGATGGGTTGAGTCCAGTATTGAAGTTATCAGCCCTGAATCATTCTTGCCATTAATGGCAGCAAATACTTCCGGTGCAAGCGAGGATCCCCCCATACCAAGGATTAAGGCATGTGTAAAACTATCCTTTTTTAATTCACTCAGTAATCCTTCAATCTGGTTTACTACTTCTTCGGTTTTCCAGGGGGCATCCAGCCAATCTAAACGTTGGACAATTTCTTTTTGTCCTTCTTCTGATTTCGTCCAGAGAGAGGGATCATGGTCAGCCAAACGGATTGAAAAATTCGAGTCCGTCAAGTCCTTCAAACATTTTTTTACTTTGGGCTCGAGTGATCCCAATCCTTGGGTTATCCTAATTCTTCGTTCCTCGATTACATCGATTAATTTGTTGTAGGCATCGCTGAACGCCTGAACCCCCTCCACTTCAAGTTCTGCAGTAACTTTGTCAATGGAGACGGAGCAATCTTCCAAATCCGAAAAATAAGTGTCTATCGGATCAAGTTTTTTGGTGATCATATCAGTAACCTTGCCGTGATCAAGGAAGGCAGTCAATGTCGCAGGCGGAACCGTATTGACGGTGTCAGCACCAATTAACTCTTCAATATACATCACATCCCGATACTCAGGATTTTTAGTGCTGGTGGATGCCCATAACGGGCGCTGTGGTTTAGCACCATGCTTTTTAATTTTATTAAAACGCTGGCTATTAAATTCTCGGAGGAATAGCTGATAGGCTTTCTTAGCGTTGTAAATTGCAGCCTTTCCCATCAATTTATCAATTTTTCCGATTTCTGATTTTCGGTTTCGCGAGATTTCACCCAGGTATCCATCAACCTTGGTGTCTACCCTGGAAACAAAGAATGAAGCCACAGAAGCGATGGAATCAACAGGCTCACCCTTATCCACCCTGTCTTCGAGACCGGATAAGTAAGCCTCGATCACCTGGGCATAACGGTCGTACGAGAAAATCAATGTCACATTTACATTTATTCCCTTGCCAATCAACTGTCTGATCGCTGGAATCCCCTCTATGGTGGCAGGTACTTTTATCATCAAGTTAGGTCGGTTCACCCTGCGCCATAATTCAACTGCTTCTTTCACAGTCCCGGTGGTATCGTGGGCCAGGTTCGGGTTGACCTCCAGACTAACGTATCCATCCTTCTTGTTACCCTTCTGGTAAGTTTTAGCGAATAAATCAGCTGCACGCTGCACGTCGTCAATCGCCAGGCTCCAAAATACCTCCTCAGCAGTAAATCCACCCCAGGCAAGTGTTTTTAATTGTGTGGTGTAATCGGTGGATTTGGTGATGGCGTTTTGAAATATGCTTGGATTGGAAGTCATCCCCTTGATCTCACCGCGTAAAATCATGCCTTCGATTTCACCATTCTGCAGCATCGCACGCTGAATATTGTCATACCAGAGTGATTGGCCAATCTTTTCGAGGTCTATTAAAACACCCATTAAATCCACCTTCCAAACTCAGTGATTGTTAATTTTTCCAGTATTTTCCAATTCAATGATTTTCCCGACACGCCTCTGATGCCGCTCTTCTTTCGAGAAATTAGCATTTACAAATGCTTTTACAATTTCCCTGGCCAATTCAACCCCAATAATCCTGGCTCCAAGGCATAAAACATTCATATTGTCGTGTTCAACACCCTGGTGGGCTGAATAAGTATCATGACAAACCCCTGAGTAAATCCCTTTGATCTTATTCGCTGCAATGCAGGCACCAACCCCGGAACCGCAGATGACGATTCCACGGTCCGCCTGACCCTTGAGGATGGTTTTCGCAGCCTTCTCCGCAAAGTCCGGATAATCCACTGGCTCCTGGTCGAATGATCCAAGATCGATGATCTCGTGCCCCATCTCCTGCAATGAATTGATGATCTCGTCTTTTATCGGGTACCCTGCATGGTCATTAGCAATCGCTATACGCATTGTCATTTGCCTTTCTTGAGCATTTGCATCGCTGTTACATAAATATTGTCAGCCGTAAATCCGAATTCCTGTAAGATTTTCTTATAAGGCGATGATGCACCATACGTTTCTATAGATAGAGTTTCCCCATGATCTCCGACCCACTTCTCCCAACCCTGGGCAACTCCCATTTCCACTGCAAGACGCTTTTTCACTCCAGGTTGTAGTACAGCGTCCTGGTATTCCTTGCTCGTCTTTTTAAATAACTCCCAGCTGGGGAATGATACAATCCGAACCCCAAACCCTTCTGCAGCAATCTTCTTTCCTGCCTCCAGGATCAAATGAACCTCGGAACCCGACGCCATCAGGATCAAGTCAGGATCGTCCTTACCCAGATCTGCCAATACGTAGGCACCTTTTTCCAGTAATTTGGCGGGTGCGTATATCTTTCTATCCAATGTTGGCATGGGCTGCCTGGAAAGTGCCAGCAAGGTTGGACCTTGTGTGTGTCCTACAGCGTATTGCCAGGCTGCAGCTGTTTCGTTGGAGTCTCCCGGTCGGATTACTGTCAAATTGGGTATCGCTCGTAGCGAAGCCAGGTGTTCGATAGGCTGGTGCGTTGGACCATCTTCACCCAGTCCAACGCTGTCGTGTGTCATGATCCATATGCAATGGAGGTGCGATAGCGCTGACAGCCGAATAGAAGGACGCATATAATCAGTAAAAACCATAAAGGTCGCACCAAACGGCATCAACCCCTTATGGTATGCAATGCCGTTGACAATTCCACCCATGGCGTGCTCCCGCACTCCAAAATGGAGGTATTTACCCAAATGGTTATCAGGTGTAAATGCACTTGACGATTTTATGGCGGTGTTATTCGATGGTGTGAGATCAGCCGATCCTCCAACTAATTCTGGAATTACAGATACAAGGGCATTAATTGCCTGGCCTGAAGCCACCCTGGTCGCAATCCCTTTTTCATCAGCTTCAAAAACTGGTAGGCTGGTGCTCCAGCCTTCTGGAAGCTTAACCTCAAAGCGTCGACGAAAATCTGCTCCCTTTTCCGGGAACTGACGCCTATAAATGTCAAGGTTCTTTTGCCATTTTTTGGCTTTTTCCTCGCCAAGTATGCCGACATTGTGGAATAAGTTCAATACGTCCTTTGGTATAAAAAATTGCGGTTGGAGCGGCCATCCCAGGTTAACTTTTGCTCCATTGAGTTCATCTTCACCTGGAGGTTCACCGTGAGCTTTATTGGTATCCTGCCTGGTTGGTAAACCGTACCCAATATGCGTCCGGCAGATGATCAACGACGGGCGCGGATCAATCTTGGCTAAATTGATGGCTTTATCGATTTCCTCGACGTTATTGCCATCTGCCACATAAAGTACCTGCCAGTTATATGCTTCGAATCGTTTTCCTCTATCTTCTGTAAAACTCAGATCAGTGGAACCATCAATGGTGATGCGATTATCGTCATAACAGTAAATGATCTTCCCAAGCTTTAAATGTCCTGCCAGAGACGCAGCTTCAGACGAGATTCCTTCCATCAGGTCACCATCGGTGACAATACCGTAGACATGGTGGTCGACAATGTTCATGCCTTCCTGGTTGAATTCGGCCGACAGGTGAGCCTCCGCAATAGCCATACCAACGCCATTGGCAAATCCCTGTCCAAGAGGACCTGTGGTAGCATCCACGCCAGGGGTCAAGCCGTATTCCGGGTGGCCGGGGGTGTTTGATCCCCACTGTCTAAAATTCTTCAAATCTTCGAGTGACACGTCATAGCCAGTCAAATGAAGCATGCTGTAAAGGAGCATCGAGCCATGTCCACCAGAGAGGACAAAACGGTCTCTATCCGGCCATTGGGGGTCTTTTGGATTAAACTTCATGTGTCTGGTCCATAGGGTATACGCGATGGCTGCAGTGCCCATCGGTAAACCCGGATGTCCGGAATTTGCTTTTTGCACCCCGTCGGCAGACAAAAAACGCAATGTATTAATGGCTTTTTCGGTGTTTAAATCACTCATCCTGATCCTCCCGGTAATCGTCTAATTTTACCACTCAGGAAAATCAGGATGAGTTAGTTTGATAACAAAAAGTCGTTAGTATTCCCAGGTTATTCGAGCGACTTTTTTGAAAGCCGCAGGCTATTGGTTACTACGAAAACACTGCTCATGGCCATAGCCCCAGCTGCGAAAATAGGAATCAATAAACCTAAGGCTGCGACTGGTATGAGTACAATGTTATAAAAGAACGCCCAGAAGAGGTTTTGCTTGATCGTTTTCACTGTGTTGACGGCCAGGTGTATCGATTGAACAACACCATTCAGATCGCCTCTGACGAGGATGATCGGCGCAGACGCCATGGCAATATCAGTGCCTGTACCAATTGCAATACCAACATCAGCCTGGGCTAACGCTGGAGCGTCATTAATGCCATCCCCAACCATAGCCACCACATTACCCGATAACTGGAGTTCCTTGATCTTCGCAGCTTTGTCGCCTGGCAACACTTCAGCAATCACATCCTCAATTCCGATCTGGGAACCTACGGCCTGTGCAGTCAAGGTGTTATCACCAGTGATCATCACAACTTTCATCCCGCTTTTTCTCAATGATTTGATTGCTTCATAAGAGCTTGTTTTTATCTTATCGGCTACCGCTATCAAACCAAAGATCGTATTCTCAATGGCTACGATCATCACGGTCTTTCCTTCTCCCTGAAGCCGCTTTATCTCAGCATCCCACTCATTGGTGTTGATATTCTCTTCATCCATTAATTTAGGATTCCCCAGTAGAATTCGTTTTCCCTGGATCTCACCAATTATTCCCATACCAGTTTTTGAAGTGAACATGTCGGGTTTTACCAGGATCAGATCCCGGTTTCCCGCCTCGGCAACAATGGCTTCTCCTAACGGGTGTTCACTGGATTTCTCTAGCGATGCGCTAAGAAGCAGCAACTCGTTTTCTGTCATATTCCCGCGTGTGAGGACATCGGTCACAGAAGGCTGCCCCTCTGTAATAGTTCCCGTTTTATCAAGCACTATTGTATTGATTTTGGCAGCTTTTTCCAGGGCTTCAGAAGACTTTACCAATACACCAATTTCCGCACCTTTACCAGTTCCAACCATGATAGCAGTAGGTGTCGCCAGCCCCATGGCGCAAGGACATGCAATGACCAGAACAGCGACCATATTAACCAACGCACGGGTTAATGGGGTCATTTCATCACCTGTCATCATCTCACCACCGAAGAAAAACCACCCTACAAAGGTTAATAAAGCAATTCCGATAACTACTGGAACAAACACTGCCGCTACTTTATCAACCATTTTTTGAATCGGGGCTTTGCTGCTTTGCGCATCTTCCACGAGTTGAATGATCTGTGCAAGCATGGTGTCTTTACCGATTTTTTGGGCGATAAATTTAAACCAGCCGTTCTTATTAATCGTTCCACCGATTACGCTTGTCCCAACAATTTTTTGAACAGGAAATGATTCCCCCGTTAGCATGGATTCATCGACAAATGACTCTCCCTCGAGTAGTGAGCCATCGACTGGGATACTTTCGCCGGGTTTCACGATGATCGAGTCGCCAATTTCAACTTGATTAATAGGGATCTCAGTTTCAATACCATCGCGTAAGATTCTTGCCGTTTTTGGTCGCAGGCTCATGAGTTTTTTGATGGAATCACTGGTCTTTCCTTTTGCCCTGGCTTCCAAAAATTTTCCCAGCTTGATTAAAGTGATGATCACAGCAGCGGTTTCAAAATAGACGTGTCCATGCAGTAAACCAAAAACAACGAGCACTGAATAAAAATAGGCAACCGACGAGCCTAAAGCTACAAGAACATCCATATTGGCAGAACCATTCCGCAATGCCTTGTAAGCACCAACGTAATATTGCCATCCAACATAGAATTGTACTGGCGTTGCGAGTGCCATCATGACGAATTTAAACCACTGACTATGACCAATTGCCGCAGGAAGCAAATTAAGATCAGCTGACATGGAAAGTAAAAGTAAAGGCAAACTGAAGAGAATGCCGAAGATCAATAACCGTCGTTGGTTGTCGATTTCTTCATAGCGTAATTTTTCTTCAACATTCCCCTCATCCATATTCTGGTCTATTGTCTCAAAACCCGCTTTTTTTACGATTCGATTTATTTCTTCGGTGTTGATCATGGTAGGGATGTAGCGAATTTTAAGTTTTTCAGTTGCAACATTTGCGTGAGCTTCAAGGATGCCATCAACGCCATTAAACAGGTGTTCCAATCGTGCAGCATCACTTACATCTGACAGCCTTTTTATCCCAAGAACAAATTCTCCCGAAGCAATACCATAGCCAACTCTCTCAATTTTGTTGATCAGGTCAGTTACTTCCAACTCGGCCGGGTCATAATCAACCATGGCACGTTCTGTTGAAAGATTTACAACGATATTGGATACACCTGGCATTTTATTAACATTGCGCTCTATTGTTGCAACACAATTCGCACAAGTCATGCCCAAAACTGGCAATACGACATGCTTACTTTTTTCCATGATGAATTTACCTGTAATTGTGAATGGTTATTTCTTTACTGGATAATTAATTTCTTTCAATAAGCCTTCAATTTTAGTTTCATCAGCCGGTTCTTCATACTCTACAACCACAATTTTGGTTGAGGCATCTGCTTCGACAGATGTCACCCCGGGCAAATCGCCAAGTTCCATTTTTATGGTGTGAATACAATGCATGCAATTAATTGCAGGTACTTCGTAAGTTACTTTCTTCATTTCGGTTCTCCTTATCATTTTGTAGTGTGAGAAAAAATATCACTGATTTCCTTGAGTACTCTTTCGCGCTCTCCCACATCCTCCCCCTGGATTGCTGTGATCACACAAGAGTTCAAGTGGTCATCGAGGATCAAAGCACTAACTTTATTGAGAGCGCTTTGAACAGCCTGGATTTGCCGGATGATATCAACACAATACTCTTCGTTCTCAACCATCCTTGAGATTCCCTTTAGATGACCTTCAATTGTCAGCATACGCTGCATTACTTTGTTGTTTTGCATACTATCTCCCTCCCCCCACCGGGGGGGATACATATATATTATCAACAACCTGTATGTTTGTCAATCCCCCTATTGACATTCTTCCTCATCCCTCATACTATGGAACTATGACCAAATTGAGCACAAACCTCCCCTTAGAGGGTCAGACAATCTTCATAACCGGAGCAGCCAGGCGGTTAGGCCGATTCATGGCTTTGGCAGTAGCTGGATCAGGGGCAAATGTAATTATCCACTTCAATAATTCCTCAAAGGATGCGGAGAGCCTTGCCATTCAAATACAGGAGGCTGGCCGGCAAGTGTGGCTGCTGCAGGCAGATATTTCTAAAGAAAAGGATCTAACAAGGTTATGCCACGAAGCATTTGCATTAACTTCGGTGACTGCATTAATCAATAATGCCTCTATTTTTCATCCCGGGTCATTTTTCGAAACGTCACGATCCTCTTGGCAGCACAATATTCAAATAAACCTAACTGCACCATTCCAACTTTCCCAGGCTTTTGCCAGGGAGATAGGAGATTTATCTAAAGGTATGATCATTAACCTGGTGGATTGGAGAGCGCTCCGGCCTGGCAAGGATCACTTTGCATACACCATAAGCAAGGCATCCCTGGTCGCGATGACACAATCTTTAGCGCTATCACTTGCCCCAAATATCTCAGTAAACGCCATTGCTTTGGGGGCAATCCTTCCCCCTGAAAATGAAAAGGTCGACCTCAAACTCCTTGAAAAGGTGCCTTTGAAGAGATGGGCTGAATTGAGTGAACTGCACTCCCTGCTGATATACTTATTGAAAAGACCGGTTTCGCTAACCGGTCAGGTCATTCACCTCGATGGTGGACGTCAGTTGGTTAAGTAGAAAGAAGAAACCATGGATAAAATCTTCATAACCGATCTATTAATACGGGGGGTTATCGGTATTTCTGAAAAAGAACGCGAACAACCCCAGGACATCCTGGTAAACGTTACCATCAGCGCGGTTACAGAAAACGCAGCCAAGTCGGATGAAGTTGAAGCCAGTGTCAATTATCGGACAGTTGCGAAGAAAATACTTGCCCACGTGGAATCGATCAAACGATATACCGTTGAGGCATTAGCTGCTGATATTGCATCAATTTGTCTGGATGAACCCCATGTGAAGGGTGTCGTAGTTCGGGTAGAAAAACCAGGAGCAGTACGGTTCGCCCGGTCTGCAGGTGTGGAGATAGAAAGGCACAAGTAAGGCGAATTCATGAACCATGCGTTCCTGATCCTTGGATCCAACATTAATCCGGATGAGAATATCCCCAAAGCACTAAACTACCTACGGGATTCATTTACCTTAAAACAGGTTTCTTCCACCTGGAGAACCACGTCGATTGGCGCAGATGCACCAGATTTTTACAATACTGCTGCGGAAATCGAAACTGAACTGGATGCCTATTTACTCAAAGAACAGTGCCTCTGCCATATTGAAGAGGTCATGGGGCGCGTACGATTGCCGGATAAGAACGCTCCCCGCACGATCGACATTGACATAGTGATTTTTAATAATGATGTTATGGATGCAACTATCTTCAACATGGAACATCTAGCTTTACCTCTTGCGGATTTGCTTCCTTTATTTATTGATCAAACCTCGGGGAAAACCCTTAAGGAAATCGCCAGTAATCTTGGGCTTACCGGTCAGGCAAAAAATATCGGAATGATTCTTCCGGATTAATTACTACATCACACGCTGCCGTATTGCCTTTATGAGATCGTACAAAGGCACAGCCGATTCTCGATTCAGATTAAGATTGTCCAATTCCTGCCCGGCGGTGTCATACAGGTCGGAATAGGTTCGTTTTGTTTGATTTTCTATCCCTTCATTTTCCAGATGCCCGGCCAATTCCAATGCTTTTTTCTCATCAATTACACCTGGTTGATTCCACAAATTTGTAAACCCCTTATTAATTATTAATCCTTGCAGAATCGGAAATGTCTTTTTATGACTTAACAGGTCGGTATATTGGGATTTGCCAGTGATCTTCGGATCTCCCCAAATACCAAGGTAATCATCCTGTACCTGGAAGGCCAATCCAAAAGTGATTCCAAATCGTCCAATCTTTTCAACAAATCTTTGATCAGCCCCACTGACCATGGCACCTAATTTACAACTGGCGCTCAATAATACTGCCGTTTTTCCATTAACCATATCCCAATACAAATCCATTGGAATTTCTTCCTCTTTTTCGTAAGCCAGATCCAGGAATTGACCTTTTGTAAGTGTCAGGCATGTCTGTTCGAGAAGCATTTTCATTGCATTAATTGCCTTGTGATCCAACTTTGATTCAAGGCGCCCCAAAGAGAGAAAAGACAGGGTGAGCATGGCATCGCCAATATTGATTGCCTGTGCAATCCCCCATTTTCTCCAAACCGTATCTTTCCCTCGTCTAGTTTCGCTTCCATCCTGGATATCATCATGGATTAAGGAAAAATTATGCAAAAGCTCCACTGATGCTGCTGCGGGTAATGCATCCTGCCAGTTGCCTCCCATTGCCTGGCAGACCTGGAGAACAAAAAGTGAGCGCAGCCTTTTTCCCTGGGATTTGTCGTTGTTGCCCTGGCGATCCATCCCCAATTGATATTCGATCATGGTTCTATACAATTGTGGATAATCGGGAAGGTATTGTTCAATAATTGAAACTAATTCAATATTGAGGTTTCTTTGCATTTTGGCATTGATGTCGAAATTTTCGATTTTCATATTTTATTGATTGGAATTTTCGCCAGTGTTATGGTGTCCCCAGCACCAACAACAAACATGGTAATATGCAGTTCGGTTGTAAATTCTAGAATTTTTCTTATTACCGCTTCGGTAGAAATGGCCGCTTCTCTAAAGAAGACACCTGCAACGCCGGCTATGCTTGCCCCCAGCGCGATGGATTTTCCAATATCGATCCCTCTCTTAATACCACCAGAGGCTATCAGGGGAATTCCAGGCAAGGTTTTGTGCAAATCTCTCACACAGTCTGAAGTCGGTATACCCCAATCGTGAAAATGCTCACTAATTGCGATCCGGTTCAAATCGCTGTTGCGAAATTTTTCAACCAGTGCCCATGATGTTCCTCCTGCCCCGGCTACATCAATACATGAAACCCCTGCATCGATCAGCTTTTTTGCTACTGAATTCGAGATTCCCCATCCAACTTCTTTCACGATGACTGGAACTTCAATTTTTATACAGATGGCTTCAATTTTTTTCAACAAACCTGCAAAATTAGTTTGACCCTCAGGCTGCAAGGCTTCCTGGAGTGGATTTAAATGCAGAATTAACGCGTCTCCCTGGATGCTGTTAATGGCTTTTTTACACTCATCCAATCCGAAACCATAGTTCAATTGCACAGCCCCCAGGTTGGCATATAGCGGGATGTCAGGGGCATACTGACGGATGTTGAATTTCCTTAATTCGATTGAATTTTGAACTTCGCTGCGTTGTGAACCAACACCCATGGCGATTCCAGTTTGCTGGGCGGCTTCTGCCAAGTGAATGTTGATTTCCTCTCCAGCGGCAGTTCCCCCGGTCATTGAGGATATCAAAAGAGGAGCTTTTAGAATCCTGCCTAAAAATGTGCTCTCCAGGTTTATCTTCTTGAGGTCAATTTCTGGTAAAGCGTTGTGAGTAAACCTATATTGGTCAAATCCAACGCTTACACTTGAATCAATATTTTGTTCAAGGTTGATCCGGATATGATCATTCTTGCGCTTTTTGGTTTCATCGTTGGAATCCATTTTTTGTTACCTTTATGTGAGTATACCAAATAACAAAACAACATAATTGGTCTGGTTCGGCTGATTCTCGTACCTTGTGATTGGTTGAAGTGTTAAGGTTGTAGAATTTGATATTTGACTGGCAACAATTGCTCCGTCTCTTGACAGATTGAGCATGGTAGTTACAATTTACCTATTACTGAGATTTCAAACTGACCATGGAGGTTTTTGAATGAGTGAAACTTTTCAAAAAGTAAAAGAAGTGATTGTTGAAGTTTTAAAGATTGACGAAAAGGAAGTTCGAGAAGAAATCAGATTCGTTGAGGATCTGAAAGCTGACTCCATGGACCAGTTCTTCCTGATCGATGGTTTTTGTGAAAAATTTGATATTAATATTAACGACGAAGATGCCCGAACAATTAAAACAGTTGGCGATGCTGTCGCTTATATCGATTCGCACAAGAAATAAACCCGAAAATTACTAAAGTTTTATCAGTTCTGGGATCTGTTCTGGGAATTGTGCAATTTTTACCCCGACGGATTCCAGTTTTTTAATTTTACTTTCGGCAGAACCCGATAACCCTTCAATAATCGCACCCGCGTGACCCATGCGTCTACCCGGCGGAGCTGATATACCAGCAATAAATGCTACCACTGGTTTTGTTAGTCTGCGTGCGATGTAATCCGCAGCCACTTCTTCTTCATTCCCGCCAATTTCACCGATCATTACAATTACATCTGTATTCGCATCGGCTTCGAATAATTCCAGTAGTTCTATAAAACCCAATCCTTTTACAGGATCTCCGCCAATTCCTACGCATGTAGATACACCCATGTTGTTTTGCCGTAAAGCGTATAAAACTTCATAAGTTAATGTACCCGAACGTGAAATGATCCCGATGTTTCCCGGAGTAGAGATATTCCCCGGGATAATACCGATCTTGGCAACGCCCGGTGTCAACAACCCCGGACAGTTAGGGCCAATCAACCGGGTCTTGCGGGACCGAAGATACTGTTTAACGCGCATCATATCCTGGATAGGGGCCCCTTCCGTAATACAAACCACTAATGGAATATCCGCATCTGCAGCTTCATAAATGGCATCAGCAGTGTATTTTGCTGGAACAAAAATTACACTGGCATTTGCTCCTGTTGCATCAACAGCCGTTTGTATAGTGTCAAAGACAGGTATCTTGCCATTTAATACCCACCCTCCGCCTTTACCCGGGGTCACTCCAGCAACAATATTGGTCTTATACAACATCATTTGTTCTGCATGGAACAAACCTTCATTACCCGTAATTCCCTGAACAATCAATCTTGTTTCATGGTTTGCCAGGATACTCATATTGCAGCCCCTTGAGCGTTTTCAATAGCCAGTTTTGCCGCAGTAAATAAAGAGTCTGCAGTGAGAAGTTTAGATCCCTCAAGCAAATTCATGCCTTCGTCTTTATTTGTACCAACAAGCCGCACTATTACCGGGATCTTCGGTTTTACCTGTTTTATTGCTCCTAATATTCCTATGGCTACTTCATCACATCGTGTGATCCCGCCAAAAACATTGACCAATATAGCCTTTACTTTAGTATCTGCAAGGATGATTCTGAATGCGGCTGCAACTTTCTCAGACGAAGCCCCACCACCAATATCGAGGAAATTCGCCGGTTCCCCACCCAGTAATTTGATGATATCCATCGTAGCCATCGCCAGACCAGCCCCATTAACCAGGCAACCAATGTTTCCATCCAACTTGATGAACACGACACCGGATTTCCTGCCTTCATTTTCCGCCGGTTCTTCAGCCTCAAGATCCCTCATCTCGGCCAGATCTGGGTGACGGAACATAGAATTATCATCAAGAACCACTTTTGCGTCCAAAGCGATGATTCTGTCATCTGCGGTGATAACCAGAGGATTAATTTCAACAATGGTCGCATCACACTCGACATATAATCGCCACAAAGCACTGATGATTTCTCCAAATACTTTCCAGTATTTTCTGTCCAGGTCAATACTGATGGCGATATCTCTTAATTGGTAATCCCGCAATCCGATTAAAGGATCAACTGTTCTCTTGATGATTTTTTCCGGGGTTTTTATCGCGGTTTCTTCTATATCGACACCGCCTGCACTTGAAGCCATCAAAATTGGTTTTTGACTGTTGCGATCGTTGGCAATACTTAAATAAATTTCTTTATCAATCGAAACAGCTTCATCAACAAGCACCTTTCGCACCGGAATACCCTTGATTTCCATCGCCAATATTTGTTTGGCAAATGATTCAGCTTCTATAGGGTTCTTTGCCAATCGGATTCCTCCGGCTTTACCCCGCCCGCCTACCAGAACCTGCGATTTAATTACTACTTTTCCACCTAACTCTTCACTGATTTTTTTTACTTCTTGTACAGAACTGGCAATTCTACCGTTAGGTATGGGTATCCCGTACTTCGCAAAAAGACTCTTCGACTGGTATTCGTGAAGTCTCATCAAACCACCTTCTATAGAAGAGGAATATTTTCAACAGAGATTATACTCCGAGCGTGGATAAAAAAAGTCCAGGGATTAACCTGGACTCTTTTTCTCAGTTTTGTTGTTAGCCTTTCAGAAAAGCCTCTAAGGCTTCTTTGCTGATGCGATACGATTCGCCGATCTTTTTTGCCTTGAGGTCACCTGCTGTAATTGCAGCAACCACATCAGCCTCTGCTACACGCAATACATTTGCTGCTTCAGCTGTTGTCATGATGGCAGGAATACTGGCAGCGGCTTGAGTGCCGCCTGCAGCAGTTTGGCTAGTACCAATTCCCTGGAGTGATTGTGATAGTACGTTTCCGATACCCAAACCAGCTCCAATTCCTGCAGTTAGACCAGCACCACCACTTGGATTATTCGCAGCTTCACGCATGGCATCCGAAGCTTGCAGTTGTGCGTAAGTGGTCATGTCGAGCATGCCCATCGCTCTCAACTCTTCAGCAGATTTATCGGATGGCTTCAGACTGCCAATATAGAAAGTCTTTAACAGAAGACCAAGAGCCGCGAAGTCTTCCTGGGCTTTAACCCGCACACCTGCTCCAAGTTCCTCTGTCAGCCCGATCATTTCCAGGACGTTTTTCTTTCCGCCTGTCTCGCCCAACAGATCCTGGATTTTGGAAAGAAGCATCATGCGTAATCGATTTTCGATGTCGCTAATACGGTATATGCCTTGAGCGCCTACAATCTGGGTAACAAACTGCTGCGCATCTGCGACCTGGAAGCTATAGGATCCATATCCCTGGAGTAACGCAATGCCAAGTCCGACGCCGGCGTTCTTAACAATGATCGGCTGTGCGGTTCCCCATTTGCGATCTGCAAACTCTTTCATCGATACAAAATAAACTTCTGCAGTAAAAGGAGTCCTGTCATTAAATGCCTTGCCAACAAAATCGATTAAGTATGGTATGTTGGCGGTCACGATCGTGTGCCGTCCTGGACCAAAAGTATCCAGGGCTTTACCATCACGCATGAACACGACCCGTTGTGATTCACGAACGATCACTTGAGAACCGATGCGTAAATCTGCTACACCAGTTTCTGGAAAGCGATGAACGAGTTCATCAGTCATTTCGCTTGGGTATTCAACTACATCAAATATTCTAGCCATTATCGTTCTCCCTGATTATGAATTAGAAATCTAGAAAATTACTGACCGAGTTTCATCACATCGGATCGTTTTTTGAATGCATCGAGGCAATCCTGGGTCTTTTGATTCAAATTGCGAATTGAAGCAGGAAATCCATCAGTGTCAATCGATGCTTCAAGATTGTCGATGGCACTCGATACTTCACCGCCCATCGAAACCAGTGTAAGGTCGTATTGATAGACCTTCTCTAATTCGGCTTCGTTTATCTTTGTGGCATCAAAAAAGCCTGAATAACCATATGCCGCAGTCTTGATCCTGTCGATAAACTGGCGTAGACGCACAGCGGCAATTTCCACTTCATCCATTACATCAATGCGACCCGCATTGACTAGATCTCGCTGAATTGAAGAAAGCCTCTGCCAGAGAGTCTGGAACTGATCTGATATGGTTTCACGAAGGATTTTGTCAGCGGATCTGCGATCCGCGCGGGCAATATAACCCTTAAATCCCGGGATCTTTGCCATCAGTTTTTTCAACGGGTCCTGTTGAGAAGTCACTCTATCAAACAAATCGCTCATTTAATTCCTCCATTTGTCATTAACTAACCTTAATTTATTATAGCCATTTTTAACAAGATTTCAATTTCACATCACTACATACGTAATATTCTCATCGATGATTCATCTTGGATCGAAGCTATAATCAATTTCGGGTATAGAGAACACTTACCTCGTCTTCATACAATAATTGCCATCCATTAGTTTGCTGCAGAGCAGCGGCAATGTAGGTCCCTTGTTCCACCAAAACATAATCTATCTTTTCTTTGTCCAATGATTCTTCCCAACCTGGTTTAGCAAAATAGATGTCCACGTAATGTGTAACAAATTCCGCCCCATACATATCACAGCGACCATCGACGTATACCTTGTATTGTGGGTATAAATTCCAGATCATATACCCGCCCCAGTTGTAAGAGTTGAATATTCGACCATTAATCTGATTTTCAGTCATATAGTTCACTGCATCTACAGGAAATCTATCTCTGTTGGTGATTTCCTGTTTTTGTGCCAAGTGAACCAATGTATTTACGAATAAAATAACTACGCCTAACAAAACCACAATACTAAATGGCTTCACGAAGCGATCCTTTTGTGGTTGATTCTCTGTAAACGGGATTACTGAAGATATCTGGTCAGCTAAAACCGGAATTGCAACCAAGGCAAACAGGGCTACATGCTTCAGTGCTGATAATGCCATAAATCCAAATACTAAAACGAGTATTACATTGGTCGTGGAAATAGACCTCTTGGATTTCAATCCAAAAGCGATCAGGCTCAGGTACATAACTGCCAGTGGGATCCAGGTTCTCTCATGAAAATCCGGAGAAGCCCATTCCTGGTTAAACTGTTGCAGTGAGGCATCGTTGACTGTTTGAAAAGGATAGACCAGAATGCGAATGCCATTCGGATTAACTAGAGTAACTAATGTGCAGGCTATTAATGCTAGGACCAGGGTCGACAACGGCTTATCAATAAACCCCTTAAATCCTCTCTTCTGCTGTAATATTCTAATGAGACCGTCGACCAACCTGCCAACAATAAAAATTCCAAGGACTCCCAAACCGATGATGAATGCTCCATGCTGATTAACCCAAAAAAGCATGATCACTGGTAAAGGAATCAGGTTCCCAATCTTATCGGTTTTCAAGTACCGATCGAGAAGTACCAGGAATGTGCTCATATAAAGTATCGAAAATATTTGCGGCCTTGGCCATAACACAGGAGTTGAGAGGATCGCTCCAAGCAGGAGAGCACCTCCTGCTGCATAAAGATTGCGCTTGTCTTCGATTCTAAAAAATGATAACCAAAAAGCAGCCAGGATCAGAGCGGAAAAAACCAGAGTAGTAAGAATGATCCCCCCGGCATTATAGAGAAGAAATAAGACCAACTCCGAGAGCCATTCATGGGCTATCCAGGGACTGCCACTAGCTGTAAAAGAATAAGTATCAAAATGCGGTATTTGCTGGTTCTGGAGGATCAATTCGCCGGTTTTGATATGCCACCAAAAATCAGGGTCTTCCAATGGTCGCAATACAAAGAGGATAATCCCTAATAAAACAAGGATAAGAAATAATCTACTTAACGTAAACTTCATAAATTTCATTCTAGCATAATTGAAATAACGAATCCAAAAAAAATTTACACAATTTTTATGTGAATTTTATTTAAGCTTTATACAATTAGTGATGGAGGTTATTATGAACCGAGCCAGTGAGAAAGGGCAAGGACTTGTTGAATACGCACTTATACTTGTTTTAATTGTGTTAGTAGTGATTGTTTTATTAGAACTTTTTGGAATAAAGGTATCAGACATCTTCACTGATGTTAATAGTGTGTTAGATTCAGTGTAAGTCTATAGTTGTAAGGTTGCTGTAAGGGATACCCCCTTGAAAACTGCTAATGAAAAGATATAATCTATTTATCATTCAATCTTATGAAAGGAGATAATCACATGTTATTCGCCCCGAAAGAAAAAGGCCAAGGTTTAGTTGAATACGCATTGATTCTTGTTTTGATTGCAGTTGTCGTGATCGTGGTCCTCCGTGCACTCGGTATCAAGGTTCAAGGTATCTTCGGCAAAATCGACGCCGGACTTGTTCCCTAGTCTTCACCATTTCATTACGAATCACAATAAGAAAGGCTCTTTTCAGAGCCTTTCTTATTTGTAAGGGAAAGTCGACCATGTTTGCCAATATGTAAAGCCGTTCTTCCGTAAAATTGCCGTATAATTATTTTGATTAACAACTCGCGTACAACTCAGTAGGAGGGACCAATGGCATCGGGAAAAAAACGAAGTAATAAGGTTTTGCTTTATGTGATTTTGATCGTAGCAATACTCGCAGCACTTGCTTATCTTTTACTTTCAAATAATCCGGCATTTAATAAGGCGAATGCGCCAGAAGCAACACCAACCCCAAATTACGAATTGGTTGAAATCGTTATCGCATCTCAATCAATTCCCAGGGGTGCTGTGATCACAGGCGATGTTCTTACAACCATACGCTACCCAAAAACTGAGTTACCACAGGGGACTTTCTTTCAAACAATTGAAGAAGCTGTGGGTACCAAGGCAAAATACAACATTGACCCTGGTGTTCCTTTAACAACCAGCATGGTTATCCACGAAGGTGCTGGTTCTTTAGCCTCATTTGACATTCCGTCCGGAATGACAGCCTATTCAATCCCTGCCTCTCCTGAGACAGCTGTGGCATATGCACCTCAAAAAGGTGACCACGTAATGGTAGTTGGTTGCCTTTTACTGACAGAGGTTGACACAAATTTCCAAACAATACTACCGAATAATTCAAGTACGACGTATGCTCCGGGTGCTGTTGTTGAGGGAGTAGGGGTCACCACCTCCACAGTAATTCAACCTTTGGCTGAAGGCGCGTCAGCTACACGCGGCCGGTATGAGCTTGATACCACGACAAACGAACTAATCTATGTGGTTCCCTCCGAATCTCAACGACCAAGACTCGTATGCCAAACGATTATCCAGGATGCCATGGTGTTGAATGTGGGTATGTTCCCACTAACTCAGGTAGTTGCTGGAGCACTGCCGACGGCTACACCTGTTGTGGTGGCTACTGAAAACGCAGCTCCTGTTGGCCCATCCTATCCCGGATCTGTAACCTTAGTCCTTTCTCCACAAGACACAATTGTCTTGAATTACCTCTTGCTATCTGGAGCAAAATTATCCATGGCTTTAAAAGGTTCTGGGGACACAAATCCAGTAGCGACAGATCCTGTTACACTGCAATACATTATGGATCAGAAGAATTTACCTTCTCCAGTAAAGCTTCCTTATTCAATCGCACCCAGGGTTGACACCATAACATATCCGACTTTCAACGACTATATTCTTGTTCAACCATAAGATCTTCGTACCTGCCATTTTTACGGAGCTGTGATGCCATCGCCGGATAAGATCTCTGTAATTGTTGTTGACGACACCGACGAATCTCGAGAGATGATTCTGCGAATGCTTCAATTTGATGCAAGCATCGAAGTAGTCGGCAAGGCAAGAACTGGCCTTGAGGCTATTGAAGTTGCTCAAAAATTAAAACCGGATGTTATTGTCATGGATATCAACATGCCGGATATGGATGGCATTACAGCAACTGAGCAAATACGGAGGAAAAATCCATTCATCCAAATTGTAATTTTGTCGGTCCAAAATGACGCCAACTATATGCGCAAAGCTATGTTGGCTGGTGCCAGGGACTTCCTCACAAAACCGCCTATGATCGATGAATTGACAATTGCAATCCGACGGGCTGGTGATCTGGCTCATGAAGAGAAAGCCAAAGCCGCAATAGTTTATACCCCTACCGGTATGACCGGTGCTCTAGGGCAAGTCTTCAGGATGCCTGTCCAACTCGGAAAAATAATTTGTGTCTACAGTCCTAAGGGTGGTGCTGGTTGCACGACTGTTGCCACCAACCTTGGTGTTGCTTTAAAAACGACAGAAAATAAGGTCGCAATCGTAGATACCAATTTGGTCTATGGTGATGTGGCAGTATTCTTCAATGAACATGGGAAAAATTCAATATTGGACTTGGTAGGTCGCTCCACTGAACTGGATTCAGAAATCATTGAAGATGTAATGGTCGTCAATAAAACTACAAATTTGGAACTTATGGTTGCTCCAAAAGAACCTGAATTATCTGATGCACGCAAAGGTGAACCGGTCCACCAAATTCTTACCTTCATGAAGCAAATATATAATTACATCATCATAGACACTACTTCTCACCTCACGGAAGTTGTCCAGACCTGTCTGGATGTTGCAGACTATATAATCTTGTTGACAACACAAGATATTCCAGCAATCAAGAACGCACACCAATTTCTATCCATTGCTGATGCCTCCGAAATTAGTCGAGACAAGATCATTTTTGTCATGAATCGATACGATAAAAGAATTGCAATTTCTCCCGAACGAGTTGGTGACAGCCTAAAACAACCCGTATCAGTTGCCATCCCATTCGAGGACCGGATAATTAGCAATTCGATCAACCGGGGTGTACCGTTCATGGTCGATAACAAAGCCGCACCTGCTGGCAAAGCGATCTTAATGCTTCAGGAAGAATTGCGGAAGAGAATTCTGAAGGATGAAGAGAACGCTTAAAGAATTAGGAGTCGCTTTACATGTCCATTTTACGAAGAATCCAAAATAATGACCCGCAACCAGGTCCTTTCAACGATAACGAACCGGAAAATACTTCAACATCTCCTCTTCAGGTAAAACGAACCGCATCTCTTTCCGGGCAAGCCACCCAGGACACTTACCAGGATCTAAAGGGGAGGGTTCAGAAAAAACTTTTATCTGAGCTTGATCCGAGTGTCGATGTCACCAAGGTTGCAGAAGTTAAGAAAACCATACAGGATCTTTTCGAACAAATCCTCATAGAAGAGAATTTTGTCCTTTCCAGGACTGAAAAAACGCGATTGTTTGAACAGATTACGGCTGAAATTCTCGGCCTTGGTCCTTTACAACCCATGCTCGAAGATGACACAATTACTGAGATCATGGTGAATGGTGCAAAGAACATTTTTGTTGAACGGCGTGGCAAAATCCAACGCGCTCCGTTGGCTTTTGAAAACAATGAGCACGTCATGCGAATCATCGAACGTATTGTTGCCCCGCTAGGCCGTCGTATTGACGAATCCAGTCCATATGTTGACGCTCGTCTTCCAGATGGTTCCCGTGTTAACGCGATCATTCCCCCAGTTTCTCTTGTTGGACCTGTTCTTACAATCCGTAAATTTTCCAGGACTCCATTTACGTTGGATCAACTTGTCCAATTTGGTTCCATTACTCCAGAAGCAATCCAATTCCTGGATGCTGCGGTTAAATCCAGAATTAATATCGTAATCTCCGGTGGTACGGGTTCCGGAAAAACCACCCTTCTTAACGTTTTGTCCGGATTCATTCCTGCTGACGAACGCATTATTACAATCGAAAATGCAGCTGAACTTCAATTACGACAGGAGCATGTGGTAACGCTGGAGTCCAGACCTGCCAATATTGAAGGAAAAGGCGAGATCACTATCCGAAATCTTGTGATCAACGCCCTCCGTATGCGCCCTGATCGCATCATCGTTGGAGAAATCCGTGATGAAGCCGCCTTGGATATGCTCCAGGCCATGAATACTGGTCATGATGGTTCGATGACCACTCTTCACTCCAACAGCCCCCGAGATACTTTGTCCCGTCTCGAAACAATGACAATGATGGCTGGAATGGAACTCCCGGTACGTGCAATCAGGGAACAGGTAAGTTCTGCAATTGACCTGGTAGTTCACCAGGAACGTTTGCGGGATGGTTCGCGAAAAGTTACAAATATTACTGAAGTGATCGGGATGGAGGGGGAAGTAATCACAATGGCCGATATTTTTGTATACGAACAACTTGGATATGAAAATAACAAGGTCATTGGTAGAATGCGACCGACCGGGCTTCGTCCAAAATTCATGGAAAAAATCGAAGCGTCTGGTATCCACCTCCCGCCAAGTGTATTCGGCATAGGGGTAAGGCGATGATCTTCTACAGGCGGACACTATGAACCCAACTATTATTCTCTGGATTGGCGGGGCTTTAATATTGATTTTGATTGTAGTTGGCATATTCGCAAATGTTGCCAACCGCAAATCTTCCGAAGAAGAGCGAATTGGTGATTACGTAGGTCAGGAATTACCAGTACAAACCACAGTAAAAGAAAAATCAACTCCCATAACGGATTGGTTAACCAAACGTGTTGAGAAAACAAGTTATGGCGACCGGATAGCTAAAAGCCTTGCCCAGGCAGACTTAAAGCTAAAACCTGGTGAGTATGTGCTGACAATAGTAGGCGCATCGCTCGGAATGGCGATTTTAGGATACTTTTTAGGCACCAAATCCATTTTATTGGCTGTTGTCGGTGGTGTGGTTGGATTATTCATACCTCAAATTTATGTAAATGCCCAAAAGAGTCGCCGTCTTATCAAGTTTAATGACCAATTGGGTGACATGATCGGTTTGATGGTTAATGGTTTACGCGCAGGTTATTCAAATCTCCAGGCGATGGAATCTGTCAGCAAGGAATTACCTTCACCCATCAGCGATGAATTCCACCGGGTAGTACAGGAAATTCAACTTGGTGTAACTACAGAAAAAGCGCTGGATAACCTTTTACGCCGTATCCCGAGTGATGATCTGGACCTGGTAGTCACCGCTATGAATGTTCAACGTGAAGTTGGTGGCAACCTGGCTGAAATTCTTGATACGATTTCTCATACGATTCGTGAAAGAGTTAAACTAAAAGGTGAAATTCGTGTTTTAACAGCGCAGATGAGAATTTCTGGCATTTTTCTCTCCTTGCTGCCGATTGGTCTTATGCTTGCACTCTACGTGATCAACCGTGATTATATTATGACCTTATTTGCACCAGAAAACAATGATGGTCCAATTCCTTGTGGATACGCTGCTCTCGGCACTGCACTTTTATTAATCGTCAGTGGTTACCTGATTATGCAGCAAATCGCTAAGATCGACGTTTAACTCAGGAGAATTCATATGACTGCGTTAGTCATTTTTATCGTTCTGCTATTGGTTGGTGCAATAGTACTCGTTTTGATCGGATTGAGAAACCCCCAGGGAAAGAACGACAACTTCATCCTTGAACGGTTGGAAGAGTTCAGCCAGGCTGGCGAAGATGTAGATCTCGAAAAACTTGAGATGTCTCAGCCATTTGTTGAACGCGTGGTTTATCCAATTGCAAGAAAGTTAGGTGAAATAACTGTAAAATTTACGCCACAAAACTGGCTAAATACCATTTCCCGGAAATTGGAAATGGGTGGAAACCCTGGCAAGATAGATCCATCTGTATTCCTGGTACTTCAATTTGTGGCAGCTATAGGTTTAGGTGCTGGTGCCTTTTTATTGATGACTATGCTTGGGAGTTCAACCCCGCAAGGGCAAAAGTTCTTGTTTACTGTTTTGGCAACCCTTGCAGGCTTCTTTGTTCCTCAGTTTTCACTTTCCAGGGCAGTGACAAAAAGGCAAAAGAGCATTCGCCGCGCGTTACCTGATGCCCTCGATTTATTAACCATCTGCGTTGAAGCGGGTCTTGGTTTTGATGCAGCCATGGCAAAAGTCGTGGAAAAATGGAACAGCCAATTATCCAACGCCTTCAACCGAGTCCTTCAAGAAGTCCAACTGGGCAAACTCCGCCGGGAGGCTTTGCGAGCGATGGCAGATAACATTGGGGTTTCCGAAATGACCAGTTTTGTCGCCGCAGTAATTCAGAGTGAACAACTCGGTGTCAGCATGGCCAGGGTTCTCCGCATCCAGGCTGACCAGATGCGTGTCAGGCGCCGCCAGATCGCTGAAGAGGAAGCTCACAAGGCACCAATCAAGATGTTGTTGCCTATGGCGTTTATCATTTTTCCATCCCTTCTAATTGTGTTGTTAGCGCCAGCCCTCTTCCAGGTCATGGAATCCGGCATTTTCGGTGGATGATCTAATCTCATAAACAGCACCAAAACGGGGGTCGCCCCTGGAGTCAAATTCACCACTACCGCTCTATCATCTGTTCTGGTCCTTAATGGATAGTGTGTTCCCGCCTGCCTGTGCCAGTTGTAACAGCCCCGGTTCAATTTTGTGTTCTGCATGCATCGAAAAAGTAAACCTGATCGGTTCCAGCGTGTGTTTATCCTGTGGAAACCCACAAAAAACCAGGATCAATATTTGCGAAAGCTGTCTTGAAAATCCACCTGTGTTTTCTGGTATGCTTTCATGGGCTAATTACGAAAATACTGTTCGCGACAGCGTACACAGCTTGAAGTACAAAAACAACATCGCACTAGGTTATTTCTTTGCCCTGAAACTTCTGCCGGAATTAATTACAGCGCAATGGCCAATAGATTTAGTCATCCCTGTCCCGTTAAGCAAATCACATTTAAAAAGTCGCGGATATAACCAGGCAACTCTCATTTCCAGACCTTTATCGCGCGCTTTACATATCCTCCATGAAACGAGGGGACTACTGAGGGTCAGAGAAACATCAACCCAGACGAAATTAAGTGCTGAACAACGCTTTTTGAATGTCGAAGGAGCGTTTTCCGGAAATCCTGCTAAACTTAGTGATAAGAATGTATTACTTGTTGATGATGTGATAACGACTGGAGCAACTATGATTAATTGTACAAAAGCATTATTAACATCAGGGGCTTCAAAGGTTTTTTGTATTTCTGTCGCAAGAGTTATTGTTTAACTAGCAACTGGTTGTTGAATGGCTTCCAATTCGCACAAAATTATTTTCGAGGAGGAAACTATGGTACAGAAATTTGAAATAAACGTAAAGAACATGGTCCTAACCAACAGAATACAAGAATATGTTGAAAAAAAGGTACCAAGACTGGAAAGGTTGTTGCCGGGCATCGATAATATGAAATTCGACCTTTCTTATTCAAAATCGATGCGCAACCGCTCCGATCGCGAAGTTGTCGAGATTACAATCACTGGTAAGGGGTTTATCCTCCGAACGGAAGAAAGCGATGCTGATATGTTAACTGCAATAGATAATGCAGTTGACAAAATGCAGCGACAAATTGAGCGATTCAAAGGTAAACGGTCTCGTGGACGTGGCGATGGGACTCCTGCTTCCGAAGTTTATTCTCCACAAGATGTTGAAGAAACATCTCCATCGGCCAAAATTGTACGGCGTAAATCATTTACGCTCCTCCCAATGGATGAAAATGAAGCCATCGAACAAATGGCTTTACTTGAGCATGAGGATTTCTTTATCTTCTACAATGTGGAAACAAACTTAATTAATGTTATTTACAAACGGAACGATGGAGATTTTGGTCTGATCGCGCCAAAAATTGAATAGATATCTTTTACTTCCCGCGGAAGAGCTGAGATGGAACTCAGCTCTTCTTTTTAATATGCCCTCCAATCTCACTTAAGACATATTGTGCTTGTGGAGAAGGAATTTAGAATCAAGTGTGAGAGTATTGCTATGATCTTTAAAAAAACTGCGTCACCATATTTTCCTTTTAGGAGAAATCCATGAATCTTGTTACCGGGGGGACCGGCCATATCGGCAATGTCTTAGTGAAAGAGTTGGTGAAGAAAGGCGAATCCGTACGCGTTTTCGTTTTGCCAGGCGAAGACCTCTCGCCTTTTGAAGATCTCGATTTAGAAATCTATCGGGGAGATGTTCTCGACATGCAATCAATCATTAAAGCAATGCAGGGGATTGAAAATGTCTTTCATCTAGCTGGAATAATATCCATTATGCCAGGAAAAGATCAACTCGTTCATGACGTAAATGTAAATGGCACCTTAAATGTGTTGGCGTGCGCTAGGGAAGTCGGTGTTAAGAAATTTGTACACACTAGTTCGATCCATGCATTTAAACGAGTTGGGCACGGCATCATCATCGACGAAAATACCCCTATTGATCCTGACAATGCTATTGCGGCATATGATAAATCAAAGGCGGAAGCCACGCTCGCGGTACTCGAAGAAGCCAGGAAAGGATTCCCGGCGGTAATTGTCTGTCCTACTGGGGTGATTGGACCATACGATTTCAAAGGTTCGGAATTAGGGGTCTTATTCCAGGGTTGGATGAAAAACAAAGTGAACTTCTTAATAGAAGGAGAATATGATTTTGTCGACGTCCGGGACGTTGTAAACGGCATGATCCTCGCGCGAGACAAAGGTGTTTCAGGACAGGTCTATATCCTCTCAGGTGAACTACTTAAAGTTAGTGATGTCTGGAAGATTGTTAAAGCTTTACTCCCATTTAGATCAGCTTCCATTAATATTCCTACCCAATTTGCCCACTTCCTTGCAAAAATTGCCCAAGTGTTTTACAAGGTTACAAATACGAAACCTCGGTTTACAACCTATAGCATTGAAACACTTCATTCAAATGCATCTATATGTAATAATAAAGCGCGTACCATCTTAGGTTACGATCCCCGGTCCATGAAAGAATCTATCAAGGATACGATTAACTGGTGGCGGCAGAGGATCCTAAAAACCAAATAAAGGAATTTTCGAATTTCAAAGTTATAACAGATGCCTTCCTCCGAATTTCTTAAAAGCAAGATTGCATTAGTCACTGGTGCATCAAGTGGTATCGGGGCTCTCACTGGTAAGGTGCTGGCCGCTCAAGGGTTGCATGTAATTCTGGTTGCACGCCGAGAAGCAAAGTTGCGTGAAATCGCAACCGAAATAACTGCTGCCGGCGGAAAAGTGAGTATTCGCGTTTGTGACCTATCATTTGACACCGAAAGGATTTCGTTGGTTGAAGCTTTAAACCATGATGGTTTTCTACCTGATATCCTTGTGAACAATGCTGGAATTGGATGGTACGGTTACTTCCATCGCATGCCCTGGGAAGTGGCAAGGGATTTGCTGGCTTTGAATATTGAGGCAACAACCCACCTCACCATGCTTTTGTTACCTCATATGCTTTCAATTGGATACGGGCATATCATCAACATTGGTTCTGTGGCAGGCAAACTCCCTGAGCAGGGCGTTGCGGTTTACGCATCATCAAAATCATTTCTAGATTCATTTACTACTGCACTTTTCCGGGAACTTTCCGGAACAAAAGTCCATGTTTCTGTGGTTAGGGCTGGACCCATTAAAACTGAATTCTTTGATGCTGCACGAAAACTGGAGAACGGAGGTAACATCCCAGCGGAAGGAATGGCCACATCTACAATCTCTGTGAGTAATGCGATATGGCGCTTGTTGAGAAACCCCAGAAAGGTAGTCTATGTTCCGTTCTGGATGATCTTCTCGCCTCTCTTGGAATATTTATTTGAATGGGCTGTAGATCTCGTTGGACCACTCCTGCTTAAGAACCAGAAAAAACGCTAAGAAAAATCACTACTTATTCCTTGTCATACATCCATCGCTGGACTATAATTCATCTGTTAATTTCAAAACAGAGAGGTTTTCCAATGATTGATGTCAATGACTTGCGTAAAGGCGTTATTTTTGAGATGGATGGTTTCTTATACAGGGTGCTCGAATACTCTTTCAGTAAACCTGGTCGTGGGAACGCAACAATTCGTATTAAAGCCAGAGACCTCCGCCGAGGGACAACTTTGGAGAAAACATTTACATCTGGAGAGCGCATCCAGAACGTACGCTTAGATTTTCATAATGTCCAATACCTATATACAAATGGAGAATTATTCTATTTCATGGATTTGGAAACCTATGAACAACCTGCCATTTCTTCTGCAATTGTTGGCGATTATTCGGGATTCCTTAAGCCGGAGATGGAAGTAAAACTCACCTTCTACAATAACGAGGCGATCGATATTGAACTCCCAACAACAGTAGACCTCGAGGTTACGTATGCAGAACCAGCCGTGCGGGGAGACACCGCCACAGGTGTGACAAAGAAAGTAACCACTGAGACAGGTCTGGAAGTCTCAACTCCCTACTTTGTTCAAACTGGTGATCACATCCGTGTGGATACGAGAACCGGGGAATATGTAACTCGTGTTTGATATTTTGATAGTTTTAGAAATGTGCCCCACGGAAACGGACTGAAACCAGGGAAGTAAAATGCGGACTCCTTCTGGAACTGAATGTGCATATTTTTATGGAAATTACTTTCGTGGTAAGTCCGATGAAGAATGCCGCCTTATTGGCAGGCAAAAAGCTCCTGACAATTGGACTCCAGATCTCTGCTTTACCTGCCCGATCCCTGGAATTTTGAGAGCTAATGCCTGCAAATATATGGCGTTCACGCCAGTGATCAGTAAAAAATGGTTCCTGGGAAAACGCCAGGTAAGTGTCGTTTCATACTGCGCGAAATCCAAAACTAGCGTGAAAACCCCTCATGTGGGTTGCGGATTATGCCACCCGTTGGAAGAAATCATAAAAGAATAATTCATCTTCAAGAATTTTGCTTTCAGGCGGTACATTCTGCTGTTCAACACAATTCTATGTTCTATAAGAGTTGTATTAATCTTTTCCTTTTTAACCAAAACCTGAAGTAAGTTCCCTTGATGATTGGTATAATCGTCTGCAGAACCTTGTACTCATAGGTTCGTTCTTGGAGGATTAGTGAAACCACGCAGTCAATCATACGTTGTATATTTTCTCTTATTTGTGGCAATCATCGTGCTGGTTGTCTTTAGTTTTAATAAAGCTAATGCAGTCGACAATGTATTGACAATCAACCAACTTGCAGATGAAGTGACAAAAGGCAATATTGCCCGAATAATCGAAGAAGAAAACAAATTAACTGTGATATTCAAAGGCGATGCATCAGAGAAGCAGGCAATAAAAGAATCAGAAACCACGCTTGTGTCTCAACTTATCGCGTTGGGAGTTGATCCAAAGGCCTTATCATCAGACAGTGGTATCAAAATTGAGATCAAGGCCCCAAGCGCCCTGGCAGGAATCCTTAATGCATTGTTTTATATACTCCCATTCCTGCTTTTAGCTGGAGCGTTTTTCTTTATCTTCCGCCAGGCCCAGGGAAGTAATAATTCCGCAATGTCCTTTGGCAAATCCCGGGCACGAATGTTCACCGGGGATCACCCGACTGTAACTTTTGCCGATGTCGCTGGTATTGACGAATCCAAGGGAGAGTTGCAGGAAGTCGTTGAGTTCCTCCGTGAACCGCAAAAGTTCATCGCTCTCGGTGCCCGCATACCCAAAGGCGTCCTTTTAGTTGGCCCTCCTGGAACAGGTAAAACGCTGATGGCAAAGGCAGTATCAGGCGAAGCTGGCGTTCCATTCTTCTCCATATCCGGTTCTGAATTTGTAGAGATGTTCGTTGGCGTGGGTGCCAGCCGAGTGAGGGATCTGTTCGAACAGGCTAAACGGAATTCTCCATGTATCGTTTTTGTTGACGAGATCGACGCAGTTGGACGTCAGCGCGGCGCAGGTCTTGGGGGAAGTCATGATGAACGCGAGCAGACCCTTAATCAAATGCTCGTGGAAATGGACGGTTTTGATACGGACACAAATATCATCATTATTGCTGCTACCAACCGCCCGGATATCCTGGACCCAGCCCTATTGCGACCAGGTCGTTTTGACCGTCGCGTTGTCTTGGACCGTCCTGATGTTAGAGGTCGTGAAGCCATCCTAAAGGTACATATAAAAGGGAAACCGGTTGATCCTGAAGTTCAATTATCCATAATCGCAAAATCCACACCGGGTTTTGTTGGTGCCGATATTGAAAACCTGGTGAACGAAGCTGCCATCCTCGCAGCTCGCCGTAATAAAAAGAGTATTTCTCAGAGCGAGTTTGAAGAATCAATTGAACGGGTTATCGCCGGTCCTGAGCGCAAGAGCCGTCTGATCAGTGAAGAGGAAAAACGCATCGTTGCCTACCACGAAGCGGGTCATGCAGTGGTTATGAATTCGATTGCTGAATCCGACCCGGTGCAAAAGGTTTCCATCATTGCCCGTGGAATGGCTGCAGGCTATACCATCAGTCTTCCAATCGATGAACGCACCTTAATGGCGCGGAAGAAAATGATGGCTGAAATGGTAGGTTTATTAGGCGGACGTGCTGCTGAAGAACTCGTTTTCGATGACATCACCTCAGGCGCGTCAAATGATATTGAGCGTGTTACTCAGTTAGCGCGAACCATGGTAACCCGATTGGGAATGAGTACAGAATTAGGCCCTATGGTCTATGGGCAAAAAGAAGAGCTCATCTTCCTCGGACGGGAAATCTCAGAACAGCGCGATTATTCTGAACAAGTCGCTGAGAAAATTGATAAAGAAGTTCGTTTCATGGTCAGTGAAGCCTATAATCGAGCCCGTGAGATCCTCACAAAATACCGCAAGCAATTGGATGCAGTCGCACAAAAACTTCTGGAAAGTGAAACCCTTTCCAGGGACGAGTTCGAGGCTATTTTCCCACCACCAGTCGAACACAAAAGCGGTACACCACTTTTTCAAAGTTAATCCAACCGGGAGGCGTACGCCTCCCGGTTGTTAATTATTCTTTACCGAGTTTGTACTTCAATACTTTTCCAACTGTTGACCTGGGTAGTGCGGCTAGAATTTGTAAGTCCCTCGGAATTTTGTACCCTGCAAGTTTGTCTCTGCAAAATTCTTTGATTTGCCGTAGATCAGTATGGGTGTTTTTATCAAGAACAACCCAGAGTTTTACTCTCTCTCCCAACTCATCATCAGGCTCTCCAGTGACTGCGCATTCAATTACTCCCGGTATTTGGGTTATTACATTTTCCACTTCCACTGGCCACACCTGTAACCCGCCAACCTTGATCAATTCTTTCTTTCGCCCAACAATATAGAAAAAACCGTCCTCATCCATACGCGCAATGTCACCGGTATGGAGCCAGTCGTTTTTGAGTGTCAAATGGGTTTCCTCTTCCTGCTCAAAATATTCTCTCATAATTTGAGGACCCCTGATTAACAATTCACCTTGTTCACCTGCATCAATAACGCTATTGGAATCCTCAAGTGAAACAATCCTGCATTCGACATCTGGCAAAGGTAGCCCTATTGAGCCTGGTCGATCCTCGTTTAGGATCGGATTGCAATGCGTTGCGGTGGGTGCTTCTGAAAGCCCATATCCTTCCACTAACCTGCTTCCAGAAATTCTTTCAAATTCTTTTTTCGTCTTCAACGGAAGTGGTGCGGAACCAGAAATACAAGCTTTGATCGAGGTGAGATCAATTGGAGGATCCATGGCAGGGAACGCCAGGTTGATTGCGTTATAAATTGACGGAACTCCCGGGAAAAAAGTGACATTTTCTCGACTGGCTGTTTGTAAAATAAGCTCAATATTTCTGGGATCGGCTATAAGAATTATGGTTGCAGCCATCGCAACACCCACATTCAAACCAATTACCATACCGTAAACATGAAACAAAGGAATAACAGTCAGGAATTTTTCTTTACCCTGCCTTAATGGAGTGAGCCATTTTGAAAACTGGATCACATTGGCAACAATATTTTTGTGCAGACCCACTGCCGCCTTTGGTAAACCCGTTGTTCCGCCGCTGAATTGAAGCACTGCCGGATTATCCGGGTCAACTATTGGTAAATTTCCTGAAACACCTGCAATTTGACTGTGAAAATCCACCAGATCTGTATGATTGACCCTTTTTGCAAAATCCCCGGGCATTTCTGTAAGAATCAGTTTTTTAAATTGAAATTTAGTTTGTAGTTGAAAGAAAATTTCGCGATTCTTGTAAGAACCTATCAAGAATGAGGGCTTGGAAATACCAACCTGGAAATCCATTTCTCTCAAAGGATAAGAAGGGTTTATGGCAGCCACCACTCCTCCAGACATGAGAATGGCATAATACGAAATAACGAAATCAATTCCATTAGGAAGGCATAAAGCAACCCGGTCTCCCGGTTTGAGTCCCCAATCGATTAACCGTAATGCTAATTGTTGTGACTCCTTAAGTAATTCCGCGTAGGAAATGTGTATCTCACCTTCAATTAATGCATCTTTTTGCGGAAATTGACGGGCACTCAAATCCAAAAAACCAAAAACGGGTATATCTGGATAATCTAAATGCTCTGGAACTCCAGGATCGTACATTTTTAACCACGGTGATTGATTAGCCAATTAATTAACCTTTTCTAAGCCAATTTGCCACAGAGGAACGGATTCTTTCAATTGGATCTGGCTCCATCTCAAACCATTCAATGGCAGAATCATCAGGTTTAAACCAATTCGTTTGTTTTCGGATGAAGTTCCTGGTTTTCTTCCTCATCAACATTTTAGCTTCTTCAAGGCTAATTTCACCTTGAAAATAGCGAATTACCTCTGAATAGCCTATAGCCGATAGCGAATGTGTGTTCAATGGAATACCCTTGGATAATAAATCTTCAACTTCTTGAACAAATCCTTCGGCAAACATGGATTCGATGCGATCATCAACGCGTTGATATAGTACTTTTCTTGGTCTAATGAGCCCAATCACCTTGTAGTTATGCAGGGGAATGTCTTTTAAACGTTGGTCTGAAAACCGATGACCTGTAAGAAAAATAACCTCAAGTGCACGCACTGTTCGCCGCAGATTATCAGGGTCATTCATTCCGGCAGCTTTTGGATCGACAATCTTCAATTTGTTGTGTAATTCGCGCGCCCCTATTTCTTTTCCCCAGGTTTCCAGTACACATCGAATCGCCATGTCAGGCGCTATTTCAGGGATATCCCAACCCTCAAGCAAAGATCTCACATACTGCCCGGTTCCTCCAACCAAAATTGGAAGCCTTCCCTTGGAGTGAACTTCTTCGATGGCTTTTTTGACTTGCTCATTGTATTTGGCTAATGACCAAGTATCCTGAGGTTCTGCAATATCCACCAGGTGATGCTTCACTTTTTCTAACTGGTCCTTCGATGGTTTTGCTGTCCCGATATCCATTCCTTTATAAAGCAATCGGGAGTCTGCAGAAATGATCTCGCCACCGATTAATTCAGCCAAACGGATCGAAAGGTCAGTTTTTCCAACAGCTGTAGGACCTACAATGATCAACACAAGTTGTTTAGTCTTAGAATTCATTTTGGAACCATTCGATTTGAGGTGTGGCTTTTTTCGGATGACCAATTACTGCAACAACGTCTACCCGCCAGGGATCATTGTTTTTGTTGTGGAAATCCATAAACCATAGGGCACATTCACTCATGCGATCCAATTTATCTTCGGTTACAGATTCTTCAGGGTAACCACTTACCATATTAGACCGGGTTTTAACCTCAACAAATACAGTCAATCCCTCCGAATCCATAACCAGGTCAATTTCTCCATAAGGTGTTCGGACATTGCTTGCAGTCAATTTTAGTCCGCGCGCTGTTAAAAATTGGCAAGCACAATCCTCCCCCCATTTTCCGATGTCTATTCGATAATGATTATTTACCTGTTTCTTCATAGGTCACTCAATTTTTAAAATTCTACCTCAATTATCATGAGGTGATCAATTATCAAATAGCCTTTGTAAATTCCTGATAGAATTAGTCCCACACTTGGAGAGCAAATGGCAATTGCTGAAATTATTACAATTGGAACAGAATTGCTCCTGGGAGACACCCAGGATACGAATACCCACTATATCGCTTCCCGTTTGAAACATAATGGCTTCGATCTATTTCGCACCACGATCATTGGGGATAACCAGAACCGAATTGCTGAACTTATCAAAGAGAGTCTACAACGGGCTGATTTCATAATCACCACTGGCGGACTGGGTCCTACCATTGATGACCCAACCCGCGAGGCTGTATCGATAGCAATGGACAAAAAACTCGTGTTCCATGAGGATTTATGGCAGCAGATTCAAGCCCGTTTTCAAAATCGCGGGGCCATGCCTTCTGAGAACAACAGGAAACAAGCCTTGATTCCTGATGGGGCGATTGTGTTGGAAAATCGATATGGAACTGCACCAGCATTCATATTACCAATCAATCAAAAATTCATCATTTGCCTGCCCGGAGTACCAAAGGAAATGGAATTATTGCTGGAAGAGAAAGTCCTCCCTTTCCTTAAGGTTAACATTCTTACTTCGCGTATTCTCGTTGAACGGGTCATTCATACTGTCGGAATTGGTGAATCCACATTGGATTCATTGATCAGCGAGTATGAAAAACAACCTAATCCAACTGTAGGATTGACTGCTTATCCCGGATTAGTGGATATACGCATCGTAGCTTCAGCAGACTCAATTTCCGCGGCGACCCAGATGGTTAATGATTGCCAATCTTCCATACAACAACTTATTCCAAACCATGTGTTTGGAACTGATAATATTACTCTACCCGACGTCATTAGTAAAACAGTCCTTGCCTCTGGTCTAAATATGAATATAACGCTGGTTGGTTTTCCTTCGGGTTTTAATCTGGGAATATCTCCTTCGGAACACGTCACCCTTACAGTTGGAAATAACTTAGTTGATGGAGATGTTTTTGCTATTACTCCCGCATCACAAGTAGCCAATGCTGAAATTCCCCTTGCATTCATTCTGCAAAAAGAAAACGACGAAAATTATTATCAACTGGTCAACAAATCACCAGGACGCTGTACAATTACAAAAAAATATCTTGGTCCGCCTGAGAATACCTTTACATGGTTCCGTAACTCAATGCTCTATTTCATCTGGACTGAAATCAAGTCACATTACCTGGCAGAGGATAAGAATGAATAAAGTTGATATGATTTTGAAAAACGCAATAATTATTACGATGGATTTAGAATTTCATCAGTATGAACCTGGAGCTATCGCCATCATCGGAAGCACTATTCAGGCTGTCGGGGATGAAAGTGAAATATTAAAGAAATATGACGCTGGTAAGATAGTAGACTGCGGGGGTAAGGTCTTGATGCCTGGTTTGGTCAATGCCCACACCCACGTACCTATGACTCTCCTGCGCGGATTAGCCGATGATCTCAGGCTCGATGTTTGGTTGATGGGTTATATGATGCCCGTGGAACGTGAGTTTGTGTCATCTGATTTTGTCCGGCTGGGAACTCAGTTGGCATGCGCCGAAATGATCAGATCCGGTATCACCAGCTTTGCAGATATGTATTATTTTGAAGAGGACGTTGCAAAAGCAACAGCTGAAATTGGAATGCGCGCGGTATGTTCCCAAACGGTTCTCAAGTTCCCTACCCCGGATGCCAAGTTCTTTGAGGAATCCCTGGAAATGTCACGAGACTTCATCCAACGCTGGAAAGGACACGATCTCATCGTCCCTTCAGTAGCTCCCCATGCACCTTATACCTGCACACCTGAAATACTTAAAGCTACCGCTTTACTGGCTGTCGAATTCGACGTGCCACTGCATACACATCTGGCAGAAACCTATTTCGAAGTTGAGACCATGCGTAAGGAACAGGGGATGCCAGTCATTCCTTATGTTAAGAAACAAGGTTTGTTTGAGGCTAAAGTGCTTGCAGCCCACTGTGTGCATGTGGACGATGGTGAAATCCGAACCATGCAGCATTTGGGCGCAGGTGTGGCTCATAATCCATCATCAAATTTGAAATTAGCCTCCGGTGTTGCACCTGTAAAAAGGATGCTCGATTTGGGGATGAATGTAGGTATCGGTACTGATGGACCTGCCTCGAATAACGATCTGGATATGTTCGAGGAACTGCGCTTAACCTCCTTCCTCCAAAAAGGTACCAGCGGAGATCCCACTGTGCTCCCGGCTCGTTCCACTTTATTAATGGCCACCAGGTTGGGTGCGCAAGCCCTGCATATTGGCAACCTGACAGGTTCATTAGAAACTGGAAAAAGGGCTGACTTGATCCTGGTGGACATCATGGCATTGCATAACAGTCCCCGCTTTAAACATAACCCGTTGGGTATCTACGCTCAAATTGTCTACGCCAGTAAGGCTTCGGATGTGACCGATGTTATGGTAAATGGAAAATGGTTAATGCGGGAACATGTTTTGGAAAATCTTGATGAAAAGCAATTATTAGTCCAAAGCCGCGCGTATTCAGAAAAAATCGATAAATTCCTCGTCAAACGTGAATCTTCCATTTTATCAAAATTAATCGCCATTGGCGGAGCGTCAGAAGAAGAAAGTTTTGAGATCCAGGTTAAAGTAAAGATCAAACATCCAGAGAATATCAGAAAAGCGCTGATTGATCAAAATATTGAGATAATTCGGGAACGGCATTACCGCGAATTTGATCTTTATTTCTTTTTCATTGACGTTGAACAGGGGTTGATCCGTTACCGCGAGGATGAGTTCCTCGACCCTGAAGGCAAAATTGACCAGGTTCGTTCACGCCTTACTCTGATCGGACCAACCCGCGAGGACGAATTCCCTCAGGAAGTATTATTATCACGCAGCCGCTACCTGGCACCAGCCACACAAAGCCCGAGGTTTTATCGCGAGTATTTTAAACCGCACCTTGAAAAAGAAATTGAAAAAGATCGTGTTCGTTTCCTTGTCCATTATAAGGATGAGGATTTTTTCATTAACATCGACAAAATCACAAAGCCAGATTTGGGGTCTTTCCTGGAGATCAAAAGCCGCACCTGGAGCCGCCAGGACGCTGAGAAGAAATCTATACTGATCACAGAGTTAATCGAGACCCTCGGAGCAGATCTTTCAGAGACGATTTCAGAGGATTATATCGATCTGGTAAGATGACCCTGGATATATGGCAAAAATAAGTAACAGGTTGAACATTCTTTTCGTCGCTTCAGAAGCTGACCCATTCGTGAAAATAGGCGGGCTTGGTGATGTTGCCGGCTCGCTCCCATTAGCGATCCATGAGTTTAGTGATGCTCAATTGAATTATGATATCCGGCTCGCCATTCCGCTCTATGGATTTATAAGAATAAAATATCCTGACCTCAAAAAACTTGCTGATTTTAAGGTTAATACCGGAAGTCTATCAATAGATGCAACCGTTTATTCGATTGTTCATCACGGTATGACAGTTTACTTTATCAGTGGCGATCCGATTTACGAAAATGAGCCGGTTTATGGAACAAATTTCAATGCTGATGCAGAAAAATTCATCTTCTTTTCATTGGCTTGCCTTGAAATACCCAGAGTGTTGAAGTGGAAGATAGACATCCTCCATTGTAATGATTGGCATACCGCTATCGCAATCCACCAATTGGAAAAGATGCGCACATCCCGCCCCGGATATTCCAAAATCAAATCGGTTTTAACTTTGCACAACTTGCCTTTCATGGGTTCAGGATCCGAAGATGCACTTACAGTGTACGGCATTGAACCAGCACAGGATGTTTCCCTGCCGGTGTGGGCAAGGACTATCCCATTGCCGATGGGACTGGCGAGTGCAGACCGTATCGTTGCTGTTAGCCCTAATTATGCTAAAGAAATATTGACTCCAGCATATGGTTGTGGTTTGGAATCCTTTTTATCCCATAATGAAACACGGTTATCAGGGATCCTGAATGGGATTGACCAAACAATTTGGGATCCTAAAACAGATACATTGATTCCTCAGAACTTTAGCCTTGAGAATGTTCAAAAAAAAGCAGCCAACAAAAAAGCATTGCAAAAAGAAATGGGGTTGGCAGTTGATCCCCTGATTCCGCTTATTGTTGTGATAAGCAGGATGGACCCCCAGAAAGGCGTTGACATTGCCTTTGAAGCGCTGCGGAAGTCCCTCAAACTCGACTGGCAATGCATTATCCTTGGGTCCGGAGATCCATTATTGGAACAGGCAGCCCAGTCCCTTGAGTTGGAGTTCCTACAGCGTATTCGTACAAAAATAACTTTTGATTCCGCTCTTTCCCACCGCATGTATGCTGGAGCTGATTTACTTTTAATGCCGTCTAGATACGAACCTTGCGGTCTTTCTCAGCTGATCGCGATGCGCTATGGAACCATACCGGTAGCTCGAGCCACTGGTGGTTTGAAAGATACAATTAAAGATGCGACAATTTATCCGACAGGTAATGGATTCCTATTTGAAGAAGCAGATTCTACACAGGCAGTGAAAGCATTGACTTTTGCAGTAGAAACCTTCCAATCGAAAAAACGTTGGAAGGCGATGATACGCAATGCCATAGGCAGCGATTTTTCCTGGGCAGAATCAGCAAGGAAATATTGCTCTCTTTATCATGAACTTGTTTCGCCATAACTGTTTAGGAGTTTCAATGAAATTTAAACGCAGTTCAGGAATCATTCTCCATCCAACAAGCCTCCCGGGACCTGACGGCATAGGCGATCTGGGACCGGAAGCCTACCGTTGGGTTGATTTTCTTTCTCAGTCTGGTTGCGGGCTGTGGCAGATACTACCATTAGGTCCCACAGGTTATGGTGATTCGCCTTACCAGTGTTTTTCAGCCTTTGCCGGTAACCCTTACCTGATCAGTCCGACTTTATTGCTAGACCAAAAATTACTCTCCCGAAAAGATTTGCGGGATCGTCCAATTTTCCCGGCAGATCATGTTGATTTTGGTCCGGTGATCGAGTGGAAAATTAAACTGTTAGACCGGGCGTATCAACATTTTGTGAAGAATAAGAATCAACAAATCATTGAGGATTACAACAGCTTTTGCAAATTCCAAAGTTACTGGTTGGATGACTATGCGCTCTTTATGGCGATTAAGGAAGATCAGGGCGGTAGGTCATGGGATAATTGGCCAGTCGAATTGAGGGCAAGGGAGATTAAGTCATTAGCTGAGTTCTCGGCAATTAAATCTGATGTAATTCAAAAACAAAAATTCCGCCAATTCCTGTTTTTTAATCAATGGCAGCGACTGCGAGATTATGCCCGCAGCAAAAATATCCAGATAATTGGTGATATACCCATCTTTGTTGCCTATGATAGCGCAGATGCCTGGTCACACCCTGAGTTGTTTTACCTGGATCGCAAGGGCAAACCCACCTGCGTTGCTGGGGTTCCGCCAGATTATTTCTCTCCCACAGGTCAATTATGGGGAAACCCGCTTTACCGCTGGAACGTTCATAAAAAAACTGGATATGCCTGGTGGCTTGATAGGTTAAAGGCAGTACTTTCTGTGGTGGATTTCATTCGCCTGGACCATTTCAGGGGTTTTGCAGGATATTGGGAAGTCTCTGCCGGTATGCCTACAGCTGAGGTCGGAAGGTGGGTAAAGGGACCTGGAAAGGATCTATTCAAAGCAATTGAACACACCTTTGCGTCCCTTCCGATTTTAGCTGAAGATTTAGGTGAAATAACACCAGATGTCATTGAACTACGTGATTCATTAGGCTTACCTGGAATGAAGATCCTTCAATTTGGTTTCTCTTCCACACCGGATGATCCATTTCTGCCGCATAACTACCCTGTTCATTGTGTTTCTTATACTGGCACCCATGACAACGACACTGCCAGGGGTTGGTATGAATCAGCTTCAGAAAAAGAGAAGGATTTCTGCAGAAAATACCTGGCTCGCTCAGGGGACGATATCTCATGGGACATGATTAGGGCTATTTGGTCTTCATCCTCAATATTTGCATTAGCGCCAATTCAGGATCTGTTGAGCCTGGGGAACGAAGGTAGGATGAATTTCCCCGGTAAGGCAGCCGGTAATTGGGGTTGGCGTTTTACAAGTGAAAAAATTAATTGGAGCCTTACTTCCAGATTAAAGGATATGAATTTCTTCTACAGTCGGACTAACAAGCCGGACTGATCCATTCAGGTTTGGCAGATTTCTTCCTGGATGCAACAAAAATACCCACCAGGATCAGAACACCTCCAACAATTTCAAAAATTGTTGGAGTCTCTTTTAAGAAAGTGAATGACAATATTACTGTCCCTATAGGTTCCCCAAGTAATGCGATTGACACGAGGGCTGCAGAGATGTACTTTAATGCCCAGTTGAATGAGGAATGGCCGATCAGTTGGGGCACAATTGCCAATCCGAGAATAAGCAGATACGTGAATTTGGAAAACCCAAACGGTGATTGACCGGAGATAAGGACTAAAATGACCATTACAATCGCGGCCGTTGCATAAACCACAAAGGTGTAAGAAACCAGGCTTAATGAGTTGCGTACCCGCCTGCCGATGATCAAGTAACCGGCTGAAAGAAATGCCCCGGCAAGAGCAAGAACATTACCAATGACCATTCTACTGGACATATTTCCAACAATAGATTGGCAGTTAATATTTCCTGCCGATAAAGTACATGCGCTATTTAGACCAACAATTACACTGCCAACGAGAGAAACTCCAAGTCCGGTGATTACCCATTGGGTGAGCTTTTCTTTTAGAAATAACGGGGAAAAAAGCGCAACCCATAGAGGCGCTGTGGTGACTATGACCACTGAACTAGCCACACTGGTGTATTCAAGCGATGTTATCCAGGTTGCAAAGTGAAACCCTAAGAACAAACCTGCCAAACTCAGTAGAATAATATTTTTGCCGGAGATCTTCCTGAGGTCACTCTTGAGGTTTCGCGCTGCGAAGGGTAAAAGGATAAGTGCAGATAAGGTTAACCGCCCTGCCGCAATTACAAATGAAGGGGCTTCTCTTTGAGCTAAACGGATCAGCAAAGAGGCCGTTGACACAGCCAAAATACCGAGGATGAGTACGATAACGGGTGGGAAATGATTATGTCTCATTGAAATTCTGCCATGAATAAATTGATAATTCCTGTGAATCAGAATACGGAACTGAGGTTTACCCTAATTGGTAGGGTAAGAATGATGACCAAATTTATTGTACTTGAGAATTTCTTATGTCCAAAAATCCATGGAAAGTTATGCTCTGAATTGATGATGATACAAAATCTGAACGGTTAGCAGCTTCCGAATAATCGAATAACTTGAATTGATTCATGGTAGTAAAAACAAGAGAATTTTGAAAAAAATGCAGAAACAATTCAGGTATTGCTGTATAATTGATGATATCTTATCCGTTCAATAAAAATGGAGGAATAAATGGCTAGAGTAATTACAAGTCTTTGTTTACGCGATGGATCATGCGCGACCGTTTGCCCTGTTGACTGCATCGTTCCAGGTAAACCAGAAGACAAATATCCCGGATATTACATTGATGCCGACACTTGTATTGATTGCGGAGCCTGTGAATCAGAATGCCCGTACAGCGCGATATTCCCCTCCGATGAAGTTCCCGCTGCGTTTAAAGCCAAAGGTGGCGAACATCAATCTATGCCCGCCGGAACCGCTGGATTTACGGAAGTTTATGATAACAAGGATCACGATGGTAATCCAGTCCACCTCACTGCTACCCGCACGTTAACAGCGGGTGAGGTTCTTGACTTGACCCCATCAATTGCTGCCAATGATGACTTCTTCAAGAATGGCCCTGGTTATAACGCAAAATAGCTGCCTAAGCCTTTACCTGCATTAGAGGAGAGTTAGTACTCTCCTCTTTTTATTGGCACGCCTTGGAAAGGTGTTCTTCAAAAGTTACAGAAAAAACATGCGCTCCAGAACCATCACAATTTGCCCGGAAGTAAAAATAGGGTGATTCTACGGGAAATAATACAGAAGCAATCGCATCCAAATCCGGGTTGGAAATAGCATGCGGGGGTAATCCATAAATCCGATAGGTGTTGTACGGGGATTGTATCGATAAGTCCGAGACTGATAGTGATTTTTTCCACCACGATCCGGAATCAGCAGTATAGCCTACCGCATATTGAACAGTCGGATCGGTTTCCAGTTTCATTCCAATCTTCAATCTATTGTAGAAGACTGAGGCAATCGTTGGTCTCTCCGACGAAACCAGGGTTTCGCGCTGAATAATAGACGCAAGTGTGACAATTTCTATGGTTGTCAGTCCAGTTTGTGCTTTATTCTGAATAATTAATGGCATCGCCTCTTCATTGAATTTATCAACCATTATTCTCACCAGTTCTTCGGGTGTGATCCCCCTGTTCAATTCGTATTGCCCCGGGAAGAGGAAACCTTCCAAGGTATCAAGCTTTTGAAACATCTCCGGAAGTTGTGTTTCTTCCGGGTTATTGACTACGCGCATAAACTCCGTCATGGATATTTGGATCCCTGCAACTGAAAGGCTCTCTCCTATTTCCTCTGCTCTCCATCCCGGATATATGTACAGCGACACGATTGGATTATCTGCCCTGATGATTTCAACAATTTCAATGGGGGTCAATGATGCTGAAATGAGGTAATTCCCAGCGCGGACCTTTGAATCCAGGCCTTTATAAATCAAGTAGTTCCTGAATGCATCGCCATTCCGAATCAGTCTGGCAGCTTCAAGATTCGCGGATATTTGCGATACTGTACTTCCTTCTTCTATGGTGTGTGGATAGGGAGTAAATGCCGTCGGATCAAAAGACGATAACAGGTCATTTTTTGCCAATAGAATGCGCAAGCTGTATTGTCGAACCTGCATCGTATTCAAAGCAGGATCAGGTGCTCCAAATTCATTCTCAACCATTACAGGGATTCCCACCCACAGAATTCCGGCTCCCAATGCAACAAGAATAAATATCAACCCAAATACTAAACAGGTACTATTTCGTTTTCGTGACATCAATTCTCCTGCTCTCGTTGCGCATCCAGGTAGGTTTGCAGAATGATCGTTGCGGCGAGGTCATCCAAATGACCTCGCCGGTTTTTCCGGGTAACCCCCATTGCCGCTCTGCTTAACTGGGCAGTTCTTGTGCTGTAACTTTCATCCCATAAGAATATCGCAAATTGTGATTCCTCAGCCAGTGCTTTCCTAAACAACTGAGCGTGGCGGCTCTGACGCGTTTCTTCTCCATTTTCATCCAATGCTTCGCCGATGACGATAGTATTCACTTCATTTTCACTTGCTATTTGCAGTATCCAGGCAGCGTCAATTCTCCTTGAAACGTGCCTGATGACACCATAAGGCGATGCAATAACTCCATCTGGATCGCTTATGGCAATGCCAATTCGTTTTTCTCCCAGATCAAGCGCTAGAACGCGGCCAGAGGTCATTCTCCGCCTACCTCAAAGTGTAATCTGGTAGGCAGCAGGGGCAAAAACTTCCACCAGGAAGGGATTATTGAGATGATTGCGGGTCTGGTTTGAGGTAGGCTTTCAGAAATAATCTCTCCTGCATCAACCTTACTCTTACCAAGAAGGGATCTACTAAGCTCTTCGATATCCCACATCTGCGTAATTTTCCGTCCCGCAGACACTATCCACGAAAATCGATTATCTCCTACATCCTTGACATCACCGACAGGAGCGATTGATATATCATTATTAAGTGGAATTTTTCCGTTCAAAAGATTCTGGTCAAGGATGCGTCTGGCAATTTCAATCTCATCCTCCTCGCTTATTACCAAAGCGCTACATTCAATTGATACAGAAAGCGTTGCGCTATCTGAGGGCTGACCAACGGGAGGTGATTCAACAATTTCTGTTTCACCGCCAATGTGGATGCTTTCAGGAATGATTGTCAGTCCACTCTTCACTTGAATCTCCATTGCACCTTCACAACGCTCCAGCAGTTGGTCGGTCAACTTTTTCTGGAGGTCCAGGTAATCCGCTTCTCCTGGTGAAGGCAGCAATTGGTCCTTACCTCCATTGATCGCGACTGGATTTTGAACCTGGATCAGATCCTCATAGCCTTCGATAATGAAGTTCACATCACTTGGCATATTCCAATCAACACCAGGTTCATTTGCTTCAATTCTTATACTGACTGCTTCATTGGAATTTGCCTTCAAATTGACTTCATCAATCAGAGTAAAGAGCCTCGGCGGTTCAGTGACACTTGTCACTCTACTTCCAGTGGGTATGAAGATCTCTTGAGAGGAAACATTGATTATCTCGACAGATCCTGAAGCTTTAGAGATCGGTACATTGATGGTTCCGGTACTATTTTTAGTTAACGAAGCAGTGATTTCCTCATTCAATTTAATTGCCGGTAATTTTCCTGAAATATCTGCAGATAAAAAATCTGTGCCAGCGCTTACTTTATATGTAATTTCCTGTATTTCACTCACAGGAAACAAGATAATTTTTGCAGAGGGAATGAAGAATAACGCCAGGGAAACCAATAATAACAACAATAATGTCGAAGTAATTATCTTCTGAAAGTTAGAAGAAATACCAATTGGTTTTGTAGCTGATAGGGAATTTTTTTGTTCCTGAATCTCATCAGTGCTTTTTGGGATTCGAACAAGCTCCTGGGCATCACTAACCTTCCACACGCTTTTCTCAGCCTGCGGCGCTGATGTAAAGCAAGGGATTCCCATATCATCTGCCACAGTTCTTAGAATTCGGTCACGGGTTACTATTGCCAGTTGAGAACCAAGCGCAACTGAATATCTTTGAATCAACCTCAATGCTAGATCGGTTTGGAACAAAGGATAACCACTGGGAAAGAAAAGCAGCATCCTCGCACTTTTCGCCCAGGTCATTTTGTCTTTAATCGAGGTTAGATCGTCATGGGGATCGATCTGTATCAGGATCGTTTTCATGTTATTCTAGTTATTATACATTGTGCATTACCCGATAAGCGTGGGTAAAATTAGGGGGTAAATCTTTCACCGGACTATAATTGGTAATGGAAGGAGTGAGGTAAAAATGATAAAGAAATTCGGTTCTCTAATTGTTTTACTCCTGTTTTTAACTTCATGTAATTTTCCGATAGGTCAAGCCACACAAGATCCGGCTGCCCTGATTGGTACAAAGGTCGCACTAACACTGTCAGCAGCACCGGGTGTAACTGAAAACCCCACGGCAAACGTTCTCCCAACGGCTGGTTTGCCCACTGCTGAATTGCCTACAGTTTCACCCACCGAAACCCCTACGGTAACACCAACTGCCAAGACCTCACCTGCTGATCCAAAATTGACTTTAGGATCAGCCACCCATCTCAATTCCTTCACCTCCAGTAGTGGCTTTGACCTGGCTTCACCATACATCGACGATGCGGTCAATCTCTCCATCCATGATGGTGTAATGGAATTTTCCAGTCTGGCTGTTGACCATGGTAAACGCTGGCGTTTGACCTATCTAACTCCAACTGACTTTTACCTTGAAGCAACTTTTCGCACAGTTAACTGTTCAGGATACGACCACTATGGATTGGTTTCACGTGCACCGAACTATTATGATGGATTCGGTTACTACATCGCGTTTTCCTGTAATGGTCAATACATTGTCCAGAAATGGGATAGTGGCGGAACAAGCAATGTAATCAACTGGACTCCAGATTCTCACATCCTTACAGGTGCGGGTCAAACAAACCGCTTGGGTGTGTGGGTTGACGGCAGCAATTTTAAAATTTATGCAAATGGCGTTTTGATCAAAGAATTTTCAGACTCCGGTTTAACAGCTGGCGGACACTATGGCATTTATGGATCTGCACTGGACAGTTCTAATTTCACCTTCAGGGTCGAAGAGATTGCACATTGGGATCTGCCTTGATAACCTCTACGTCATCTCCAACGAATGCGTCAGGCAAAGAGGAGATGAGGATACTTGCAACAAAAATCATCACTTCAAAACCTGTCTATGTGGATACTGAAACCACCGGTTTGGAGAAACAGGATGAAATTGTCGAAATTTCGATCCTTGATTTTGACGGAGCAATTCTACTCCAATCTTATGTCAGGCCAGTAAATCCTCTCACATCTGCAGCCACAAGAATCCATGGTATTACCAATGCAATGGTTGCCAATGCACCGACATGGCCTGCTCTCTGGCCTCAAATCCGTGGTGTCTTATTCAGCCGGCTAGTTGCAGCTTATAACGCACCATTCGACTTAAGGATGATGCAGCAATCTCACTCCCGCTACAAAATTCCCTGGCGCGAGACGTTCGAGTGGGTTGATGTGATGATCCTTTTTTCCAATTATCGTGGGATATGGGATCCCAATCGTAGATCGATGAAATACTTTAGCCTCACGGACGCAGGGAAACATTTTGATATTTCGTTGCCCAATTCTCATCGCGCATCTGCAGATGCCTTGCTAACCCGTGCTGTTCTCCATTGTCTTGCAGGAGTGCCCTATTAATCAACCTCCACCCGGAAAGAAGGAAATACACCTGATAGAAGCGCAATTAACAATTGCAGAGTTTCCGGATCAGGGTTCTTTGTTTATCTCCGGTCCAGCCGGCAGCGGGAAGACAACAGCATCAGTAGAAAGACTGGTACGGCTTTCTGGCAAGGTTGAAGATCCCGATTCCATCCTCATCCTGGTGCCTCAAAGAAGCCTGGCGAATCCCTATGTGCATGCCATCCGATCGCAAACATTTCAATCTCCTTCCCCTCACGCGATACTAACCCTTGGAGGTTTGGCTCAACGTGGGATTTCACTGTTCTGGCCAATCATCGCCCAGGACGCAGGGTTTAAGCATTACAAAAAGCCGCCAATTTTCCTGACGCTTGAAACAGCCCAATACTATTTATCTTGTATCGTTGATCCTCTGCTTGATAAAGGATACTTCGAGGGAATATCTGTTGACCGCCTCCACCTTTACAGCCAGATTATTGACAACCTCAATAAAAGCGCAGTAGTGGATTTCCCCCCGGAAGTGATTGCTACGCAATTATCCGGTGCTTTCACGGGGAACCGCGGCCAATTAAGCATATTTGAACAAGCGCAGGAATGTGCTCTTCTCTTTAGAAAACACTGCCTGCAAAATAACCTTCTCGATTTTTCACTTCAGTTATCGGTTTTTAAGCATCAACTTTGGAAATCCTTCATTTACCGTCAATATTTAAACTCCCGATTTCAGCATCTCATCTACGACAATGCCGAGGAGGATTATCCTGTTGCACATGATGTCGTTGAGGATTGGCTTCCGGAATTAAAATCCGCAGTTGTCATTACCGATGAAAACGGAGGATTTCGAACCTTCCTGGGAGCTGATCCCATTTCAGCCAGAAGATTCCTGCAACAAACCTCAAAGCAGGTCACCCTTAGTCACCAATTCAATATGCCAGCTAGGATTCATTCCCTGGCACAATCACTTTCAAGAATCTTGTTGGAGCATCATGTTCTTGAACAACCTGTTGAAAATCTGGTAGATGCTTTTTCGGTACAATCTTTTCGCTTTGTACCTGAAGCTTTGGAAGCCATTGCTGTTCAGATCAAATCACATATCGAGGAACGGGGGGTACAAGCCGGCGAGTTTGCCATCCTGACGCCCTATTTAAGTGATTCATTGCTTTTTTCGACAATGAATAGGTTCCAGGCTCTAAAAATCCCATTAACTGCCTTTAGGCCTTCGCGTGGCCTTAAAGACGAACCAGCTGTGAAAGCTTTCTTAACCTTCGCAAAATTAGCCTTTCCTGCTTATGGGTTGATTCCAACAAAGGAAGACGTCCGTAATGCCTTTCTCACCACTATTGAAGATTGCGATCTGATTCGGGCAGATTTGCTAGCTCAAATGATGTACACCACTTCGGCTGCCACACCTCAATTGCGTGTGTTTGAACCAGTCAACGAAGAGATGCGCACACGCATAACAATAGAAATTGGCACCCAGTTTAATCGCTTGCGGAACTGGATAATTGAAAACTGCATCCCGGCTGACCAGGACCTGGATTCTTTCTTGAGTCGTTTGTTCGGGGAATTACTCTCGCAAAAAGGTTTTCGGTTTCACGCCGATGGCGATAGCGCCGCCCTGGTTAACAGGTTGATTGAATCATCGCGAAAATTCCGCTTCACCCTTCAGGCGGAGCGATCAGAATCCAGTCTTGAATCAGGTAAAACTTTTATCCAGCTGATAGAGAGCGGGGTTTTTTCTTCATTATATCTCCCGAACAGTGATGATTTTCAGAATCGCAATGCGGTTCTGATCGCACCGGCTCATTCCTTTTTGATGAAAAATTACCCCGTCAAATATCAATATTGGCTGGATATTGGTTCTCAGGGCTGGTGGACGAGACTGGATCAACCGCTGACACAGCCTTACGTTTTAAACCGCAATTGGATAACTGGCACACCCTGGACAGATGTAGAGGAATACTTCACCAATCAACAAAACCTGGCGCGCATCGTCAACGGATTACTGTTGCGCTGTTCAGAACATATCACAATGGTTTCAATTGATGTTAACCAACAGGGAAATGAAGAACGCGGATCGCTGATGATCGCAGTCCAAAATCTCCTGAAATACCTGCTTAAAAACGGGATGCTGAAAAATGTTTAAACCACGGCCAATGCAGCAGGAAATCCTTAAGTTCGAATCAGGACGTATGGGCGTTCCCGCTGTCCCCGGAAGTGGAAAGACACATACACTATCATATTTGGCGGCACTGTTAATCACTAAAGGTCTGGTCACAGATGAACAGGAAATCCTCATTGTCACACTGGTGAATTCTGCTGTCAATAATTTTTCCACACGTATCTCTCAATTCATGCAAAAATCAGGGTTGATGCAAAAAATTGGTTATCGGGTGCGCACTTTACACGGCCTTGCGCACGACATTATTAAAGAACGCCCGGACTTGGCGGGTGTATCAGAGCAATTTGCTATCATTGACGAAAATGAAGCCGGCATGATCCTGGAGCAAATAACGACCGCCTATCTCCGGGACCACCCGGAGATCGAAGATGAATACCTTGAAACCTCCATAGACCGTTCCCAACAATCCTATGTGCAAAAGCAATGGTATTCCTCGATGTCTGATATTGCTTCCAGTTTCATCCAGCAAGCCAAGGATATGTCGCTTGATCCACCTTCGTTGACCAAGTTAAGAGACAAGGTTCAAATAGACCACCCATTATTCGACTTTGGGCTTGAGGTTTTTTCTGAATATCAGCGGGGGTTGCGCTTCAGGAACACCGTTGATTTCACTGATCTAACCAAATTGGCTTTGCGAGTCCTTGAGTCTGACGAATGTTTTAGAATCCGTTTACAGAATCGCTGGCCTTATATCCTAGAAGACGAAGCCCAGGATTCCTCAGCGATCCAGGAGAGGATCCTGCGTAACCTGGTGGGAGATAATGGCAATTGGGTGCGCGTGGGCGACACAAATCAGGCGATTTACGACACATTTACCACCGCCAGTCCGAAATTCCTCAGGGACTTTCTCGGTGAAAAAAATGTACTTACCAGAGACCTGGCCAATTCCGGCAGATCGAATCTCAGTATCATCAATCTGGCTAATTATTTAATTGATTGGACCAACAACCAACATCCTGTTGAAGATTTACGGGGATCCCTAAACCAGCCTTACATCCTTCCGGCACCAGCGAATGACCCGCAGCCGAACCCACCAGATCATCATGATTCCATCTATATCAATAAACAACCCTTAAAACCGGACCAGGAAATCAATGTGGTCGTTAAATCGGTAAAGAAATGGATCCTTGAAAATCCGGGGAAAACAACCGCAATTCTATGTCCGATCGGCTTCTACGCCGAGCAAGTGGTAGAAGCCCTTCAATTGGCCGGTGTGGAATTGGTCGAATTATTACAGAGCACCGATCACACCAGGAAGGTGACCCGGTTGATCGAAAAATGCCTCATGTCATTGGCAGATCCCTCCAATTCAGCCAAATTTACCAATTCCTTTGACCTGTACATGCAATTTAAAGGATTGGAAGCTTCAGAAACCACCGAGCTCTCCAACCTGGTTATTCAACTCCGCAAGATGCGCCTCCTTGAGGATTTGCTATACCCTCACGAGAAACCAGATAATGAGGTTTCAAGATTATTGGAGATGGGTGTCGGGACTGAAAAACGACCCTTGGCATCTTTTGTTGCGCTGCAGCAACGGTGGCAGTCTGCTGCTTCTTTGCCGGTGGATCAGCTTCTACTGCTTATGGGAAGCGATCTCTTTAATTCACCCCAGGATCTTGCCCTTGTCCATAAACTTTCGCTTGTATTGGAATTTGCATTACGCAATCACCCTGAATATCAAATGCTGCAGTTCATTGAAGAAATATCTGCAATTAGCCGCAATGAAAGGAAATTTATTGGTTTCAGCGATGACGATAATGGATTTAACCCTGAATCTCACAAAGGGAAAGTGCTCGTAACAACTTTCCATAAATCCAAAGGGTTGGAATGGGATCGCGTTTACTTGATGTCAGTAAACAACTATGACTTCCCCTCTTTGCAGGAAGAGGATTTGTATAAAGGTGAAAAATGGTTTATCAAGGATCATTTAAACTTGGAAGCAGAGTTGATTAGTATATTAAAAGCTGTAGCTGAGGGCAGTTTTGATACAGATCAGTTTGTGGTTGGCGAAGCAACACGGTTATCTCGTAGAGAATATGCTGCAGAGAGAATCCGTCTTTTATATGTTGGTATTACACGCGCCAGGGAATCATTGATAATTACCTGGAACACTGGAAAAAGAGAGAATTGCACTATAGCGCTGCCATTACAGGCATTGCTAAATTACCTGGAGAATTCTAATGCTCCTCGCGGATAATTTCATTTTTAGCCAGAATAGTTTACAGAATTATGTCGACTGTAAACGCAGATTTTACCTTAAAGAAGTCCAGCAGCTTCAATGGCCTGCACTGGAAAGCGAGCTGACAAGATTGCAAGAGGAACGAACTGCGCTTGGAGCTGAATTTCACCTCCTCTGTAACCAGTACTTTTGTGGCGTTCCAGAGACGGCGATACGTGAGTCCATCAGCTCCCCTGAGATACTTCAATGGTGGGATGCGTTCATAGGGCTGGGATTGCAGCCTGCACCGCACCTTCAACCAGAAAAGGCCATCACGATACCGTTTTTAAATTATCGTCTTACGGTCCATTTTGACCTTCTTATTACCAACCCAAGCGGGCACTACCTCATTTATGACTGGAAAACGAACATTAATCTACCTCAACGTACCAACTTGGGAAAACGCATGCAAACCCTGATCTACCCGTTGGTATTACAGATTCTTTGTGAGACAAATAATCTGAAAAATGCGCAATCGGAAAACATCGAAATGATTTACTGGTATCCGGCTTTCCCTGACCATCCAATTAAGTTTGGATATGACCAATCCACCTATCTACTGCAAAAATCAGAATTGGAGATCCTCCTGATTGAGATAATGCAAAACGAAGCTGAAGATTTCTCGTTGACGGAGAGACTACAGCACTGCAAATTCTGTCAGTACAGGTCTTTTTGTAACCGCGGAGAAAAAGCAGGTGAATATTCAGATGAAATAAACGATTTTTCTATTTCAAATGCGTTTTCCGAATAATCCTCAATTTCCTTACATTGCATTTACACTAAGAACTGCGTTTCTGAGACTATACGACCGATTACGTTTGGTATAATTCAGACACTATGAGTCCTAAATTATCTCGCAGGAATTTTCTTAAACTTTCTGGGTTAGGCTTGGCTGGTCTGGCTTTCCGCCCATCTTTCGATTTTAGCGAACTGCAGGATGGTGACCAGCTTTTGCGTGTGGCAGATACATCTGTTAGCGTCTACAGTCAACCAGATGAAACTAGTAAGATCCTTTTCCAAAGAATTCGAGATGAAATTGTTAATATTTATTACGAAGTTATTTCAGATAAAAAGCCCACGTATAGTCCCCTCTGGTACCGCGTTTGGGGTGGTTACATTCACTCTTCGCATGTTCAAAGGGTCACGGTAAAGATCAACAACGTGCCCCCTTCGATCAGTGAAGGATTGCACGCTGCTGAAATCACCGTGCCTTATTCACAAAGTTTTCTATTAACCTCAAAAAATACCTGGACACAGTTATACCGTCTTTATCACAGCTCAGTACACTGGGTTATTGGTTTGGTTGAAGGTCCGGATGGGGAACCCTGGTATCGCATCCGCGATGAGATGTTCCAATCTTTTGCCAACCTGGATTACTACGTTCCTGCAACACACATGCGCTTGATCGACCTCTCTGAGACTACTCCTCTATCCCCAGATGTGCCCCCAGAGAAAAAACGTATTGAAGTATCGCTGGATAAGCAGGAATTGACTGCATATGAGTATGACAGTGTCGTTCTCCATACAAAGATTTCGTCTGGACTTGATTATCAACCACCAGTCGGGATATCCTGGAGAACACCAAAAGGATATTTCCATGTGCAAACCAAGATGCCGTCAAAACATATGGGTGGCGGACAATTGGTATTTGATCCCGAAGCTTACATCCTGCCTGGTGTTTCGTGGGCTTCGTTTTTCGAACCTGAAACCGGTGTAGCATTCCATGGAACCTATTGGCACCAGAATTTTGGTGGGCGCATGAGCCATGGATGCGTTAATATGAAAACAGAGGAAGCCAAATGGTTATTCCGCTGGGTTACACCCGCGGTGGATATGTCAAAAATGACGACAACCGGTTATGGCACTCAGGTACTGGTTTATTAAACAGAGATTTTTAACTCTGCAGGTTCATTATTGCCCACAAATTCCCCAAATACTCGATTCCCAAATAAGACACCCCGCTTCGTCAACCTTATCCTGTCGTCATCCTGTGCATGGACCTCTACTAGTTTTAATTTGCTGAGAAAATTCAACTGCTTTGAAAAGAGATCAAATAGTTTGTGATGAAACCTTGCTTCGAATGCTGTTTTTGAAACACCGTCCTCAGTTAACCTGAATCCCAGCATTAAAAACTCTTGCATCTCATCCCACAAAGTCAATCGGGTCTGCTTGAATTCAGCCGGGGAAAAATCATAAGGTTTGCTTGTTGCATTCTCAATGCTTTGGATGTAATCCAGTATCCCGGGTATATTTTCCGTCCTGAGATGGTTGTAATAGCCATGAGCCCCTGCACCAAATCCAAGATACGGTTGAAGGATCCAATACTGCAGGTTATGCACGCTGCGGTTACTTTTCTGCGTCGACCAGTTGGAGATCTCATATTGATAGAATCCGTGCTGCGATAAGTGTTTAATGGCGTATTCAAACATGGTTGCCGCCAGATCGGAATCAGGGGATTGTATGTCACCGCTTCCAATGGCATGCTCAAGCGGAGTTCCTGTTTCGATTGTTAACGAGTAGAGTGAGAGATGGTCGACCCCGAGGTCCAGCGCTGCTGCAAGAGAGTCCTTCCAGTTTTTCAAGGTTTGACCGGGAATTCCAAATATGAGGTCCAAATTTATGTGTGCAAAACCAGACTCTTTTGCCCATATCACGCTTTGTTTAACCTGGTCAAAACCATGCTGCCTTTCCAGCACTCGCAGGTCATCCGCATTCGCGGATTGCATACCAAGGCTTATTCTTGTAAACCCTAGGTGATTCAAACCGTGCAGGTAATCTTTTGTAACCGTACCTGGGTTAGCTTCAAGTGTGAGCTCAACGTGAGGTTGTACCGTAAAGCTGGCTTGGACGCTGGTCAGTGTTTTTTCGAAGTATTCTATGGGAATTAATGAGGGTGTACCACCCCCAAAAAAAATTGTATGAACCTGATCATTTTTCGCCACCTGGTTGGCAACGATTTTTATTTCCTTATTGAGAGCTTCCATGTATCTGGGGATGAGGTGGTTGAATCCGGCATATGTGTTAAAATCACAATAACTACACCTTCTGGTGCAGAACGGAATATGGATGTAAATACTGATTAGTGCCATACAATTGAGAATAACATACAGGATGGATCTTGCAAAGTAACCAGGTTAGTGGTGATGTTATAATTTTGACTTCACTAATTCTAGAGAATCGAAGAGAGTATGAGTCCAGAATCTACAACCTCAAATAGTAAAGTGTGTCCAACATGCGGAACGCGTCTTAGCGAAAACGCAACCCGTTGTTTAGTGTGCGGCCGTTCATTTGCAGTCAGTCAAAAAACAAGTGTGACTGCAAGTCCTATCCAGAGCCCAAAATTGCCGGAGCTTAAATTGAGTCTTCCAGCTGCCATTGGTTTAATCATCCTGATCCTTGGACTTGGCGCGGCTTTGATCTTCTTCATCCTGCAAACGACAGGTAGAGTTACAGCTCCAACCGCAACACCAACGATCACGCTCACGCCAACCAATACCAGCACTCCTTCGCCAACAGTAGAACCAACGCAGGCTCCAACTAACACACCAGAACCTCCGAAGGAGCATACTGTTGCTGCCGGTGAATTCTGCAGTTCAATTGCAGCCCGTTACGGTATCAGTGTTCAAAGTATTGTTGACCTGAACAATCTTCCACCTGAATGCGGAACTCTTTCAGTCGGTCAAAAATTGCTCATCCCGGTACCCACCCCGAAGCCAACAGCCTTACCCACATCGACTTTAAGTCCTGCTGAAGCAACCCAGTTGTCTTGCGGTACTGTCCCCTATCAGATCAAGGAGGGAGACACCCTAAGCTCAATTTCCATAAACTACAACATCAGCATTGAATCAATTAAGTCGTTCAACAAATTAGTCTCAGATAATGTCATGGTGGGGATGAACCTTAGTTTGCCTTTATGCGAGCGTCTACCGACTGCAGGACCAACCCCCACGGCCACCTTACCTCCGCCCTATATTGCACCCAGCTTGCTTCTGCCGGTAGATGGAATTGTATATAACAACCTCACAGACACTATCGTTTTACAATGGTCTGCCGTCAGCACCCTTCGTGAAGGTGAAAGGTACGCAGTTACAGTCATTGACGTCACTTCCGGGGAAGCCAAGAAAATCACCCAATATGTAACTGAGACAAGGTTTACAGTTCCTGCCAGTATGAGGCCAACGGACAACAGCAATCATATATTCCGTTGGTGGGTGGTAGTTGTGCGTCAAACAGACACAACCAGTGATGGGCAAGCTATTTATGAAACTTATGGTACCAGCAGTGAATTCCGTGTATTCGGGTGGTCCGGCACTGGAACTGCCCCCACTCCCACGCCATAACACAAGTGAATAATCAACAAAACCCCGGATTTTATTCTCCGGGGTTTATTATTTATTTATTGCTCAGGTAACGGCTGGCTTCTATGGCTGCCGCGGCACCCATACCCGCTGAGGTGACCACCTGTTTGAACTCTTTATCTGCAGCTTCACCCGCCGCATATACTCCGGGAATGTTAGTTTCCATTTTTTGGTTGACCACAACAAATCCCCGGTCATCAATATCAATCTGACCCTTGTAAATCTCATTATTGGGTTTATGCCCAATAAAGATGAAGACACCATCAACGCTCAATTTTTTTTGCTCACCAGTCTTTACATTCTCAATGGTTACCGATTTTACTTTTCCATCTCCATTGATGGATTTAACTATGGAATCGAGCACGAGCTTGATTTTTGGGTTCTCTCCAATGCGCTTTTGAAGTATCGCCCCAGCTCTGAATTCCGTTCGGCGGTGAACCAGCAAGACTTCACTAACATATCTTGTGAGGAAAATTGCCTCCTCAAGTGCACTATCGCCACCACCCACAACCACAACCTTTTTTTCCTTAAAAAACCAACCATCACATGTAGCACAATAAGAAACCCCCGAACCTACCATCTCAGCTTCTCCGGGAACGTTCAGTAACACCGGGCTGGCTCCTGATGCGATGATCACACTCTCAGCATAATAATTTGTACTGTAGGTCTTCACAAGAAAGGGGTATTGTTGAAAATCAACAGCGATGACAGTGTCAAACTCATATATGGCACCAAATCTCTCTGCTTGTTTTTGGAAAAGGTCACCCATTTCAGCGCCACCAACTCCGTTGGGGAAACCCGGGTAATTCTCAATTGTGTGGGTTAATGCAGCCTGTCCTCCGGGTTGAATCCCAGTGAGGACCAGAGGCGATAATTCAGCGCGCGCGGCATATAATGCTGCCGATGATCCTGCCGGACCAGCACCAATGATTATCACTTTTTCAGTTTTCCGTTCACCACTCATAATTTCACCTTCTACATAGCGATTCTATCAGTAATTTCAAGACCTTTATCAAGGATTGAAAAACCTTCTGCCAGTTGTTCATCAGTAATGATTAATGGGGGGATTACCAATAAAAGGTTCCAATGGGTATACAGGAACAATCCTTTTTCCAGCAGGTATTTCTTCAGCGCTGTCATTTCTGCACTTGTCCCGGCAAATGGGCAAACCGGTTCACGCGTTTCCCTGTTTTTTACTAATTCAATTGCTCCAAACAAACCAATTGACCGTACCTCACCAACTGAAGGATGTCTGTCAACAAGTTCTGCCATCATCTCAGCCATCACCTGGCCGGATTTTTCTGCCTTCTCAATCAGGTGGTCTGACTGCATCACATTAATGTTGGCAATGGCAGCAGCAAGCGAGATGGGGTGCCCGTTAAAGGTTAATCCACCTTCAAAGACCCGCTCGTTAAATGTGGCAGCAATTTCGGGTTTCATCGCCACTGCACCAAGCGGGGCATAACCTGATGTTATTCCCTTTGCCATAGTCATAATATCCGGAATGACATTCCAATGGTTCAAAGCAAACCATTTTCCCGTTCTTCCAAATCCCGTCATAACCTCATCAGCTATCAAAAGGATGCTGTACTTGTCGCATAGTGCTTTTACACCCTGGATATAACCCGGTGGAGGGATGAGGATGCCATTGGTGCCAGTAACAGGCTCGATCATCACCGCGGCGATGGTCTGAGGTCCTTCGCTCAAGATTACTTCCTCCAGGTGATTGAGGTAATCCTTGCAGAAATCCTCGTCAGAAATATTAGGGTTCATCCGATGGAAAGTCGAGCGATATTTATACGGGTCGAGAAAATGCACCACACCGGGCATCACACCTGGTTCCCACGCATAACGGCGGGGATCCCCCGTTAAAGCAATGGCTCCATATGATGCTCCATGGTATGAGCGGTAACGTGTGAGGATTTTGTGTTTTCCAGTGTAGGCGCGCGCTAATTTGATCGCGTTTTCATTTGCATCCGCGCCACCAAGGGTATACAGGAATTTAGTCAAACCCTGCGGTACCACTTCGGCTAATAATTTCCCCAGTAAAGCGCGGGGTTTGGTCGCCATTCCTGGACCGGCGAAAGTTAGTTCTCCAGCCTGATCGCTTATCGCTTTGATGACCCGTTCATTTCCATGGCCGATATTGACGCACATGACCATCGAATTGAAATCAAGGAATCGTTTTTCATCCACATCCCAAAAATAGACCCCTTGCGCCCGTTTAATGGGTATGGGGGAAACTTTGGATTGAGCAGACCATGTCCAAAAATTGTGCTCAAGCGATAATGGCAGTATTTCGTTATCTGGAAGTTCGATCATTCTACCCTCGGTCATGCATTATGATTATGTTGCTTGATAAATCCTATCACAGAATAGGTTTGAGAGATTGTTAAAGATTAATAAGAATTCTGACCACATCAAAGGACTTATAATCGAAGGAATTTCGTTATTGAACAGGGGGGAGTTCTTTAACGCTCATGAAACTCTCGAGACCGCCTGGCATAAAGAGAAACAACCCATCCGCACACTTTACAAGGGGTTGATCCAATTGAGCGTTGGTTGTTTTCATGCAGAACGCCAGAATTGGGTCGGAGCAAGCCGTGTCCTACAGATGGCGCGAGGGAACCTCGTTCCATTCGTGCAAGCAGAATCGTTGATCGATGTGGCAGACATACTGCACCAAATCAATATCCTGGAGGAAAATATCACAAGAATTATGAAATCACCAGGCAGCGGCGTTGAGTTGCTTGTCTCACCCCATATTAGGTTTAAAGGAAACCAAAATCAGGAGATTAATCCTGAATCAGAATAACCCTGGCAGGTGCGCCATCAGATCCTTTAAGTTTTAGCGGTAGGCAATACAACGTATAGATTCCTTCATCCACATCTGCCAAATTCAGGCCTTCGATGATCAGAATGTTTGCGTTCAACAAAATTTCGTGAGTCGGTCGGCTGTTTTTGTATGGGGCGATTGACAAGTAATCGATACCAATCACGTTGATGCCCTTATCCACCAGTATCTGTGCGGCATCCGCATCCACTGCCACAAAATCTGCTTTAAACCCCTGGGTTAATTGAGTTCGTTGCAAGGAAACGGAGGTCTTGAAGAGCACTTTCTTGATTCCCGGTTTGATGACAGTTTTTTCTAGGGTTTTCGAGTCGATAACCTTTGCTTCCTCAGGGATCTGGATCACCTGAGCTGGACCGACCAACAGATCCAAAGGTATTTGCTCAACCCCGTATCCAGCCTTGAGAAAGTGGAACGGCGCGTCAATATGTGTACCGGTGTGTACGGACAATCCCAGGTAAGAAACATTGGCATTTGCCCCATCTTCGATTTTTTGCTGCCTGTAAAGCTGAACCGGATCATCTCCGGGCCAGACCGTCATACCTGGTCCAACAGTAAAAGTCACATCTTTAATAATCATCTTCACCTCATTTTACTGGCTTCAAAAATGTCTTTGAGAAATTGAACACGCAATTCGTAATTCATGGGCACAGGTTTTGACCAATCGGTTAATATGGCTGTAAGAATTTCGGTATTAATGTACTTTCCATCATAGATAATATGGCGGTCAATGAACTCCCTTTTTGTTCCTTCAACGGGGGTGTCCATTTGATCAAAGAGAAAATTGCCCAGTCCATAATGGATTAAGGCATCTTCTGAAAATTCAAATCCCATCGGGAAATGCGCCTGTGATCCTTGAACAATATCCGCTCCAGCTGCTGCCGCGCCAAGAAATTCTTTACGGAGTACTCCATCATACATAAAGACATAGACTTCGTGATGTTGAAATGTGGCAATAACGGTATATCCTTCATTTTTTAAACGGGTGATCGTCGCATAATAATTCTCCAGGTCGCATGGAGCTGATCCCGGCGCATCATTAGTGGCAAAATCGCTTTTCGGACCCGCCACATTACACCCGATGAAAGCAATCTTGTTACCATTCGAGGTAATTTCCAAAGGTTTTTGAGCGTCCGCCAGGTTGAGTCCTCCGCCGAAATAATCCCAGCCTAAACCACGGTAAAGTTGCAGGGTTTCGGCAAACGCTTCCCGTCCGTAATCATTCAAGTGATTACCTGTTAATTCCACCACATTGATATCAAGCGGGTCTAGAATCGGTAGATATTTTTCCTCGGTGCAAAACCTGAGACTTGTTGTTTTGGGATCAGGATCCGGACAATCAGGATACACGGATACTTCGTTACTCACATGCCGCAAATCGGCTGACAGGAACCATTCTTTTATATCTTGCGTCGGGTAGTCAGTGCCTTTTAGATCCACTTTGTAAGCCACGGTTCTGGTCAATGCTGTAGTTCCGCTCATCACTACGACTGTCATAATTTCTTCATCACGATTTGTGGCAGGAATATCCGTGGTAATCCTCGCAGCCAGGTCGGAATGTTGAGATTCGAGGATAAGTGGACCGTTAAGGTGATATTGCAAGAATAATGGGTATCTGTTTGCATCCATGGGTTTATCCAGTGGACTCACATCATCTACACGCAACACTTTCCATTTAGGTTCTAGTTCCTCGAAGGGAATTACAGCCACAGCAGAGGTCGACTGCCAGGCTTTATCCAAAATTTCTTCCTGGTTCAAAACAATAACCTGATTGGAAGGATTGCTTTCCCATAACTCGGAAAAAGTAATTGCAGTTTCCTTGCTCATAATTAACTGGTTAAAAATACCATCACCGTAAGCGTTCCCCTGCCAGAGTGCGCTCAATGCATCTTTGGATATTTCATCCTCAACCGTTGGAAAGGGAACGACAGCTGCGTAGACCCTGGTGAAAACCCCGTATTCTTTTTCATTTTCCCCGGGTTTATCAAGCGTTAATCTTAAAACATTTTCTGTAACTGCTGTAGAAATTCTTCCATCTGTTAGTTTTGTCAGGGATTCTCGCCAGACTTGAGGAACACTTGCAGCCAAATACAGGTCATTTTGAATCGGTTGAAATGGCGTCGGCGATGTTTGTTGATTTACCATTGGTGTTAAGGGTGGGATAATTTGGGTTCCTATACTTCCACATCCAACCATAATCAACATGGCAACCATAATGCCGATAATTTTGTGAATATTTTGCTTTAGGACCATTTACTTCTCCACAAAGATGCCATACTCAAATTATAAGCGACCTTCCAGCAACATCTACTTAATATTGATAGTTCCTGATAGCGTTCACAGTTATAATCCACTTTGAATACATGAGAAAGGAAGATCATGCGAGAAGTAGCAGTCATCGGGATCGGTCAGACCAAAGTAGATGAAAACTGGGAAAAATCTCTCCGTGAATTGGCAGGGGATGCCGCCCTGTCTGCGCTCCTGGACTCAGGACTCGCAAAAACGGATGCCATTTACGTAGGCAACATGATGTCTGGTTCTGCCAATCACCAGCAGCATCTGGGAGCTTACATCGCGGATTGGATCGGGATGCGTGGTGCAGAAGCGCTGCGCCTGGAAGCTGCCTGCAGTTCCGGTGCCGCTGCTTTCCGCACGGCAGTGATTGCAGTTGCCTCGGGTCAAATTGAAACCGCATTGGCAGTGGGCGTGGAAAAAATGACCGACTCACCCGTCAATGAGATCACCGCCGAATTAGCCACTGCTGCTGACGCAGATTGGGAAGCCGGACAGGGACTCTCATTTGTTGCTCTCAATGCATTGATCATGCAGCGGTATATGTATGAATATGGTTGGAAAAAAGAAGATTTTGCACCATTTGCGGTCAATGCCCATGCGAACGCCATGCATAATCCGTTTGCCCGTTTTCACGAGCCTACGACAATCGAAGCCTACATGAAAGCCCCCATGGTGGCAGACCCGATTAATTTGATGGATGCTTCAGCCATCGGAGATGGCGCGGCTGCCTGCGTGGTTGTCCCACTCGAGATATTTAAAGGTCAACCGACGCATCGAATCATCAAAGTGCTCGCCTCAGCCGCAGCCACCGATACAATAGCCATCGACCACCGCAAGGATCCTTTATGGTTGAAAGCCGCTAATCTCTCAAGCGCACAAGCGTACTCACAAGCTGGAATCTCCGTAAAAGAAATCGATTTCTTCGAATTACACGATGCATTCTCCATTATGGCAGTGCTTTCACTCGAGGCAAACGGTTTCTCTGAGCGCGGCAAAGGTCCCCGACTTGCATTGGATGGAGAAATCCTGCCAAATGGCAAGATTCCCATCGCGACACGCGGAGGGTTGAAAGCGCGTGGTCATCCAGTGGGTGCCACCGGTATGTACCAAATTGTTGAGGTGGTGCAGCAGTTAAGAGGCGAAGCCGTCGGATCACAGGTGGAAAACGCCCGAATAGGCATGGCGCAAAATATTGGCGGCAGCGGTTCGAATATCATCACTCACATTCTCCAGGGATTATGAGTGAGAATCCAAAGTACCAAATAAGGCGTCCTTGACTTCAATTTCTTCAGCTGAAATTTCGAATTACCGCCTAGAAACATTTCATCAATCATCTGGTGACCATTTGCAGAACTCCAACCAGGCGGTTGATTTTGTCAACCAGCGCGGTTTTATCCTTTTCTGGCCGGATCCAAAAATGGATCTACCGAATCTTTGGCAGGCAGTCGCCGGCAAACGCCCTGTGCCGGATAACCACGATGATCCGGGGCACATCACCTGGAACTGGAAAGACAGCCTGCTCGACAAAAAGGTTTGGTATTACGCCCGCCTCATCCGTCACCGTAATACAATGGTCTCCCTGGACTTGATCCATTACTTATACGCCCTATCTCCCAATTTTGGCTCGCCAGAAGAGGACATTCATGACCAGTACATGCAGGGAGAAATCCCCCTCGAAGCCAAACTGATCTTCGACGCGCTGCTTGATAAGGGTCCCCTGGACACGATTTCTCTACGCAAGGAATCTCATTTATCCTCCGCCTCCTCCACGCAGCCATTTACCCGGGCATTAAACATACTTCAACGTGATCTTAAAGTGCTCCCGACAGGTATCGCTGAAGCCGGTGCCTGGCGCTATGCCTTCCGTTATGACCTCACACATCGATACTTCCCTGACCTGATAGAAAACGCACATGCCATTAGCGAAACCGCAGCCAGGATCAAATTGATCACGACCTGCCTCGATTCCTTGGGAGCAGCCAGTGCCAGGGAAATTGCATCAGTATTTTCATGGCCAGTGGAATTAACTCAGAAAACTATTTCAATACACGCTGGTTCCACCTGGCAGGTTGGAGACCTGGTCACAAACAAGGGTACTGAGTCGGTGGCAATTTCCAAAAAGATTCTTATGAACCTGAATACGTAGTATTTCTGGTTTAACCTGCAGGTTATAATTGACTCATAGATTCCCCACATAAACGGAGGCTGGGATGGAGTTTCATATTTCCAGGCAGGCGCGCGATAAATATCAATTTGACCAGTCTCTGTTTTCTTATGACGGCAACGTCATCTTTGCAGACTTCCATTCAGTTCGGCTTTTCACCAAAAGAATAAACGACCAGCGCGATCTGTTAAGCTTTCCTGAATCGGCGGTAAAAGCCGGGCAGATCAATGCCATGGGATTGATCGACGAGATCTTCCACCATATTTTCTCCTTGTACCGTAAGGAAAATGGTGAGAATACGATGTCATCATTGGCAAAACACCTCCAGAGTACGGTCGGCAAGGAAAAACTTGACTCGTTATTGAGTGTTTTTATCAGCCAGTTCCCGCCGCTCGCGGTTTATAAAGGGGAGCAATCCCCCAAAAAATATCTCGAGGGGAAAACCGGCGAAAAACCGAACCGCGAAATGCTTCTTGAAGAACTCACCCTGTTGTGGGTCACCACCCGCAATCCAGCATTGGATGCGTTTAGCGAGTTGTTTATCGATCCCTTGTTGAATAACGATTTCCGTTTTGACCAGACGCTTTTCCAGATCAATGATTTCTTCAAAATGCAACCGGCATTTGGACCGGAGAACCAGTCACTGATTGACCTGCTGCGCACGCCAGCCATCCAGGTACCGCATTCCATCACCGGGCAGCTTGAATTTATTCAATCTCACTGGTCTGCGTTATTGGGTGATTATCTGCTGCGCCTGCTTTCCAGCCTCGACCTGATCAAAGAGGAAAACAAACTGGGGTTTCTCGGGTCAGGTCCAGTTCCCATTCCAGTCTATTCACGATCTGAATTACTCAAAGCTGCCGGCAAGGATGCTGAACTTGAAGCCTACAGCCAGGATAGTGATTGGATGCCCCGCCTGGTGCTCATTGCCAAGAATACCTATGTCTGGCTTGATCAATTGAGCCGCGAATACGCAAGAAAAATAGAACGCCTCGACCAGATACCGGACGAGGAATTGCAGAAACTTGCCAACCGCGGCATCACCGGTCTGTGGTTGATTGGTGTCTGGGAACGCAGCCCGGCGTCCGCTCGCATCAAGCAGTTGTGCGGCAACCCTGAAGCCATTTCTTCGGCTTATTCGCTGTATAACTACGCTATTGCCAATGACCTGGGCGGCTACGCGGCTTATGAGAAGTTGAGAGCACAAACGGATCGCGTTGGCATCAAGCTTGCCAGTGATATGGTTCCCAATCATATGGGAATCGATTCTGAATGGGTCATCCGCCATCCCGAACGGTTCCTTGGCCTGGATCACTGCCCGTACCCCTCGTATCAATTCAACGGGCAGGACTTGTCCACAGATCAGAACGTCGTCATCCAGATTGAGGACCATTATTTCGATCGTACGGATGCCGCAGTTGTATTCCGGCGCATCCAGAAAGACAGCGGGGAGTATAAATTCATTTATCACGGCAACGATGGCACCTCCATGCCCTGGAATGATACTGCCCAGTTGAATTACCTCGATCCCCAAGTGCGTGAGATCGTCATTCAGACCATACTGCACGTGGCGCGGATGTTCCCAATCATCCGTTTCGACGCTGCCATGACGCTTGCCAAGAAGCACATCCAGCGGCTGTGGTTCCCGCAGCCAGGATCAGGCGGCACCATTCCATCGCGCTCGGAATACGGGATGACGGATGAGCAATTCAATCAGGCTATCCCTGCAGAGTTCTGGCGAGAAGTGGTCGACCGGGTTGCCGTGGAATGCCCCAACACACTTCTCCTGGCGGAAGCCTTCTGGCTAATGGAAAGTTACTTCGTGAGGACGCTGGGCATGCACCGCGTTTACAACAGCGCTTTCATGCACATGCTGCGCAACGAGGATAACGCAGGTTACCGCACAATCTTGAAAAATACACTCGAGTTTGATCCGGAGATTCTTAAGCGCTACGTGAATTTCATGAACAATCCGGATGAGCGCACCGCAGTAGAGCAGTTTGGCAAGGGTGACAAGTACTTCGGCATCTGCACGCTCATGGTTACCCTGCCGGGCATGCCGATGCTCGGGCACGGTCAGATCGAAGGCTATGCGGAAAAATACGGCATGGAATTCCGCAAGCCGCATTGGGACGAAACGGTCGATGAAAACCTGGTATCGCGTCACAATTTTGAGATCTTTCCCCTTCTGCATAATCGTGAGCTGTTCGCCGGGGTTGACAACTTCTGGATGTACGACTTCCTCCGCGGCGATGGCATTGATGAGAATGTGTACGCCTTAACTAATTATTTCAACGGCAAAAGCGCCCTGGTCATCTACAACAATAACTTCCTGGAGACCAGCGGCAGTATCAAATGGTCCGTCCAGCAGGCAGTGAAATCCGGCAAATCAAAAACCATAAAGAATACTGAAATCGCAAAGGCATTAAGGCTATCAAGGAAGCATAATGCGTACCTGACCTTCCGTGACCAGAGCACAGGATTGGCGTTTATCCGGCCGCTTGACCAGGTGTTCAACGATGGCTTTTCATTTCACCTGCAAGGGTACGAACATCACGTCTTCCTGGATTTCCAGGTGGTCACTTCGGATGCCTCCCATGATTACGGCAGGTTATGGTCGATCCTCGGTCAAAAAGGAGTCCCTGACCTCCTCGCTGCCCTCGAAGAATTGATCCTGCAGCCGGTGATCTCTCCCTGGCTGCAAATGATGAATACTGGTTATCTTAACCATCTCCTCAGCCTGATGAATGAACCTGAGAAAATGACAGAACAAGTCCACAAGGAATTCGATCAAAAATCGGCTGGTCTGCTTCGCGGGATTCAGCACCTGACTGGAGCGAGCGGTGAGATTAATGCAGTTCAAGATGTGATGGCTAACAAATTCTCTGCCTTTCTCTCGCTGACGAGTACCTTATCTTCCCTCTCAATTCCGGGATCAAAACAATTGAAGATTGTCTCCCAAAAGCTGAACGCATCCACCACATCCATCAACTGGCTGCCATACGCCTTAATCGGCTGGGTATACCTAAGCGAAATTGGCAAACTTATCCCCGGCGCAGACGCGTTTGAAACCGCGCTCAGTTGGATGGACGAGTGGCGGCTTACCAGGGCGATTGAAGACACCATGAACGAGTCCGGCTGTTCACCCGTGGAAATTCAAAACGCAATCCAGGCAATCAGAATAGGCATCCGTCATCAAGGTTGGTACACTGTTGCAGGTTCTCACAGCGAAAAACAGTTGCTGAGAAAATGGCTTTCAGATAGTGACATTCAGAATTTCCTCAAGGTAAACCGCTACAACGGAATCCTCTGGTACAACCGCGAGTCTTTTAGCGAGTTTTTGACCTGGATGCAGGTGATCGCGCTGGTCGAATCGCAAAAAGAATCCCTGGCAAGTTCAACGGTTGCCGAAACCCTGTTAGGTACTCAAGAGCTCCTGAGAAAAATGAAGGTAATGGATAAAAAATCCGCCTACCAGGTTTTGAAATTGATCGGTTGAGCAGATAGTATAAGGTGATGTTTTTCCCCTGATTCGTTATTCGTATCATTTAAGAAATGGGAACAAATGAAAAACGAATCCTGCTGGGAATAGAATTGTTTCCTTCCCCTCTCGCACGATCTGCTCGGGGGCGCAAAGACCGCGGAAAACAAACCCCGTTCGCGAAGAACGCTCGTGCACAGCACTCGCAAAGTACGCTCGGGGGTGCACAAATCGCGAGATTCAATTCAAATCCTTCAGTCCGGGATTTGTAAACATGGATTGGTGAACAAAAAGATTTCATTGGGTTCTTTATTATAGAACTTATTTTCTATTTTGTCAAGTGTTTACAGGATATTTAAGATTTCTAATGAGCAAGCTGGGTGTAGCCCTGATGGACAATTTTTATCATTCCCAAAATAATCGTTGAATGCACCGCTCATACGGTTTTCGGTATTGTACGTCTCCAGGAATATCTCGCCCCATTCAATTTTTTCTCGATATCTAAATATTTGGTGGGTTTTCAACCCACCTTATTTGCTGCTGGGTTTTAGGTTGTGCGGTAGGTTCGGAACCTACATACTATAAATCCTTCAAATAATCCAAATTCAGGTGGAAGCGGTTTGGCATGATGCCGAACTGTCGCGGCAGGATGTCCAGGTTTGTCGTGCGGTCCTCTGCCAGATGATCCAGCCAAAAAATAGATACCGGGAACTTGGGGTAGAGCTGCGTGACCCACAAGGAGAATGTACGCAAGTATGCGGGAGTCACCGGTACGATCCAGCGTTTTTTACCGGTCTTTTCCAGTATCAATTCCAAAATGCGCCGGTAAGTTAACGCTTCCATACCACCCAAGGAAAAGACGCGATTGATGGTTTTCGGATCCTGCTGCAGCAGGCGCAGGCTCTGGATCAGATCATCAATCCAGATCGGCTGCACCAGATTTTCCCCCTGTCCCGGAATAAAAATGAAGCCGGGAAACAACCTGATCAAGCGGTAGATTGGTTCTGTAAATTGGTCTCCGGGACCAAATACTGCGCCGGTACGAATGATTGTATAGGGTATACCGCTGTTGATGATCCAGTTTTCGGCGATCGCCTTGGCTTTCATCACCGGGTAAGCCGATGCCCTGGTTGCTCCATGATGGCTGAGAAAGTAGATGCGTTCCAGCTTTGATTGCCTGGCGGCATCCACCAGCGTTTTGGTTCCTTCCACATCAACGTCGTTCAGATCACCAGCGGTGCCTCTGCGCTCAGCGCCAGCGAGGTGGTAGACCTGTGTAATACCTTTGAGCGCTGCCCGGATTCCCTGTGTGTCCGTCAGGCTGCTGATGGCCACTTCAACTGCAATCCCTTTTGGAAATTTCGGCGACTCATTGGAAGGTTTTAATAATATGCGAACCTGCTCACCTGAATCTACCAGGGATTTGACCAAATTCCTTCCGATAAAACCGGTGCCGCCGGTCACAAGGATCATTTAAAAAATTATACCTGACCTTTTCATCTCAATCAGAAACGGAAAGGCACACTTCTTGCAACGTTCAGGTATGGATCATAACAAGGGCAGGGAGCAAATGGACCAGGATCAAAGAAAAACTCTTCCATCTACAAACAAGATCGGGTTCCATTACTTCCAGGATACTGCTCACTATACCAACAAGGATCTCAACCAATGGCTGCCGGAACTAAAAAAACTTAAGGCAGCCTGGTTAATTATTCAATCTGACGCCTCCAGAGCCATTCCGGAACAATTCATTCATGGTTTGATCCAGCAAGCTATCACGCCAATTGTCCATTTCAACCTGCGCCTGCCGGACGCCCCCACTCCTGCGGACCTGCATGCCATTCTTGAGGCGTATGCACACTGGGGGGTAAAATATGTCGTCCTATTTAATACACCCAACCTCATCTCCTCCTGGTCGCAAGCCAGCTGGTCGCAGCAGGACCTGGTGGAAAGGTTCATCGACCGCTTTCTTCCCCTGGCGATTGAAGTATCCAAAGTGGGCTTGACTCCAGTGTTCCCGCCGCTGGAACCGGGCGGTGATTATTGGGATACCTCCTTCCTGCGCTCAGCTTTATCTTCCATCAAACGCAGGGGATACCAGTCACTGCTCAATAAGATGCCGATAGCAGCCACCAGTTACACCTTCAACCATGATCTCACCTGGGGTGATGGTGGACCGGAAAAATGGCAGGAAGCGAAGCCCTACTTTACACCTGTAAATTCAGAGGATCAATGCGGATTCAATAATTACCAGTGGATTGAATCCACTGCAAAATCCTTCGGAATGAAGGAAGTCACAATATTCCAATTTGGCTGCGGTATGAAATCACGGGTCGATACATATTCACCCATGATGCACGCTGAAATTGTGCAATCAATTCTGGATCAGTTCGATACTTCCCGCTTCTCCTCCGTCATCGCTAGTAACTTCTGGTTATTAGCCGCAGATCCAGGCACTGAGGAGTACTCGCAAGCCTGGTATAAAACGGATGGCAAGGTTTCACCAATCGTTCGAATTCTTGGTTCCAATGAGGAAGACCTCACCAGGGATTATCAGAAATCACCTTCAGATCATACCCGGTTGAATAAGAAACCAGAAAATGAACCTGCCCACCCTGTAACTCATTACCTGCTATTACCCGCCTTCGAATGGGGTGTAGCGGAGTGGTATCTTGAAGTCGCCAGACCGTTCATCATAAAAAATAAACCAGTTGTAGGATTCTCGATAGAGGAAGCTGCGCTGGCAAAAAAAGTTACCATAGTCGGTGGAGAAAAATTCTTCAACCCGGAGGCGGTTGCACATTTACGTTCAATCGGTTGTGAGGTTGAACAGATTTCAGGTGATGGTACAAGTATTGCAACTTTACTGGCAGAGAGGTAACCCATGAATTCCAACCTTCCCGATTCTCCCATTATGCATACACCCATCAGTGCCAAACTCCCTGTCCTAAAGGTGATCGGGCTCGGTGGCGGTGGTCAAAATACAGTCGATCGCATGATCGAGCTGGGTTTGTCCGGCATCGATTTTATTGCTGCGAATACAGACGCCCAGGTGCTGCAGACATGCCAGGCTCCCACCAAAATTCAATTGGGACCAGTCCTCACGCGCGGATTGGGTGCTGGCGGTGATCCCAGTATTGGAGAAGCAGCGGCTGAGGAAAGCCTTCAGGCATTGAAGGATGCCCTCACCGGTGCAGACATGGTGTTCCTAACCGCTGGTATGGGCGGCGGAACAGGCACCGGTGCGATTTCTGTGGCTGCCCGGGTGGCAAAGAGCCTTGGCGCGCTGGTGGTTGCCATTGTTAGTCTGCCTTTCGCATTTGAAGTTGGCCGCCGGCAAAAGAACGCCAGGGAAGGAATTGCAAAACTCCAGGCTCAGACAGATACCCTCATAAGCGTTCCCAACGACCGCTTGCTGCAATTTGCCCCCCGAGATCTTCCGCTTGAAATGGCGTTTCGCTTAGCCGATGATGTACTGCGGCAGGGCGTGCAGGGTATTTCAGAAATGATCACACAGCCCGGTTTGATCAACGTTGATTTCTCACATATCCGCAACCTGATGAAGAACGGCGGCGGATCTTTGCTGGCAATTGGTACCGGTGAAGGTGAAAACAAGACCGCCCTGGCATTGGAACGTGCTTTGCATCACCCGATGCTAGAAACGATCAATTTAGCTGATGCCAGCGGCATTATTGCCAACTTCACAGGCGGCAGCGATCTCTCATTCATAGAGGTTATGGAGTCCCTGAATCATCTTCAAGAAATGTCCAACCCTGATGTAACCATCATTCCTGGAATCGTGACCGATGATCGAATGGATGACCGAGTACAGGTCATCCTTGTGCTGACCGGAATCGGGGCTACTTCCGTGGATAACAAGGATAAATCTGTAGAATCAATTTCGTTACCTCTTGAGTTGCAAAATGCAGAACCAATATTGCTCCATAACTTTAATCCATCCCCTGCTCCTCAACTGGAAATGGCATCCACCCCAGCCAAATTAGATATTCCGGCATTTCTTCGCCGCAGGAAAAATTAGGAGTTGATGTGATGGAAGATAAATATATTCAACAAGTTTGTAGCAGTGTCTACCGCCAGTTTCCTGAAATGAAAGGGTCTCGGCCATCAGTATCTTCATTGCCAGGTGATAAATTCCAGTTAATCTTTCATGGAAAAGCAGAAGCACCAGACGGCAAGCATATTTCCCGCACAGTCAGAGTTGCAGCTTCGGATACCGGGAAAATCTTAAAACTTACTACTTCCAGGTAGAGGCAATATGTTAGCTCAAATGACAGAAAAAATTGAATTGAAATTCTGGGATATCTGTATCCCTCTCCTTTCCAAAGCAGAATGGCTTCGTCCTATTTTTCACCAAATCCATTCGATAACCCAAAATGAAGCTGCAATGAAAAGGGTTGCGACGATCACCGTCATGGCGTGTGCCGGAGCTGCCACGGGTATGCTTCTTTTTTCACTATCCATCCTCATCAGTTGACTTCAAAAAATCAGCGCTTGCCGCTGATTTTTTTATTTCCCGTAATGGTAAAATCAGGTAAGGAAAAAATCTTTCTGATAAACCTTCATGAGAAAACTCTTTTTATTCATTGCCGCTGTTGTTTTCCTTGGTTGTGTATTTTTCGGTTATAAAGCCGCATCAAAACTGTTCGCTAATCGTGCGGGAAACCAAAACAACATTAGTGAGACCCCACTCACCAGCCTAGAACAATCCAAATTCCTTCTAGTCCTGGTAAATGATCTGTCTGCAGACAAACCACAGTTGATCTCCCTTTGGGGAGTTTTAAATTATCCCTCGAGCCCACCGCAAGTCGTATTCCTCCCCCTTTACCCGACTACAAATGCTGAACTTAATCATGAAATTTCCTCAGCATTTGTCCTGTCAAATATGAAGCAGATCTCTTCGAGATCTATTGGAAAAATGGAAAAGATAGTGGATCTGGTATTTGACGGCTATTTTATAACGGATAATACAGCATTATTGCGCTTTGCAGCTTACGCCAATCTCGAGAAACTCGAGATTTTTAACGAACCGGCTGCCACATCTGAATCCAATATTGCTGTGCAAAACAATATCAGCACTTTTTTTACCGCATTTTGCCAGCTTTGTAAAAGCGGTGCAAGCAATGCGTTTTTCTCTCAAATCGAATGGTCCCCATTGCTTCCCAAACATTTTTCGACTGACCTGTCCTTTGAAGAATTGACGTTGATGATCGACAGGGTCAACAACGCTGCTGCACTCACCACCTGCGAAGTCCTCTCTTCTCAGTAACAAAGTAATTGTCCTCCATGACAGCTTAACTTCGCGTCACATGATATAATGTTGCGCTTTAACAATTTATTTTATAAGGGTAGAGGAAAATGGATATTACACGTGTTGATAAGAATCTTGTCGTCAGTATGGATTATGAACTGACTGTGGATAATGCCGTCATCGATATTTCTGAAGAAGGTGATCCGATCGTATTTCTGCAGGGAGTCGGCAATATTGTCCCCGGTTTGGAAAAAGCCATCCAGGGCATGAAAGTTGGCGAGTCAAAGGAAGTTGAAGTAAAAGCTGCAGAAGCTTACGGCGAATTTGACCCTGAAAATTTCATCGAAGTTCCCAAGAGCGAGTTCCCGGAAGAAATTCCCCTGGAAGTGGGTACTGAAATTGGCGTCAACGATGAGAATGGTGATGAATTAACCGCTTACATCGAAGAAGTGGACCTCGAAAAGATTACCTTAAATTTCAATCATCCCCTGGCTGGCAAAGATCTGAAGTTCAAGGTGAAGATCACCGATATTCGTGAAGCAACTGCTGAAGAACTTGAACACGGGCATATTCATTATGATGACCATGAATGTGAATGTGGTGAAGGTGAAGAGTGCTGTGGAGAAAATGGCGGCGAATGCTGCTGCGGAGAGAAGTAGTGTTTCAAAAGGCTGCCGGAAGGCAGCCTTTATTTTTCCAAATAGTCAGTTATGCCTTAGATTAAAATAGAGAACATGTATATTCCAAACCGCGTTGCCTTTGGCAATAAAACCGTCTGCCTATACGATTAGATGCAAAACCAACTTTGATCACTATTTTTAGCACTTCAGTGTAAAAAATCCATAATCAACTTCAGGATCTAATATTCGTCTGAATCTGGTATTCAATTTATAATGAAGTGAGGATAATTATCAAGTTTTATGTGTATAAAGATCGTAACCGACAGCACCTGTGATCTTCCCGAGGATGTAATAAAAAAGTATGACATCACTGTCGTACCTGTGTACATTAACCTCGGAGACCACAGTTACCAGGATGGGGTTGACCTGGATCGGAGGCTGTTCTATCAACAACTTGAAAACGGAAGCGAAGTTCCAACTACTTCTTCTCCATCAATGGAAACGTTTGTTCAAACCTATGAACATCTCTCTTCATCCGGTGCCAACAGTATCCTTTCGATCCATGTATCTTCAAACCTTAGCGGCTTATTCAATATCGCCTCTATGGCAGGAAGATCCATTAAGCAAATACTGGTGAACCCGTTTGACGCAGGACAATTGAGCGTCGGAACAGGTTTTATTGTTGAATCCGCAGCAATTCTGGCACAGGCGGGAAAATCAGTAAATGAAATTGTTGAAAAAATCCGCGATGTCGCCAACCGTACCTACTGCTTTGCCCTTCTGGATAATCTGAATTATTTAAGAAGGAGCGGCCGGATTTCCCAATTTAAGAATTATTTGGGCAGTATTCTCCATGTTAAACCGATTCTCCGTTTTCATCAGGGAATTCCCTCAATAAAAATGGTGCGAACGAATCACGCCGCATTTAATAATCTCATTGAGTCTATACGATCTTTGGGTTCAATTGAACGCTTACGTGTGCTGCACATTGATGCGCCGGACAAGGCTGAAGAATTAAAACAGGCAGCTCTCAAGTATTTTCCAAAATTAGCCGAAGAAGTGACCATTGATGTAACCCCCGCCATCGCCACCCACCTGGGACCGGGAGCAGTTGGATTCGCTGCGGTGGTCGCGAGTCCGCTCAAATGACCGCTTTGTCGAACCCAGGGAATTTCTGACTTGTTTCTCCCCACAACACCTGAAGAAGTAAAAGCATTAGGCTGGAAATCTCTTGATATCCTCCTGGTGACCGGTGATACTTATATAGACAGCCCCTATTCAGGGGTGGCGATTATCGGGAAAACGCTTCTCAAAGCCGGATATCACGTAGGTGTAATTGCCCAACCCGTAGTGACTGACACTGTGGATATTTCCCGGCTAGGTGAACCAACCCTGTTTTGGGGGGTGACCGGGGGGACAGTTGATTCAATGGTCGCCAATTACACCGCCACCCTGCGTAAAAGGCGCTCTGATGATTTCACGCCTGGAGGCCTAAATGACCGCCGGCCAGATAGGGCTGTGATCGTTTACGCTAACCTCATCAGACGTGCATTCAAAGGCACCGTTCCCATTATCCTCGGCGGCATTGAGGCAAGCCTGCGGCGCATCACCCATTACGATTACTGGACGGACAAACTGCGCGCTCCAATCCTCTTCGATGCCAAAGCTGATTACCTTTTGTACGGAATGGCGGAATCCAGTGTGATTGAACTGGCAAATACATTGCGCGATAACCGTTCTCCCCGTGAGATCCGGGGTTTGGCGTACTTAGCCAAGGAAGTGCCTAAAGATTACCTGGTGCTGCCATCTTTCGAGGATACGATTGCGAATCCGGATGAATTTTCGAAGATGTTTGAATTGTTTTATCAAAATAATGATCCCATAACCGCTCGAGGGATCGTGCAAAAAAAGGCAGACCGGTACTACGTCCAAAATCCACCCGCTCTCACGCTTCCTGAGTCTACCTTGGATGAAGTGTACGCAACTGACTGGGAACGGGCACAGCACCCGTATTATGCTCAACAGGGTGAGGTGAAAGCGCTCGAGACCATCCAATTTTCCATTCCAACACACCGCGGCTGTTACGGTGAATGTAATTTTTGCGCGATTGCCGTCCACGAAGGCAGAACCGTCTCCAGCCGCAGTGAAACCTCGATCCTTGCCGAAGCGGAACATATGACGCACCATCCCGCGTTCAAAGGAATTATCCAGGATATCGGTGGTCCGACAGCCAATATGTACCAGATCGAATGCGCCAGGAAAATACACAGCGGTGCCTGCCCCGACAAACGCTGCATTTTCCCTGAAATCTGCCCGGTATTAAAGATAAACCATACTCCACAGGTCACCCTCCTGCGAAAAGTCCGTGCCATTCCGGGTGTGCGCAAGGTATTCGTGGGTTCCGGTATCCGCTACGATATGGTTATGGCAGACCAGGCTTGCGGACTTACCTACATGAAAGAACTCGTCAACCACCATGTGTCCGGGCAATTGAAAGTTGCTCCGGAACACACTGATCCTTATGTATTGCAAATGATGGGAAAACCTTCCCCTCAATCTCTAAATCAATTTAAGAGAAAGTTCGAGGAATACTCAAAGGAAGCTGGCAAAAATCAATTCCTCACCTACTACCTGATTGCCGCCTACCCCGGATGCTCCGATCGTGAAATGAAAAAATTGAAGGAATATGCGACCAGTCAACTGCATATTTCCCCGGAGCAGGTACAGGTATTTACCCCCACCCCTTCAACTTATGCCAGTGTGATGTACTATACCGAAAAGGATCCATTCACAGGAAAACCGATCTTTGTGGAGAAGGAGCTCAAACGCAAAGTGATTCAAAAGGAAATCATCACCCCATCTGATCGATCCAGGCCAGGCATACCGAAAAATCACTTCGCAATGCATGACAATGGCTATGCGAAAATCAAGAACAAACCAAGGAAACGCACATGACAACTCAAACCAGGTATTCTTTTTACGTATCCTGCCCTCCAGGGCTTGAAAGCCTCCTCTCCGCTGAATGCCGTGAGTTGAAGTTCGTCGTTCCACAAAGGACTCCGGTTGCGGTCTCTTCAGACAAAGGTGAACCTGGTGAAGACCACGGCGGATTTGAACTTTCAGGCACGCTGGAACACCTCTACAAGGCAAACCTGATGCTGCGTACTGCAAGCCGGGTCGTTGTGCGTTTGGGTGAATACTATGCCGCCTCATTTTCCGAATTGCGCAAAGAAGCCTCCCGCCTGCAATGGGAAACGTTCATACGCCCCGGTCAACGGGTGAATTTTCGCGTGACCTGTCACAAATCCAAACTCTACCATTCAGACGCAGTCGCTGAACGCGTCCTGGGTGCCATCAATGACCACTTTACCGTTGCCGGCAGAAACCCCCGTCCCATCACCACCTCAAGCGAGGGTCAGTTGATCATTGTCAGACTGGTAAATGACATCTGCACTATCAGCATCGATTCTTCGGGTGAATTGCTGTATAAACGCGGGTATAAACAGGCTGTCGCCAAAGCCCCCATTCGTGAAAATATCGCTGCCGCCATGATCCGGTTTTCAGGTTGGGATGCCACAAATCCATTGATCGATCCATTTTGCGGTTCCGGCACCATTCCCATTGAGGCTGCCCAAAGGGCAGGCAGTGTTCCACCTGGAATCTCACGGTCATTCAAATTTTCAGACTGGCCTGTGTTTGATAAAGAAAAGTGGAATGGCGTTCTAGATGGTGCTAAAAAGGGGATTACCGACTCTAAAACCCCCATTTATGGTTATGACCGTGATGCAGGCGCGATCGAATTCTCGCAGGCAAACGCCGCGCGCGCAGGGCAAAAGAACAAAATCGTGTTCAAACAACAAGCCGTTTCCTACCTGGAATCCCCCCCTACGATCGGCACAATCGTGACCAATCCACCTTATGGCATACGCACAAAGGAAGGCAACGATCTGCGCGATCTGTATGCACGTTTTGGTTCCATCCTGATGGAGAAATTCAAGGGTTGGACGGTTGTGATGCTTTCGCCTGACGATGTTCTCACGGGCAATCTCGGTCTGGATCAACCTGTGGATTCTTTGCAATTTCTAAACGGAGGAATCCCTGTCAAAATGCTTAAGTACCAAATCTAATTTTTTTACATCCCTAATACCTCTGGATTTCTTGCTCGACAAACGAAGAACCAGGATTACCTTTACCTTTTGATCAGGATTCGATCAATTCTTCCCTAATATTCTCCTCTATTTTTTTAATGTTAGAATACACACGGGTACCTCCGGAACCATAAATCAACTTTTCAGGAGTCGTTAATGAAGCAAATTCGTGTCCTTCAGTGGGGTTTGGGAGCAATGGGAAGTGGTATGGCAAGGTTGATGCTCGAAAAAACAGGCTTGAAAATTGTTGCCGTTATCGATGCCCGACCCGATTATTTGGGCAAGGACTTGGGGGATGTCTTGAACCTCGGCAAAAAAGTTGGGGTAAAGATTACCAATGATCCTGCTGCTGTCCTAAAAAAGGATAAGGTGGATGTAGTGGTTATTGCCACAACTTCCTGGTTAAAAGAGCAGATTCCCGACCTGCGCAAGATCCTTAACGCTGGATTGAATTGTGTTTCCATCGCAGAGGAAATGTCTGATGCTTATGCCCAAAATCCCAAGATGGCGAAGGAACTCGATAAGCTGGCAAAAGACAATGGCGTCACGATTGTCGGCACAGGGGTCAACCCTGGGTTTGTGCTTGACCTGCTTGTCGTGGCGCTGACTGCCGGCAATCACAGTGTTGAGCGTATCGAAGCTTCCCGCGTGAACGACCTGAGCCCGTATGGACCAACAGTAATGAACAGCCAGGGTGTGGGTACCTCACCTGCCCAATTCAAGGCTGGAGTCGCCGATGGTTCGATCGTCGGGCACGTAGGTTTTCCTGAATCCATCCATATGATCAGCGACGCGCTAGGTCTTGGCGTCGACCGCATTGAACAGACGCGTGAACCGATCATCAGCAAGGTACCACGGGAAACACCGCACATCAAGGTCGCTCCAGGAATGGTTGCCGGGTGCTCGCACATCGGCATTGGCTATCGCGGAGACGAGGAAGTCATCAAGCTGATCCACCCGCAACAGATCCATCCGGGGCTGGAAGCGCAGGAAACCGGGGATTACATTCACATTTATGGCAAACCCGAAATTCACATGTCCATCAAACCGGAAATCGCCGGCGGCATCGCCACTGAAGGGATTGCAGTCAACCTTATTCCGCATGTCGTTGCGGCAACACCCGGGCTCAAGCGCATGATCGACCTGCCCATCCCGGCAGCCCTAATGGGCGATTCTGCTTATTCAAGAAAAATCTGATCCTCAAATTTTCGTCAATTTACAAAGATTGATGGTGGATAAATGGCAAAAATCGCAAAAGGTACCTGGGTTGAAATCGAACAGGTTGTGCTAACGCCAGACCAGCGTGTTCAAACGCTGCCAGAAGAAACCCGCAGTGTTCCTTACCTATTACGCGTTTCCGGGTTTTTGCAGAAGGATGCAGAACTGGGCCAGGATGTCCAGGTAAGAACGATCATCGGCAGGACACTCACCGGGACTTTGAAATTGGAAAACCCGGGTTACCGCCACAGTTTCGGTGAGACGGTTCCAGAGCTCCTCCGCATAGGCACTGATCTGGAGGAAATATGAGTTCCAGGGATGTTTCCTACGATGCGGTAATGGCGCGCAAGAACGCGATCATGAAAACCTCCATGCAGTTGGATTACGATGATTTCATCCAAAGCCCGATTGCCTTTGATTACGAACGAATGATGCAAGCCACGGGTTACACCATGGACGATATCATTCGCATCCAAAGTGATACCAAGGTAGGTAATACGCCCCTCCTGGAACTCAAGAGTTTCACTGAAGCTGTTCGGCGAATCTCTCCACCCGGTAAAGGCGCACGAATTTTCGTTAAGGATGAGGCAGCCAATGCTTCCGGCAGCTTTAAAGCCAGGAGAGCCGCTATAAGTGCCTTTGATGCCCACAAAAAGGGGTATAAGGGCATGATTGCTGCCACCAGCGGCAATTATGGTGCTGCAGTGGCATCACAGGCTGCGCAGCGGCGTTTGAAATGCATCATCGTCCAGGAAATTTACGACAGCCGCGGTGTGGGTCAGCCTGAGATCATCGAAAAAGCACGCGCCTGTGAAGCCTATGGGGCTGAAGTCCTGAGATTGACAGTCGGACCGGAACTCTTTTATATGCTTTTGCGCACGCTCGAAGAAACCGGTTACTTTAATGCCAGCCTTTACACCCCCTTTGGCATCCGCGGGGTGGAAAGCCTGGGATTCGAGATTGCCAACCAGGTGCTGCAGGCGCATGGAAAACACCCTGACGCTGTAGTGATTACCCATGCTGGCGGTGGTAACCTCACCGGTACAGCACGTGGATTGCAAGCAGCCGGGGCTGACTCCACGAAAGTGGTCGCCTGCTCAGTCAATCTAACTGGCCTCCACATGGCTTCTGATCGCGATTTCAACCGCAAATCCTTCACCACCGGGCATACCGGGTTTGGCATTCCCTTTGCCACCTGGCCAGACCGCGTGGATGTTCCCCGTAATGCTGCCCGCAGCCTGCGTTATATGGATGAGTATCATCTCGTCACGCAGGGTGAAGTTTTTTACATTACCGAATTGCTCACCAAAATTGAAGGGCTGGAACGCGGACCGGCCGGCAACATCAGTCTCACGGCTGCAGTATGCCTGGCACAGGAGATGGATAAAGAGCAGATCATCGTTGTCCAGGAAACTGAATACACCGGAGCCGGCAAGCACCACAACAGCCAGCTCTCCTTTGCCCGTTCCAATGGTATCGATGTGAGGCGTGGAGATCCCAGCGAAGATGTTCCAGGAAAGACCATCATCCTGCCGGAACACCTGGCACAGGTCCACAGCAAGCGCGAAGATATTGATCGCCTGCGCCTCATTTACCTGGCAAATGCTGTCAATCATCTTCCAGCAGCAAATTGGAGTGAAAATGATTATGCATTCGCAGCGGCAGATATCAAGAAAAACACTGACTGGGTAAAGCAGCACCTCCCCATTTAGATTTTAATAATTTCACCAAGAGGACACCTCATGCCTGACGATAACGTTGAAAGATTTGAAAAAAGAAGAATTGAATTACTTGAATTAAGCGATGAGGAATTAAAAAAACGGTTTTGGGAATTGTGTGACCAGGTGGTCGCGCCAATTGTTGACCTTGCCAGAACGCATACCTCCCCTTCCATCGAACGCTCCGTGCTTCTCCGCATGGGGATTGACAGCATAACTTCTCACGGGGTTGTCGATCGAATCCTGGAAGCTGGACTGTTGGGTAAGGGTGCTGGTCATGTGCTGCTCGAAGTTGCAAAATCAAACAATTTGGATCTCCACGCTGCTGCAGCCGCAATTCTTGAAAAAAAAGAGATCCTCAACAGTCTTTTTACACCGGGAATTGAGAAAATCTGATGACAACACAACAACCTCTCGACCCGAATAAGAAACTGGATATCGAGAATATTCTCGAAGACCTCGAACATTATCATCCCAGGCGCAAAGGCTGGACCTGGCGTGACGTCCCTCAAGATGGCATAGAAATGGGTCCATTCCATTATCGTGATATGTCACACCCTCTTAAGAATAGCATTGGTCTGCCTGCTTCCAAGTATTTTGATCATATCGACCCCCAACCCAGTTGTGTGGTCACCACGGAGATTGCGTCAGGACGGTTCGAGGACGATATCCGCCGCATGCGGATGGCGGCCTGGCACGGTGCAGACCACATCATGGTCATCCGCACCACCGGGCAAAGCCACATTGATGGTTTGCTCGAGGGTACTCCCGAAGGCACAGGCGGCGTGCCGATCACCCGCAAGCAGATCCGTGCCAGCCGAAAAGCCTGTGATCTTATTGAAGATGAAGTCGGCCGCCCGATCAATTTCCACAGCTATGTTTCAGGGGTTGCCGGTCCGGAAGTAGCCGTGCTCTTTTCAGAAGAAGGAATCAACGGAGCACACCAGGATCCTCAGTACAACGTGCTATATCGCAACGTGAACATGTACCGTTCCTTTGTGGACGCTGCTGAAGCCAAGAAAGTGATGGCCGGTGCCAATATATTCCAGATTGACGGCGCGCACAATGCCAATGCCACTGCTAAAGCTGGCTGGCTGGTGATGCCGGAGTTGATGGTTCAACATGGCATTAATTGTGCATTTTCTGTAGCCGTGGGGATGCAAAAAGACCTTATCGGTTTATCCACTGTCCCCCCTGACGCACCCCCTGCGCCAAAACTCTGGTACGACCTGCCCTATGCGGTTGCCCTGCGTGATTTCTTCTCTGGTTTTAAAATGCGTGCGCAGCAGAATACACGCTATATTGAAGCGGACATCGAAGAAGCAATTCGTACTCATACCATTGATACGCTCATCTCCATGCTGACCAGTGCAGATATCCAGAGCACCATCACCCCGGATGAAGGACGAAACGTTCCCTGGCATTACAACAATATCCGCGGAATCCAGACCGTCAAGCAAACCTGGGCAGCTTTGGACGGCATCAAGGAATTACTCACACTGAACCACACAGGTCCCCTTGGGGAGATGGTCAAAGACCTCAAGATCAGAGCCATCGCTTTCCTCGAGGAGGTGATCGCCACCGGCGGATATTTCTCAGCCGTAGAAAAAGGTTTCTTTGTGGACTCAGCCAAGTTCCCTGAGCGCGCTGGTGACGGTATTGCCCGCGATGGCAACGGCGGCGTAGCAGCAGATTCGATCATCGCCCGCGATGCGGATTATTTTGCTCCCGTATGTGATCACTTCGGCGAGAATCACCTTCCAGACGGAATAGCTTGTGCCTGTGATTTGATTGATGGCTGCACGCTGTGCAATCCGGAAAAAATTGTCTACATTGATGAACTCGACCCGGAAGATAGTTGTAATAAACGGCTTGAATTAACTTATCCCTACCGCAAGGGAGGCAAGGTTAAACCAGAAGCCGAATGGGCTGGCGACGGCACCATCCTCACGCAGTTCTTTGTACCCCTCAATGAAGACTTCGCGGCAGCCTACGGAATTGAAATGGCTACAAAGCTCGGTCTTGTGGATCCCCAGGTGGTCAATATCCAGGTGATGCAGCCGGCTGAAGGTTGCTTTGTTGAGGTAAAGGGGAAGGTCAATTTTGATATCGAAGTAAAAACACTTAAAGTTCCTGAAAAAGAGGTCATCCTGCCGGAAGATGATTTACGCGCTGCAGTGAAACAGATAGGTTTGAAAGTTGTCGCGGCTACAGTGGGTGAGGATGAACACAGTGTTGGTTTGCGGGAGATCCTGGATATCAAACATGGCGGTATCGAAAAGTATGGTGTCAAGTACCACTACCTGGGGACCTCCGTTCCAGTGAGCAAATTGATAGATGCAGCCATTGAAACAGGATCCCAGGCAATACTGATCTCCACCATTATCAGTCACAATGATACCCACCGCACCCAGATGAAAAAACTGGCTGACCTGTGTACTGAACGCGGTGTGCGCAATCAACTTGTACTTATCGCCGGAGGAACTCAGGTGAATCGCGAGATGGCTGCTGAAACCGGCCTGGATGCCACATTTGGTCGCGGCACAAAAGGCATCCATGTGGTCAATGCCATTGTGAAAGTGATGAAATCCCGCGGATTGCTCTAATCGCCTGGAGTCTTTTTGACAAACAAAATCGAATTTCTGACGGTTGAGATAGGGTCCACCATTACCAAGGTGAATGGGTTCGCCCTGGTGCCGGAAGGGCGTTTCGAACATACGGCGCAGGGGTTTGCACCAACCTCCATTGAACAGGGCGATGTCCGCCTGGGGTTCAACGAGGCTTTTTCTGAATTGAAGGGCAACACCGGACAGATCCCCGCGAACATGAAGACTTTTGTGAACAGTTCAGCCGCCGGTGGATTAAGAATGACAGTCCACGGTCTCACCTACAGCATGACGGCTCGTGCCGCCAGGGAAGCTGCTCTCGGTGCCGGGGCGATCGTCAAGTTGGTAACTGCCGGCTTGTTAGAGGATGACAACCTCGAAGAGATAAAATCAATTAATCCCAATATCATCCTTCTGGCAGGCGGCGTGGATTTCGGTGAAAAGGAAATCGTCCTAAAGAATGCCCGCGCGATCGCAGCCCTTGGAATTCACGCCCCGGTGGTATATGCGGGAAACTCCGCCATCCGCCAGCACATCCAGAAAATTTTCCAGGAACATGGTGTCGATCTATTGGTCGCTGAAAATGTGTTCCCTGAAGTGGATGTGCTCAATACCCGCCCATTGCGTAAAGTAGTTCACGAAGTATTCAATCAGCATATCATCCATGCTCCCGGAATGCAGCATCTCAAAGAGATGACCCAAGGCGAGATCATCCCAACCCCGGGTGCAGTGTTACTCGGTGCAGAGTTATTTGCTGAAAGTTGCGGGGATTGCCTTGTTTTTGATGTTGGCGGCGCCACCACTGATGTACACAGCGTTACTAATGGCAGCGTGGAATGGAGCTCACGCCAGCTTGAACCTGAACCCTACGCCAAACGCACTGTAGAAGGCGATCTTGGGGTATACATTAATGCCCGCAATATTATTGAACTGCAGGAAGATAAACAGTGGGAAAACATGTTGCCTGGATTGAAGGCCATTCCGCATTCAACTGACGAACAAGCACTGACCCGCTATCTGTGCAAGGTAGCTGTGGAAGTGGCCATCCGGCGGCATGCCGGTATTATCATGGAATCTTATACTCCCACCGGTAAAAAACAGACCGTGCGCGGCAAAGACCTCACTGCGGTAAAATGGGTGATCGGTACTGGCGGAGCCTTAACCAGGATTGATGGCGGAGTGGAAATTTTGCGGTCTGTCTGCCTGGGGGCAGGAAAATACTTGCTGCCGCCGCCGGTAACCGCTATCCTCCTCGACCACGATTATCTTTTTTCCGCCCTGGGTACTCTTGCGGGCACCTATCCGGAACAGGTGAAGGCAACCTTCGCACACTGGGTAAAAATGGAGACCGTGAAATGAGCTTTACTCCCCGACTTGAAATCTACCCTGATCGCATCGAGCACAATGCGCGTACCATCGTGTCGCTTTGCCGCGAACAAGGCATTTCCGTAGCCGGGGTCACGAAAGTGGCGTGTGCTCATCCAGCAGTTGTACGTGCGCTCGTAAATGCAGGCGTGGATATGCTGGCTGACTCCCGCCTGGAAAACCTGCAGGCTCTTCGTGAATTGAATGTTTCCCTCCCATTAATGTTACTGCGCATTCCTGCCCAGGATCGCATCAGGGAAGCCGTCACTTATTCAGATATTTCTCTAAACTCCTCAGTTGAGACGATCAGGATGTTATCACAGGCAGCGCAGTCCCTCGGGAAAACTCATCAGGTTATTTTGATGGTGGATCTTGGTGATTTGCGTGAAGGAATTTGGCCAGACAGCTTGCCGTCCGTGATCGACCAGGTTATCCACCTCCCCGGAATCCAGTTGGCGGGATTAGGCTGCAACCTGGCCTGTTATGGCGGCGTAATCCCGACATCAGAAAAAATGCAGCAACTCATCGATTTGGCTACGAACACCAGAACCAGTACCGGCCTGGAATTACCAATTTTGAGCGGGGGAAACAGTGCCAATTTGCCCCTGGTCATCGAAGGGGAGATGCCTTCCGCAATTAACAACCTGCGTATTGGTGAAGCCATTCAACTCGGCCGCAATGTGCTTGACCGCTCTCCCTGGCCGGGAACCCGGCAGGATACTTACCGCATTGTCACCCAGGTGATCGAATTGCAAAGAAAACCATCCTTGCCGATTGGTATACGCGGGCAGGACGCTTTTGGCGCTACACCAGATTTTGTTGACCGGGGATTGCGCAGGCGTGCCATCTGTAACATCGGCAGGCAGGATATAGTTGTCGACAACCTCAACCCTGAAGATTCAGGCATTATTGTATTAGGCGGCAGCAGCGATCACCTGATCCTGGACGTGGAAGAAGCTACAGATGAACTGCACGTCGGCAGCGAAGTGGCTTTCCTCCCGGGCTATGGTGCGCTTCTCGCAGCAGCAACTTCAGCTTATGTGCAAAAAGTAATCAATAAAGGCTAATCGTTGGAACACACCCCTTTGCTTTATCAGACTCACGTACAGGTTCATCTCGATAATATTCGCGCCAACATCGAAAGTATCCGCCGCAGGATCGGACCCGGATCCAAGATACTCATCGCGGTGAAAGCCAATGCCTATGGGCATGGCGCGGTTGAAGTTTCACGTATGGCAGCAAAAATCGGTGTTGATTTTCTGGGGATTGCCACTGTGCCGGAAGCGATGCAGCTCAGGCAAGCAGGAATCAGACTTCCCATCCTTAAATTTGGCCCGACATTTTATGAAGAGATCGAGACAGCTATTCTGCACGACGTAACCCTGCCAATTTGCAGTCATGAGAGTGCTCTCGAAACGCAACAGGTTTCTGCGAAGCGAAATAAGAAATCCCCGGTTCATATCAAAATTGATACCGGCATGGGGCGCGTTGGTGTTTCTATAAAGCAGGCAACAGCCCTCGCCCTGCTTATTGAACGCGATTGCCCGAATTTGTACCTGGAAGGTGTCTTTACCCATCTTCCTGTGAGCGATTCTGCAGATCTAGCATTCACGATTGAACAGGTTAAACGATTCAGGAAGTGTGTGGATGAAATTGAGCGAGCTATCGGGCGAAAACTTGACCTGGTACATTGCGCCAATTCCGGCGCCGTGCTGGGTCATCCGGATGCCTGGATGGATATGGTACGCCCCGGGATCATGATCTACGGTAATTACCCTGACAAAACGACCCCTCGCACGATCGATCTAAAACCAGGATTAAGTTTTGTAACGCGTGTATCCTTTATCAAAAAAGTAACTAAAGGAGAAAGCATCGGTTATGGCCGCACCTGGTTCGCTCCTGCAGACACCTGGATCGCCACCATCCCAGTGGGGTATGCGGATGGATTCAATCGCTTGTTCTCCAATTCCGGCCGGGTGCTCATCAACGGAAAGTCTTTCCCAATTGTTGGACGTATTTGCATGGATCAGAGTATGGTCGATCTTGGAGCAGAAACTCGGGTGAAGATTGGCGATGCAGTTGTCCTCATCGGGAAAAGCGGTGATAATGAAATCACATGCGATGAGTGGGCTGAGAAACTGCACACCATCACCTATGAAATTACCTGCCAGATCAATGCAAGAGTAAGCAGGGTTTATACCTCTTAGGCTTTATGGAAAAACAATTATGACAATTCAATCAGCCACTGCCGTTGCCCACCCTAACATCGCATTCGCAAAGTAATCACAATCGACAACCGATTTATATTAACGCCAGGCTAGATATCCCTGAGCCTATGCGCAGAAAACAAAAATAGGTAAACTCAGTCAGTAAACAGGACTGCCCGACTCTTATTTATTATTATCCTCCGGTACCAAAAATCCTTTTGGTACATATTTATAAGTAACATCAATTCGGGCATGCCCCAACAGTTCGGAGATTTGCCGGCGAGCTCCACGATCATCCAATCCTTGGTCAAGAAATTCGAGATATCTATTTTGAGCATAATTTGCACGCAACCGATGGACTCCACTGATTCCAATTCCTAGTTCTTTTGTTGTGTCTAGCACAGTCCGCCGAAAACCAGCCCGCCAGGAAGCACTCGGGGTAAATATAAATTGTTTGGAACGGTTAAACCTAAGGATCAGATCTTCTGGGATTGGCACCGGTCGATAGCGGCCCCCTTTTCCGGTGATATGCAGCAGGTTGTGCTCCACATCAATATTTTGCCCTTGCATTCCGGCCATTTCATCTTCCCGCAACCCACAACGTAATGCCAGCTCTGCAGGCAACGCATAAGCCGATTTTTTCTCCTTCAAGAATTCAACCACCTTTACTGAATCTTCTGTTCGATAGCCAAATCTCGGTGCGCGCACATCGCTATCATCGCGAAAAGTTTTCACCCATCCGCGCAATTCCGGAGTAATGGGGGACAGAGTTTTCGTCCAACCGAGTTTTAAGCATCCCAAATGAACTTTTTCGAGCGCTGCTAGCAGTTTGTTCACCGTACCAGGCGCAGAATAAGTGTAATGTTCTTCAAAAGTGGTCATGATGATGTCTGGATCCAGTAATTTGACCAATAAACCCTCATCGGTAATTTCCTCTGCGCGTTTGAAGAATAAGGTTGCCGTCTGAAAATATGTTCGTCGAGTGTTGATTCCCAAAATGACAGGTAAGGGTTGTGTGGGATCTCCGTCTGGACGCAACGATTTCTTGACAGAAGTCACACCATGCTCAACCTTGTACTTTTCAATTTGTTCTTTACCCCAGGTAACTTTAGCTAGAGAATGGTTGACCTGGTTGGAAATGGATGACAATGACAAGCTACACCGCCTTCGTCGGCTTTGAAACTCGCTTCCAGCCGTTTCTAGTATTACAAAAATATTTTTTTGTTGTGACGTTAAGCCTTTCGTCGAGATAATCTCGGCGTACGCGCCCCCATTGAGGGGTGTAACAGGGTTTTGCACTTCGCGATGCCGGCGACCCTGAAGCGCCCTGCCTGGCATCTGCGGACTGGTTTTGGCCTGTCAAGAATGAACAAGCCGGCAAGCGCAGGACTTGCCTTATGCACCATCAATAACCTACGTTGAAATTAATCTTGCGTTAGGGGGAACCAACCAACGTTGAGAAAAGCAATTAGTCTGCATATTACGCCAGTATCACTTGGTGATAGAGGATTGAGACAAGATGTACATTAACTAAACCACGAATAACCCCTTTATTGCAAGTACCCTCTTTTCTAAAAAACAGTACTTGATTAAGTAATACATTTGTATTACTATTAGATTATTCATATCAAGGAGTTCAAAATGCCCAAGAAAAATTCGTCCACCAAAGCAGTTCGTTCTTTTCGTCTTAGTCTCGAATGCGTTCGACAATTGAAAGACCTCTCTGGGACTATGGGGCGCAGTGAAGGTGATGTGGTTGAAGTAGCCATCGACCGGATGTATCGGGAGGAAATTCGTTATAACCGGGTCCTACGAGAGGGTACCCAACCAGAAAATCAGTATCAGATAGATAAAGGAAATGAAGGAGAAAATGAAATTCATCGGAATGTTTCTTAAGTTGATTGGAAGTATTGTCAAGACGGCAATTCTGTTGGCAATTTGTGTAAGCATTCTGTTTGTCATTTACAAGGGCAACCAACCCATGCAAGTGCTCCAGGCCCCGAAGGGGATGACTTACTTCGGATTTATTGCCGACCGGATTGATGCAGCAAAAACTGTCCAACCTTCCCGTTGTGGTTGGGGGATGATGGCATCTTTAGCAGTCCTAGGTCCAATTTATTCTATTGTCTATACCGAAGTTGGAATTCACCCGGATGGAGCTCTTGCCCGTGGCACTGCGTTGGATCCTGATATTCCGAAGGATGTAGCTAGCGCAAAGTGGTATGAAATACCAGGAATTTGGTGGAATACCGTCGAAAGATTATCCTGGACAATGGTGGGGAAGCCGGCAGCGTATGGGTGTAAATTTAGGCAAGTTTTTGCTACTGTAAGATAATGATTATTTATCAGGACAATATCATTTACTACTCAAAAAAATCGAATAACTCAATATGTTTTTAATTAAAAAAGTGGACTGCAGTTTGTCATTTGCAGTCCACTATGAATTCTTAATGGGTGAAGGATTAACTTTTCAACATTCTCAACCCGCTGCCGATAACCACAAATTCACTGATCTCGTGCGCCAGCACGGCGATTGGAAGAGTGAACCAACCACCAACTGCGCCGATGATCAATACACTAATGACAATCGCAGATAGGGCCAGGTTCTGGTTGACCACGGATTGATTGCGCTTTGCCAGGCGTAGTCCATAGGCCAGTTTCTCCAGATCGTCGGCCATCAGGGCCACATCAGCGGTTTCCAGGGCTACATCCGTTCCCGCCGCGCCCATCGCGACACCCACGGTTGCTTCAGCCAGCGCGGGGGCGTCGTTGACACCATCCCCGACCATTGCCACATGCCCATAACGGGAGGTCAACTCGCGGACCTTGATCGCCTTGTCCTCCGGTTTTAAGTCCGCATACACTTCATCGATCCCCAATTCCTGAGCAATTGCCTGGGCGGTACGCTCATTGTCGCCGGTCAGCATAACCACTTTGTCAATTCCGGCGGCATGAATGGCATCAATTGCCTTCTGGGCATTGGGTCGAATATTGTCACGGATAGCGATCATCCCCCAGGGAGCTTGTTCATCGCCTAGCAACACCACGGTTTTTCCTTCGCCCTGGAGATGATTGATGTCTCCCCATTCATGCTCCAGTGAGACCCCTAGCTTTGAGTGGAACAGGTCTGGGCTTCCCACGAAGATTGTCCGCCCATCCATACGGGCAGAAGCTCCTGAACCGGTCATGGAGCGAAATTCAGACAGTTCGATGGGTTGAATGCCTTGCGCTTCCACGTACCGGACGATCGCCTGTGCCAGAGGGTGGCCGCTGCGCCGTTCAATCCCGGCTGCTGCCGCTAAAAATTCCTGCTTTGAATTCGCCAGCTGATCCGGATTCTGATGGATCAAGATGATGTCGGTCACTTCAGGCTCGCCGCGGGTCAGGGTGCCGGTCTTGTCCATTGCTACGACTTTCACCTTGGCCAGTTCCTCCACATAGACTCCACCTTTGATCAGCACGCCATTGCGCGCGCCAGTGCCCAGCGAGGCCACCAGGGTAATCGGGATGGAAATGACCAGGGCGCAGGGTGCCGCGGCAACAATGAAGACCGTTGCACGGGTAATCCACGTCACCCAGGCAGCGCCAAAAAACAACGGCGGGACGAGCGCAATGAGAATACCGACGAGCAAAACGATGGGACTGTAGCGCGCGCCGAAGCGCTCGATAAAGCGCTGGCTTTTGCCTTTCTTTTCCTGGGCTTCCTCGACCATGGTGATAATACGGGCGATGGTGTTATCGGCAAAGGTTTTAGTGGCGCGGATTTCCAGCGCGCCTTCGCCGTTGATGCTGCCGGCAAAGACCGGATTGCCCACTTGCTTTTCTACCGGAACGCTTTCACCCGTCACCGGAGCCTGGTTGACGCTGGAGGATCCAACCAGCACTTCACCATCGGTAGCCATGGATTGGCCTGGCATGACGATGAACACGTCCCCGACCACCAGTTCTTCGACCGGGATTTCCTGTTCGCGACCGTTCCGGCGGACTAACGCCACCTTGGGAGCGAGGTTCATCAAAGCCTTGATTGCGGCGCGCGTTTTCTCCTCGGTATAGCCTTCCGCAGCTTCGCTGATGGAGTAGAGGAAGACCAGCATGGCGCCCTCCAATAACGCACCCATTGCGGAAGCAACCACCGCGGCAACCATCATCAATAATTCGATCCCGATCTTGCGCTCGAAGATCAATTCTTCGATGGCTTCGCGACCAAAGTAATACCCGCCGATCAAGATTGCGGCAATAAATATAATCGTTGAGATAAGCGCCGGCGCGCCGGTCAGACCGATGAGCCAACCGACCAGAAGCAGAACACCTGAAGCAAACGCGGTCAACACCTTGGGGTTCTTCCAGGGTTTGGGCTGTTCGGCCATTTCCATCCCTTTTTGGGGTGGGAAACCCAGTGTCTCCAGTTTTTGTTTCAAGGCGCCCGGATTGGTTTGGTCGGGATTAAAAGTCAAAGCGACTTTGGCAGATTTCGGATATACCTTCAAACCTACCAGGCCTGCAAAGCCTTCTAATCCTCGTTCGATGTTGGCTGCATCATGTTCGCAGTCCAAATTACTGACCCGTACTTCAATTTTTGTCGATTCCATAGGTTCTCCATTCAATGTAAATTATCTGGTTTCGTCAACCAGACTGATGATCACCTTTTCAACCTCTACGGCAATCTCATCGATGCCTATGTCCGGATAATAATCGGACAAAACCCGTGGCTTGAGGGCGCTGATGTAAGTCTTACCTGCCTCCACAAAAACACTGATCGGGCATGGCAGCATCAGCGATATTTTCTTATCTTTCGCCAGCACCTGGCTGGCGAATTTGGCGTTGCACACCTCGACAATCTTCATCGGTTCGATCTCGAATCCTTTTGCGGCGAGCGTTGCCTGCACATCGTGAACGTGCAGCACCCGAAAGCCCTTCTCCGCTGCTTTAACCTCGATGGTGGCGACTGATTCGTCAACGCTTTTGGTGGTTTCCACCGTGTAATCAAAGTTTTCCATGAATCTTTCCCTCATAAAGTCTCGTTTTTTGAATGACTTGATTTAATCATCAATAATTTAGTGCTTGTTGCTTGTGGGTGGTTGATGTCAGCGGGAATGCTCTTTTCCTGGGGTCGGTTCAGTGTTCATAAATTTCCCCCATTCACTTTAACGGGAAGATCTCGCGGTACTTGCCGCCGGAAACCTGCGCTGGTAGTTCTGCGGTATGTTCGGTGTATCTCACAAAATTCCTAGGAACAAGCGATACCGAACCTGGCCCGGACACTCTCGTTAGCCAGCCAACTCATCGTGCAGCGTCCTATAGTAACCATTGCGACTCTCCTCTACGCTTTGATGAAGTTCGCAGTGAAAAAATACCAGGGACCGTGCGTGGCTTGCGAGCTGAATCCTGCCCCCTCGGCCAGCTGCTGTACTGTCGCGCGGGACTGGTAATGTGGGTCGGGGAAGAGTTCCGTGATCGAAAGGATTCCACCCGGTTTCAGATCCGTGTAACATCGGCGCAGCACCGCTTCCCGATCCGGGATTTCACCCAGTACAGTGCAAAAGAAGATCACATCAAAACTCTCCGGTGGGACGTTCGGCTGAGTGGCATCGCCCAGGATCGTAGTTAGATTCGATGCGCCCGCTCGCGCCGCATGCGCTTTAAGCCGCTCGATCATCCCGGGCTGGATGTCCAGTCCAAAGACTTCACCTCCGGGCAGTACGCGCTTTGCGGCAGGTATCAGCAGTCGACCCGGTCCTGGGCCGATCTCCAACACACGCTGCCCCGGCCGCAATCCAATGCGATCGACCGTTATCTGCGTGCCAAGCAGCCTATCCGACCAGCGGCTGTCCAGCATACTCGCCAACCAGGTCGGGCAGGGTAAAGAGCGATTGCGACTCAGCCAACGCCAGATCAGGCCAATGCTAACCAGGATCAGCAAAGATTTCACAAGCACCTTCAGAGCTTTCATGCCGTCTGCTCCTTTTCATCGGATTTAACCTTCGGAATAATGAGTAAAAGTAAAAGAGCTCCAACCAAAATAAAACTATCCGCCAGGTTGAAAGTCGGCCAACGTGCCGTACCCAATCCAAAATCGAGAAAGTCCGTCACCCTTCCATCCACCATGCGGTCGGCGAAATTCCCTACCGCACCGCCGAGGATCAAACCTACAGGCCATACTGCGACAGAGGAAAGATCACCGGACCGAATCGCATAAACGAGCCATGCCGCCAGAACCGAAATGATGACGCCTGTGACGATCAGCGGGAATATCCCGCCGTTCGCAAAAAGCCCGAATGCTACGCCTGTGTTGTAACCAAGGGTCAGACGGGAAAAATTACCGAGGATGGGTATGGGTGAAGATAATGCCTGTTCGGCCCAAGCCTTGGTCAATCCATCGAGGAGGAGGGCGATCATAAAGGGAATGAAGATCTGAAGTCGTTTTTTCATTTTATTTCTGTTCCAAACGTATATCCTGTGGGAGATTGTAGCGGGTGCATTCGTAAACCCCTCGGGCAACATCGGCCAACAAGGATTCGCCCAATGCCAGCAGATCGCCCACGCGGTCGTCGCTGAGGCGATATAGGGCAAACTTACCTTGTTGTTCAGCAGCAACCAAGCCGCATTCGCGCAGACAGCGCAAGTGATTGGAAACATTCGGCTGAGTTAATTGCGTCGCCTGGACGATTTCACTGACATTCCTGGGTCCATCCAACAAAACCTCCAGGATAGAAAGACGGGACGGGTCACCAAACCCGCGAAATAGCCTGGCTTTTGTGGATAATGCTATTCGTTCAGACATTGAGGTCATATAAGTTGCTCCGGTGTTTATCAAAATTAAATATAATTATATAAACAATTGATTATATGATTATATGTGGTAAGTTATTTTCGTCAAGTGGATTATGAAAGGACACTTGAATATTCTTCCGATGGGTTCCTCGCAATTTCCAGGCAACTTTTCGATGCCATTGTTTTATCTGGAAAATAAATCAAGAAGATCAATGACCAAATGAGAGAATTGTTGTTGAACACGCCTCTTTTTTTCGGCAATGGTATTGGAATCAGGGCTGCTCAGGGCTTTACCAAAATTTCGCAGCCTCTCGCCTGAAACCGCACCCAAAACGTCAGGCACAATTGCGCCTGAACAAGGCAGGATCAATAACGGATGTCACATGAGTCCTCGGCAGATGCATGGTTGGGGTGGGCAAGGGAATGTACTCCCCGGTGCTTAAAATTGAAACATGGCACGATGGTGGTGGACTAAAGCGAGGTCACGTTTAAATAGAAATATCTGTAATTGAAGCACACCTCCAGGTATAACCGCCTGACCGTTTGTATTGCTAAAACTTCACCAGGAAGGCCGTGAAGTACATGATCGCCAAGCCAAGCATGAAACCGGATAGGTTGAACCAGGACACCCAGGAAGTGTTTTCTCGTTCAGCATAACGCCGCAGGAGAGCAGTGACTTCCACAATTACCTGCCAGATTGCTCCCAGCCCAATCCCCAGGAAAATAGTACCCAGGAGAGGTGAAAAGGCAAAACCGCCGATCCATGTACCAAAGACAGCGGGGAATCCTGCCAGAAGCGCTAACCCCGCAAAGGTCAGCCACGAAGGGGTCGCCTGTACCAACTCTTCCTTTCCGGTTCGATGGGTTATCAAAGGTGCGGCAATTCCAATCCCTTCAGTGATGTTGTGCAGGATGAATCCGACCACCAGAAATGATCCCAGCGCCGCCTCACCCAGGGCAAATGCGGCTCCAACCGCCAGTCCTTCGCCAAAATTGTGCAGGCCAATTGAGAGGGCGATCAAGGTCGCTAAAAACATCCCCTTTGCGCGGACGGAACCCGACGCTGCATTGCGACGGTTTTGCATTGCACTGACCGCCATGATCGCCAGCCAGGTTAATAGCGCGGCAAACAGGGCTAAAGGTATACCCTGAAAAACCCCAGGTAATTCCGCCCCTGTTTCCAATACTTCCAAAAAGGTGTCAACCAACAAGAACACCAGCAGTCCGACCGTCAACGCCAGGATAAATCCCAACCACTTGCGCCCCATGCGTTTCATTGCGGGATACCAAAGCAAACCGAGTGCAACCGGGATTACGCCAACGAATAAACCCAACAATCCATAATCGGTAAATTCGCGCAATCCGGGGCTGGGGGTCAGTGTAGCTACCGGCACTTCACCTTCAAAGGTAAGTCCGGTGTTTGTAACCAGCAGGATCCGGTGAGGTTCCGCATAAATCCATTGGTAAGAGATGGAGATGAGAGCTCGTCCAAAACGAGGCAGTTCGCCTGAAGGTTTAATTATGAACTGCCAGTAGGCATCGTCGACCATCACTTGCGCGATGCGTACTGGTTGCGGACCGCTGTTGAGAACGCTGACCTCAAACCCATCCTCAACCACCCGGATCCGGTCGATGGAGAGATTTTCGATCGGGGGTAGATTGCTGTTAAACCGAGTAAGCGGGTTGAAGAACGTAAAGAGAAATAGCATCAAGCCCATCGCCAGCACGGGGATCAGCCCGGTTAACCAGGCTGGTAGTTTGTTGCGTGAGGGTTTAGCCTCTTTTTCGTCGTACATTCGATCTCTCCTATGCCATGGCTTCAAAGAAACCCATCCAACCCAGTTCAGCGAATTCGCTTTGATGGGCATGGAACATATATTTGCCGGGATTATCGAGGGTGAACTCGAGCACAGCTCGTTCACCCTGTCCCATAAGCACTGTATCGGTCAGTTCAAATTGATTCAGGCTGGTTCCGGTGCGGTAGAGCCTAAACATACTTGCGTGCAGGTGAAAGGAGTTGATCAAGTCGAACTCAGTCATATTGATTAAATACACCCGTATCAATTTCCCCGCTTTTACCTTGATTGGATGCCTGGCGTAATGAAATGCCACTGTATTGACCGCGTAGACTTCGTTTTTGTTATCAAAGGTTGTATCAAAGGCGTTCATCACCATAACCATCTCGAGCGCAGGTTTCCGACCTTGGGGTGGATCGATGATGAGTGTGCCGTATAGTCCTTTATGAATGTGCTTTTTAAGCGACATGACGTGGCAATGATAGGGGTGAACCCCGAATGGCCGCGCCTTGAATTCATACGTAAACTCTTCACCTGGCTGGATGATCGGCTCAACTCCATCCATTGAAGGTGGGTGGAAACCGTGAAAGTGAATCGTGTGAGGGTGAGAGCTGCCATTGGTGAAATGAAAGCGCAGCAAGTCACCTTCGCGGCAGCGAAAAGTGGGGCCGGGAACCTGGCCATTGTACGTCCAGGCAGGAAAAAAAACACCAGGGGCAATCTCGATGTCTCTTTCGTGAGCCACCACATCCCACACGCGAACGGTTTGACCGGATAGCGTAATTGATTCGCTCCCCCAATCAAAATCGTAGAGGAACTGAGTCGGGTCAAATTTCGAAAGGTCTACATCGCCAACGGTTCCACTGTTATCTCCGTGAACCATCCCCATCGCTGTGGCGGATGGAGGATTGCTGTGCTGGTGTGCATTTCCGGAAACCGAAGAGACTAACGGACCGCCAGCGACCACTAATCCAACTACACCGGCCGCAGCGCCTAGTTTGAGAAGATCCCGGCGGCTGATTTTGTTATTCCCGAGATTGGATTGATCATTCATAATGGAGATCCTTGTTTTGCGTCAATTAGTGGCAAAATAAGAATTTTCTCAGCCACTTCCCGCCCTAAAGAAAGTAACGATTCCGAGGAACCGAAAACCCGAATGTTGATAGGTCCGTTAAAGGGTGCTTTTGAAATGATTTGAATCCGGGTTGTTAAGGTCAAGCCTTCGTCAGTCAGATAGCGTAATAAATCCGGCTCTTGTCCAATAATGCGTTGAATTGTCGCTGATTGATCATCTGCTAATTGGGTGAGTGGGATGCCATTCGATTGAAAAATATTGCCCTCACGGTCAGGAATGGGGTCGCCGTGTGGGTCAGTGACTGGATTCCCCAGCGCTTTAGCTATCCGGTTCTCCATCGTTTCAGAAATGACGTGTTCCAGGCGCTCGGCTTCCTCGTGTACCTCATCCCAGGAGTAACCTAACGCCTTGCTTAAGTAACACTCGATAAGGCGATGATGACGGATTACTTCCAAGGCCATTTTTTCACCCGGTTGCGTTAGCGTAAATCCTGCATAAGGTTCGTAGGTTACCAGTTTCGGGTCGGCCGATGACAATCGTTTTACCATAACAGTTACAGAAGAGTTCGCAACACCCAACCATGATGCCAGGCGTGATGTTGAAACAGGGTCCCTATTTTGCATTTCCTGGATCTGGTAGATCGCTTTAAGATAATTTTCCACCGATTGTGATTTCATATGATGCAATCCGTTCGAATAGTTTAGCCTCGACTAAATAATAATTTTATTATATGTACATTTTTATATTAAGTCAATATAGATAGTATTTATCGTTATTAGAATCATTTGATTAGAAAACCCCGAGATTTCATTTTAATATTAGCTCTTGACAGGCGGGGATATATAGATATAATTATGAATATATGAACACTAATTCATATGATGGTGCGGTGAAATTGAATACAAATTTACCACTTGAAGGTCAGTTTGCCAGTCAACTTGCGGAGCTGTTTAGCTCGTTGAGTGATCCGAATCGGCTGCGCATTCTTTCAATTCTTCTGCACGGAGAAATGCATGTCCATCAAATCAGCGAACGCGTTAGAATGAGTCAATCGGCTGTATCCCACCAACTCCGTGGTCTGCGCCAGATGCGAATTGTACGTGCCCGCAAAGAGGGCAGGCTTGTTTTTTATTGTCTGGATGATGATCATGTCAGAACTCTGTACCTTTTAGGCTTAAGCCATATTCAACATGAATAAATTGCGCACCTCGCACCATCTTGTTCTTATGATCGTATTAATCCTGCTAGTTTTGAGCGTTGGGATCCATTTTCTTCATGATTTACAACCTGGGCACTCTGACTACTTCGGAAATAGTTTGGGAATGTGCACCGGTGCCATCCATTATGGAATGCTCACAAGCGCAATCCTGGGTTTCCTGTTAACGGCTTATCTACAACGAACTGATTCCGTCCAAAGACAAACTCCTCGTTCAAGCAGACTTTTAATAATCGTTCCCCCACCCATTTTCTAATCGCCTATTCGGTGACGGCATACAGACTTTTTTGAAGTCTGAAATTATTGATTTATTTAAAACTTATCTTTAGGAAAAACCGATGAATGAAAAAAGCGTAGAAATCTCATTACCATTACTTCTTTCAGAAATTCAAGAGACATGTGATCACTGTGTTGGCCAGTTGGAAACCCGCCTTCAAAGCCAAAAAGGTATTCTTCAAACACATTTGCATTTGGACCATGACCCCATTGACCTATGTATTCATTATGACCCCAACCTAATCTCTTTAGCGGCTGTCAAACGAATTGCTGAGGAGGCAGGGTCGGACCTTCGCAATGGTTACCGCCACGAACAAATTCCCTTTAGCGGACTGGACAGCGCTGATTCTGCAACAATGATCGCCAAAGAACTTGAAAACCTTGAAGGGATGCTTCATGCCAGTGTGAGTTATGCTGCAGGACTGGCAATTGTCGCTTATGACACAAAGATCCTCACGCTTGAAAAAATCGAACACACGATGCGCATTTTTGGTGCCCGACCGGTAACCCTACCAATCGGTAAAGGGGCAGGGGAAGCACCAGAACAGGAGCACGATCACGACCACGACCATGGTACCGCGCCATCCTTCCTTCCGCATTGGCTTCAGGAGCGCTGGACATTATTCCTGATGGCGGCAGGGGGAGTATTTCTCCTATTAGGTTGGGTGGGTCAGCAATTTCTCGGCTTACCCGCAGGTATTGCGCTGATCCTTTTTCTTCTTTCCTATGTCGCCAGTGCTTACGATATAACCCATCACGCGGTCCCTGCGCTATTTCGGGGTAAGTTTGATACAGATGTCCTGATGTTAGCGGCAGCATTAGGGGCAGCCTTCCTGGGTGCCTGGGCTGAAGGCGCCTTCCTGCTCTTTCTCTTTGGCCTGGGGCATGCTGGCGAGCATTATGCATTAGGTCGAGCCCGCAATGCTATCAGCGCTCTAGGTAAATTGATGCCGAAGACTGCACAAGTCCGCCGCGATGCCCAAATTGTGGAAGAATCGGTAGATCAGCTTTCCATTGATGACATGGTTGTTATCCGACCGGGCGACCGTATTCCAGTGGATGGGGTGATTTCTCTGGGTGAGAGCGCGGTCGATCAAAGCCCCATCACCGGAGAATCCGTCCCAGTACAAAAGAGCGTTGGTGATGAAGTGTTTACCGGAACAATTAACCAGGAAGCCGCGTTGGAAGTAAAAATCACTCGGCTTGCAAAAGATAATACTTTGAGTCGAGTCATGAAAATGGTGGCTGAGGCACAAGGTCAGCAAAGCCCGACGCAGCAGTTCACTGATCGATTTACCGCCCGTTTTGTTCCAATTGTGTTGATTTTGGTAGTGCTAGTTGCAGTTGTTCCCCCTATTGTGGGTTGGATGCCGTTCTCTGATAGTTTTTACCGATCTATGCTGCTACTAGTCGCTGCTTCACCCTGTGCATTGGCTATTGGTACACCCGCAACAGTGCTGGCAGGGATTGCGCAGGCAGCACGCAACGGTGTATTGATTAAAGGTGGTGTTCACCTGGAAAATCTTGGGCGGCTAAACGCCTTCGCCTTTGATAAAACCGGAACACTCACGCAGGGTAAATTTCAGGTAACGGATGTCATCCCTTTTAATGGCTCGCAAATGGAAGATGTCCTGCGCTTGGCAGCGGCTGTGGAACAGCAGTCAAATCATCCGTTAGCGCTAGCGATCGTGAATGCAGCAAAGGAACGAAATCTGACTCTTCCTGAAGCAAATGGTTTAGAGAATATTCCTGGTCGCGGTGTACGAAGTCAGGTGGAGGATCAGCCAGTATGGATTGGCTCACTCAAACTATTTGAAGAAAACGATGGGAAAGTTGTCGATGAAACCATTCGGCAAACAGTGTTGCGACTGGAAAACGCTGGCCGGACAACAATGACGGTCAGCCACAATGGTACGTTTCTAGGGGTTTTGGGATTATCAGATGTTGCACGGCCTGGCGTTGCTGAGGTTTTGTCACGGTTGCGTAACCTGGGCGTTAAGCACTTAATTATGCTCACGGGTGATAACAAGAAAGTAGCACAGCAGATTGCGCAAGAAATCGGCGTTACCAATATCGAAGCTGAACTGCTGCCAGAAGATAAGCTTAGTACAATTCAGCGTTTGAAAAAAGAATATGGGGCAGTTGCCATGATCGGGGACGGTGTAAACGATGCCCCGGCGCTTGCGACCGCTACAGTTGGAATTGCAATGGGTGGAGCGGGGACAGCCGTGGCTCTTGAAACAGCGGATGTGGCTTTGATGGCTGACGATCTTGGCAAGCTACCCTTCGCAGTAGGTTTAAGCCGCACCAGCCGGGCAATTATCCAACAAAATCTAACCATTTCTTTGGGCGTGATCTTAATATTAATCGCGACTTCTGTATTCGGTTTGGTACAGCTCAGTTGGACAGTAATAGCCCATGAAGGAAGCACTATCCTAGTTGTGATGAATGCCTTGCGTCTGCTGAGATATAAAAATGGATGACCTACGTAACCTGAAGATCTACCGGACTTGGGCACCGATCTACGATTCCGTAATGCGACCGGTCTACGGGGCAGCCCGCCAACGCGCCATCGAACTGATGAACCTCCAAGCCGGTGAAAAGGTTCTGATCCCTGGTGTGGGGACCGGATTGGATTTACCCCTGATTCCCCCAGGTGTCCAAGTCACCGGGAGCGACCTCACTCCGGCTATGTTAGAGAAAGCCCGCGCAAAGTCAATAGATTTGGGTATGATCTTCGCTGTTATGAATGCCCAAGCCCTTCAATTCCCGGATGATACATTCGACGCTGTCATCTTGAATCTCATTCTCAGCGTGGTGCCTGATGGCGCAGCCGCATTTGCTGAAGCCTGGCGGGTTTTACGCCCCGGTGGTCGGGTAGTGATTTTTGACAAGTTCCTACCGGAGGCAGAACAGCTTTCTGTGTTCCGTAATCTGCTTGGTAGCATCATCCGTTCCATCGGCACAGACCCCAACCGACGATTGAGCGATATCTTATGTGGGATGCATGACTTGATCGTGGAACGCGACGAGCCGAGTTTGCTGAAAGGGCAGTACCGAATCATCCTCGTTCGGAAACGGAGAGATATTCAATAATGAAATTCTCCCCTCTCGAGTTAATCCTAGATTGGGTAAGCGGCCTGAGTGCATTCATTGTCTTGGGAATTCTGCTGGTCGGAATCCTAAGTGGAGTACGCCGCCCTGCTGGGAGAACATCCGGACGCACTGCGGGCTGGCTGCGCTCTCCTCTGTTTTATCTGCTCTCCACAGCTCTTTTCCTGGCTTTGTCAGTCGCCTTCTTTAAGCCCTTGCCATTGACTCTCACCCCGGCAATCCGCTCGCTAGCTCTCGTTGCCGGGGTGCTTCTCCAATGAACGGCAATCGGGGTACACAAATCACGTTAATCGGACGCACATTTCACACACAAGAAACATTCCACTGGTAAGCACCAGAGTTCAATTATCGTGAGAGAACACTAACCCTGATAACCGCGTGCGAAGCGGATAGATACTCTCCCCGCTACCTTGAATTAATTAGTGTCAGTAAAGGGCATTGCGTAGAAATTGTAGTGAGTTTTCAACCCACCCTGCAGCCTTGAGATTAAGGAGCTGGATAACAATTTATGCGCAAAACGAAGACCGTCAGAGTCTTTAGGTTGTAAATTTCTTTATAATAAACCATTTGACAATAGTGTTAGGTTTTTTCTATATGGATGTAAAAATAATTTAGGTACAATCATTTAGTTTTTTATCATCAATGGAGAAGAATATGTTAAGTAAAGTAATAATTATCCTCAGTTCCTTTTTAGGTTATTCGTTGTTATTAAGCGCATGTTCACTAAAAAGTACGATACCAATAGAAAACCCTGCTGCAACATCTACCCCTGCTTTCGAAGCAGCCCCTACAGACGCTCCAACAGCGCCGGAAAATACAGAGATTATTCTGGCAACAACAACCAGCACTCGCGATTCAGGTCTGCTGGATGTTTTAATCCCTTTATTTGATGAACAAACTGGGTATAAGGTTAAAATGGTTGCAGTCGGTAGTGGACAAGCCTTAATGATGGGACAAGAAGGATGTACGGACGTATTACTGGTGCATGCCCCTTCTTCAGAAGTTGAGTTTATGGATGGAGGCTACGGACTTGATCGTTTTTTGGTCATGCACAATGATTTCATTATGGTTGGTCCGGCCGATGATCCTGCGAAAATCAAAGACCTGGTTTCGATAAAGGATGTTTTTAAAGAAATTAGTAACACCAGGTCAATTTTTGTCTCCCGTGGAGATGACTCGGGCACCAACAAAGCTGAATTGAAACTTTGGAAATCTGCTGAAATAACTCCTGAAGGGGAATGGTATCTTGTAACCGGACAGGGAATGGGTGATACACTGCGAATTGCATCAGAAAAAGCCGGGTACACCTTTACTGACCGCGCTACCTATTTATCCATGAAAGAATCACTTGAACTGACCATCCTTTTTGAAGGTGACAAGGAACTGTTGAATATCTATCACATCATTACGGTCAACCCAACATTATGGCCAAACGCAAATTATGAAGGCGCTAAAGCTTTTGCTGATTGGATAGTTTCGGAGGAAGCCCAAAAAGTGATCGCGGAATTTGGGGTTAATCAATATGGTCAGGCATTATTTATTGCCGATGCCGGCAAACCTGAGGATAATGTAAAATAAGTTAAATGCAGAATCTTTTAGATGGAATACTGAGGGCCTTTGAATTGCTCATCCAGGGTGATCCGGAAGTTGTCCGGATCACCTTGCTATCTCTTGAAGTTTCAGGGTTGGCGACCTTAATCAGTTTGATTTTTGGTCTACCCATTGGTACCTTCCTGGCTCTGGTAACATTTCCAACTAGGCGATTTTGGATCAGTCTAGTCAATACAGGAATGGCTCTCCCCCCGGTGGTGGTCGGTCTCGTTGTTAGCATATTCCTTTGGAGAAATGGCCCTCTGGGTTTTATGCGTTTAATGTATACTCCTTCTGCTATCGTCATCGCTCAGGTTATGATTGCCTTTCCGATGGCGGCAGGTTTGACGCTTTCAGCTTTGCAGCAGTTAGATCCCAAATTGCAGATTCAGTTATTGGGTTTGGGTGCCTCGAAGATTCAAATGATTTTTACGCTTTGGAAGGAAGCCAAATTACCTCTGATTGCCGCATTAATCGCCGCTTTTGGTAGTGTTATTTCTGAGGTAGGAGCTTCTATGATGGTTGGCGGAAACCTGTTGGGCTCGACACGCGTCCTTACCACTGCCATCGTACTTGAAACGAGCAAAGGAATGTTTGAATCGGCAATTGCATTATGTATCATCCTCCTATTAATTGCTTTCATTGTAAACCTGGGATTAACCTCAATTCAACAACGCAGGCATTAATCCGATGACAACCCTTCTTGAACTTCACAATATCATCATGCAGGCAGATAAAAACACGATCCTTGACGTGCCAGAACTTATGATAAATAAAGGTGAGGTTCTGGTTCTTTTAGGCCCCAATGGGGCAGGAAAAAGCACACTACTTCAAGTGGCAGCCGGATTAATAAAACCCACCAGCGGCTATGTCAATTTTTCAACTGATGGTAAATTAATGAATTTGAATTTCCGTAGAAAAACAAGCACCGTTTTTCAATCTCCGCTTCTATTAGATGATACTGTCGAAAAGAACTTAGCAAGCGGTTTGAAATTTCGAGGTCTTGCTAAAAAAGAAATAAACCATCGAGTACAGTTTTGGATGAATCAGTTACATATTTCGGGAATCGCGAAACGGCAAGCAAAAGTTCTTTCAGGCGGTGAAGCGCAACGAGTAAGTCTTGCAAGGGCATTCTGTCTCGAAACAGAATTGATTTTAATGGATGAACCTTTTAGTGCTCTGGATAGCCCAACGAGGCAGGGCATGATTGATGACTTGCGAAATATTTTCGCAAAAACAAACCAAACATGCATCTATGTCACCCATGACCTCGAAGAAGCACTCTCGATTGGCGATAGGGTGGCGGTGATGATAAATGGAAAAATCCATCAGCTCAGTCAAACGCAAGAAGTTTTTTCGCATCCCTCTACGCCTGAAGTGGCAGCTTTCATGGGTGTGGAAAATATTATTCCCGGCAGTGTTGTTGGATTTGAAAACAACCTATTGCAAATTCGAGCTGGTCAGGCACTCTTTGAAGCTGTCGGGAATATTGCGATTGGCACCCAGGTTTATATTTGCCTCCGACCTGAGGATGTAACTCTCCATAATGACAATCAAGGGATAAGACCTTCGTCTGCAAGGAATCGTGTGTCTTGCGAGATTACACAAATAGTCAATCAAGGACCGTTCATGCGCGTCCATTTGCGATCTGGATTTTCATTAACTGCATTGGTAACCAGCAGATCTGTTAATGAGATGGGGTTAGAACATGGCAAGACAGTTCTAGCAGTGTTTAAAGCCAGTGCGATCCATTTAATATCATATGGAAAAATCAGAGTGTGAAATAGAGTGGCGAATATTTTTACATTATCTTTTAAGCTGAAATCAAAACAATACAGCAATCTAGTCACATTTTTGCGCACTAAGTGATGACGGAACGAGAACATCTTAGGAAAGAAAACAAATTACTCAGTAAATAAAAAAGGCTACTGGGTAGGTAGCCTTAATCGATAAAGTAAAATTGTCTACCGCTTCCCACCGTCCCAAACCAGGAAAGGCATGTTTACCACCACACCTGCTCTGGCAGTGGTGAGTTTTCCGTCTATTTCTGCCTGAAGAATCTCAGCTTCGGATTTAAGTTCGACCGCCTTGATGCCATCAGCCCACTTGGTCAGAATGATCTGCCGGAGGGGTGAGTAACCATCGGTGCCAGGGGGATTATTGAAGACATCGGGTTGAAAGCCCAGCGGGCCTTTCCCGGTTACGCCATTTTCGAAAACGTATACATTTGCCAATAGTGTTTCAGGCACTTGAGCCAATGAAGGCACATAAATAACTGGGGACTTCATCATGTTTGTCAGTTTTTCGGCAATTTCAGAATCGGAGGCTTCAGTATGTGTAAAATAAATTTCTTTTCCTTCAGCGTATGCCCGACCCGCCGGGACTTGGGCAAATGTACCTGTGCCCTGTGTCTGTGTACTACAAGCAACTAATAAAGTCGATAAAACGACTACGGATAAGATTATTGCCTTGATACGGTGTGATTTGAACATTAGTAGACTCCTTTAAAATAAGTTTGACTAGATCTTTTTTTTACGCAGCCGAAGGCTGTTTGTAACCACAAATACGCTACTGAACGCCATAGCCCCTGCTGCCAACACTGGCACGAGATAACCCAAAGCTGCTGCAGGAATGAGAATGATGTTATAGATGAAAGCCCAGAACAAGTTTTGCTTGATGGTGGTCATGGTAGCACGTGAAAGTTGGATGGCACGCGCAGCTCCACGTAAATCGCCGCTGATCAACACCACCGGGGCTGATGCCATAGCCACGTCTGCCCCGGTACCAATGGCGATACCGACATCTGCCTGAGCCAATGCTGGTGCATCGTTGACACCATCACCTACCATTGCAGTGACTAGTCCCTGAGCCTGGAGTTTTTTGACTTCAGCGGCTTTATCTCCTGGTAGTACCTCGGCTAACACCTGGTCAATCCCGACTTGTTTTGCAATTGCCTGGGCAGTTTGATAATTATCACCCGTCAACATGGCAACCTTGATCCCCATTTTATGAAACTGTTGGATTGCCTCGATGGATCCATCTTTCACGGTGTCTGCAACTGCAATTGCACCCGCAATTAGACCGTCGATTGACACTAAAACAGTTGTTTTTCCCTCTCCTTGCAGGCGGGAGACTTCAGAGGTAAAACTACTGGCATCCAATCCACGTTCTGTCATCATTCTTGGGCTGCCAATAACCACCGCAAAACCTGAAACCTGTGCCTCCACACCATGGCCTGCGGTAGCACTAAAACCTTCTGGTTCTGAGAGTTTTAGGTCTCGATTTCCCGCTTCTGCCACTATAGACTCGCCTAATGGATGTTCGGAACCTTTTTCTACCGAGGCAGCCAAACAAAGTAAGTCGTTTTCGTTAAAGCGCGAGCCCTGGACAACGATATCGGTTACAGATGGCTGTCCCTTGGTAATCGTCCCGGTCTTATCCAGCACAATCATTTTGACATGTCCGGCGCGCTCCAATGCTTCGGAGGTTTTGAGCAAGACACCCATCTCAGCACCTCTTCCTGTTCCAACCATTACAGCGGTTGGGGTTGCCAAACCCATTGCGCATGGGCATGCTATGACCAGAACAGCAACCATCACGATCATTGCCCGAGTGAATTCGCTAACCTCTGAATTAATCGCCAGCGATGGTCCAAATAACATCCACGCTGCAAAAGTAAGTAACGCAAGCCCGATGACAGCAGGTACAAAATATCCGGAAATGCGGTCCACCAGCTTTTGAATCGGTGCCTTAGATCCTTGTGCTTCTTCAACGAGGCGAATGATCTGAGCCAGGGCGGTTTCTTTGCCAATCTTGGTCGCTTCAAATTTGATCATCCCCAGTTTATTCAGAGTTGCCCCGATGACTGTAGCTCCGGGTCCTTTTTCAACCGGCATGGATTCGCCAGTGAGCATAGATTCATCAACTGACGAGTGGCCATCTACAACAACGCCATCTACAGGAATCTTCTCACCAGGCCTAACAATGATTACATCGCCTACCAGTACATCTTCAACCGGTACTTCCATCTCTTGTCCATTGCGGATGATGCGAGCGCTTTTGGCGCGGAGTCCCATTAACTTCTTGATGGCTTCACTGGTACGTCCCTTAGCACGAACTTCCAACAACTTGCCCAGCTTGATCAGGACAATAATCACTGCTGCGGTTTCAAAGTAGACGTGCCCCGAAAACAATCCTAATGTCACAGGTATGGAATAGAGAAAAGCGGCCGATGTTCCAAGCGAGACCAACACGTCCATATTAGCTGACCCGTTGCGCAGCGATTTAAATGCACCAACGTAGTATTGCCAACCCACATAGAACTGAACCGGCAACGCCAAAACTAACATAAGCCACTTTATCCATAGCGAGTGCGAGACTTGCATGGGTAGGAAACCCAAATCGCCGGCCATGGCGATGATGAATAATGGAATCGTGAAAATCAATCCAATGACAAGGTGACGTTTCTGTTGATCGATCTCCTTTTGGCGAGCCATTGCTTCTGCATCTTCAGCGTTGCCGCCTGTTTCTAGAACCTCAAACCCTGCTGAAGAAATTGCCCGGCGCAGGTCGGTCTGGCTAACAAGAGTGGGGATATATCTTAGCTGGACACTCTCAGTGGCAAAGCTAACCTGTATTTCACTTACACCTTCAATTGTCGAGAGTGTTTTTTCAATACGACGGGCATCATTGTCATCGCTCATACGTTTGATAATAAAATTAGCTTCACCTTCCGCTACGCCATAACCGGCGCGTTTGATCCGACCTATTAGTTCATCCAGATTGGATGCTTGAGGGTCGAATTCTACTGTTGCCCGCTCCGACGAAAGATTTACTGAAGCATTCTTTACGCCACCCGCTTTTTTTAACGAACGCTCAACTGCGGCGGAACAGTTGGCGCAAGTCATTCCGGTAATCGGTAGTGTGATGAGACGATTATCAGTCATAATCTCCTTAATAAAATTTGAACTCAATTCGGGAAACCAGATTTTATTAGCTTCCTTTATTGGGTAATCGTTCAGGGTGACCACTTGCATGATACATTGGGACTAATCCTAATCAATATGGTTTATTGAATCAATAGGCTATCCCCACCTTGAAATCAGGCAATTATGCCTATAGGACAGATAAAACTGAAATGATAGACTCAGCTACGTATTGATTTATTAAATTAAATAAACTCACTGGAGAAATTTTGACGGACATATTAATCGCATTTATTACCGGGCTTACAACAGGAGGGTTAAGTTGTCTGGCAGTGCAAGGTGGACTTCTGGCAAGTTCACTTTCAAGTCAGATCGAAAAAACCGTTGCCCAGAAACCCTTTAACAGAACTCGCAAGAAAAGATCTTCAACTCTAGAAGCGCATCCTAAACTTGCCCTACCAATCCTGGTTTTTCTAGCAGCCAAAATACTGGCTTATTCAATTCTTGGTTTCCTACTTGGACTGGCGGGTCAAGTATTCCAGCTATCAATAATGACCAGGGCAATCCTTCAGATCGGAATTGGTATTTTTATGTTTGGAAATGCAATGCGGATGTTAAAGGTCCATCCCATTTTCCGTTTCTTTGCAATTGAACCACCTGCGTTTTTACGGAGGAGGATTCGAAAAACCGCAAATTCCTCCGACAATTCTTCTTTATTTGCACCCGCCTGGCTGGGATTCCTGACAGTTCTGATACCCTGTGGAGTCACTCAAGCAATGATGGCTGTTGCGCTTGGATCAGGCGATCCTATCCAGGGAGCAATCCTTATGTTCGCGTTTACACTGGGAACCAGCCCCGTCTTCTTCACTGTTGCCTATTTCACAACAAAACTTGGTGAGAAGCTTGAAAAAAACTTCATGCGTTTCACAGCGATAATTATCCTTGTATTGGCAATCATTACCATTAATAACGGAATTATTCTAACCGGTTCGCCCTTCTCCTTATCACAAATATTCTCCAGTAATCAAACTACGGGGGTTTACACAACACCTGAACCTCCACCACTTGGGATTCCGCGCCCCCCCGTCCCTACCCCAGAAGGCGGCGCAATTGTTCCTACACCAATTTTTGCTGGAGACCTCTCAGGAATTGTGACTATCAACGTTGAGAATTATGGGTACATACCAGATACAATTCATGTAAAGGCTGGACAACCATTTCAGCTCAAATTAGTAACAAACGATGTCCGATCTTGTTCACGCGCTTTTGTAATTCCTACTTTAGGAATTCAAGAGATCTTAGATTCCACAGGAGTAACTACGATAGATATTCCAGCGCACGACCTAGGAACCAGGATTTCATTCTCGTGCTCAATGGGAATGTATGGTGGATTTATCATTTTTGACTTGTAAGAGGAAAGCATGACTCACAGAATTACGATAAAGATTAAAGGAATGCAATGCTCAAATTGCCCCATGATCCTGGAACGCATTGAGGACAAATTACATGGGGTGTTAAAGGCAGAGGCAAGTTATCACAAAGCCCAAATGATCGTTGAGTATAACGAAACCCAAGTAACTGAGGATCAAATAAAGTCCGAAGTTCAGCGGATGGGCTATGAGGTTGTTGCAGTCAAAGAAAATTATTTATAATGGAAGAACATATTTATGTAATTTACCCATACTCACACAACGCCTTCCATACGCACTTTAAAGGAACAGGATTAATCAAATAGAAAAATCCTATTTCTCATTCACCGGGTTCCGGAATATATTGCCCCTCAACCCACTCTTCACCAGATGGGCTTATTTCTTTTTTCCAGACTGGTACAATCTCTTTTAACCGGTCTATACCATAACGAGCGGCCTCAAAAACTCCGCTATCGCGGTGAGCAGCTGTGCAGGCTATAACCACAGTGGGTGTGCGCGGCATCAACTTCCCAACACGTTGAACGATTGCTATCCCTTCGACCATTGGCCACTGGTTTCGGATCTCAAGCGCGACTTGTTTCATCTTCGCTTCAGCCATTGGTTTGTAGGATTCGTATTCCAGATAAATCGTTTGATGCCCATCTCGTGCTGTTTCTCCACGAACCATACCGGTAAAAATAGCTGCCGCCCCGGTTGATCGAAGAGTAATTTTATTGAGCAAGTCATTCATATCTAAAACTTCTTCGGTAATTGAAACAATCAATGGAAAATCAAGAAGCCTACTCATGGGATTCATTTATCACATCACCTGATTGTCCGCCATGTTTTTCGATCAAGCGGATGTTTTGTATACACATGGTCTTCTCAACAGCTTTAGCCATATCATAAATAGTCAATGCCGCGATTGAAACCGCAACAAGTGCTTCCATTTCAACGCCTGTCTTACCACTTGTTTTAGCTGTGGCAGAAATGACTACCCCCGGGATATCATCGTCCAATTGTAAATCAACATCAACCGTGGTTAAGCCCACAGGATGGCATAATGGGATAAGATCTGAAGTTTTTTTTGCTGCTTGAATTCCAGCGACCAAAGCTATAGTCAACACATCCCCTTTTTTCATTGTCCCTGCACGGATCAGATCCAGAGTCTCACGTTTCATCTTGATTTCACCGCGAGCTAATGCGAAGCGTTGTGTTTCGATTTTATTACTTACATCCACCATTTTTGCATTGCCTTTGGAATCCAGATGAGATAATTTTTGATTCATTGCGTCCGTCCTTTGGGTTACTTCAAATATTATCCACCAATTTGTGACATGCGGCGGGTTTCCGGGAATTGTTTCATAGCCAATTCATGGCCTTTCGGTTTACTATCCACAGATTGTTGGAGAATAGCTGTTATATCACCACCTTTTCGTAATGTATCACGGATAGATATTTCGCCATCAATTAATAAACATGCTCGCAGGGATCCATCTGCTGTCAACCTCAATCGATTGCAACTTTCGCAAAAGTGTTCGCCTAATGGAGATATAAAACCTATTGAACCTGGTGCACCGGGGATGCGGAATATCCGCGCAGGACCAGCATTTTCGGCTCCGTCAACGGGCTCTAAGTTAAGGTCTGCCAATTGTTTATGCATCTTCTGCACAGAAATATAACGTTTACTCCCAGATGGCAAATCGTCACCCCAGTCCTGTTGATTTCCAACGGGCATTAACTCGATAAATCTAACTTGCCAGGGGTGCGATAATGTAAGCCGAGCAAGGGAGGGTAGCTCGTCATCGTTGAACCCACCCACAACAACAGTGTTCAATTTGATGGGTAGAAGTCCGGCTTTTTCTGCAGCAAGAATTCCATTCCAGGTTTTTGAAAAGTGTCCATAGCGGGTAATGCGATGGAACTTGTTCGCGTCAAGAGTGTCCAAGCTTATATTTACGCGTTTCAACCCGGCATCAACCAGGGGTTTGGCTAATTTTTCCAATAGTATCGCGTTTGTTGTTAAACCAATATCGTTAATATCGGAGATTGCAGAAATTCGCTGAACGATCTCAATTACATCGGGTCGAATTAGTGGTTCTCCACCGGTTAAGCGAATTTTACTCACACCAAGGCTTGCCGCGGCTTTAACTACTCTAATAATTTCATCCGCTGTTAACAGATTTTCTTGTGGTATCCATTTCGCAGCAGTGTTAGGAATACAATAAGCACAACGCAAATTACATTGATCTGTTAATGAGATTCGTAGATATGTAATGGAACGCCCGTAATGGTCTATCAACATTGAAATTTGTCCCTAATTTCCATAATAATAAGATGGATCCGGAGTACAACTTCTCTTGGAGTCTTGTTTCTCTTTATATTCTGCCAATTAAAATAGCCTCATTCAATTTCAAAGCAATTCTCTTAAAAAGTGAATTATCATATCTTTGTTAAATTATTTTAATAATAATTTACTCCAAAAATTTATCACAGCAACACTCATCACAACACCTAATGCACGCCTTAAAGCTAAACTGCTGAGTTTTTTTGCACCAAGGTAACTACCCGCCAAGGCTCCAATCAATCCCAATGGGATCAAAATGAATCCGAATTCCCCAAAGGTAAAATTACCCGTAGAAATTCGTCCCAGTAAACCACTGACAGAATTGAGCACAATAAATGCTGCAGAGGTGATAGAAGCTTCCTTCGATGTACCCCAACCTGCCAAGATAATAATCGGTGAAAGGAATATTCCACCTCCTATACCAACCATGCCTGAGAGAAGGCCTATTCCTAATCCAACAAGAAGGGAAATCCAAATTGGTGGTATTTTAAGAGTTTTTACCTCAACGTTTCTCGAGAAAAAAACCAGGCGGATTGCCGTTAGCGTTAATATGGCATAAAGTAAAACGAAATAAGCCTGATCTGGCAATTTGAACAATCCCCCTATAAAAGCTGCAGGAATTGAGGCCGCTAGAAAAGGCCATAAAAGTCTAAAATTTAAATGTCCGGCGCGGAAGAAAGAGGTAAATGAAACGCTGGCAACGATTATGTTCAGAACAAGAGCAGTGCTGGTCATTACCTGAGGGGGTATACCAAACAATGACATCGCAGCCAAATACCCGGTTGCACCACCAAACCCAACAGATGAGTATAAAAATGCAACAAGCAAAACAATTATTGACATCAGCACGGTAGGCATTACTACCCCCCACTCACGGGTGGAAAAAGGGTAATTTCATCAACTGGATGAATGAGTTGGGACCGATTGGCATATTCCAGGTTTACTGAAACTAATATATTATTGGACAATGGTTGTAACTGAGGATATTGGCTAATAAATTCAGTCAGCAAATCTGATACCGCAGCAGAGTCTTGTATTTTAAGAAGTACGTGTGAAGAACCCACAATTTCTTTTAGGGACGCAAACAATCGAACCTTCATTTCCATTAAGTTACCTCTTGTTTTCATTGCCGTAATAATCTAGTGTTTCTATTTATTACCTTTCAAAACTAAAGACAATTCCTATCACATAGTGACTAACTGATTCGAAAATTCGTTTATCCAATATAACTGGACTATATTTATGATATTACGCGCAATTGTAACATTAAATAATTCATGTAAATTCAATTTTCACATTCAATAGATGCTTGATGTTGAATCAACTTCAGTTGCCCATGCGCGAATGCCCCCTTTAAGGCATTTTACTGTCTTAAAACCTCCCTCTGACATTATCCGCCGCGCAATTACAGATAGGAAACCGATATGACAGATTAGCACAATTGATTCGGATTTATCCCATTTCCTCATCTCATCCGCCAATTGGTGAAAAGGCACATTTTCAGAATCTGGGAAAACCGAAATCTGCAGTTCTACAGGCTCTCGCAGGTCAATCAATCGATAATTCTGTCCTTGTAATATTTTTGTTTTTAAATCTATCGGGCTTATGGAGTATTTGTCTTCAAATGCAAGGTCAGAATCCCGGATTGGGGTATTACAAAATTCTTCATAATCGATCAGATGAGTGATCTCAGGGTTTGGACTGCACACTTTACAGGTTGGATTCTTAGTAATTTTCATCGAATCCATTTTGCATTCCAAGGCATCGTAGAACAGTAATTGGCTAATCAAAGGTGATCCGATCCCCAGGATCAACTTTATGACCTCAACCGCCTGGTAAAGGCCGATAATGCCAGGCACCGGACCGAAAACACCTGCGACTGCACAGGAAGGAACCGATTCTGGAGGTGGAGGCTTAGGAAACAGGCAGCGGTAACAGGCCCCTTTGGAAGCATCAAAGACCCCCACCTGGCCTTCAAATCGGTAAACCGCACCATAAACATAAGGTTTGTCTGTGAAAACACAAAGGTCGTTCATAAGGTAACGCGTGGGAAGATTGTCAGTCCCATCAATTACTATTTGATACGGTGCAACAATCCTTTCTGCATTTTCTGAGGTGAAGAGTTCTTCATAAGCATCCACCTTGATCTCGGGATTAATCTCTAACAACTGGTATCTGGCTGATAGTACTTTTGACTTTCCAATTAGAGCAGTTTTATAGATCACCTGACGTTGTAGATTGGATAATTCAATATCGTCATAATCAACCAAACCAATACGTCCAATTCCCGACGCTGCAAGATATTGTGCTATTGGGGATCCTAAAGCACCGCAACCAACAATTAACACACTCGAACTTTTTAATTTTATTTGGCCATTGAGCCCAATTTCAGGGATCACAAGATGGCGAGAGTATCGAATCAATTCCTCGGGACCTAAATCTACAGGCATAAACTCTATTTCCTTGTCTCAGTACAATAAATGTGATTTGCCAAGGTTCATTCACCTGGAAGACCTAAATGATTTTGATAAATACTTGATAGCCTAGTCTTGCAATAAGTTGAGAAGAGTGTATTTTCTATTTCTTTGAATTACATTTCCCAGGACGATATCATAAGACTTAATATTTTCTATTGGAATATTGACAGACATTTGAGCCCAAATATCAACAATTTACACTAACTTTCTTAATAGTTGAAACATTTTAACACTTGTTGTCGTGTTTGACGGATGAATTAAATCTCCAAACCCAATCATTGTGCTTCCTAATTACACAAGCGCCAATATCCAATCCTAATAGCTTATCTATTTTAACTTTCCAAAGAGATACGCCTTCATGTAATAGCCCAATAAACCCCTTGTCACTCAAAAGGTATAGGTATTTCTCCAATGCGCTTGAGTTGTCAGAAAACTACAAACCTCTAAATTGCACCCTCTATAACGAGAAGGTCAATTATTATTGCCTCGGAATTTTCTTGCGGATTTCATACACCACAATTATTTCCACCAGAAGACGATTGTTCTAACAAGCCATTCTCGGAGAGCCATTGGTGTATTCTTTGAAAACCACTGGCGGAAGAAAATTGAAGACTAACAATTAACCTGGCATCCACATCATCATAATTCTGTTTTTCAGTCACTTTGAAGTAAATTGCCTGTTCCAAGGTCTGTTGGGGAAACCAAAATGCATTCACATTTTTTGCAGCCTGGAACATCTCTTCAGTTGTGGCATCTTGTGAAGCCATTAACTCAAGTAGGCCGAGCATTGCCATACCATGATTGCAATCCGGAAAATGAGTTGGGTTATCACAGCAAGGTCTGTAGACAGCTTTTGCCACCTCGTCGACTCTTGCCTGTTGATCAGAGGTCAGGGAAAGAATGGGAGAACTGGAATATAGGTCCGTCACGGGTTTTGTGCCTACAGTCCACCCACCTGTTGAAGCAAACCGGTCAATTTGTCCTTCACTTAATTGTTGAATTGGTCCGCTCTCTAAAATTGGATTTTTGTTTGTTAATCCCAACGCCCAAAACAAGTTCAGGAGGAAATGAGCGTTTTCACGGGTTATAACTATCTGATCCTGGCTGCCCGAGGATAATACTTCAATATCCTGATCAGAAAGCGGTTGTCCAGATTGTTCGTAAAGTTGTTTGAATGCATCAAAATCGATCGCACCTGCGGCAACTAAATCTGGCCCGATATCACCAAACTCGGCCGGTATCGTAAACCCATCTTTGGGATTTATTTCGTCGGCTAATTTAGACAGGTCAATTGAAGTGGATTTTTCAGGATTTGATCGTCCCCACAAGAGAAAACCACTCCCCAATCCAGATCCAAAAATCAGGACTGCCAGCACTACCCGTAAAAGGATATATTTCTTTTTTACAATTAGAGGGGCTTCAAGATCGGGAGTTGCATCTAGCATTTCATTTAATACTGGATTCTCTTCCGGGTCAGTTGAATTATTTTCGAGCATTTATGTTCTCCAGACGAATCGAATTGGCGTTTTTGAGCAAATACAAATCATTTTCTTTCGAAAGGTGTGCTGACACCAACGAAATTAATATCTGAATAGGGGTATTTTGAATCCACTATCAACATCCCGATCCTGTAGTTACAGAATGTCCCCGCGTTTTTTGAACCATATCCATCCAACAAGAAGACCGATCGTCCCGCCCAGCAGGCCTGATGCCCAATGGTATGGATGCGGATACGCGTCCAGTACAATCCTGCCGATGACGTAACCCAAAAAAAGCAAACCCACTGTCCAAACAATAACCACTACCGGCCACTCTTTTCGTTTCGCTGCATGTCGTTCGTCAGTTGAATTTACAATTTTAGCCTTACTCACTTTTTCTCCTCCAAAACAATCGAACCTTTATACGGATAATTGGTATAAATCACTATGTGCTTATTTATAGTGTAATGAATTAGACGTTATACTATCAGCGCCATTAAGCTGAAAAACCTTAGAGCTATTTAGCCTATTACTAGGTATATTAGAGCATGGTATGCTATCCAAAAATATAGCAATGAATTGGTATCGAATAAATGGATCCTATATATTTATTATTTAGCCAAACAATTGAAATATTGGCTAATTTCCTAATCATTTAAAGAATTAAATGTGGACACACTAATCAGTGGTCCAGGAGGTATAGTATTGAAGCCAACTCACCAAATTGAAACTCTGGCTATCCATGCCGGGCAAGAGCCGGATTCAGCCACTGGCGCTGTAATAACCCCCATCTACCAGACATCCACTTATGTTCAAGCAAAAGTTGGAATAACTAAGGGTTTTGACTACAGCCGCACTGCAAACCCAACACGCCTAGCGCTTGAACAATGCCTGGCAGCCCTGGAGAGTGTGGGGTTAGAACAAGTTGCATACGGCTTGGCTTTTTCCTCAGGAATGGCAGCTGCGGATACTCTATTACGATTGATCAAACCGGGAGAGCATGTTTTAGCTTCTAATGATGTCTATGGTGGTACTTACCGGTTATTTGAGCGAGTATTAAAAGACTACGGCATAGAGTTTTCATATATAGATATTACTGATCCAGATAGAGTGGAAAAAAGTATTCGAGCAGAAACACGATTGATATGGCTGGAGACGCCGACCAATCCACTTTTGAAAATCGCAGATATTGAGGAAATATCTCGGCGTGTTAAGTTACATTCACCACAGGTTATGGTAGCAGTTGACAACACCTTTGCCACACCCTATTTACAGCAGCCGCTCTCACTTGGCGCTGATTTTGTAATTCATTCGACCACAAAATATCTTGGAGGCCATTCTGATGTGGTTGGTGGAGCTATCATCGTCAACAAAAAGGCTACATACGATCAATTAAAATTCCTGCAGAATGCAATTGGAGCAATTCCGGGACCGATGGATTGCTGGCTAACATTGCGTGGAATAAAAACGCTTGCTCTAAGAATGGAACGCCATTCCACGAATGCCGCCAAAGTTGCAGATTATCTTAGTAACCACCGAGCGATCGAACAAGTAATTTATCCGGGCTTGTTGAGTCATCCCGGTTTTGCAGTCGCTAAGAAACAAATGAGGTTGTTTGGGGGTATGGTATCAGCAATTGTTAAGGGTGGTGAAAAAGCTGCCAGAAAATTGGTTGAATCGACAAAGATATTTACCCTGGCTGAAAGTCTGGGTGGTGTGGAATCTTTAATTGAAGTACCCGCGGTGATGACACATGCTTCGGTCGCTGGCAGCCCGCTTGAAGTACCTGGAGGACTGGTACGGCTTTCCGTTGGAATCGAAAATATCGACGACATTCTGGTTGACTTGGAACAAGCACTAAATTGTCTATAAATCAATCGATTGAGCTTGGTAAACAGCAGGCGTATCAAGGAAGATGAAACGCCTGCTGTTTTTGCAATTAACCAATTTTCTGTGTAAGGAAGTCAATTAAGTCAATTTTAGTTACCATTCCAATTGGTCGATTATCAGTATCAACAACGATAACCACCTTTCCGCGTTCAAATGCAGGCAACACACTTTCAATACTGCTACCAGGTTTAACAGTAAGCACATTTGGGTTGATAATGGAAGCGATTGTTTCCAATGGGTCATGTACATGAGAAGCTCGTAGTAGATGGTCAAGAATATCCGCTTCACCTACCAGACCAATGAGTCTATCTTGATCATCGACGACCGGAAGTTGGGAAATATCAAAACGGTTCATCTTTTCAACAACTGCATTCATTTCATCAGTATGGCGAGCTATTACTAACGGCATCCTGTTATGAGTTTCAAGAATGGATTCAATAAAATCGATGATTTGATTATTAGGCAAGAAACCGTTTTCATTCATCCAGTTGTCATCGAATATTTTTGATAGATATCGGTTACCCGAATCAGGTAAAACCACGACCACATTTTGACCGGGTTTAAGCGACCGAACGATCTCTGATTTCAACAGACCGGCAACAGCCGATCCAGAAGATCCGCCTGCAAAAATTCCCTCTTCGCGCACAAGCCGGCGCGTCATTTGGAATGATTCGCGGTCATCTACCTGAACGACTTCATCGATGACAGAAAGGTCCAACGTCGACGGTAAGAAGTCCTCACCAATCCCTTCAATTTTATAAGTCTTAGGATGTGGGTCGGAAGGAATCTTTCCCAGTTTCCAAGTTTCGTAAAGTAAAGAGCCCTGAATATCCACGCCTACAACTTTGATACCCGGGTTTTGTTCTTTCAAGTAACGGGCGGTTCCACTGATTGTTCCACCAGTACCAATTCCTGCTACAAATACGTTAATTTTTCCGGCACTTTGGTTCCAAATTTCAGGTCCGGTGAATTGATAATGTGTGTCCGGGTTCGCCGGATTATGATACTGGTTGGCAAGAATGCTATTTGGTATTTCGCTGACAATCCGGGTTGCTACACTGTAATAACTACGTGGATCTTCTGGTGCCACTGCAGTTGGAGTAATCACGACTCGCGCACCAAAAGCCCGTAAAAAGCGTACTTTCTCATCGCTCATTTTGTCAGGCATAACAAAAACACACTTATATCCTTTGACCGAGGCTGCCAAAGCCAGACCTGCGCCTGTGTTTCCAGAAGTTGCTTCAACGATGGTTCCACCTGGATGCAATCGGCCTTCTTTTTCTGCATTTTCAATTATTGACAGTCCGATCCGATCTTTGATAGAGCCACCTGGATTAAAAAATTCGACTTTGGCATAAATATTGGCGGCCGTTTTTCCAAACACTACCTGGTTGAGCCGCACCAAAGGAGTATGCCCAATCGTTTCCAGTATATTCTTGTGAAATTGAGGTTGAGTATTTTGGGTTGCCACACCAATAATGGTTTGTGCAATTGCGTTCGTCATTTCGTCACCTATCGATTTGTTTACCTATTGCCAACTGGAATAAAAAAACGGCAGACAGTTTCACCGTAATAAAAAGTAATTTTGCGGGGAAACTGTCTGCCGCCGGGCAGTTGGCTATTAATCGTCAGGAACGATAACCAGGCGGTAACGAGCATCCCCGCCGGATACATGAGCAACAGACAATCAATTGGCCAAAATGAATCGACTTCATATTAAAATTATTATATCCTAAATAGGTAAAATATAAAGAAATTCTCACTCTGTTTTGACTCAAAATTGGTCTTTGTATAAGAAAATAATATTCTAATTAGTTCAGATTCCCTAATGTGAGTGCTTCGGCCCTTGCTTATTTATTTTCAGGGTGCGCTTTTCGGCTTGCACACTTCACATTCGCAATTCTCAATAATTACGTTATGTGATGGAGTTTTTGTTTTTGCGGTATAAAGCCGAATATCCGCCTTTTCGAGTAGAGTATTCCTGTCTTCACCGTCAATTGGAAATGTAGCTGCGCCAAAACTCATAGAAACAGGTGCTTGCTTTAGCGCCTCACATAATCTAGCAATTATTATTTCAGTCCCACTTTGATCAATATCAATGCAAAATATAGCAAATTCATCCCCGCCATATCTAGCGAGCTCATCAATTGCCCGGCATTGCTCAGAAAGGATCTTTGTAACAACCTTCAAAGCTTCATCTGCAGCTGGATGACCATGTGTGTCGTTATATTCTTTTAATACATCGATATCGCCTAGAATGATAGAAAAATTACGGTTTTGTTCTTGGCCCCGCTTTATGTTCATCTCAAATAATTGATCAAATCCAGCTCTGTTCCATACGCCAGTCAAGCCATCGCTAAGGGCTTGTGTTTGGGATATTGTTAATTTTGCTTGAACTTGTGCCAAAATAATTTTTTGTTGAACGATACGCCGTATTGCAAAGGTTGCTATAAAGATCGCCGACAACCATAGACTAAGACTAATTAGATGGTCAGGAACAGAAGATATTATTGATTGGATGAAAGAGTATGATTCGTCCATATGTTGACTATGTTCAAAATCAAAAAGCACCATATGTACAACAAAAAGTGGTAACCCAACCAAAAATGCCCATCCCAATGCAATTAAGACATCTTTAGTGATTGTTCGTTTATTTGAATCACCTGATTTGGTTTTTCGATGGGAAAGTTGTTTCATTTTTTACCTAACAATTTAGAATTTTGGTTTGATGATTCATAGGAGGTTGGATTACTTACTTGTTCAAAAGCGGTGAGAAATGCATTTACTATTTCTGGATCAAATTGACTATTTGCACATTGTTGAATCTCCTCTAATGCCTTCTCTGTATAAAATGCTTTTCGGTAGGGTCGATCATTTGTCATGGCGTCATAAGTATCCGCAATTGCAAAAATCCGTGCAGCTATTGGAATTGTTTTTCCAGATAATCCTGAAGGGTACCCAGTGCCATCAAATCTTTCGTGGTGATGTAAAACTACATCTAGAGAAGGAGCAAGAAAGGGAATTTCTTGTAACATCTCATAACCTACTTGTGGATGAGTTCTCATCACAATCCATTCATCCTCGGTTAATTTACCAGGTTTTCGCAATATGTGATCAGGAATTCCAATTTTTCCAACATCGTGAAGCAATGCACCCCATTGAATTTCCTGAATTACTTTTTCATCTAATTTAAGTTGTCTGGCAATAAACAGAGCCATTTGTGTTACTCTTTCCGAATGTCCACCAGTTTCACTATCTCTCGTATCCAAGGCTTTGACCAAAGCATGCAAAGTTTCATTGTATGACCGGTTCAATTCTTCATTGATATCAGCACGTGATTTTAAAGCTACTTCCCTCTGCTTACTCAATGCACCAACAATGAACGCTGATGCGAAAAGGGAACCTCCGATGGCAAATATTTCAAAGTCATCACCCAAGCCTTCATAAAAGATATGCAACATCCCATAACTTAACGCAGCAAGTAGGGCGGCGAAAATTCCTTGTCGGGTTCCCCAGCGGGCAGATATGCCAATTATCGCTAAGGTAAAAATAATTTCTTTATGGATAAAAAAAGAACTCAATCTAAAATAGCCAATAACCGCAATCATCACGGAAGCAAAGGCAATCAAGTAGCCTTGGTATTTATATTTCTCGAGTGCTCTCGTTAGTCCGATTAACAAAACCATCAAGAAACTTACAAAGGCAAGGTTAATCGCATGATTCTTTCCATTTTCCATGAAAGTCATTAATGCTATAAACCATACAGCAAGCAAACCCAGAGCAAAAAGAATCGCAATTTCAATAGAAAAATGGCGATCCTTCATTTTCAATCCTTGAAACAGTCTTTGCATGATTCGCCTTTGAATTACCTTTTATTATTAACACCTACCCAGTTCCTTTTGAGAAAAGGATAGGTGTTAATTTAGCAACCGATAATCAAAACCAAAAAACCTTTAAGTCTATTCAACAATCAGTTTACCGCGCAGCATTCCCATCTGACATTGAAAACCATACTCTCCAGGTTTATCCGGAGTAAACTCCACTAGTACTTCCTGGCCTTCTGGCAATTTTGCGTTTTTATTGAAATCGGGGAACAGAACCATTTCAGAGCAGGATGCGCTTTCCTGGCGGGTAAAGTGCATTCTCAAGGGTTGCCCAGCCTTGACTACGATAATATCCGGGGTGTACCCGCCTTTGACTGTGATGGCAACTTCCTGGACGCCGCCAGTACTGGCTGTAACTCGTGTTTGTCCTTTAGGCGCAAGCCAGAAAAACCACGCAATAAACAGACTGAGTACAATTCCTGCAAGAGTAACTGTAATTTGAATAGGTGTCATTTCGATTGATCCATTTCTTTTTTTAATTCAAGTAATCTCTGCCGAAGCATACTATCAGTCGGCCAACCTATTAGTCCTTGAGGAGTATTGTAGATTCGGCAGCACTTCGAGTAGCTATCTCGGTCCTCAGGCCATAAATCTTGACCATTGACTTGGAAAGAAGGTGAGCCCTGGAACTTAACTGTTATTGCTTCCTTGTCTGATTTCACCTCAATCAGGTTTACGGGGAAATCCAAACCTTCATCTTTTATGATCCTTTGCAAACTGGTTAGTGCATTCTGCCAGGATGGACATCCATCAAAGTAAAGCAATTTGATTTCCATAGTCACCTCATTTCACGCTGAACTTCGGGCGAAAACTTCGCAACCTGTTGGCGTTACCAACGACAGTTACAGACGAGAAAGCCATTGCAGCACCGGCGAGTAAGGGGCTGAGAAGTAATCCGAAGAACGGGTATAAGACGCCCATCGCAATGGGAACCCCCAATATGTTATAGATAAAAGCACCCACCAGATTCTGCTTAATATTACGCATGGTAGCCCTACTGACTTCGATAGCAGTAACCACACCTTTGAGGCTGCCCTTGATGAGGGTGATGTCAGCAGCTTCGATAGCCACATCAGTGCCGGTGCCAATCGCCAGTCCGACATCTGCCTGCGCCAGTGCCGGGGCATCATTTATACCGTCACCGACCATTGCTACTTTTTTGCCTTCTGCCTGTAAAAGTTGAATATTGTGAGCTTTATCTTCTGGCAGTACTTCTGCCAGGACCCGATCAACACCGACCAACCTGGCGATCGCTTCAGCCGTTCGGCGATTATCTCCAGTGATCATTACAACCTCGATACCCATTTTATGCAAAACTGCAATGGCTTCTTTGGAATCTTCCTTTACAGTATCGGCTACTGCGATAATGCCTGCTGCTTTACCATCAATAGCGGCAAACATGGGTGTTTTTCCATCATTGGCAAGCGCGTCAGACTTCGTTTCAAGATCGCCTAGAGCGATATTTTTTTGCTTCATCATCTTCAAATTACCGAGAGAGACCTGCCGACCATCCACTGTGGCTGTTACGCCATGACCAGGGATAGCTTCGAACGCTTCCGGTTTTCCCAGGGACAACCCTTTCGCTCTGGCTTCTTCGATGATAGCCTCGGCAAGAGGGTGTTCGCTGACAGATTCAACGGAAGCGGCTAATCTCAAAAGTTCTTCGCTTGTCACGGATGGTTGATCGGCAAGAACGATATCGGTTAATTCAGGTTTTCCCTTGGTAATCGTGCCGGTCTTATCAAGAACGACGGTCTTGATAGCCTGGGCAGTCTGCAAGGCTTCGCCGGAGCGAATAAGGATTCCATTTTCAGCGCCCTTGCCAATCCCTACCATCAAACTCATGGGGGTTGCCAACCCGAGGGCACACGGGCAGGCGATGATTAACACAGATACTGCTGTCACTAATCCATAGACAAGTTGCGGTTGGGGACCAAAATTAAACCAAATTATGAATGTGGCAATAGCAAGGATCATCACAATGGGAACAAAGAATCCAGAAATGGTGTCCGCCAAACGCGCAATAGGCGCTTTACTGTTCTGAGCATCCTGCACCATCTTGACGATCTGTGCCAGGGCAGTGTCTTTACCAACCTTTGTGGTTCGGAACTTGAATGCCCCGGTCTTATTAAGAGTTGCGCCGATAACCTCATCGCCGACCTTCTTTGACTCTGGCATGCTCTCACCGGTCAGCATGGATTCATCAACTGCTGAGCTACCTTCAAGGATTACGCCATCCACCGGGATCTTCTCTCCCGGACGTACTTGGACAACATCTCCGACCAGGACCTCTTCAACTGGAATATCCATTTCCACATTATTTCGTATGACTCGGGCAGTCTTGGCTTGCAAACCCATAAGTTTCTTGATTGCTTCGCTAGTCCGGCCCTTAGCGCGTAATTCCAAGGCCTGACCAAGAACAACAAGTGCGATGACTACCGCCACCACATCATAGAAAGGTTCTGATGTCCCTTCTGGGAAGATGCCGGGGAAAATAATAGCTACGGTGGAATAAAGCCAGGCTGCGCCAGTGCCTAATGCAATTAAGGTATTCATATTCGCTGCACGGTGCTTTAAAGCTGCCCAGGCTCCGGTAAAGAAATCAATTCCTGACCAAAGCAAAACGGGTATGGTTATCAGGGCTGCTCCAAACCAGGACAATCGCAGAGTTTCCATTGACCAATCTTTTACAATTGGAAGGAATTTTGGATACGCGGTGATCAAAACAGGGATAGAGACTATAGCGGCAAACCAAAAGCGTTTCATCAACTTCTTGTATTCTTTTTCATGAGCAGCTTGCTGTTGGTCAACAGGTTCTTCACTAAGGGCAGGACGGGTTTTATAGCCCCAAGATTCGATAGCGTTATTCAACTGTTTGAGTGATGTATGCTCTGGCAGATAATTCACAGTCGCTTCCTGGGTTGCCAAATTGACAGAGGCATTTAACACACCTGGGGCAGATTTAAGCTCATCTTCAATAAACCCCACGCAGGAAGCACAGCGGATATTCTCTATGCCGATCCTTTTTTGAGCACCACCTACTTGGTAACCAGTTTTTTTAATTGCATTAATGATATCCAAAAGTTGAATCGATTTGGAGGCGTACTCCACCACGACTAATCCACCCGTAGAGTTCGGGATAATCCTCGTCACACCGGGAATCTTTTCGAGAGCTAAACGGATCAACTCACCACCCGGTTGCCCATCTTTAGCAAGGTCAAGAATGGGAAGTTCTACCTGTAATAATTTAACTTCAGGATTGAAGCCCGTATTCGCAGAGCCTACCGACTCGATTTCCATATTCACATATTGATGAGGATTTGCATCAAATTTTTTTACACAATCTTCCGAGCAAAAATAAAACCGCTGCCCCATATGTTCCCGGGAGTCAAATGACGCATTCTGTTCTATGTTCATTCCGCATACTGGATCTTTAACCATATATCACCTCGCATTAACTAATCTGCATAATCATAAGTTCATCATATCACTCGGGACAAGGATGTATATGGGCTAATTAGCGAGGTTAATAATAGGCTTTAAACCTCATAATTTTTGGCTAAATATCTTATATGTATATCTTACGTATAGAAATTTTGAGGACTGCTAGATTTGTAGATTACGAATGCTTACCGTTAAAAAAACCCAGGGAAACATACTCCTCCTTTGGTTCTTCCGGGATTTGGATTAATCCCATTGATAATCCCCGCATCACAGCCTCAGTTCTGCTACCGGTTTGTAGTTTTTCGAAAATTCGGGCAATATGTCCTTGAACCGTGCGGTCACTGATTTTTAAATTAATTCCTACGACCTTATTGGTCAATCCTTTGGCGACAAGGGAAAGAATTTGAATCTCACGATCTGTTAGAGTATCTACTACTGGTAGCTTGTTTATGTGAGATAACTGAGCTAATACTTTTGGTAAAATTGTTGTATCCAAAACAGATTTACCCTGATTCACTTCTCGGACAGCGCCGATGATTTCTTCTGGTGAGGCAGTTTTCAGAACATATCCGTTGGCGCCTGTTTTGAGAACTGCAGAGATGTAAGGATCGTCATCATAAGACGTAAGAATGAGCACCCCTATAGGTAATCGACGCGCACGAATTTCACGCGATACATCAATTCCTGTAGCTTTTGGCATTTGAATATCCAACACCGCCACGTCAGGAACCATTTGCGAAATCATATCGATTGCAATTTCGCCGTCAGACGCTTCGCCAATCACTTGTATATCACCTGCTTGTTCCAAGAACTGACGGATGCCTGCACGAACAATGGCATGATCATCAGCCAGAATAACTTGAATGATCTTCTTGGGCTCTATCATGGGTTAATATACTCTCCATTTCCATCATTAGTCATAATATTTTTACCATTTTCCTTTTCTGGAACAAATCGTAGGTTTTGCAGGCTTTCTTTTCCAGCGATTAACAATTGGTGATAACGGAATTTATCATGGATAGCCTGGTTAATATTTCTGAAATTTTCATCTAGAAACGGGAAGCCAAACCATACGATTCCCAATCCAAACAAAACACCAGTTATAAGACGCATCCAGGCATTGAAGGAACCCCAGGCATCACCAGAATAAAAGTTAGGCAGAAGAGTATTATTAGTGATTACCGCTAACCAGGTGTTCGTATCCCGGAATCCTTGCCCGATGCCTGCAAAATCACTTATGAGGTGTGTCGTACCGTCAACCGCCATTGGAAGTATTAGTAAAAAGACTCCCCACCACGGCAATTGTTTGACCTTTTTTCTGAAGAAACTCCAAATGATTCCAAATACCCAAAGGCTGGTATTCATCGATACCATACGGTCGGACCAGGCAACCTTCCAACCCATTTGCGAATTTCCCACAAATTGGCGGAGGACTGCAATATCAGTCGTGTTCTTCCACACGGATTGGATCTCGACGATGGAATATGAAACCTTTGAACCAAATAAAAAATACGAGCGTTCTGGCAGCTGGTGACAGAGATAGGAATACACCCAGTAAATCCCCTTTGCTGGAATAATCCACCCAATAGACATAAATACTGGTGCAAGAAATGGAAGAATTACTAGTATTCCTGCTACGGTATTGACGACTAATAGCCAATGTTGTGATAACCAAAGAGTTGCCTGATTTTTTATGGGGTCATCCCGAGGACTATCAACGAGAACCGTCATAATTTCTTCACCTTAATGAATCAAGTGGGTTACATGCCAATAAGGTATCTGGCAATTGTTGAGTTATGTTTTGAACCGTAACAGAATTTGCATTTTGACTTGAATCGTTGACGAGATACACGGCAGTTTCGCATTCATTTCCATCCAACATAAGTGTGATCGGAGGTCCTTGAGGAGCGTAAACCAACAACACAACCATCTGGCAATCACATGAGTTTGTAGCACATTCACAATCCTTATAAGTCTGGGTAGCTGAATGTAAATCAAAGGACTTTATTACAAGATAACCTGCAGATCTCAATACTGAGGTAATCTGCAATTCCACAAAATCGGTATGCTCGGGTAACACAAATAATGGTTCATTCCCGGCGTACATATCTACTCTCCTTGAATGGAGGAGATTTGCTTTGATCTGAGCTGCGTCGCACAGTTAATTATCATTAGGGCAATTTGTGAATTAATGGCAACCGTGATTTCTTTTTTGAGAGTCGTCATTTTCGATCGGCACCATGCTTAATTGGGAGGATGGGGACACCTGGGTGGTTTGATTGTGTTGGCCATCGTGATTAGCGTGCCCCGAATGCATAAAGAAATGACTACCAATCATGGCCACAATCAACCCATAATTCAGAACTAAGCTTGGCTTTACCTCGAAAACAAAAATCGCAACCAACGCCACGATTAATCCAACAAGTACCACAAGCGCAAGCTTAAGAAAACGAGAATTCTTTACTGGTGTATAAAAATTCATTCTATGCCTCCTTTGCAGCATTCACTATAACGGGAAAAAAACATAGCTAAAAGCGCTGTTCAGCGGGTTTATATATCAGCAAAAAGGCCTATTATGAATTTAGGCCATTAACACAAGCACTGGCTTGAGGAAATTGAGGCGCAAGTATTTTGTGTAATTTATTTTGATGGGTTCTGGATTGAGAAATTTTTTCGCTGAATGGTAGTAAGAATGGTTGGATCTTGCCGATGGAATATGACATTATTGAACCAAATAAAAAATTGGTTGGATTTTTTTTATTGAGATAGAGGAGAATCGATTAGATTAGGTCATTACTAATTATCTCAATTCTGGGGCGCGTCCGCAAAATGAACGCGCCCCAGAACCTAAAACATCAGGAGGATCATGGAATCTTCAGCTCAAAATCCTTTTTCACATCTAGACCATCTTTTCGAACATAGGCGGTAATTTTCCATGTTCCCGACATGCTGAAATCTGCGGTGATCGCATACTTGCCACCTTCTTGTTCTGTCGCTGAGCCGCTCATTGTCATTCCAGTCATGTCGGTGTGATCGGCGCTGACATCCACAGTCGCCCCGGTTAGAGGTTTTCCATCTTGATCTTGAAGCTTCAGGATGATTTCATTTTTCCCTGTGACCGGTGGAGCAGGGTTGGTTTCGAGGGTGAACTTAACCGAGACGGTTGCTTCCTCCTCCGTTTGGGCAGCACATCCTGCCAGCAGTGCTGCCAGGATTGAGATTACAACAATCACAATTAATCGCGGTTTCATGTTTTTCTCCTCTCTCAATCAGTAATGTTAATCATCAGCATCAATCCACCAGGTTCCACGTTATCGTTGGTGGTATGGTGCAAAATATGGCAATGCAACATCCATTGCCCGGTTTCCGTGGCGACAAACTCAATGTCGTACCGCTCGCCCGGTGAAACCAGCACAGTGTCTTTAGTCAATTGGGCAGCTTCTGGAACCGGATGGCCATCCGTTGCAACAATTTTGAAGGGGACCCCATGTAAGTGAATGGGATGAACAAACTGTCCAATCCCCATCAGGCGCAAACGGACGAGCTGACCCTTCTTGACATTGATCGTCTCAGTGTCTGGAAAAGACTTCCCGTTGATGGTGAAATAATTGGGCTCCATACCCGCCATTGGCATGGCAGCATAAGTGTTTCCATCCTTAACCAACCATTCGGAAATCATCAAATCGACATCCACATCCGGTTTCCGTACTTCTGCTTCTTTGGGGTCAATAATGAACGGCGCGTACAGCCCTGCCGAAACCTGAACGTCACCCTCATAATGTGAGTGATACATGTATGTGCCTGCAGGCTGGGCGATAAATTCGTATGTAAATGTCTCCCCCGGTTGAATTGGTTTTTGAGTAACGTCCGGTATCCCATCCATAGCATTCGGAACAGCGATGCCGTGCCAATGAATGGTTGTGGGTTCAGGAAGCTCATTCTTAACGATGATTCGAACTGAATCGCCTTCCGTCACGCGGATCATTGATCCGGGTACAGTTCCATTGTAGGTCCAGGCGGTGACTGAAATTTCTTTAGTGATGGGCCAGATAACCGGTTTGGCGGTCAAATCGAATACCTTGACGTTTCCATCCATACGGTAGGTCAGTGGTTGTCCGCCTTCGGTTTCAGTTGCTTTCTGAACATTCACCCCTGTGATGGGCTGCATCATATGAGAACTTCCTGGTGAGGCTACCATAGCGCCTGGGGTAGGAGTGGTATTCAACAAATTTCCCGTACCCATCGTTGAGCTGGAACTAGGAGCGCAAGCGGCCAACAGGAAAATCCCTGCGATGATAAATGACAAAAAGGATAGCGGTCTTTTCAAGAGTTCCCTCCTTGGAAATTACTAATGTGATTCATTTCCCAAGGGTAGACGAATTGGCCCGATAAGAGAAGCGCACAATTGCTTATACCAAGTGGGCAATTATGCCTAATGTCATCCTAATTGTAGTCAAATGTCATGTTGGATTTCAATGCCAGTCGATTCATCGTAGCTGCTTTCATGGTTTGCATCGGCGGTCTGCGCAAATGCTGCGTTCGGGTTCGTTCTCTAGGAAAATGGATGTGAACATATCATCTCCATCCAAGATGATTGTTATAGGCGGGCCATCCGTTCCATAGACCAAATGGACAACCATTTGACAGAGGCACTCGGAGTGCCTGGCTAACGCTGAAAGCAGAACGAAGGATCGGACCACTGCATATCCTGCCAACATGAATTGTTCGGTCACTTTCCAGCGACTGTAATCAATACTAGTGGTTGGATTCGAGACTTGTTAGAGGGATTCTTTGGTTCGTAAAAAGTCTCCGTTATGTGTCTAATACAGGAAGGCGGAGACTTTTTGTAAGCGCTGTTTCACGTGCTCCTGAGCTAGCAAAAATGCCTAAGCTGGCGCGAGCTGACTTAGCAAGTTCACCGCAAGGGGATATTGATTGCCCACAATACTTTGTAGTTTATATCGAAGGTTATTCGAATTCGTTATTCTTTCACTGTTTGGGAGTAATAAAGATTGGGTGATCGCCAAGTCCATAGCGATTTGTAGATTCTTTTGCGCGTTTTCGTTGAAAAGGCCAGATCCCATTTGTGACCAAGAATTGGAGAGATAGATCATTCCTTCAAGTAGCATACTGCTGGAATTCCTGGCAACAACATCCCGCAGAATTTTTTGTACATAAAGTAAGGGAAACAAGGCTGAGGGTATCCTGCGTAAGATGATCATCAACTTTCGAAAAGCTCCTTGTGGATCTCGAATGTAGGATTGGATCAAACGTTTCTCTTTCAATGGGTCCGGATTCACAATTTTAATCGATGGATAACCTGTTATTTTCGTTGGCGCACAGTCAATGATGGTTGTTTGCGAGAGCAGATCCGCATCCGAC